>NZ_JBIBHJ010000001.1:0-696962 GCF_042956945.1 Streptomyces sp. NPDC008150 | reverse complement strand
GGGTGGCCGGGGGGGGGGGGCGGGCCGGCGGGCGGGGGGGGGGGGCGGCGGCGGGGGGGGGGGGGGGGGGGGGGGGGGCGCGGGGGGGCGCGCCCCCCCCCCCCCCCCCCGCCCGGCGCCCCCCCCCCCCCCCCCCCACGGCCCCGTCGCACGTGGTTCAGGCGCAGCAGTCGGTGTCCAGGCCCAGCGGCAGCAGTTCGCCGCCGAAGACGGCGACGGTGGCCTCGTGGCCGCCGAGCGCGGCGACCGCGAGCAGCAGGGAGCCAGCCGTCCAGGTGGTCAACTCCCGCGGCCAGACGGCCCCGTCGTCGAAGACGTAGCCCGTCCAGTACAGGCCGCTCTCCGGGTCCCGCAGGTGCTGGATCGACTGGAGGATCTCAAGTGCCCGGTCGGACTCGCCCGTTGCCCACAGCGCGAGCGCGAGTTCGGCCGACTCCCCGCCGGTCACCCACGCGTTGGGCACGACGCAGCGCACGCCGAGGCCGGGCACCACGAAGCGGTCCCAGCCCTCCCGGATGCGGGCGCCGGCCTCGGCGCCGGTGAGGGCACCGCCGAGGACCGGGTAGTACCAGTCCATCGAGTAGCGGGACTTGTCGAGGAACCGCTCGGGGTGGCTGCGGATCGCGTGGCGCAGCGTGCCGAGCGCCAACTCCCAGTCGGGCTGCGGCTCTTCGCGCTGTTCCGCGATGGCGAGGGCGCAGCGCAGCGCGTGGTGGACGGAGGAGCAGCCGGTGAGCAGGGCGTCCTCGGTGGGGGTGCCGTCGTCGGCGCGCTTCCAGCCGATCTGGCCGCCGGGCTGCTGGAGTCCGATGACGAACTCGACGGCCGCGCGGACGGTCGGCCACGAGCGGTCGAGGAACGCGTCGTCGCCGGTCGACAGGTAGTGGTGCCAGACGCCGACGGCGACGTAGGCGACGAAGTTGGTCTCCCGGGCGCGGTCCTGGACGAGCGCGGCCTCGCCGTCGGTGTAGGCGGCGTACCAGGAGCCGTCGTCGTTCTGGTGCCGGGCCAGCCACGCGTACGCCCGTTCCGCCGCGGCGTGTTCGCCCGCGGCGTCCAGGGCCATGGCCGCCTCGACGTGGTCCCACGGGTCGAGGTGGTGGCCGCGGAACCAGGGGATCGCGCCGTCCTCGCGCTGCGCGGCGAGGATGCCGTGGACGGTCGCCACGGCCTGCTCGGCGGTCAGCACGCCGGGCAGGACGAGGTGTTCCGTGCGCGGAGTGGTCACTTGGCGTCCACCGGGGGCAGGTGCGGCTTGGTCGCGTAGGCCACGAAGCTCTTGCCGATCAGCGGGTTCAGGGCCTGCTCGGCGACGCGGGTCGCCAGGGGCTTCTTCATGATGTCCCAGACGAGCAGCTTGTGGTAGGCCCGCACCGGGAGCGCCTTGTCGTTGTCGACGCCGAACGCGCACTTGAGCCACCAGTACGGCGAGTGCAGGCCGTGGGCGTGGTGGGAGCCGTAGGGGCGCAGGCCCGACTCCCGCATCTTGCCGAGGAGTTCGTCGGCGCGGTAGATCCGGATGTGGCCGCCCTCGACCTCGTGGTAGGCGTCGGACAGCGCCCAGCAGACCTTCTCCGGGCCGTAGCGCGGGACGGTGATCGCGATGCGTCCGCCGGGCTTGAGGACGCGCACCATCTCGGCGAGCACCCCCTTGTCGTCGGGGATGTGCTCCATCACCTCGGAGATGATGACGACGTCGAACGACTCGTCGGGGAAGGGCAGTTGGAGCGCGTCGCCCTCCATGGCGGTGGCGGTGGCGCCCTCGGGTGCCTCGCCCGCCTCGGCCATCGCCGCGAACCACTTGGCGACCTCGCGGATCTCCTCGCCGTTGCGGTCGAGGGCCACCACGCGCGCGCCGCGCCGGTAGCACTCGAAGGCGTGCCGTCCGGCGCCGCAGCCGAGGTCCAGCACGCGGTCGCCGGGGGCGAGCGGGAACCGGGAGAAGTCGACGGTCAGCACGTGGCCCTGCTTTCGCGGTGAGTGGGGGCGGGCGGTTCGGTGGGGGTGTCCGCGGCGCCCCGGCCGGCGGGCGCGCGGCCCGCGCGGGCGATGGCCTCGCGGTAGCGGGCGACCGTGCCTTCGGCGGCGCGGGCCCAGGTGAAGCGGGCGAGCACCCGCTCGCGTCCGGCGCGGCCCAGGCGTTCGCGCAGTCCGGCGTCGCCCAGCAGCCGGCCAAGCGCGGCGGCCAGCGCGCCCGCGTCGCCCGGGGGCACCGCGAGGCAGGTCTCGCCGTCGGTCCCGGCGACCTCGGGGATGGCGCCGCCGGTGGTGGCCACCAGCGGGGTGCCGGTCGCCATGGCCTCGGCGGCCGGCAGCGAGAACCCCTCGTACAGCGACGGCACGCAGGCGACCTCGGCGGAGCGCACCAGGTCGACGAGTTCCTCGTCCGTGATGCCCTTCACGAACCGTACGGCGTCGGCGAGTTGGTACCGCTCGATGGCGCGGGCGACCGGGCCGTCCTCGGCGCGGCGGCCGACGACGACGAGGTGTGCGGCGGGGTGCTCGGTGCGGACCTTGGCGAGCGCCTCGACGAGGAAGACCAGGCCCTTGAGGGGCACGTCCGCGCTGGACGTCGTCACGATCCGGCCGGGCACCTGGGCGACGGACGGGTCGGGCGAGAACAGGCCGGTGTCGGCGCCGATGTGGACCACGTGGACCCGGTCGCGGTCCACCCCGAGGTGGTCGACGATCTCGGCGCGGGAGGTGCCGGAGACGGTCAGCACCGACGTCAGGCGGCGCGCGACGCGCTTCTGCATGCGCGTGAAGGCGTACCAGCGCCGCACGGACAGCCGGCGGCGGCGGCTCGTGGCGGCGTCGATCTCCAACTGCCGGTCCACGGTGATGGGGTGATGGATCGTCGTCACCAGCGGGGCGCCGATGTCGCCCAACAGGCCGTATCCGAGGGTCTGGTTGTCGTGCACGACGTCGAACTCGCCGCGCCTGGCCTGGAGATGGCGCCGGGCGCGCAGCGAGAAGGTGAGCGGCTCGGGAAAGCCGCCGGTCCACATGGTGCCGACCTCGACGGCGTCGATCCAGTCGCGGTACTCGCCGCGCCCCGGGGTGCGGAACGGGTCGGGCTGGCGGTAGAGGTCGAGGCTGGGCAGTTCGGTGAGGCCGAGCCTGCCGTCCCGGACCTCGTCGAGGACCGGGTAGGGCTGCGAACCGATGACCTCCACGCGGTGGCCCAGGCGGGCCAGTTCACGCGAGAGGTGGCGTACGTAGACGCCCTGACCGCCGCAGAACGGGTTTCCCTTGTACGTGAGGAGTGCGATGCTGAGCGGGCGCTCGCCGTCAGCGGCGAGGCCCTCCGGAGGACCCGCCTGACTGGCCTCAGCGGTCACTCTGGGCCCCCTTCTGCCTGCGTGGTCCCGCGAGACTACGCCGGGACGTTAATCTAGAACAAGTTTCAGACTTGATCGTTCAGGAGCCTCCGAATCTACCGGCAGGTAGCCACACGGTGACCGGCGACCCGGGTGATTCGCGCCACGGCGGACACGGCCGCGCTGTCCGATCACCCGCCTCACCGGCGGTCACGGAACGGAACCCCATGCCTGGGCAAGCCAAGGTGGACGCGAGCCTCGCGCGGAACGCAGCCGCGCCCCTGACCGAGCGGCAGGAGGCGCGCCGCCGCCGCATCCTGCGCGCGAGCGCCCGGCTGGCCGGGCGGGGCGGCTTCGACGCCGTGCAGATGCGGGAGGTCGCCGAGTCCTCGCAGGTGGCGCTCGGCACCCTCTACCGCTACTTCCCGTCGAAGGTGCACCTGCTCGTGGCCACGATGCAGGACCAGTTGGAGCATCTGCACGCCACGCTGCGCAAGCGGCCGCCGGCCGGCGAGACGGCGGCGGAGCGGGTGACGCAGACCCTGATGCGGGCCTTCCACGCGTTGCAGCAGGATCCGCACCTCGCCGACGCGATGGTGCGCGCGCTGACCTTCGCCGACCGCAGCGTCTCCCACGAGGTGGACCAGGTCTCGCGGCGCACGACGGCGATCATCCTGGAGGCCATGGGCCTGACGGACCCGGACCCGGACGAGCTGTCCGTGGTCCGCGTGATCGAGCACACCTGGCACTCGGCGCTGATCACCTGGCTGTCGGGGCGGGCGTCGATAACGCAGGTGCGGGCCGACATCGAGACGGTGTGCAGGCTGATCGGACCGGACGCGGGGCCGCCGGCGGGTCCTAGCGCAACGGCCCCGCGATCTCCCTGATCATCTCCTCCGCCGCGCCCAGCAGGTCCGTCTCGGCGGGGCTCATCGTCGGGTTCGCGGCCCGGCGGCGCAGGGCCTCGGCGAGGCCCGCCCCCGTGAGGCCGGACGGGTCGGCGAGCAGGGCCGCGAGCGTCTCGCGGACCGCCGGGCCCGGGTCGCCGCCGCCGGCGGCGACCTGGGCGAGGATCACCGCGGACATGCCCCAGTCCAGCCCCGGCGGGCCCTCCTCGGCGGTGGCCCAGTCGATGACGCGGGGGCCGTCCGGTTCGAGGATCACGTTGTCGGGGTGCAGGTCGAGGTGGAGGATCCGGTCCGCGGGGTCGGCCGAGCGCAGCGGGGGTATCGCGTGCAGGCGCCGCAGCAGACCGGCGAGCGCGGTGCCCGCCGCCACCGGGTCGATCGCGCCGGTGCTCCAGGCCCCGAGCATCGTCGGTCCGGACAGCCGCTCCATGACCAGTTCCGTGCGCGACGCCGCTTCCCGCACGCGCGGCGCGGGGAACCCGTGCGCGCGCACGTGCGCCATGAGCGCGGCCTCGGCGGCCGCGTCCCCGTACCCCTCCCGGTCGCGGCGCAGCACCCACGCCCCGTCGATCTCGTACACGTCGGCCGTCCGGCCCGAGCCCAGCAGTCTCCCCGTCGCGCGCATGGCGCGAAGCTATCCGACGGCGGGCCG
The DNA here is from genome assembly GCF_042956945.1 of Streptomyces sp. NPDC008150. Taxonomy (NCBI): domain Bacteria; kingdom Bacillati; phylum Actinomycetota; class Actinomycetes; order Kitasatosporales; family Streptomycetaceae; genus Streptomyces; species Streptomyces sp. NPDC008150. Next base: position 692,082 of record NZ_JBIBHJ010000001.1, on the reverse strand, counting down.
GGCGGGAGCCCGGGGCGGGGTGCGACGTGGGTCACGGCCGGGCCGGGCCGCTCGGTGACCGGTCGCGCACCGGGCGTCGCGCGGGCGGTGAACTGGCGCACATGACCGAGGTCACCCACGAAGCGGAGTAGTAGCGAACGGGCTTGTCATGGGCTTGGCAAAATGGCCTCTGACCTGCGGTTTGAGAGACGCGTCACACGACGGACCTTTGTCACGGATGCGACCTCCACTAGTAAAAGGGGTCATTGCGGGCGGGCCGCGGGCCTGCTTCTGTGGAGTGGTCGCCAGGCGCCGACGAGCCCCCACGGGCCGCGGCGCCGACGCACTCCCCCACCTCGTTCCGGTGCGGACGTCGTGCGAGCGGCCCCTGGTCCCCGAAGAAAAAGGTTCCTCGTGTTCGTCACCCGCATTCGCCGTATCGCGTCCCCGAAGCAGGCCCTCACCGTCGGCGCCCTCGGCGCGGCATGCGCCGGAATGGTGCTGGCCGCCGGGCCCGCCCAGGCGGCCACGGGCAGCTCGGCCGCGCAGGCCCAGGCGGTCGCGCACAAGATGATCCCGAACTCCGCCCAGTACGCCGCGTTCAGTCACATCGTCGAGCACGAGAGCAACTGGAACGTCAGCGCCACGAACTCCTCGTCCGGCGCCTACGGCCTGGTGCAGGCGCTGCCCGGCTCGAAGATGGCGTCCGCCGGCTCCGACTGGAAGACCAACCCCAAGACCCAGATCAAGTGGGGCCTGGACTACATGAACTCCCGCTACGGCAGCCCGGTCGGCGCGTGGAACTTCTGGCAGACCCACAACTACTACTGACCGGACCGCACCGCGGCGGCAGTGAGTGACGCGGGCCCACGAGGCCCGCACCGCACGAAGGCGGCGGCCCCCGATCCCCGGGGCCGCCGCCTTCGTCATGTCCGCGTGCGGGTGTGCGCGGCCGCCGTCACCCCGTGGCCGGCGCCCGGTCCGGCACGGCCGGCTCGTCCTCCCGGGTCTTCCGGCGGGCCTCCTCGGTGGCCTCCGGCAGCGCCCGGGGGCCCTGGAGCAGGTACGTCAGGCCGAAGCCGGCGAGCACGACGGCCGCGCCGCCCGCCGCGTCCAGCACCCAGTGGTTGCCGGTCGCCACGATCGCGGAGACGGTGAACAGGGGGTGCAGCAGGCCGAGCGCCTTCATCCACCACTTCGGCGCGACGATCGCGATCACCAGACCGCACCACAGCGACCAGCCGAAGTGCAGCGAGGGCATCGCCGCGTACTGGTTGGTCAGCGCCGTGAGCGTGCCGTAGTCCGGCTTGGAGAAGTCCTGGACCCCGTGCACCGTGTCGATGATCCCGAGGGCCGGCATCAGGCGCGGCGGGGCCAGCGGGTAGAGCCAGAAGCCGACGAGGGCGAGCAGGGTGGCGAAGCCGAGGGCGCTGCGGGCCCAGCGGTAGTCCACGGGGCGGCGCCAGTACAGCAGGCCGAGGACGCCCAGCGGGACGAAGAAGTGGAACGACTCGTAGTAGAAGTCGAAGAAGCCCTTGAGCCACCCGATGTGGAAGACCGCGTGGTTGACGGCGTGCTCGATGTCGATGTGCAGGAACCGCTCGATCGACAGGATCTGGTGGCCGTGCGCCTCGGCGGTGGTGCGGCCGGCGGCGTTGCTGCCCCCGGTCGCCGCGAGCCGGACCTTGGCGTAGGCCGCGTAGGTGACGCGGATCAGCAGCAGTTCGAGCAGCAGGTTCGGCCGGGTCAGCACCCGGCGCAGGACCGGCACCAGCGGGACGTGCCGGAAGCGGGCGGGCACCGGCGCCGCGTACTGGGTGGGCACCGGGCTGTCGTAGTACGGGGAGCTGCGCGGCAGGAACGGCACGGCGGTCGCCGCGGCCAGGGCCGCCAGGAGCACCAGGTTGTCGCGCAGCGGGTAGGCGGCGGACATGTTCGGCAGCAGCACGTGCGCGGGCAGCGTCATCACCAGGACGACGGCCACCGGCCACACGAAGCGGTCCGACGCGCGCCGGCCGACCCGGCCGACGACGGCGAGCAGCACCCACAGCAGCTGGTGCTGCCAGGCGGTCGGCGACACGACGATCGCCGCACAGCCGGTGACGGCCACCGCGAGCAGCAGCTGCCCGTCGCGCGCGTACCCGACGGCACGGCGCAGGCCGAGGACCGCGACGACGGCGCCGAGCACCAGGAACAGGGCGATCTCCGGCGGGCCGGAGAGGCCGAGCCGCAGCAGCGCGCCGTGCAGGGACTGGTTGGCGAGGCCGTCGGCCCGGCCGCCGAGCCCGGCGCCCGCCATGTGGTGCACCCAGTAGGTGGCGGAGTCGTGCGGCAGCGCGACCCACGCGAGCAGCGTGCACACGGCGAAGGTGGCCGCCCCGGAGACGGCGGCGCGGCGCCGGCCGGTGAGCCACAGCAGCGGCACGAAGAGCAGCACGGTCGGCTGGAGCGCCGCGGCGAGGCCGATCAGGACGCCGCTGCCGCGTTCGCCGCGCACGGTGAAGCAGCCGAGCAGCACCAGCAGGACCGGGATGATGCTGGTCTGGCCGAGCCACAGGGTGTTGCGCACCGGCAGCGACAGCATGAGCAGGCTGATCGCGACGGGCGCCGCGAACAGCGCCGTGCGCCGCCCGGCGGGCTGCGGCAGGGCGCGCACGGCGACCAGGCCGAGCGCGACGACCAGCAGCAGCGTGCCGAAGGTCCAGCCCCAGCCGAGGCCCTGCTCGGCGGCCCTGGTCAGGGGCTTGAGCACGAGGCCGGCGAAGGGGGTGCCGGTGAACTGCGTCGAGTCGTAGAGGGACCCCTTCACGTGCAGGACCCCGGACGGTCCCACCCAGGTCTCCAGGTCGGTCAGCCGGTCCGCGCGGGGGCTGCCGAGGACGACCGCTACCTGCCGTGCGGCCAGGACCGCCGCGACCAGCCACAGGCCGACGCGCACCGCGCGGACGCGCGCTCCGCCCGCACCGATCGCCGTCGCCCCGTAGGCCCCCGCCGGCCGCCCGCTGTGCTCCGCATTCGCCACGCCTCGTCGGCCTCCGCCCCGTTGGTCCCACGCGCGCGCGTGGACTTCCTCTGTGCGCACCTTATGGGGCGCACAGCACCCCCCGGACAAGGACGCAGGCAACCCGGCCTTCACCTGACGTCCGCTCCCGTTTCGTTCGCACGATAGTCGGCGGGGCCGACGGGCCCCCCGGCGGCCGTGGCACACCGCGCGCGGGGAACTCGCCGGCCGTGCGGGAGCGCCGGTTGCCGGTGCGCGGTCCAGAGCCCGCCTCCCACCCGAACGTGGGAGGCGGCACTCGCCCCTGACCTGGGACGTCCCGGCCCGGTGGCCCCCCGTTCCGCGCGACAAAGGTCACATCGCGCGCCCGCCCGCGCCGTCCGCGAGGGGCCGTACGCCCCTGACCAGGGCCCCTTTACGTGCAGTGTGCAACGAGTCTCGCACCGTACGTGAGCGGGTCAAAAACCCCTAAAGTCGGTCCCCGGCCCGGCGCCAGCGACGCCGTGCGGGCCCGCCCCCGTCCCCGTCGAAAGGTAGGCGAGCCCCGTTTTGTCGGCTGCCACAGTCGCCACTGCCCCCTCGTCCGTACGGGCCCCCCGCCCCGCCGAAGCAACCGCCACCGCCACCGATCCGGCCCTCGTGCGTCGCGCCGTGCAGGCGGCGGCGCTCGGCAACGCCATGGAATGGTTCGACTTCGGCGTCTACAGCTACATCGCCGTCACCCTGGGCAAGGTCTTCTTCCCGTCCGGCAACCCGACCGCCCAGTTGCTCTCCACCTTCGGCGCCTTCGCCGCCGCCTTCCTCGTCCGGCCGCTCGGCGGCGTCGTGTTCGGCCCGCTCGGCGACCGGATCGGACGCCAGAAGGTGCTCGCCATCACCATGATCATGATGGCCGCGGGCACCTTCGCGATCGGCCTGATCCCCTCCTACGGCTCGATCGGCGTCGGCGCCCCGGTGCTGCTCCTCGCGGCCCGTCTGGTGCAGGGCTTCTCGACCGGCGGCGAGTACGCGGGCGCGTCCACCTTCATCGCCGAGTACGCGCCCGACAAGAAGCGCGGGTTCCTCGGGAGCTGGCTGGAGTTCGGCACCCTCGCCGGATACATCGGCGGCGCCGGCCTCGTCACCCTGCTGACGGCGCTGCTGTCCTCCGACGACCTGCTCTCCTGGGGCTGGCGGCTGCCGTTCCTGGTGGCCGGGCCGATGGGCGTCTTCGGCCTGTACCTGCGGATGCGCCTGGAGGAGACCCCCGCGTTCGCGGCCGAGGTCGCCAAGTCCGAGAAGGCGCGCCCCAAGGTGCCGCTGCGCGAGATGATCGCCGGCCAGTGGCGCGCGCTGCTGCTCTGCGTCGGCCTGGTCCTCGTCTTCAACGTCACCGACTACATGCTGCTGTCGTACATGCCGAGCTACCTGACCAGTGAGCTCAAGTACGACGAGACGCACGGTCTGCTGGTCGTGCTCGCCGTGATGGCGCTGATGATGATCGTCCAGCCCTTCGCGGGCGCGCTCACCGACCGGGTCGGGCGCCGTCCGGTGATCGCGGCCGGCTGCGCGGGCTTCCTGCTGCTGTCGGTGCCCGCCCTGCTGCTGATCCGCCAGGGCAGCCTGCTCGCCGTCGGGCTCGGCATGGCGGCGCTGGGTCTGCTGCTGGTCTGCTTCACGGCCGCGATGCCCTCCGCGCTGCCCGCGCTGTTCCCGACCCGGGTGCGCTACGGCTCGCTGTCCGTGGGCTTCAACGTCTCGGTGTCGCTGTTCGGCGGGACGACCCCGCTGGTGGTGACCGCGCTGATCGGCGCCACCGGCAACATGATGATGCCCGCCTACTACATGATGGCCGCGGCCGTGGTCGGCGGCGTCGCGGTGTGGTTCATGACGGAGTCGGCCGGCCGCCCGCTGCCCGGCTCGGCACCGTCCGTGGAGCGCTGATCCCGCACCCCGCCCGCCCCTCCCACCGGCACCGCACGCACGTCGGCCGTCACCCGAAGGTGGCGGCCGACGTGCGTCGGGAACCCGCGCCGGGACCGGGTCGTTGGAGAAAGTAGTTAGCGCCTCTAATTAATAGTAGGAGTGCGCGACGCACGCGGACGAGCGGACGAAGGGCACCGGCCATGACCGAGTCACAGCTGTGGAACGACGTCGACCAGTACTTGGACAGCCACCTGGCGGCGGACGACGAGGTCCTGCGCGCCGCGCTGCGCGACAGCGAGGCCGCCGGACTCCCCGACATCAGTGTCACGGCGGGCCAGGGCAAGCTGCTCCAGCTCCTCGCCCGCGTCCAGGGCGCCCGCAGGATCCTGGAGATCGGCACCCTCGGCGGGTACAGCACCATCTGGCTGGCGCGGGCGCTGCCCGCCGACGGCCGCGCGGTCTCGCTGGAGTACAGCCCCCGGCACGCCGAGGTCGCGGTCCGCAACATCGCGCGGGCCGGCCTCGGCCACCTCGTGGAGGTCCTGGTCGGGCCCGCCCTGGACACGCTGCCCAAGCTCGCCGCCGAGCGGTCCGACCCGTTCGACCTGGTCTTCATCGACGCCGACAAGGTGAACAGCGCGCGTTACGTCCAGTGGGCCCTGGAGCTGACCCGCCCCGGCAGCCTGATCGTCGTGGACAACGTCGTCCGGCGCGGCCGGGTCGCCGACGCCGACAGTCCCGACCCGGACGTGCGGGGCAGCAGGGCCGCCGTCGAACTGATCGGCAGCCACCCCCGGCTGGAGGGCACGGCGCTCCAGACGGTGAGCGGCAAGGGGTACGACGGCTTCGCGCTGGCACGGGTGACGTCGTGACCGGGTGCGGACGGCGGTGGCGGAGTCGCGGGCCGGCGTCGCGGTGGCGGAAGGCCCCGGTGCCGCCGCCCCGCCCCGGCACCGGCGGACCGGGAGCGGCTCACCCCTCGTGGTAGAAGCCGACGTTGACGCTGCGCGGGCCGGCGCGGTCCAGGACGACGAGCTCTCCCGACCCGCCCCGCGGCAGTGGCACCGTCTCGCCGTAGCCGAGCGGGCCGGCCTGCTCGCCGATCCGCAGCCGGACCTCCGAGGCCGGGTCGCTCTGCGAGCCGCGCAGCCAGGTCACCTGCCAGACGCCCTCGGGCCCGCACAGGAACTCCAGGTGCACACGCGAGACGAACAGCCAGTCGTCCGGCGTCGCCAGGCGGCACACGGCCCGGTCCCGGCCCACGCGCAGCACGGCACCGGGGTCGCTGGACGATTCCGCCATCAGCATGCCCGCCGTGGCCCCCTCCTCCGCCCCCGAGACCGTCGCCATGGTGAGTTCCAGCACGTGCGCTCCTCCCCCTCGCGGCGCCCGGCGGTTCCACCGCCCCGCGGCTTCGGCCGACGCCAATGGCCAGGCGCGGCAGCCTCGTTGGCGCCCGCGGCGGAATGATAGTTGGGCCGGGCCGCCGCGTGTTGGGCACAATGAAGACATGACCGAGCGAAAGCCACCGGGTGTCACTTTCGAGTCCTGGGTCGATCACCAGATCCGTGCCGCCGAGGCGCGCGGGGAGTTCGAGGGGCTGCCCGGCGCGGGCAAGCCCCTGCCGGACGACCTGACCGCCCCCTACGACGAGATGTGGTGGGTGAAGCGGAAGCTGGCCCGCGAGGGCCTGTCCGTGCTGCCGCCCACCCTCGCCCTGCGCAAGGAGGCCGAGGACGCGCTCCTGGCCGCGTCCCGCGCCCCGTCCGAACGCGCGGTGCGCAAAATCGTCGAGGACGTCAACGTCAAGATCCGCGACGTCATGTTCAAGCCGCCGCCCGGCCCGCCGCTGGGCCTGAAGCCGTACGACGTCGACGAGGTCGTACGGCAGTGGCGCGAGGGCCGGGAGCGGCCCGCGCCCCGCGGGGACACCGGCGCGGCGTAGGACCCGGGCGTGCGGCGCGTGCGGGCCGCAGCGCCCCACCGGCGCGACGCGCCGAGGCCACGCTCCCCGGGCCCGGAGATCCGGGTGGGGGCGTGGCCTCGGCGTGCGGACGGCCCGGGTCCCGCGGTGCGGGCGGACGGGTCACCCGTGGGTCACAGGTGCAGGAGCCGTTCGGTCAGCTCGCGGTAGTCCTTCAGGGCCAGCCGCAGCTTCTCGGTGTCGGCCTCGGAGGACGACGTGTCGCCGCCCTTGGAGCCGGACTCCCAGGAGGTGCGCAGCGAGCGGCGGCGCTCGGTCACCGCGTCGGTGAAGCGGGCGGCGACCTCCTCCAGCACGTGGTCGGCCTCCTCGACCGCGTCGCGCGGACCGTCGACGAAGCCGGTGACGGCCTGCTGGAGACGCAGGGCGAACTTGTCGCCGTCGTCGTGGCCGAGCAGTCCCGAGCCGGACTTGCCGGTCCCGGTGCCGGTGGACGTCGACGTGGACGCCGTGCCGGACGGCTTGTGGCCGGGGGCGGCGGGGGTGGTGGCACGCGTCTTGGCGGCGAGGGCGTCGCCCTCGTCCGTACCCGCGCCGATCCCGCTGCGGACAGCGTGGCCCTTGGCGGTGCCGTCGGTGCTGTCGGTGCCGACGCCGGTGCCGGTCGTCGTGCCGCCGGCCGTTCCCGTCCGGGTCCGGCCCGTGTCGGCCGAGGTGTCCGTCGCACGGTCCGAACCGGTCGTCGCGGCGCGGCGCTTGGCCTCGTCCACCACGGACTCGCCGGAGCCGGTGCGGCCGCCGCGGTCGTCCGACGCGGTGGACCGGTCGGAGCCGGACGTACCGGTGCCGGTGCGTCCCGTCGCCGTGTCGTCGCCGCGGACGCCCGAACGCTCCCGGGCGGTGTCGGCGCGCCCGGTCGTGTCGCGGCGGCCGGTGGTGCCCTCGTCCGTGTCGTCCGTGCCGTCGGTGACGCCGTAGCCGTCACGGACCGCGCTGGTGTACGCGCCGCCGTCGACGGCGGGGTCCGTGGTGCCGGTGTCCGTCGTGCGGTCGGCGGCCCGGCGGGCCTTGTCGTCCGTCGTGCGGGCCTTGTCGTCGCCGGTCGTGCCGGCGCCGGATGTCACATCTGCCATGTTGCTCAACTCTCCTTCGCCTGGCGCTTGTTGATGGCCCAGGGTGAGTGGCCGCGGCCACTGTCGGTGTGGGCCGGGGTACGACCGTCGTCGGTGGTGCGGGCCGTGCCGTCCGTGTCGGTGTCCGTCGTGGTGCCGGTCACGGGGTCGGCCGTGCGCTCCGCGGTGGTGTCCGTGGTGCCGCGGGTGGTACGGCCGGCCTCGTGACCGCCGGGGCCGACCAGCTTCTCGAAGAGGTCACGTGCCTCGACCATGGCGGCGCGCAGGTCCTCGGTGCCCGCTGCGGCGGTGCCGTCGGCCGTCGCCGTGCCGTCCGTCGTGGTGGCGCCCGCGTCGGTGGCGGTGGTGCCGCCGACCTCGTGCACCTTGCGGTACCCGTGCACCTGGTGCGCGTGGTGGACGGAGAGCGCCGTGAGCTGCTCCTCGTACTGGCCGCCGTCCGGGTAGCCCCGGGCCGCCGCGACCTCGCCTATCAGCCGGTCCGCCTCGGCGACCGCTTCGCGCGGGGCGTCGACGAACCGCTCCTGGGCGGCGGTCCAGCGCGCTTCGAACTGCTCGCGCTGCGCCGGCTCCAACGGCCGCTCCCGCAGGTCGCCGTGGCGCTGGACGCGCTCGGCGAGCTCCTGCTCGGTGGCCTTGGTATCGCCGTCGTGGCGGGCCAGTACCCGGTCGTACTCGGGACCGAAGCGTCGCTTCAGCTTCTGCCCGCCGTGCGGGCCCCCCTTGCGCCGGGTCAGGACGACCGCCACCACGACGACGGCCGCCACGATCACGATCAAAGCGATGATCACGCCTGTGGACATGAATGCCTTCCGGGTTCTCGACCCAACCGGCCCGTCCTGTGGACCGGTTCGGAAGGCGGGTTGCCCGGAAGTCCCTCCTCAAACGGTCGGCGCCCGCACCTCCCGGCCGGTCCCGGCGCGCCGACGCGGGGTCCGGGACCGGCGCGTGCCGCCGCGCGGACGCCGGCCCGGGGTCGTCACGAGGGGTGACCGGCGGCCGGGACGGGTCAACATCCGCGCGGATCACGGCAGGTGACACCGGGTGGGCACGCGCGCCGCGGGCCCCCGCGGCGGCGACACCGGCCGCGCCGAGCGCCCGCACCCCGCCCGCCTGCCCCAACTCCCCCTGTCTGTAGGGGGCTTGGCCGTGCCGCACATAATCTCCGTGCGTCCGCCGCGCGCGGGCACCCACAATGACCCGCGTGACGACCACGCCCGTGATCCCGCCCGACCCCGCGACCGCCCCCTGGTCCGTCGCCCCGGAGCCGTTCGACTCCCCCACGGCGCGGGCGCTCTGGCGGGCGTACTACACCGAGGTCAGCGACCGCTGGTACCTGCTGCACGAGGGGCGGCACACCGAGCCCGCCGAGCTGGAGCGGGGCATCGCGGCCCGCGACGGTGCGGAACTGACGCCGCCCTCGGGGCGGTTGCTGGTGGCGCGGTACGGCGGGGAGCCGGTCGGCACGGCGGGCGTGCGGCTGCTGGACACCGCCACGGCCGAACTGACCCGGGTGTTCCTCGTCCCGGCCGCCCGCGGCAGGGGCGGCGCCGCCCTGCTCGTGGCCGCCGCCGAGGACGCGGCCCGCGGACTGGGCGCCACGCGGGCGGTGCTCGACACCCGGGCCGACCTCGTCGAGGCCCGCGCCCTGTACGCGCGGCTGGGCTGGACCGAGACCGGTCCCCCGCCGCACAACGACGACCCCTACGCGGACCACTGGTTCACGAAGCGGCTCGGCGGGGCCGCCGCACCCACCGCGCCGGGCGGCCCCGCCGTGCCCACCGCACCGGGCGGCCCCGCCTCCGGTCACCGCTGACCGGCGCCCGCCCGCCCTCAGCCCCCGGCGCGCGAACCGGCGCCGGCGGCCGTCAACACACGTTCCCCGCGCGGGAGTTCCGCGTCCGAGCCGCACAGCTCGCCGTTCAGCTCCTCGACCAGCAGCACCAGGTCGGTCGGCCGGTCCGGGCCCCACCAGTCGCCGAGCAGCTCGGACAACGAGTCCTCGCGGGCCAGCGCGAGCCGCTCGGCGAACTGCCTGCCCCGGTCGGTGAGTTCGAGGTCGAGACCCCTGCGGGTGCCCAACTCCCGCTCCTCCACCTCCCGTTCGGCGGCCAGGATGACGTGCAGCGGCACCACGCTGTGCTCGGCGAGCTCCGCCGGCTCGACCGACCCGTACCGTTTCATCCGCAGCAGCAGCCAGCTCGACGCGGGCATCAGGTCGTAGCCCGCCCGCTCGGTGATCCGTTCGTACACCTCGCGCCGCCCGTCCCGGGTCCCGAGGACGGACAGCGCCCGGCAGACCTCGTCGCGGGAGGACCGCTCGACCGGGTTGGACGCGATCGTCTGGGAGGCGTCCGGCGCGGTCACCGACCGCCGCAGCGGTTCCTCCTTCAGGAACCAGGCCAGCACGAACCCGACCAGCACCACGGGCACCGCGTACAGGAAGACGTCCGTGATGGACGACGCGTACGCGTGCACCACCGGCGGGCGCAGCGCGACGGGCAGGTCGCCGATGCCGCGCGGGTCGGAGGTCAGGGTGTCGGAGGACACGCCGGGCGGCAGTGCCGCGCCCCGCAGCGCGTCGCCGAGCCGGTCGGTGAGCCGGCTCGTGAAGACGGTGCCGAAGACGGCGACGCCGAAGGACGCGCCGATCGACCGGAAGAACGTGGCGCCGGACGTCGCGACGCCGAGATCCCGGTAGGAGACGGCGTTCTGCACGACGAGCACCAGGATCTGGAGCACCATGCCGAGGCCGAACCCGAAGACGAAGAAGGTCGCGCTCATCGCCAACGTGGAGCTGTTCTCGTCGAGACGGTGCAGCAGGAGCAGTCCCACCGCGGTGACGGCGGTGCCCAGGACGGGGAAGACCTTCCAGCGTCCGGTCCGGCTGACGATCTGCCCGGACCCCGTGGACGCGATGAGCAGCCCGATCACCATCGGCAGCATGTGCACGCCCGACATGGTCGGCGACACGCCCTGGACGACCTGGAGGAACGTCGGCAGGTAGGTCATCGCCCCGAACAGGGCGAAGCCGACGACGAGGCTGATGACGGCGGCCAGCGCGAAGGTCCGGATCCGGAACAGCCGCATGGGCAGCACGGGTTCGGCGGCCCGGCGCTCCACGGCGACGAAGACGCAGGCCAGCACCACGCCGAGGGCGGCGAGGCCGGCGATCTGCGGCGAGCCCCAGTCCCAGGTGGTGCCGCCGAGGGAGGCGACGAGCACCAGGCAGACGGCGACCGCCGCGACGAGCGCGGTGCCCAGGTAGTCGATGACGTGCCGGTCGGAGCGGCGCGGGATGTGCAGGAACACGGCGACGACGGCCAGCGCCACAACGCCGATCGGCAGGTTGACGTAGAAGACCCAGCGCCAGCTCAGGTGCTCGGTGAAGACGCCGCCGAGCAGCGGGCCGAGCACGCTGGTCGCGCCGAAGACCGCCCCGAACAGGCCCTGGTACTTGCCGCGTTCGCGGGGCGGGACGATGTCGCCGACGATCGCCATCGACAGCACGAGCAGTCCGCCGCCGCCCAGGCCCTGGAGGGCCCGGAAGCCGATCAGCTCCGGCATGTTCTGCGCCACGCCGCACAGCGCGGAGCCGATCAGGAAGATCACGATCGCGACCTGGAACAGCCGTTTGCGCCCGTACTGGTCGCCGAGCTTGCCCCACAGCGGGGTCGCGGCGGTGGACGCGAGCAGGTAGGCGGTGACGACCCAGGACAGGTGCTCCATGCCGCCGAGGTCGCTGACGATGGTGGGCAGCGCCGTCGCGACGATCGTCTGGTCGAGGGCGGCGAGCAGCATGCCGAGCAGCAGGGCGCCGATCGGGACGAGGACGTTGGCCGGCACGTGCTCGGCGCGGTGGTCGTTGTCCCGTCGTGGCACGGGGGCCTCCGGAGCCTCGGTGGCACCGTGCTCACCACCGGCCGCTCCACCGTGCTCACCACCGGCCGCTCCGCCGGCCGCCCCACCGGCGGCGGCACGCGCCCCGGCCGCGTCCTCGGCGGGCGGGAGAGCGGCTCCGCGCGGTCCGGGCGACGCCCCGGTGACCCCGTGCGCGTCCGCCGCGTCCGCCGCCCCACCCTGCGCATCCCCGGTCATGAAGACCTCCAGGTGCTCTGGGGAACACCTACCATCCTGATCGTTGCAGCCGCTTTGTGCCCAGTTGTGACCTCTGGGCACCGTTCGAGAGCGGATTGTTGCGGGGGCTTCGGGGAGGAGGTGTGCGCGAGGTCTGCATAATCACTTCTGTTCGCAGGGGAGGGGACGAACACGTGAACCAGCAGAAGGGGAACCGGTGTCCGGAGTGCGACGCGCTCAGAGGGCCGGACCACACGCCGTCGTGCGGTTGCGGACAGCAGGCGGCGGAAGCGCTGCGTGACGCCCGGACCGCCGACGCGGCCGCCGCCGGGGACTTCGACCCGCTGCGCATCAGGCCGTACGTCGAGCTGGAGACGCCGGGCGAGGAGACACCGCCCGCCGAGGCCGACGCCACCATGACACTGCGGGCCGTCGGGGCCCCGGCCGCGGACGGCACCGCCGCCCGGGCGCCCGACGCGACCATGGCCCTGCGCACCGTGACCGTGCCGCCGGGGGCCCCGTCGCTCAGGCCGGCGGGCGCGATGCCCCCGCTGGCACCCGTACCGGCGGAGCCGAAGGCCGCGGACCTGGTCCTGTTCACCGGGCCGGACACCGCGCAGGACCGGACGGGGCCGCCCGTGGCGGGCGACGGGGACGGCGCGCCCCGCCGCCCGCGCCGCGCGCTGCTGATCGGCGCGGGGGTCGCCGTGGCCGCCGTCGCGGTGGGGGCCGCCTTCGCGGGGGGGCTGTTCTCGTACAGCACGCCGTCGCACGACGGGGCGCCGCAGGAGGTACGGGCGGCCGTGCCGGAGGTGTCCGAGTCGGCGGCACCGGCCGCGGCGTCCGTCGCGGCGTCGGCCATCGCGCCGGTCACGAGCGCCCCGGTGCCCCCGGTCACCGCGAGCGCGTCGACCGCGCCCGCGTCGCCGAGCCCGTCGCCCAGCGCCACCCACTCGACGCAGGCCGCCACCCCCTCGGCCTCGGTGCGCGCCGAGCACACGAGGAGCCCCGCGCACGACCGGGGCGACAACGACGGGTCGGCCACTCTCCGGCGCGGCGACCGCGGCTCGGACGTGGTCGAACTCCAGGAGCGGCTGCACCAGTTGAGCCTGTACCTGGGCCAGGACGACGGCGTCTACTCGACCCAGGTCGAGGCCGCGGTGACCACCTACCAGTGGGCGCGCGGCCTGCGCGACGACCTGGGCGTGTACGACGCGAAGACCCGCGCGAGCCTGGAGGCGGAGACCTCGCAGCCCTGAGCGGGCGCGACGCCGGGGGCCCGGGAACGGCCCCGCGCGTCCGCGTCCGTCAGCCGATGCGGATCAGCAGTCCCCCGTCGGCGTCCGCCGGTTCCACACGGACCCGGGTCAGGTCCGGGACCACGGCGTCCGGGCCGTACGCGGCGGCGCGGGGGCCGACCCCGACGACCCGCATCCCGGCGGCCCGGCCGGCGGCGATGCCGGCCGCGGAGTCCTCGAAGACCACGCAGTCGGCGGGGGCGACACCGAGTTCGGCGGCGCCCTTCAGGAAGCCCTCGGGGTCCGGCTTGCTGGCCCCGACCGACTCGGCGGTGATCCGCACGTCGGGCAGACCGAGACCGGCCGCCGCCATGCGGGCGGTGGAGAGGGCGACGTCCGCCGAGGTCACGAGGGCGTGCGGCAGCCCGCGCAGCGAGACGAGGAAGGCGTGGGCGCCGGGGATCTCGACGACGCCCTCGACGTCGGAGGTCTCCTCGACGAGCAGCCGGGCGTTGTCGGCCATGTTCTGCTCCACGGGCCGGTCCGGCAGGAGCAGGGCCATCGAGGCGTAGCCCTGGCGGCCGTGGACGACCTTCATGACCTCGGCCCCGTCGAGTCCGTGCTCGGCCGCCCAGCGGTGCCAGATCCGTTCGACGGCGGCGTCGGAGTTGACGAGCGTGCCGTCCATGTCGAGCAGCAGGGCACGGGCGTGGAGAACGGTGGTGGCCGTCATCGGCGGGCTCCAAAGCGCGGTGGGCGCGGGACGCGGGAGGAACCGGGGGGCGGGGTGCCGGGCCCCGGAACGAGGAACAAGGCGGCCCCGCCCGTCGGTCAGGGGAAACGGGCGGGAGCCACTTTGTTCTCCCACGGTACAAAACAACGGGGCTCCCCCGCCACCACCCCCGGCGATTCGCCCGCGGCCGGCGCCGGGACGACGGCCCCGGCACCGCCCGCGGGCGCGGATCGCGGGACCGGGAACGGGCACGGCCACGGGCCGGATCGCGGGACCGGGAACGGGCACGGGGCACCCCGGCGGGCGCCCCGGTGCCGCACCCGGCTCAGGCGATGGCCTCCCACAGGCTCCACACGCCGAGGCCGATCATCAGGAGCGCGGCGACCTGGGTCACCAGCCGCAGCGGGACCCGCTTCATCAGGGCCTTGCCGCCCACGATGCCGAGGCCCGCGACGGCCCACAGGCCGAGGACGGCGCCGATGCCCACGGACAGCGGGTCGTCGTAACGGGCGGCGAGGTTCGCGGTCATGATCTGCGTGAGGTCGCCGAACTCGGCGACCAGGATGAGCATGAACCCGGTGCCGGCGACCTTCCAGAAGGACTGGTTCTCGGGCTTGCGGACCTCTTCCTCGTCCTCGGCCTTCTTCAGCAGCAGGACGGCGGCGCCGGCGAGGAAGAGCACGCCGGTCACCGCGTGCACGATTCCCTGCGGCAGGAGGGTCAGCACACTGCCCGCCGCCACGGCGAGGACGACGTGCAGCGCGAAGGCGGCGGCGACGCCGGTGAAGACGTACGAGGCGCGGTAGCGCGTACCGAGGACCAGGCCGGCGAGCGCGGTCTTGTCCGGCAGCTCGGCGAGGAAGACGACGCCGAAGACGATCGCCATGACGGTGAAGCTGATCAAGATTCCTCAATCGGTCGGGGGCCGCCCCGCCGAGAGAACGCGTCTGCGCGTGGACACCTCGGCACGGCAGCACACGGCTCTGCCCGCGCCGAGGCCGGCACGGGTGGTGCACTGCTTTGCCGAAGGTCTCGCTGGCCGGTCCCGCAACGGGCCCCGCCTCCGGGCGCCGGCCCCGCGATCGTGATCGCTGGGCAGTATGTCGACGGTCCGGCGAAGAGCTACTCCCCTTCTGCGCCGTCCATCGTACGCGACGCTGCGATGTGCACGTCAGGCCGGGCGGCCCCGCGGGGGTTCCCGCTCCCGCGGAAGGTGATCACGTCGGACGTCTTGTCGTGTCATGTTCACGTCATTAGTTTCTAACCCGGCGCTCATCCCCCCGCAACACGGCGCCGCGAGCATTCCCCTGCTCACGTCCAACACCCCCACGCCTCAAGGGAGTTCGCATGCCGAAGTTCTACGCGCGTCGACGGCTCAGCATACTGGCGGCGTTCACCGGACTCATAGCCTCCGTCGGGCTGTTGAACGGTCCGAGCGCCTCCGCCGCCCTCCCCACCCCGGTCAGCGCCGCCACCGCGCGCACGTACCTGGCCTCGCTCACCGTCAAGGCGGAGAGCCGGACCGGCTACGAGCGGGACCTGTTCCCGACCTGGATCACCATCAGCGGCACGTGCAACACCCGTGAGTACATCCTCAAGCGGGACGGCTCCAACGTCGTCACCGACTCCGCCTGCGTCGCCACGAGCGGCAGCTGGTACTCCGTCTACGACGGCGCCACCTGGTCCGCCGCCTCCGACGTGGACATCGACCACCTCGTCCCGCTGGCCGAGGCGTGGGACTCCGGCGCGAGCGCCTGGACCACCGCGCAGCGCCAGGCCTTCGCCAACGACGTCACCCGCCCGCAGCTCCTCGCCGTCACGGACAACGTGAACCAGGCCAAGGGCGACAAGGACCCGGCCGAGTGGATGCCCGCCCTCGCCTCCTACAAGTGCACGTACGTCCGCGCGTGGGTGCAGGTGAAGTACTACTACAAGCTCGCCGTCGACTCCGCGGAGAAGACCGCGCTGACGAACTACCTCGCGGGCTGCTGACCGGCCGCCCGCCGGGGGCGCGGTGTTTCTCACACCGCGCCCCCGGGACGGGTCGTGCGCGCGTGAGCGGGAAGGCGCCGGTGATGAGCACGCACCGAAGCAGCGAACCCGACCCCGCGGACCCCGACCCCGGCCGGGCCCCGACCCCGCACGACCGGCCCGCCCCCGGGCCCCGCGCGACGGACGCCCCGCCCCCGGAACTCCGCGCCACGTCCGGATCGTTGGCTACCGTGCGGGACACGACGGACGCCGAGCGACGGGGAGGCCACGTGCCGGAGCTTCGACTGGGACCGCTGCTGAGGTACGCCGACGGCGCCTCGGCGACCGTGTGGGTGGAGGCGGACCGCCCCTGCACGGCCGAGGTGCGCTGCGCGGACGGCGCCAGCGGCAGCTCCCCGACCTTCCTGGTCGCGGGCCACCACTACGCGCTGGTGCTCGTCGAGGGCCTGACCGCGGGCACGGCGACGGAGTACGAGGTACTGCTCGACGACACCCCGGTCTGGCCGCTGCCCGACTCCCCCTTCCCCCCGTCGCGGATCACCGCGCCCGGCGAGGCCGACGGCGACACGGGGGTGCGCGTGGCGTTCGGCTCCTGCCGCTGGGCGGCGCCCGCCGAGGGCAAGGACCCGGTGGGCCCCGACGCGCTGGACACCCTGGCCGCCCGGCTGGCCGCCGATCCCGCGGCCGAGCGCCCCGACGTCCTGCTGCTGCTGGGCGACCAGGTGTACGCGGACGAGACCTCCGAGAGCACCAGGCGCTGGCTCGCCGGCCGCCGCGACCTGGACGACCCGCCGGGCGCGCAGGTGGCGGACTACGAGGAGTACACCCACCTCTACGACGAGTCCTGGCGCGACCCCGAGGTGCGCTGGCTGCTGTCCACCGTGCCCAGTTGCGCGATCTTCGACGACCACGACGTCATCGACGACTGGAACACCAGCGCGGCCTGGCTCGCCGACATGCGGGCCACCGACTGGTGGCAGGAGCGGATCCTCAGCGGCCTGATGTCGTACTGGGTCTACCAGCACCTGGGCAACCTCTCGCCGGCCGAACTGGCCGTGGACCCGCTGTACGCGGCCGTCCGCGAGGCCGCCGACGGGACCACCGTGCTGCGCGAGTTCGCGGCCCGCGCCGACACCGACGCGACCTCGGTGCGCTGGAGCTACCGGCGCGACTTCGGACGGGTGCGGCTGCTGATGGTGGACAGCAGGGCGGCCCGCGTCCTCGACGAGGACCGGCGCGCGATGCTCGACCCGGGCGAGGAGCAGTGGGTGCGCGAACAGGCCCTGGAATCACCGGAGTCGTACGACCACCTCCTCATCGGCACCTCGCTGCCCTGGCTGCTGCCGCACCTCGTGCACGACGCGGAGGCGTGGGACGCGGCGCTGTGCCGGGGTGAACGCGGCACACTCTGGGCCCGGTTGGGCGAGAAGCTGCGGCGCGGGGCGGACCTCGAACACTGGGCGGCCTTCCCGGCGTCCTTCGACGCGCTCGCCGCGCTGATCGCCGAGGTGGGCTCCGGCCCGCAGGCCCCGGCCACGGTGTGCGTCCTGTCCGGGGACGTGCACCACGCGTACGTGGCGGAACCGGTGTGGCGCAGCGGCCGCCTCGACTCGCGCGTGCTCCAGCTCACCTGCTCGCCGGTGCACAACTCCGTTCCCCCGTACATGCGTTTCGGGTTCCGCTTCGGCTGGAGCCGGGTGGCCCGCGCGTTGGGCCGCGGGCTCGCGCGGCACGGACGGTGCGCGCCCACGCCGGTCGTCTGGCGCCGCACGGAGGGGCCCTGGTTCGGCAACCAGCTCATGACGCTGGTGATGCGCGGGCGTTCGTCCCGGCTGCGGCTGGAGCAGGCGCGCGCGGGGCAGGGCGACGACGGCAGGCCGTACCTGAAGACGGTGATGGAGTCCGAAGTCTCCCGCTGACAGGGCTTTTCGGGGCATCCGGCACGGTGAGCGGCGTTCGGCCGCTTCCGTGCGCCCTTGCCCGGTGTCCGTGATGCTCGCGATGCCCGTGATGCTCGTGACGCATCCCACACCCGGCCCGGATCCTGCGGCCCGCTTGTCGGCGTGGGCGGCCACCGACGGCATGATGAGGCGGACCGTCCGCTTCCATCGTGGGCGCCCCCACCGCGCGCCCCCCACACACGCTCGGGAGTCACCCTCTTGTCTGCACCGACCGCGGCCGTCGCAGGAACCGCGCAGTCCGCCGGGCCCGACGGTTCTGCCGACGTCCGGGTCGCCGTGGTCGGCGCCGGGCCGCGCGGCACCAGCGTCCTGGAGCGCCTGTGCGCCTCCGCCCCGGAACTGCTCGCCCCGGGCACCCGGCTGACGGTCCACGTCGTCGACCCGGCGCCACCGGGACCGGGCCGCGTCTGGCGCCCGGCGCAGTCGCCCGAACTGCTGATGAACACCGTGGCCGGCCAGGTCACCCTGTTCACCGACGAGACGGTGGAGTGCGCGGGCCCGGTCCGTCCGGGCCCGAGCCTGTACGACTGGGCGGCCGGCACGGACGACGCGCTCGGCCCCGACGACTACCCGGCACGCGCGCACTACGGCCGTTACCTGGCCTGGGTGTTCGCCGAGACGGTGCGCACGGCCCCGGCCCGCGTGCACGTCGAGACGCACCGGGCCCGCGCGGTGCGCCTGGAGGACGAGCCAACAGCCCTGAGACACACGGGAGTCGGCGACGGCGCGACCGCCCGGCAGTGCCTGACCCTCGACGACGGCCGGGTCCTGCGCGGACTCCACGCCGTGGTCCTCGCCCAGGGCCACCTGCCGGTGTCCGAGGACGCGGACGCCCGCCGCGCGGCGGCCCACGCCGCGCGCCACGGCCTGCGGTACGTCGCCCCCGCCTCCCCCGCCGACGTCGCCCCCGGCCCGGCGGCGCCCGCGCCGGGCGAACCGGTGCTGCTGCGCGGCCTCGGTCTCAACTTCTTCGACCACGTGGCCCTGTTGACGACCGGACGGGGCGGCCGCTTCGTCCCCGCACCGTCCACCGGCGGCCTGCGCTACCTGCCCTCGGGCAACGAGCCGCGCCTGTACGCCGGTTCACGGCGCGGGGTGCCCTACCAGGCCCGCGGCGACAACGCGAAGGGCCCCTTCGGGCGGCACACCCCGCTGGTGCTGACGCCGCGGGTGATCGCCGGTTTCCGTGAACGGGCCGACGCGGGCGACGCACCGGACTTCCTGGCGGAGATATGGCCGCTGATCGCGAAGGAGGTGGAGACGGTCTACTACGAGACGCTGCTCACGACGACCGGACGCCCCTCCTCCCGCGCCGCCTTCCGGGACCGCTTCCTGGCCGCCGAGCACCGCGGCGACCAGGAGCGCGCCGTACTGGACGAGTTCGGGATCGCGGACTCCGAACGGTGGTCCTGGGAAAGGGCGTCGAGGCCGCACGCGGGCCGTGTCTTCGCCGGCCCCGAGGAGTGGCGGCGGTGGCTGCTCGCGCATCTGCGCGCGGACGCCGCCGAGGCGGCGCGCGGCAACGTGGCCGGCCCGCTGAAGGCCGCCCTGGACGTCCTGCGCGACCTGCGCAACGAGCTGCGTCAGGTGGTCGACCACCGCGGCCTGTCCGGCGTCTCGCGCCGCGACCACCTGGACCGCTGGTACACCCCGCTCAACGCGTTCCTGTCGATCGGCCCGCCCCGCAGGCGCGTCGAGGAGCTGGCCGCGCTGGTCGAGGCCGACGTCGTACGGATCCTCGGACCGCGCCTCGACGTGCGCGAGACCGAGGGGGCGTGGCTGGCCCGCTCCCCCGACGTGCCCGGGTCCGGCGTGCGCGTCACGACACTGGTCGAGGCCCGGCTGCCGGAACCCGACCTGCGCCGCACGGCCGACGACCTGCTGGCCCGCCTGCTGCGGACCGGCGGCTGCCGCCCGCACACCGTCGACGGCCACGAGACGGGCGGCCTCGACGTCACCCCGCGCCCGTACCGGTTGATCGACCGGCTGGGGCGGGCGCACCCGCGCAGGTTCGCGCTGGGGGTGCCGACCGAGGGGGTGCACTGGGTGACGGCGGCGGGCGCGCGGCCGGGCGTGGACTCGGTGCTGCTGTCGGACACGGACGCGGTGGCACGGGCCGCCCTGCGCGCGGCGGCCGCCGGCCCGGTGCCGGCGGGGGAACCGGTCCTCGGCCGGCCCGGCGTCGAGCCGGCGGCGCTTGACCGGCCCGCGCTCAGCTCCCCGCGGGCGTCCCGCCGGACCTCCCGCCGAACGGGACCGTGAAGCAGGCGACGCGGGACCCCTTGGTGCCCGGCATGTCGTGGATCACCACGGAGGAGGCGGCGCCCGGCGCGAACCCCCAGGCGTGGTGGGCCCGCGCCGAGCCGCTGCCGCCGCGTCCGGTCGTGAGGTCGAGCCAGACCTCGTTGCCGGGGTTGGCGGCGGCCGGGTCGGCGGACGGCTCGTGCTGGAAGTGGCCGCCCGCCGCCGCGGGGTCGTTGCCGCACGGCTTCTGGTGCACGTGGACGCCGTACGCGTGCCCCGGCCGCAGGCCCGTGACCCGCAGCCGCACGTCGGTGGAGCCGTCGGCCCCGTTGCGCCGGTCGACCCGGATCGACGACCCGACGGGGACGAGGTCCGCGTCGTAGGTCACCGCCCTCGGCACGACCCCGGCCGCGGGCGCCGCGAACCGCGCGGTGGCCGGCCTCCAGCCGTGCGCGTCGGCGGTCGGGCCGCCCGCGGCGACCCCCGTGCCGCTCGCGAGTACGACGGTGGCGGCCACGACGGCGCCCACGCATGTCCCTGCCAGCATGTTCGGTCCCGTTCCTCGCAGTGGATGCCGCTCCGGTCACTGGTGGTGACGGGCGGTCGCCGGCCCGGTCGGATCCGGGCCGGCGTTCCCTCTGTTGGTAGGGCAGCCGGGGCCGGACCGCGCGCCGGCGTGCGGCAGTTGGGTGAACGGAAGTCGCGGAAGTCACGTGCCCCCGGTGGAACCGCCACCACCCGGGCGGCGTACGCTGTATGGCTGTGACTTGGCCGCCCCTGCCGCTCCCCCGCGACAATGCGGCACCGAACTGGACCACGGGGGAGGTACGGGAGTTCCGGTGCTGGAGAGTGTGGGGTCGCTGACCGACACGCCGTGGATCTATGCCGTGGTGGCCCTGTCGGTCCTGCTCGACGTCTTCGTGCCGCTGCTGCCGAGCGGCGTCCTCGTGATCACGGCCGCGACGGCGGCGGCAGCGGGCACCGGCGCGGTGACCGGCCGCGTGCCGCACGGCGTGCCCGACCTCGCGGTCCTGATCCTCTCGGCGGCGACCGCGTCCGTCCTCGGCGACCTGCTGGCGTACCGCCTGGCCTGGTCCGGGGGCGAGCGCCTGGACCGCGCCATCGCCCGTTCCCGCAGGCTGACCAAGGCGCAGGAACGTCTCGGCGCGGCGCTGGCGCGGGGCGGCGGCGCCCTGGTCGTCGTCGCGCGGTTCGCGCCGGCCGGCCGCTCGGTCGTCTCCCTCGGCGCGGGCGCGGCCCACCGCCGCATCCGCGAGTTCCTGCCCTGGTCGGCCCTGGCGGGCGTGGCGTGGGCGGCGTACAGCGTGGCCCTCGGCTACTTCGGCGGGCAGTGGCTGGGCGGCACGTGGCTGTCCACGGGCGTCTCGGTCGCGGCCCTGTTCGCGGCGGGCGCGGGCGCGGCCTACCTGATGCGCAGCCGCCCGGAGGCACCGGCCCCGGCGGCCCCCGCGTCGGTCTCGTAACCCGGGGGCTTCCCCAACTCCCTTCCCGCTACCCGGCGTTGACCCGGGGAGCGACGGAACCCCGCCCGCGCACCTCCAGCTGGCCCAGGAGCTCGGCGGTCGCCTCGGCGATCGCCTCCACGGCGTGGTCGAAGGCTTCCCTGTTGTGGGCGGCGGGAGCGCGGAACCCGGACACCTTGCGCACGTACTGGAGCGCGGCGGCGCGGATCTCCTCCTCGGTGGCCTGCTCGGGGAGCGCGGGGGGACGAAGCGTCTTGATGCTGCGGCACATGCGTCCAGTGTCCGCCCGCGGGCCCGTCGGCGTCACGTCCTCGGCCGGTCCCGGGTGCCGCGGCACGACCACGACTCGAACACATGAACCCCCTTGGGAAGCTCGCGCCGCAAAATCGAACAGGCGTACCATTGCCGGGTGGCTACGCCGTATGACTTCCCGAGTGACCTTCTCGCCGCACAGGAGGAGCTGCACCAGCTCCGGGCCGAGCTGTCGGCCCTGCTGAAGCGCCTCCCCTGGTCGGTCGAGCCCCTGGACGGCTTCAGTGACGCGGGCGGCTGGCGCAAGGTCGAGCGCCCCGCCTCGCCGGGCTGGACGCCGGACGAACAGGCAGAGGTGGAGAAGCTGCGGCAGCGGGAACACGAACTCGCGGTCTTCGTCACGACGCACCGCTACTGGTCGGACTTCACGGGCACGGACCGCGTCTCGGCCCGCGCGACCCTCAAGCACGCGCACGGGGCGGCGCCGGGCGGCACGTAGCCCGGAACGCGAGAAGGCCCCGCACCCTCCCTTGGCCGGGAAGGACGGGGCCTCACTGCTGGTCCTGACGACGGTGGGCGCGGACGGTTTCGAACCGCCGACATCCGCCTTGTAAGGGCGGCGCTCTACCGCTGAGCTACGCGCCCAGGACGAGTCGACAGCCTACATTGCCGCACGCCGGGTCCCGCAAACCCGTTGCCGCGCCCCCGGCCGGGGGTAAACCCCACCCCCGGCCCGGTAGTGCGCCGGATTCTCCGCACCGCCTCGCGTTCCTAGGGTCGTCCGTGTCACCGTCCGCGCCCCACGACCGCCCCTGAGGAGCCCCCCGTGGCCCGTTCCGTTCGCACACGTGCCCTTGTTCTCGCCGGTGCCGTCGTGGTCCTCGGCGGCGCCCTGAGCGCCTGCTCCGACGCGAGCGACGACAAGCATCCCGACCACCGCGCCTTCGTCCTGCCCGGCGACACCCTCACCGTCGACGCGGACGACTCCGCGCTGGAGATCGTCGCCGCCGCGGACAACAAGGCCGGCAGCGTCGACGTCACGCGCTGGTTCTCCGGGTCCACGTTCGCCGGCGGCGACGCCTCGGTCGACTGGCGGATGAGCGGCGACCGCCTGGTGCTGCGCACCCACTGCTCCGGGATCGTCGCCGACTGCTCCACCCGCCACCGGATCGAGGTGCCGCGCGGGGTCGCGGTGACGGTGGAGACCGACGACGGGAGCGTGCGCGCCTCCGGGTTCCGCGACGCCCTGAGCGTGCGCTCCAGCGACGGATCCGTCCGCGTCAGCGACTCCACCGGGACGCTCGACCTGCGCACCGACGACGGCTCGGTGCGCGCCGACGTCTCCTCGCGGAGCGTGCGCGTACGCACCGAGGACGGCTCCGTGGGGCTCGAACTCGGCGTCGCGCCGGACCTCGTGGACGCCTCCAGCGACGACGGCTCCGTGACGATCGGGCTGCCCGACACGTCGTACCGGGTGAGCACCGCGACGGACGACGGCTCGGTGCACGTGTCGGTCCCCCGCAGCGCGGGCAGCACGCACAAGGTGTCCGCCCGCACCGAGGACGGAAAGATCACGGTGCGGACAGTGAACTGACCGGCCCGTGTGTTCGTCCTTCACGGGTGGGAGAATGGCAGCCACGCAGGGCGAACCCAGCACGGGACACGGGAGAGGGATGTGACGGCGACACCTCCGCAGGCGCACGCGCCGTCCGCGCCGCGCCCGCGCGCCGTGCGGGACACCCTCGCCCTCGTGACACTGCCCGTGCTGGCCGCGCTCCTGGTGCTGCCCGCCTCCTTCGCCGGCGGCGGCACGCGGCGCTGGTTCGGCGGGCGCGCCGAGACCCAGCGCGCCGAGGCGCAGGCCGCGAAGGACGCGGCCGCCGAGGCCTTCTACGAGCTGGACACCGCGCAGCGCGACCTGCGCATCTCCGTGGAGACCATCTCCGCCGTCGACGACACCCCCGACGCCCGCCGCGCGGTCGCCGGGTTCGCGGCCCTGGGGCAGCGCATCGACGCGGCCAGCGGCCAGTACATCGACGCGGTCGACGCGGTGGACCTCGACCGTGACGACCTGGACGCGTCCGCCGCCGGCCGGGCCCGCACCGCGCTCACCGCGGCCAAGGACGAACTGGGCCGCGTGAAGCAGGAGTTGGACCGCTACGCCGACGGCCTCGGCCCGCTCCTCGGCAAGGCCGAGACCCAGCTCGCACGGCTCGCCCCGGCCGTCGAACGGGCCCGGCAGTCCCTCCTCGCCGCGACGAAGGCACTGGACGCGGTACGGGCGACCGACCTGAAGGCGGACGACCTGGCCGCCCGGCTCGCGGTGCTCTCCCCCGAGCTGACGAAGCTGAACCAGGGCGCCGGCCGGCACGGCATCCAGGAGACCCTGGACCGGGCCGCACGGGTCGCACGCGAGGCCGACGCGATCCGCGTCGAGGCCGAACGGCTGCCGGAGCGGGCCGCCGAGATCGACCACCGCCTGGTGTCCCTGCGCACCCGCGCCCAGGCCCTGACCACCCGCACCGGCCAGGTGGAACCGGTCCTCAGCGAGCTGCGCCGCCGCTTCACCGCGGCCTGCTGGCAGGACCTCCAGGAGGTACCGGACGAGGCCGCCGAGAACGTACGGCAGGCCGAACGGAAACTGGCGGAGGCACGCAGCGCACGCGAGGCGCAGCGCTGGCCGGACGCGACCGCGCTGCTGTCGACCGCACGGGCGCTGCTGAACACGACCGACGAGGCGGTCTCCGCCGCGGGCGACCGCCTCCGGCGCCTGAACGCGGTGCAGAAGGACCCGCAGCAGGAGATCGACCGCACCCGCTTCGCGATCAGGGACGCCCAGCGCCTGGCGATGTCGGGCGTGACGACCCCCGACCCCCGGCACGCCCGCCCCCTGGACGAGGCGGTGGCCCGCCTGGACCGCGCGATCGCGACCCTGGAGGGCCGGCACCCGGACTACTGGCACTTCCTGACCGAGACGGAGGCCGTCCGGCAGACGACGTCCCAGGTGGTGTCCCGCATACGGGAGGACCGCGGCGCGGCCCACTGAACGCCGCGCCCGGCGGCGGTGAGATGCCGTGCCCCGCCCCCTGCCCTCCCGCAGCCGGGGACGGCGAGAAGGTGCCGTGTCGGGGGGTGTTCGCCCGCAGCGGCCGGCGCGTCAGCCGCCGTGAACGTACGACCCCACCGCACACGCGCCGGTCCGAGGACGGACACCCCCCGGCGCGGCACCGACCAAGAACGAACCGCCCGCACGGCACGGGACGGGCCCCGCACCCGCACCCGCACCCGCACCCGCACCCGAAGGTCACCACAGGCGAGGCGCAGCCGCCCCCACCCCCGCTAACCTGTGCCCATGCCTCGCTACGAGTACCGCTGCCGCAGTTGCGGCGACACGTTCGAACTCAGCCGTCCGATGGCGGAATCGTCCGCCCCGGCGAGCTGCCCGGCAGGCCACGAGGACACGGTGAAGCTGCTGTCGACCGTGGCAGTGGCCGTGGGCGGCTCGTCGGCCCCCGCCCCCGCCCCGCAGTCGGGCGGCGGAGGAGGCGGCGGCTGCTGCGGGGGCGGCTGCTGCGGCTGAGGGCCGCACCGAACGAGCCTCACCCAACCCCCGCCCAGAACCTAGGAGTCGGCGGCCTCCGCCGCCCCCAGGAATTCCCGCAGGATCCGCTCCCCCGCCACCACGCCCCGCTCGGGCAGCGCGGTGACCGTGGCGGCGGTCCAGCCCTCGTCGGCGAGTTCGCCGTGGCCGGGGCGCCAGCCCCGGTCCGCGGCGAGCAGCAGGTCCGCGTCGAGGAGCGAGTCGCCCGCGGCGAGCGTCAGCTCCGCGCCGGTGCGCCGCGCGACCTCGCGCATCGCCGCGCTCTTGGTCAGCGGCCTCGGCACGGCGTAGATCTTGCGTCCCTGGAGGGACACCCCCCAGCCCCGCTGCTCGGCCCACGCGGACAGGTCCTTGACCCACCCCTCGGGCAGCAGCTCCCGCTCGACGACGAGGTAGGCGAAGAGGTCCTCGGCGACCCGGCGCTTGCGCACCCAGGACGGGTCGGCGGTGGCCTTCAGATGGCGGCGCACCTCCGCGAGCGGGGCGCACTCCGCGGCGACCCGGGTGGTGACCCCGGCGTGCCAGTCGGGGTCGGAGACCCCGTCGACCAGCACGTGGCCGCCGTTGGCGCAGATCGCGTAGGCGGGCTCACGACGGTCGGGGCGCTCGGCGGGCCCCGGCCCCGGCAGGCTGATGCGCGCGTACTGCTCGCGGGTACGGGTCGTCGTCGGGACGAAGACGGTCCGTTCGGCGACCTCGGGGAGGAGTCCGGCGGCGGTCTCGGTGACGTACGAGAGCGGCTTGCCCTCGTAGACCTCGACGCAGAGCAGCCGGGGCGCGCGGGCGTCGGGGGCGGTCAGGGCGAGTGCCCCGGCCGAGTAGATGAGGGTGCGGTCCAGGTCGCTCGCGACGAGCACCCGCATCAGACGGCCACCGCCCGGCCGTCGGCGCCGGTGGCGCCGCGCGTGTACTGCGGGTGGATCAACCCGACGCAGGTGTAGGGGAGTTCGGCGACCTCCTCGACGGGCACCCCGCGCTGTCCGGCGAGCAGCCGGACGTGGTCGAGGTCGGCGCCCGCACCGGCCCGCGCGAGGATCTTCCACGGCACGCGGCGCAGCAGGACGCGGGTGGTCTCGCCGACGCCGGGCTTGACGAGGTTCACGTCGTGGATGCCGTACTCCTCGCTGATGCGCTCGACGGCGGCCCAGCCCTCCCAGGTCGGGGTGCGGTCGGCGGCGAGGAGTTCCTTGGTCTGCACGTCGACGGCGTCGGCGACCTCGGGGAAGTGTGCGGCGACGGCGTCGAGGAAGTCCAACGACACGTCGGCGCCCGCGAGTTCGCGGTAGTACTTCGCGCCGTGGAAGTCGTCGGGGCCGACCAGGTCGGAGCGCAGCACGGTGCGTGAAATGAGGCCGGACACTGTGGAGTTGAGGCACGCGGAGGGGATCAGGAAGTCCTCGCGGGTGCCGTACGTGCGCACGCAGGAGCCGGGGTCGGCGAGCACCGCGATCCCGGGGTCGAACCCGGTGACGTTCTCGGCGGCTTCGAACTCCCGTATCGCGTCGGCGAGTTCGCGGGTGATGGCGCCCTTGCCGGTCCAGCCGTCGACGAACACGACGTCGGCGGGGTCGTGGTGGGCGGCGAGCCAGCGCAGCGCGTTGGCGTCGATGCCCCGGCCGCGCACGATGGACACGGCGTAGTGCGGCAGGTCGAGGCCGTGCCGGTGGGCGGCCCAGCGGCGCATCAGGACGCCGACCGGGGTGCCGGCGCGGGCGAGGGAGACGAGGACGGGCCGGGGCGAGCGCTCGGCGAGGACGGTCTCGGTGACGACGCCGACAGCGTGCGCGATGCGGGCGGCCGAGGTGCGCAGGGCGGCCTGGAACAGCTCCTGGTACTGCTCGCTGGGCTGGTACTCGACCGGCAGCGACTCCGCGTAGTGGGCGCCGCCGCTCTGGATGGCCTCCTCGCGCTCCTCGGTCGGGGCCTCCAGCGTCACGTCCGAGAGGTCCTGGAGCAGCCAGCCGACCTCGTCGGGCGGGTAGGAGGAGAACGCGGGTCCGCGGAGCGGTTCGGGCAGCATGGCGGGCCTTTCGGGGACGTGCGGGGGCTCGGGCGCGTACGAGGGGACCACCGCGAGCAGGACGTGCGGGACGTGCGCGGCGAGCTGGGCCAACAGGCCGTCCGGGGCGTGCAGTTCGGGGGTGTCGCCGACGGAGTCGACGACGGCGACGACGGCGTCGAAGCCGCCGCCCGCGACGTTGTAGGCGTACCGCTCGCCGGGTCCGTCGGCGGGGTGGTCGTGCGCCGGGAAGACGAGGCGGCTGCGTATCGCGTAGCCGGGGTCGTCGACGGCGAGGACCGGGGAGCGGGTGGTCGTGGAGAAGCGCACCTCGGCGTCGGCGATCTGCTCCAGCTCGTGGGCCAGGCGCAGCGGGGCGTACATGAGTTCCTCGAAGCCGAGGACGAGGACCCGGCCGGCGTCCGGCGGCAGCGCCTCGGCGAGCCGTGCGGCCATGGCGGGCAGGGCCCGGTCCAGGCCGGCGCGGTGCGCGGGGGTGAAGCCGTGCCGCCCGCCGTCGGGCACACCGCGCGGCCAGCACAGCCCGACGCGGGCGATCCGGCCGGGGGCGCCGGCCGCGGGGTGGGGCCGGCCGCCCGCCGCCGAGGCGTCCGCCTCGTGCCGGGCGACCAGTTCCTGGCCCTTCCGCAGCACCCCGTCGGGCAGCCGCACCGTGCCGGAGGCGGCGGCGACCAGGTCCACGCGGGCCCCGATCTCGGCGGCGAACGCGTCGAGGCGCCCCGCGTCGGCCGCGGAGCGCATGTCGACGAGCGCGACGACGACGTACCGGGAGCGGGGGTAGCGCGCGTGCAGGTCGCGGATGGTGTTCAGGACGGTGTTGCCGGTGGAGAACTCGTCGTCGACGAGGACCAGCGGGCCGCCCGAGACCAGCAGCGCCGGGTCCTCGGGGAGCAGCAGGTGGGAGGTGGCGTGGGAGTGGGCCTCCTCGAAGCCGCCGGCCGTCGCGACGCCGGCGACCGGCCGCCGGGTGGAGTGCAGGTAGGGGGCCGGTCCCAGCCCGTCGGCGACCGAGTGGCCGAGCCCGGTGGCGGTCTCCGCGTAGCCGAGCACCACGGCGGCGCGCGCCTCGTCCGGTCCGAGCAGGGCACGCACCCGGCGGCCGAGCGCGAAGCCGTGGCCGTGGACGACGGACGGCGCCTGCGGCACGTGCTTGCCCAGCACGTTCGACACCAGCAGGTGCGCGCGCCGGGGGTTGCGGCGCAGGGCCAGCCCCAGGAGGCTGTGCAGTCCGTCGTCACCGGCGAGTTCGACGCCGAGCCGCTCGGCGACCCAACTGCCGGACCAGACACCGTTGTTCACTGCCTTCTTCATGCCTTCCTCAAGTTGGCGCCCGCCCCGGCCGGTCGGCCGGTGTCAGCCGGGTATGCCGGCGGCGAGCAGTTCCACGAAGCCGATGTCCTCGCGGGCGACGCCGAAGACCTCGGCACGCAGCATGGTCCGCTCCGCCCAGGCGCGGTGCGGCTTCACCTCGTTCATCTTGTTCGTGTACGCCGACCTGAGCACACCGCCGCCGCCCCGCTCGGGGCGCAGGATGTCCTGGGCGTCGCTGAACTCCTCGTGGCTGACGACGGACAGCGCGTGCACGGGCAGGACGTGGGTGGGGTGGATGCAGGTCTTGCCGAGCAGGCCGTTGGCCTTGTCGAGGGAGATCTCCCGGAGCAGGCCGTCCATGGCGTGCTCGATGAGGGACTCGCGCAGGGCGACCGCCTTGTTCTCCAGGAACGGGCTCTGCCGCAGCTGCGGCTTGAACATCCGCTCCTGGACGCGGAAGTACTCCCAGACCGGGCCGGTCACCGTGAAGCCGGTGCCGTCGGCCCGGCCGAGCATGTTGACGACGTCCGCGATGACGGAGGCGACGACCTGCACGTCGTACGCGGTCATGTCGGGGGCCCGGCGCAGACCGTACGAGGAGCAGAAGTCGGTGACGCCCAGGCGCAGCGCGAGGACGCGGTCGCGGTACTTGTCGACGGCGCGGGAGATGCCCTCCAGGGTCTCCACGCGGGACTCGCGGTAGAGCAGCTCGGGCGACTCCAGGACCGGCATGGCGAACAGCCGGTGCCCGCTCGTGGCCTCGGCGTCGGTCAGGGCCTCCAGGAAGGGGACGCCGCGCTCCTCGGTGAACTTGGGCACGACGAATCCGGACAGCAGCCGGACCGCGGGGCCGAGCCGCCGTACGAGGTCGGGGATCTGCTCGGGGAAGCGCACCCGGACGAACAGCAGGGGCAGCGGCACGCCGGGCCGGCCGGCGAGGTCGGTGAACTGCCGGACCAGGTTCTCCTCGGCGCCGGTGACCTCGGCGTCGTCGATCGAGTCCTCCAGGCACAGCACCATCGAGACGACACCGGCACGGGCCTGCTTGACGACGTCGTCGGCGAGGCGGGGCCGGGTCGCCGGGCTGTAGAGGGTGGCGCCGAGGCCCGCGGCGAGCACACGGGCCGGTGAGCCGGCGTCGAACGCGGCCGGCTCCTGGTGGAAGAGACGCTTCCGCACGTCGGCGGCGATGTGCCCGAAATGTTGCATACAGCTCCCCCGCGGCAGCGGAACGGTCGGTTGACTGCCACCTGTGGCCCCTGCGGGTTTTCCTCGGGTGGCCGGTAATAGTACGTACGAACCTGTGTCAGAGGTTCCCGCGGGGCATGAATTTCAGGTAACCCGGCCATGTCGGCGGCAATTCGGCGGCCTGTCGGTTCCGGCCACGCAAGCGCATCCGATCCCGCACCCCGCATTGTCGTGACCAGGACCGAGAGGGCAGGATGACCGCATGACGCACGCGATGCTGAAGGGGTCGAACGTCCCGCTGGAGGCGGCCGCGGTCCGCGCCGTGCTGCGCTGGACGCCGGGACAGGGGGTGCCGGACGTCGACGCGTCCGCGCTGCTGCTCGGGACCGACGGCCGCGTGCGCTCCGACGAGGACTTCGTCTTCTACAACCAGCCCCGGCACCCCTCCGGGAAGGTCTGGCGGCTGGGCAAGAAGCGGGTCCCCGAGGGCACCACCGACACGATCCGGACGGACCTCGCGGGGATCGAGCCGGGCGTGGGCCGCGTCCTGCTGGTCGCCTCGGCGGACGGCGTCGCCTTCGGCCGGGTACGCGGACTGCGCATCCTGCTGTACGACGCGGCCGGGCCGGAGGACGAACCGCTGGCGTACTTCGACGTGCGGCCGGAGACCGGCGAGGAGACCGCGCTGATTTGCGGCGAGCTGTACCGGCGCGGCGACGGCTGGAAGTTCCGCGCGCTGGGCGAGGGCTACTCGAACGGGCTGAAGGGGCTGGCCACCGACTTCGGCATCTCGGTGGACGAGTCGGAGGCGATCGACGAGGACGGCTCGGGACAGACCCCCGACCCGGACCGCCCGCCCTCGGCCGGCACGTCCGCTCCCGCCTCCGCGCCGGACGTCTCGTACCCGCTGCCGCCGGAGCTGCCGGCGACCGTGCCGCACCAGCAGGGATCGCCCTCCTACGGCTACCCGCCGCAGGCCGTGACCGTGCAGCAGCCGCCGGCCACCGCGCCCGCGTACGGCTATCCGCAGCCCACCGGGCAATCGGGGTACGGCTATCCGCAGCGCCCGGCGCCGGAACGGCCCGCCGCGAACGCGGGGCAGTCCGGCTACGGCTACCCGCAGCCGGCGGCCGCCGCGCCCGACCCGGACTTCCGACTGCCGCCGCAGGGACCGCAGTTCATCGGCCGCTGACGACGGGCGGGCCCGACGGGCCCGGCCCGCACGGCTGTCCGGCCGCCCGGGTGCCGCCCGGCCCGCGTCTCAGAGCTGTTCGGCCTTCGTCTTGTAGCCGCGGCCCCACTGGAGCCCCCAGCCGTAGAGGCGGTCCAGTTCGGCCTGGAACCCGTAGACGAACTTCACCTCGCGGCGCACGACCAGCTCGCCCTTGACGTTCTCGATCAGGACGACCGCGCAGGAACGGGCCTGCGGGTGGCGCTCGTCGAGGTGGATCTCGATGCGCGGCCCGTTGCTCGGGTAGAGGGTGACGCTGGCGTGCGTCCGGTCGAAGGCGGGCGTCTGGTCGTAGATGTAGACGAATATCAGCAGCCGCTTGATGTTCTCGCGGTGGTCGAGGTTGACGTAGAGGGTCTCCCCCGACGCCGAACCGAACCGGTCGTCCCCGCTGAGCTTCACGTACGGCGCCGCGTTGACGTCGCCGAGATAGCCGCCGAGCGGCTGCACGACGCCCTTGGTGCCGTCAGCCAGCTCGTAGAGGCAGCCGAGGTCGAGGTCGACGTTGACCATGCTCTGGCTGTGGCCCATCACCTCGGGCGGGCGCAGTGCGCCGAAGGGGTGCTTGAAGAGGCTGCCGCGGGTGGGACCGCCGATGTCGGAGGTGCGCATGCGCCAGGTGAGGTTCACGCGCAGGTGACCGGTGGCGGCGCCCTGTTTGGTCAGCGACACCTGGTGGTGCCGTTTGGTCAGTTCGATGGCGTTGGTCGACGCGTTGCCCGAGTCGAAGTCCGCCGCCCGTCCGCCCCTGAGCCCGTCGAAGAAGCCCATCCGCCCCGCCCCCACCTTCCATCGGTCCGCGGCAGGCTGACGTGCCGCGTGCCCTCCACCGCCGAAGGGGCGGCCCGAGGAGTGGTCCTCGTGGCCGCCCCGCTCAGAGCGTTCCTCCCGGGGAGGGGTGTCACACCCCGGACGAGACCTCAGTCTTCTCGTCCGAGCCCTGGGCTTTTCCCTCGGCCGCCGCGATGGCGCGGTTGCGGCGCACGGAGGACCAGAAGGACCAGGCGATGAGGACGACACCGATGAGACCGGTGATGACCTCGTTGATCTCGTACTGGATGGTGACCATCAGCAGCACGGCGAGGGCGCCGATCGCGTAGTGCGCGCCGTGCTCCAGGTAGACGTAGTCGTCGAGGGTGCCCTGGCGGACCAGGTAGACGGTGAGGGACCGGACGTACATCGCGCCGATACCGAGGCCGAGCGCCATCAGGACGATGTCGTTGGTGATGGCGAACGCGCCGATGACGCCGTCGAAGGAGAAGGAGGCGTCGAGGACCTCCAGGTACAGGAACATGAAGAAGGCGGCCTTGCCGGCCAGCAGGACGGCGGGGCGGGCGCTGCCGGAGCGCTTCTCCTCCTCCTCCTTCTCGTGCTCGCGTTCCTCCTCCTCTTCGAGGCGGCTCTCGAAGTGGCCGGAGAGACCGTTCACGATCATGTACGTGATCAGGCCCGCGATGCCGGCGATGAGGACCGTCTGCGCCTTGTCGGCGTGCGCGCCGCCGTGCTGGTGGGCGTGGGCCGCGAAGGTGAAGGACGTGATCAGCAGGACGATCAGCGCGACGCAGACCGACAGCATGTCGACCTTGCCCAGCTTGGACAGCGGGCGCTCGATCCAGCGCAGCCACTGGATGTCACGCTCCTCGAAGATGAAGTCGAGGAAGATCATCAGCAGGAACATGCCACCGAACGCGGCGATCGACGGGTGCGCGTCGGTGACCAGCTGCTGGTAGCGGTCCTTGTCGTTGAGCGCGAGGTTCACCGCGTCGATGGGGTTCAGCTTCGCGGTGACGGCGACGATCACGACGGGGAAGACCAGCCGCATGCCGAAGACGGCGATGAGGACACCGACGGTGAGGAAGATCTTCTGCCAGAACGGGCTCATCTTCTTCAGGATTCCGGCGTTGACCACCGCGTTGTCGAAGGAGAGCGAGATCTCCAGGACCGCGAGGATCGCCACGACCCCGAAAGCGGTCCATCCTCCGTAGAACACCGCCGCGACCAGGCCGAGCGCGGTGATCGCGAACGACCAGCCGAAGGTTTTCAGAAGCACTGGCTACCCAATCCTGTGTGGGGGCACCCCCAGACGATGTCTGAGTGAGAGTCTCCCCCGCGCCGTACTCGGCTTTACCTATCGTTGACCATGCAGTCTAGGGGCCACCCGGGCGTGGCGGTACAAGCGAGTCGCATATATGCCTGTATGTGCCCGAACCGTGTCTCAGGAGACGTGGACGCCGAAGTCGAGGGCGATGCCCCGCAGTCCGGACGCGTACCCCTGGCCGACGGCGCGGAACTTCCACTCGCCCTGGTAGCGGTAGAGCTCGCCGAAGATCATGGCCGTCTCGGTGGAGGCGTCCTCGCTGAGGTCGTAGCGCGCGAGTTCCTGGCCGTCCGCCTGGTTGACGACTCGGATGAACGCGTTGCTGACCTGTCCGAAGGTCTGGCCGCGGTTGTCCGCGTCGTGGATGGAGACGGGGAAGACGATCTTGTCGCAGGCCGCGGGCACCTTCGGCAGGTCCACCAGGATCGACTCGTCGTCGCCCTCGCCCTCACCGGTGAGGTTGTCGCCGGTGTGCTCGACCGAGCCGTCGGGGCTCTTGAGCTGGTTGTAGAAGATGAACCACTCGTCGCCCATGACCCGGCCGCCGGTGCACAGCAGGGCGCTGGCGTCCAGGTCGAAGTCGGCCCCGGTGGTCGAGCGCGCGTCCCAGCCGAGTCCGATCAGTACCTGGGTGAGGTTGGGTGCGGCCTTGGAGAGGGAGACGTTGCCTCCCTTGGCGAGCGTGACGCCCATGATGCTGTTCCTCCCCGATTGCGTGCGTGTGTGCTGTGTCGTCGTTGACGTACTGCGCGTCCGGCGCCGCACGGAAACGTGCGGCGCCGGACGGATGCGCAGGGTGGGCACCCCCCGCGGGCCCGGTCGTGCGGCACGCCCCGTGCGAGCGCGCGGTGGCGCGGGTCAGACGTTGACGCCGAAGTCCTGCGCGATGCCGCGCAGGCCCGAGGCGTAGCCCTGGCCGATGGCACGGAACTTCCACTCCGCGCCGTTGCGGTAGAGCTCACCGAAGACCATCGCGGTCTCGGTGGAGGCGTCCTCGCTGAGGTCGTAGCGGGCGATCTCCGCCTCGCCGGCCTGGTTGACGACGCGGATGAACGCGTTGCGCACCTGGCCGAAGGACTGCTGGCGGTTCTCCGCGTCGTAGATCGAGACGGGGAAGACGATCTTGTCGACGTCCGCGGGGACCGTGGCGAGGTTGATCTTGATCTGCTCGTCGTCCCCCTCGCCCTCACCGGTGATGTTGTCGCCGGTGTGTTCCACCGAGCCGTCCGGGCTCTTCAGGTTGTTGAAGAAGATGAAGTGCGCGTCGCTGGCGACCTTGCCCGACGTGTTGAGGAGCAGGGCGCTGGCGTCGAGGTCGAAGTCGGTGCCGGTCGTCGTCCTGACGTCCCACCCGAGGCCCACGATCACGGCGGTCAGGCCCGGGGCCTCCTTCGTCAGCGATACGTTGCCGCCCTTGCTGAGGCTGACTCCCACGGGTCCTCCATTGATGTCCAGGGGCGGGGAGCCCCAATGTGCGCCGATACCGGATCAACGATCCGATCCTAGTGACGGGTTCCCGCCCCTCGCAGGCCCTGGAACCGACAAATCACAGGGTGTCGAGCGCCTTCACGTAGTCGTTCAGGTCGCGCGCGTCCGGCAGGCCGTTGACCACGGTCCACCGCACGACACCCTCCTTGTCGATGATGAAGGTCCCGCGCACGGCGCAGCCCTTGTCCTCGTCGAAGACGCCGTAGGCGCGCGAAGTGTTGCCGTGCGGCCAGAAGTCGGACAGCAGCGGGTACTCCAGGCCCTCCTGCTCGGCGAAGACGCGCAGGGTGTGGATCGAGTCGTTGGACACGGCGAGGAGCTGCGTGTCGTCGTTCTCGAACTGCGGCAGGCTGTCGCGCAGGGCGCACAGCTCGCCCGTGCACACGCCGGTGAACGCGAAGGGGTAGAAGAGCAGCACCACGTTCTTCTCGCCCCGGAAGTCGGACAGCTTCACGGTGGCGCCGTGATTGTCCTTGAGCTCGAAGTCGGGTGCCTTGTCGCCGGTCTGGATCGCCATGGTCCTGCATCCCTTCGGAGGGGCTGTTCGGGTGAGCCCACCCTACGCAGCGATCACCGGGGAACGCCGACGGCCCGGCCGCGCCCCGCGGTGGGGCGCGACCGGGCCGTCCGGTGCCGTTCGGGTGTCCTCGGGTAGGACGAGCGGTGGTGTCAGCGCTTGGACTTGGCGGCCTTCGGCGTCGCCAGCCGGCTCCCGCTCCAGTCCTTGCCCACACTGACGCTCTTGCTCGCCGACAGACCCGCCGTCGTCGCGGCTTCAGAGATGTCGCTCGGCTCGACGTAGCCGGTACGTCCTGTCTTCGGCGTGAGGAGCAGGATCGCGCCACCTTCTTCGATGTACGTGATGGCGTCCACCAGCACATCGGTCAGGTCGCCGTCCTCGTCGCGGAACCAGAGCACCACGGCATCGGCGACGTCGTCGTACTCCTCGTCCACCAGGTCGCTGCCGATGACGTCCTCAATGGCTTCGCGGAGCTCCTGGTCCACGTCGTCGTCGTAGCCGATCTCCTGGACCACCTGCTCGGGCTGGAACCCCAGCCTGACGGCAGGGCTCGTCCGCTCCTCCGCGTGGTCCGCGGTCGCGCTCACGGGTTGCCTCCTGATCATGTCTTCGGTGAGTGTTCGGCTTCGCGCGTGCGCGAAGCATTGGCCGTAGTCCACACGGGCGGGGCGGATCGCGCAAGTACCCGGCGGTTCGGACCGCCGAAACGGTGACGATCCTGGCCGTGTCGCCGCAACTCCAGGCACGGTAACCCAGCTCTCGGTGATGTACACCACGTCGTTCTGCCCGGAATGCGCGTTTGAGAACCCTCCGTGGGTACGAGTCTCGAATGACTTTGCCATGCCCGCCATGTGCCGGGCGTATCGTTGCGTTTTGCCCGGGACAGCCCCGAAGATACGCCGCCCGGCTGGGGAAATGCGCGGCGGGGTCCGCGGGATTCCCGCCGGACGGGGCCTGCGGCGACCGTTCCGGGACCCTTTCGCGAGGCCGTCTTCGCGGCCTCCGCACGGCGGAGATGACGTTTGTCCCGCCGCGGTACACGATGGGGGACGGTGCCGGCACCTGGAAAGCCGAGGGAAATCCCGTACGAACGAACAGAGTCGGGCGTGAACGAAGAAAAGCACGCGCGCACCGGGCAGCAGAAGAACGAACAACGGGCAGACCCAGATCAGGCACCAACGGAAATCGATGAAGAAGTGGCCCTCTGACAGGTAAGGAACATCGTGGCTTCCGGACCCGATCGCAACCCGATCATCATTGGCGGCCTGCCGAGTCAGGTTCCTGACTTCGATCCCGAGGAGACGCAGGAGTGGCTCGACTCGCTCGACGCCGCCGTCGACGAGCGGGGCCGCGAACGCGCCCGCTACCTGATGCTCCGGCTGATCGAGCGCGCCCGTGAACGGCGGGTCGCCGTCCCCGAGATGCGCAGCACGGACTACGTCAACACTATCGCCACCAAGGACGAGCCGTTCTTCCCCGGCAACGAGGAGATCGAGCGCAAGGTCCTGAACGCGACCCGCTGGAACGCCGCGGTGATGGTCTCGCGCGCGCAGCGTCCGGGCATCGGCGTGGGCGGGCACATCGCCACGTTCGCGTCCTCCGCCTCCCTCTACGACGTGGGCTTCAACCACTTCTTCCGGGGCAAGGACGACGGCACGGGCGGCGACCAGATCTTCTTCCAGGGGCACGCCTCCCCCGGCATCTACGCCCGCGCCTTCCTGCTGGACCGGCTCAGCGAGGCGCAGCTGGACGGGTTCCGCCAGGAGAAGTCGAAGTACCCGGAGGGGCTGTCCAGTTACCCGCACCCGCGGTCCATGCCGGACTTCTGGGAGTTCCCGACGGTCTCCATGGGCCTGGGACCGCTCGGCGCGATCTTCCAGGCGCGGATGAACCGCTACATGCAGGCGCGCGAGATCGCGGACACCTCCGCCTCGCACGTGTGGGCGTTCCTCGGGGACGGCGAGATGGACGAGCCGGAGTCGCTCGGCCAGCTCTCGATCGCCGCCCGCGAGGGCCTGGACAACCTGACCTTCGTGGTCAACTGCAACCTCCAGCGCCTCGACGGCCCGGTGCGCGGCAACGGGAAGATCATCCAGGAGCTGGAGTCGGTCTTCCGGGGCGCCGGCTGGAACGTGATCAAGCTGGTCTGGGACCGGTCCTGGGACCCGCTGCTGGCCCGCGACCGCGACGGCGTGCTGGTGAACCGGATGAACACCACCCCGGACGGCCAGTACCAGACGTACGCGACGGAGACCGGCGCCTACATCCGCGACCACTTCTTCGGCGACGACCAGCGGCTGCGCGCGATGGTCGAGAACATGACCGACGACCAGATCCTGCACCTGGGCCGCGGCGGCCACGACCACCGCAAGATCTTCGCGGCGATGGCGGCGGCCAAGGCGCACAAGGGCCAGCCGACGGTGATCCTCGCGAAGACGGTCAAGGGCTGGACGCTGGGCCCGAACTTCGAGGGCCGCAACGCCACGCACCAGATGAAGAAGCTGACGGTCGACGACCTCAAGCGCTTCCGCGACCGGCTGCACCTGCCCATCTCCGACAAGGAGTTGGAGTCCGGCGCGCCGCCGTACTACCACCCGGGCCGCAAGTCCGAGGAGATCCAGTACATGCACGACCGCCGCAACGCGCTGGGCGGTTACGTGCCCACGCGGGTCGTGCGGTCGAAGGCGCTGCGGCTGCCCGACGAGAAGACGTACGCGAGCGTGAAGAAGGGGTCGGGTCAGCAGTCGATCGCCACCACGATGGCGTTCGTACGGCTGCTCAAGGACCTGATGCGGGACAAGGAGATCGGCAGGCGGTTCGTGCTGATCGCGCCGGACGAGTACCGCACGTTCGGCATGGACTCGTTCTTCCCGAGCGCGAAGATCTACAACCCGCTCGGCCAGCAGTACGAGTCGGTCGACCGTGAACTGCTGCTCGCCTACAAGGAGTCGCCGACCGGGCAGCTGCTGCACGACGGCATCTCGGAGGCGGGCTGCACGGCGTCGCTGATCGCGGCGGGCTCCGCGTACGCGACGCACGGCGAGCCGCTGATCCCGGTCTACGTCTTCTACTCGATGTTCGGATTCCAGCGCACCGGCGACCAGTTCTGGCAGATGGCCGACCAGTTGGCGCGCGGTTTCGTCCTCGGCGCGACCGCCGGACGTACGACCCTGACCGGTGAGGGTCTTCAACACGCCGACGGCCACTCGCAGTTGCTCGCGTCGACCAACCCGGCGTGCGTGGCGTACGACCCGGCCTACGGGTACGAGATCGCGCACATCGTGCACGCGGGGCTCGACCGGATGTACGGCAGTACGGACGAACACCCGCACGGCGAGGACGTGTTCTACTACCTGACCGTCTACAACGAGCCGATCCAGCACCCGGCCGAACCGGCGGACGTCGACGTGGAGGGCATCCTCAAGGGCGTCCACCGCATCTCGGCGGGCACGTCCGGCACGGTCTCCGCGCAGATCATGGCGTCCGGCGTCTCGGTGCCGTGGGCCCTGGAGGCGCAGCGGATCCTCGCCGAGGACTGGAACGTCCGGGCCGACGTCTGGTCGGCGACCTCCTGGAACGAGCTGCGCCGCGAGGCCGTGGAGTGCGAGCGGCACAACCTGCTGCACCCCGAGGAGGAGCAGCGCGTGCCGTGGGTGACGCGCAAACTCGACGGCGCCGAGGGCCCGTTCGTGGCGGTGTCCGACTGGATGCGGTCCGTGCCGGACCAGATCGCGCGGTGGGTGCCGGGCACCTTCCAGTCGCTGGGCGCGGACGGCTTCGGCTTCGCCGACACCCGGGGCGCGGCGCGGCGGTTCTTCCACATCGACGCGCAGTCGATCGTGGTGGCCGTGCTGACCGAGCTGGCGCGCGAGGGCAGGATGGACCGTTCGGCGCTCAAGCAGGCCGTCGACCGCTACCAGTTGCTCGACGTCTCCGCGGCGCACCCGGGCACGGCGGGCGGCGACGCCTGACCGGCCGGAACGGCGGAGGGGGCGGAGAACCACGAGTGGTTCTCCGCCCCCTCGGCGTTCGCCCGGTGCGGGTCCGGGAGCGGGGGGGGGGGGCGCCCCCCCCCCCCCCGGGGGCGGGCCCCCCCCCCCCCCGCTCCCGGGTCAGAACAGTCCGCTGCCCGGGGTTGCCGCGCCGGCCAGCCAGACGACGGCCAGCAGGGTGTCGATGGCGCCCAGTACCACGGCGACCAGGGCGGGCAGTGAGCGTGATCCCGCCCAGCTGCGCCCCATGGCGAGCCAGCCGCACACGACCGCCGCCGGGCCGAGAACGATCCCCAGCACGAAGAATCCGGCGATCGCGCAGACGACTCCGATGACTCCGAGCTGCGCGCTGTCCGGCCCGCTGCGCGACCACGTCCGGCCTCGCGAGCGGGGGGTCCTGCGTGTACTGCCCTGTCCGAAGCCCGCCATCATCAACTCCCGGAACCCCTAGGTTGATTGGCTTGTTGTGGGGTTCATGACCACCGGGTACCCCGGCTCGCACCGATAAGCCTGCGTCCTCGGCGGGACGCGGAGGGGACGCGAAAACGGGAGGGGCCCGGGACACCGTCACCCTGACGAGCGAACGGCGAGCGTCCCGGACCCCTCCCGCGCGGTGCCTCCGCGCCGGGTCAGACGTGACCGACGCCCGCGCCCGCGTCGGCGTTGGCGCCGCGCTTGGTCAGCATGGCGACGAACACCGCGACGACCGCCACCCCGGCGGCGACCAGGCAGGCCAGGCCCATGCCGGAGACGAACGTGTCGTGCGCGACCGTGGTGATCCGCGCGGCGACGGCGGCGGGCGTGCCGGGCGCCACCGGCGGCAGGCCCTGCTGCACCGACTGCGAGGCCAGGGCCTCCTGGGCGGGCGTGAGCGCGGGCAGCTTCGCCGCGGCCCAGTTGCCGGCGAGGTCGTTGTCGACCTTGGACGCCATCACGGCACCGAGGACGGCGGTGCCGAGGCTGCCGCCGATCTGCATCGCCGCCTGCTGGAGACCGCCGGCCACGCCGGACAGCTCGACGGCCGCGTTGCCGACGATGACCTCGGTGGCGCCCACCATCACGGGGGCGAGGCCGAGGCCGAGCAGCGCGAACCAGAGCGACATCAGGGCGCTGCCCGTGTTCACGTCCAGCGTGGACATGCCGAACATGGCGATCGCGGTGGCCGCCATGCCGCCGGCCAGCGGGACGCGGGGGCCGAACCGGGTGATCATCGCGCCCGCGAGCGGCGAGGCGACGATCATCATGCCGGTGAGCGGCAGCAGGTGCAGACCCGCGTCGACGGGGCTCATGCCGTGCACGTTCTGGAGGTAGAAGGTCACGAAGAAGAGGCCGCCCATGAAGGCGATGGCCATCAGGACCATCAGCACCACACCGGCGGACAGCGGCACCGAGCGGAACAGCGTCAGCGGGATCAGCGGCTCCTTCACCTTCGTCTCCCAGAGGGCGAAGAGGGCGAAGAGCACCAGGGAGCCGGCGATGAACGCCC
This sequence comes from Streptomyces sp. NPDC008150, assembly GCF_042956945.1. NCBI lineage: Bacteria > Bacillati > Actinomycetota > Actinomycetes > Kitasatosporales > Streptomycetaceae > Streptomyces > Streptomyces sp. NPDC008150. Next base: position 651,224 of record NZ_JBIBHJ010000001.1, on the reverse strand, counting down.
ACGTCCGGCCGTCGCCCCAGCCCCACGCCGGCGCCTTGATGAGCGCCCAGACCAGACAGAACATCGCGCCGGACAGCAGCGCGATGCCGGCGACGTCGAAGGAGCGGGGCGCGTTCTCGGCGCGGTGGTCGGTGAGGAAGACCAGGCCGAGCACCAGGGCGGCCAGGCCGACGGGCACGTTGATGAAGAACACCGACTGCCAGCTCACGTGCTGCACCAGCACGCCGCCGAGGATCGGGCCGCCCGCGGTGGAGGCGCCGATGACCATGCCCCAGATGCCGATGGCCATGTTGAGCTTCTCGGCCGGGAAGGTCGCCCGCAGCAGGCCGAGCGCGGCCGGCATCAGCAGTGCGCCGAACAGGCCCTGGAACACGCGGAAGGTGACCACCGCGCCGATGCTGTCCGACAGGCCGATCGCGCCGGAGGACGCGGCGAAGCCGACCACGCCGACGAGGAAGGTCTGCCGGTGGCCGAAGCGGTCGCCGAGCTTGCCCGCGGTGATCAGGGACACCGCGAGGGAGAGGAAGTACGCGTTGGTGATCCACTGGACGTCGGTGAAGCTGGCGCCCAGGTCCTTGGCGATGGCCGGGTTGGCGATCGCGACGATGGTCCCGTCGAGGGCCACCATCATGACGCCGACCGCCACGGTGATGAGGGTGAACCAGGGGTGCCCGCGCAGCCCCCGGGACGGTGCCGGGCCAGCCTGCGTCGGCGGGGTCGCGCCCTCGGGACCTGTCGCGTCGATGGTGGTCTGACTAGTCATACGGAGAGGCTAGTGACAGCCACTGACAGTTGACAAACCAGTTCACAAGTCGGCGGCTGACATGTCTTCTCCGTATAGCCTGAGCAGGCAGAACAGCGCGAAGGAGACGATCGTGGACACGGTGGGGACGGCCGGGCCGGCACCGGGGCTGCGCGAGCGCAAGAAGCGGCGCACTCGCGACATGCTGGTGCGCGCCGCGCTGGAACTGTTCACCACCCGGGGCTACGAGCGCACCACCGTCGACGAGATCACCGAGGCGGTCGAGGTCTCCCAGCGCACCTTCTTCCGGTACTTCGCCGGCAAGGAGGAGGCCGCCTTCGCCGTGCAGGCGATGACGGACGCGCGCTTCGTGGCGTCGGTGCGCGCCCGTCCCGCGCACGAGGCGCCGATGGAGGCGCTGCGCCGGGCGGTGCTCGACGACTGGGACGAGCTGGGCGCCGCGATCGAGTCGGTGGTGCCGGTCGAGCTGTACCTGCGCATGTGCCGGGTCGTCGAGTCGACGCCGGCCCTGGTCGCCGCGCACCTGCGCCGCTCGGCGGAGACCGAGGAGCAGGTGGCCCGGGTGCTCGCCGAGCGCGAGGGCCTCGACGTGGACGCCGACCCGCGACCGCGGCTGGTCGTGGCCGTCTTCGGCGGGGTGCTGCGGGTGACGGAACGCCAGTGGTGCGTGGACGGGGCCGAGGGACTGCGCGCCGTGCGGGAGTTGACGGCGGCGTACCTGGACCGGGTGGGACCGGCCCTGACCGGGAACTGGCGGGCCTCCTGAACGGACGGCCGAACCGGTCGAACTGTGATCCGTGTTATCGAAACGTGATACCGGTCACTCGTGGCACGCGCGACCCTTCCGTTCTCCTAGGGTGTCCTCCCAGTGACTTCCTTCGACACCTCCCCCCTCAACGTCTGGCGCGCGGTCCTCGCCCTCGCCGTGGTCTTCGTGATGCTGGCGACCACGGGCTGGACCGCGGTCAGCGGCAACCGCGGCACGAGCGAACTGCGCGCCTCGGTCGCGGCCTGGGAACACGGGCGCCTGCACGGACACCGGCTGCCCGACCCCGGCGCCGCCCCCGCCCGCCTCGCCCGCTTCTTCGCGTCGCTCACCGCCGCCGACCGGGTCCGCCTCGCGGAGCGCTTCCCGCTCGCCGTCGGCAACATGAACGGCGCCCCGGTCTCCCTGCGGTACCGGGCCAACCGGATCGCCCTCGGCCGCGCCCACGACGCCGAGGAGAAGCGGATGCACGACAGCCGGCTCACCCCGGCCGGCCAGGAGGAGGCGGGCCGCCGCATGCACCGCTTCGCGTCCCTGGCGGGCGGCGGGCGGCAGATCCTCGCCTTCGACCCGGACGGCTCGGGCCGGGTCGCCGAGGTGTTCGGCGACCTCGACGAGGCGCAGCGGGTCTCCGTGGTCGTCCCCGGCGTCGACACCGACCTCCTCACCTTCCAGCGGTCGATCGGCCAGTACACGGCCCCCTCCGGCATGGCGTCCGCGCTGTACTCGGCGGAGCGTTCGGCGCGCCCCTCGACGCGCACGGCCGTCATCGCCTGGGCCGACTGGACCTCCCCCAGCGGCCTCGGCGTCGACGCGGCCACCGGCTCGCTCGCCGCGCGGGGCGCCCTGCGGCTGAACGCCCTGGTGCGCGCGCTGCCCGGCACCGCGCCCGTCTCGCTGTTCTGCCACAGCTACGGCTCGGTGCTGTGCGGTGTCGCCGCGCACCTGCTGCCCCGCCGCGTCGCCGACATCGCGGTGGCCGGCAGCCCCGGCATGCGGGCGGACAAGGCCGGCGACCTGGGCACCGGGGCCCGGGTGTGGGCGATGCGGGACGGCACCGACTGGATCCGCGACGTGCCCTACCTGGAGCTCGGCGGCCTCGGCCACGGCGCCGACCCGGTCGACCCGGCGTTCGGCGCCCGCGTCCTGTCCGCGGGCGGCGCCCGGGGGCACACCGGCTACTTCACCCCGGGCACGACGAGCCTCGCCAACTTCGCGGACATCGGCACCGGCTCGTATCCGTCGGTACGGTGCGCCCGCTCCGACACCGGGTGCGGGACGGGTTTGTCCGCGGCGACGGCGGGCGGACGCGCGTAGAGACCGGAGAAACCGCGGTTCGTACGAGGAGGGGACGAAGACCCGCCCGCCGCCTACGATGAGCCGCATGGGTGACGTACTGGCCGGAATGCATGCCGCCTGGGAGTTCGATTCCGACTCCGTGCTCATCCGCTACGACCGGGGGATTCGAACACCCAAGCTGTTCCAGGCGCTGGGCACGCGCCGGGTGCCCCTCGCGGCGCTGGCGGGAGTCACGCTCGGACCCGGGCGACGCGGGGGTGTGGTGCTGCGCGCGGATCCGCGTCCCGGCGCCGATCCGCTGATGGAGGCCGCCGCCGGGCAGCTCCCCGACGGCTCGGACCCCTACCGCCTGGTGGTCCCCGCCGAGCGCGCGACGCTCGCCGAGTACTACGCCGACGAGCTGCGCGGCCGGCTCGACGGCCGGGGCGCCGAACCCGCCGCCCGCCACCTGGTCGCCGCGCCCGAACCGCCGCTGCGTTTCAAGGCGTACGACGCGAAGGCGTCCTTCGACGGCCGCACCGTCGCGTTCCGCTGGTCCTGGACGGGAGCCTCGTCCGCGAAGTGGAAGGCCGGCGACCAGAGCATCCCCGTCGCCGACATCTGCGGCGTCGAGTGGCGCTCCCCCGAGGCGCTCCAGGGGCACCTGCGGCTGCTGGGCCGCGACCCGGCGGCGACCCCGCTGGCGCCCGACCAGGACCCGGCGGCCGTGGTGTTCGGCCTCGGCTACGGCCCGGTGCACGAGTCGCTGCCGTTCGCGGCGGCGGTCCTGGCCGCGGCCCGCGCGGGCGGCGGCGCGCCGCAGCCGGCCCCGGTGGCCGCCGCGCCGCACCGCGACCCCGCCGACGTCGCCGACCGCATCCGCCATCTCGGCGACCTGCACCGGGCGGGCCTGGTGACGGACGAGGAGTTCTCGGCGAAGAAGGCCGAACTGCTCGCCGAGCTCTAGGGGTGTCGTGCGGATCGGGCCGGCCTCGGCCACCCCTGGGCCCGGTCCGGGCGGCCGCTACTCGCGTCCGGCCGAGGTGAAGGACATGTCCGGGTAGCGGTTGCCCGCGACCTTGCCGGCGACGGGCTCCAGGAGCGCCAGTTCGTCGTCCGTGAGGACGATCCGCGCGGCCGCGACGTTCTCCTCGACGCGGTGCGCCTTCGTCGTCCCCGGGATCGGCACCACGGGCAGCCCGTGCACGGCGGCCCGCTGCTGCACCCAGGCCAGCGCGACCTGCGCCAGCGAGACGCCGTGCGCCTTCGCGACGGCCCCGACCGGTTCGAGCAGCGCCCTGTTGGCCGCCGCGTTCTCGCCGTTGTAGCGCGGCTGGTGGCGCCGGTAGTCGTCCTCGGTCAGCTCGGCCGCCGCGTCCGAGAACGAGCCGGTGAGGAAGCCGCGGCCGAGCGGCGAGTACGGCACGAGGGCCACTCCCAGCTCGCGGGCGGCGGGCACCACGTTCACCTCGATGTCCCGGCTGAACAGCGACCACTCCGACTGCACGGCCGCGATGGGGTGCACGGCGTGCGCCGCGCGCAGCTCGTCGGCGGTGACCTCGCTGAGGCCCAGGTGGCGCACCTTGCCGGCGGTCACCAGCTCCGCCATCGCGCCGACGCTCTCCTCGATCGGGACGTCCACGTTGCGGCGGTGCATGTAGTAGACGTCGATGACGTCCACGCCCAGGCGCTTCAGGCTCGCGTCGGCGGCGGACCGCACGTAGGGCGCGTCGTTGCGGACGTCGCGCCGGCCGCCGAGGTCCATCGGGAACTGGAGGCCGAACTTGGTGGCGATCACCAGCTCGTCGCGGTGCGCCCGGAAGAACGGCGACAGGAACGTCTCGTTCTCTCCCTCGCCGTACGCGTCGGCGGTGTCGAACAGGGTGACGCCGAGGTCGAAAGCGCGGTCCAGGGCGGCCCGCGACCGGTCGCCGTCCGTGGGACCGTACGCCCAGCTCATGCCCATGCAGCCGAGGCCCTGGACGGCGACCTCGGGACCGCCGTCGCCGAGCCGGACCGTGTGCAGGGGGCTGTCGCTCATCGCGTCTTCTCCGTTTCGTGGAGGCGGGCCTCGTAACGGCCGGTGGCCTCCGCGTAGAAACCGATCTTGTGGTCGAGCACCGCGAGGGTGTCCTGGAGCTCGGCGATGCGCCCGAGCACGTCGCGGCGGGTCGCCTCCAGCAGGGCGTGGCGCTCGCCGTACGTGTCCTCGCCCGCCCGCACCAGCTCCGCGTAGCGCACCATGTCGGCGACCGGCATGCCGGTCAGCCGCAGCTTGCCGACGAGGTCGAGCCAGCTCAGGTCGCGGTTGTTGTAGCGGCGCTGGCCGGTGTGCGAGCGGTCGATGTGGGACATCAGCCCGATCCGCTCGTACCAGCGCAGGGTGTGCGCGGTCAGGCCCGTGAGGGCGACGACCTCGCTGATGGTGTAGTTGTCCTCGCCGTCCGGCCGCGGGTGCGGCGGCGGGGCGGAACAGGTGTCGGAACCGGTGGGGACCGCGTCGGATGCCGCGGCCGTCGTCTGCATCACCGTCATGCCCTCCACGCTAGAACCCTGGAGCGCACTCCAAGCAAGCGGTCCCGTGGAAAACCCCGAGACCGGCGGAACGCCTCCTGACTACCGTGCGTGCCATGAGTGACGTACGCCGTGCCGTGCCCGAGGACGCCCCCGAACTGCTGCGCCTGCGCCAGGTGATGCTCGACACGATCCACCCGGGCGCGCCCGCGGGGTCGACCGACTGGCAGCGGGCGAGCCTGCCCGCCGTCCGCGAGCGCCTCGCGGACCCGGACGGGGACTTCGCCGCCTTCGTGATCGACCACCCCGTCCGGCCGGGCGCCCTCGCGGCCCTGGTGGTGGGGACCCTGGAGTACCGGATCGGGGGGCCGCAGGACCCGTCGGGCCGCAGCGGTCACATCTTCAGCGTCGCCACCGACCCGGACGTGAGGCGGCGCGGGTATGCGCGGGCCTGCATGGAGGCGCTGCTGGACTGGTTCCGCGAGCGGGACGCGGGCCATGTCGACCTGAACGCGTCCCCCGAGGGCGAGCCGCTGTACGCGTCGCTGGGCTTCGCCCGCAAGCCGGACCCGGCGATGCGGCTGCGCCTGAAGGGGTAGCGGCACGGGCTTCCGGCCCGCCCGGGAACCCCCGCCGACGCCCCGCGGGAGGCGTTCTAAGCTCGGGGCATGTCCTTGAAGAGCCTCGCCCTGATCGAGAACTGGCCGGTTCCGGCCGCCGCCGCGGGTGCCGTCCTGGCCGACGGGACGGTGCTGGGGACCCACGGTCCGGCGGAGCGCGCCTTCCCCCTGGCGTCGGTCACCAAGCCGCTCGCGGCCTACGCCGCCCTCGTCGCGTACGAGGAGGGTGCCGTCGAGCTCGACGAGCCGGCCGGTCCGCCGGGGTCCACCGTCCGCCACCTGCTGGCCCACACCTCCGGCCTCGCCTTCGACGAGCACCGGACGACGTCGGAGCCGGGCGGACGGCGGCTGTACTCGAACGCGGGGTTCGAGCAGCTCGGCGAGCACATCGCGAGGGCGACGGACATCCCCTTCGCCGACTACGCGCGCCAGGCCGTCCTGGAACCGCTCGGCATGACGTCGACCTCACTGGCCGGCTCCCCCGCCAAGGACGGCGTGTCGAGCGTGGCCGACCTGCTGCGCTTCGCCGCCGAGCTCCAGGCACCGCGGCTGCTCGACCCGCGCACCGTGGCCGAAGCGACGACGGTGCAGTACCCCGGCACCAAGGGCGTGCTGCCGGGCTACGGCCACCAGAACCCCAACGACTGGGGCCTCGGCTTCGAGATCCGGGACTCCAAGTCGCCCCACTGGACCGGTGGTTCGTCGTCACCCCGGACGTTCGGGCACTTCGGCCAGTCGGGCACGTTCCTGTGGGTCGACCCGGACGCGGGAACGGCCTGCGTCGCCCTCACGGACCGGCCGTTCGGCCCCTGGGCGGTCGAGGTGTGGCCGCCGTTCACCGACGCGGTGCTGGCCGAGGTCCGCGCCCTCGGCCGGACCTGACGGTTCATCAGCCGCACGGGCGGGACAACCGTCGCACGGGCGGCCGGTGTTGAGCCACCGGCCGCCCGTCCGCGCTCACTCCCCGAGGGGCCGCGCCGTCCCGCGGGCCGTCAACCCACCTGCTCCAGGGCCGAGTCGGTGTCCGCGCCCGGCAGCCCGTGCGGTCCTCCCCCGGCGGCGCCGTGGCGCCGCACTCCCAGACAGACCAGGGCACCGGCCAGCAGGACCGCCGCGCACACGTACACCGCGGGGCCCATCGCGTCCACGAAGCCGTGGCCGAAGACCGCGCGGCCGGCCTCGCGCAGCCGGTCGGCGGCGTCGTGCGGCACACCCCGGGGCGCGGCGGCCCGCGGCGCGGTCCCCACGCCGGACTCCGGCCGGGAGAACCCCCGGACGAAGGCGTCGCGGTACGCGGCGGGCACCCGGCCGGCCCGCTGCCGCGCCTCGTCCGGCAGCGAGGACGCCAGCCGGGTCTGGAGCACCGCGCCGACGACGGCCCCCGCCAGGACCGAACCGACCTGCCGCAGCGCGTTGGTGACCCCGGACGCGGCACCGGCGAGAGGCACCGGGACGTTGCGCATCACCTCGGCGGCCATCGGCGCGAAGGTGCAGCCGACGCCCAGGCCGGACAGCAGCAGGGGCGCCACCAGGTGGGTCCAGGACGTCCCGACGTCCGCCTCGACGACCGTCCACACCAGGCCGCCCGCCCACGCCAGCAGTCCGCCCATCAGCACGAGCCGGCCGCCCACCCGGTCGGCGAGGGTGCCGGCGGGGCCGGCCGTGACGAACGAACCCACCGCGACGGGCAGCAGCACGAGCCCCGACTTCAGGGCGCTGTACCCGAGGACCGACTGGAGGTAGACGGTCAGCGGCAGGAACATCCCGACGACGCCGAACGAGACGGCGACGCCGACGATGTTGACGAGGGTGAAGTTGCGGTCGCGGAACAGCGAGAACGGCACCAGGGGTTCGGCGTCCTGGCGTCCGCGCTCGTGGAACAGGAACGCTGCGAAGAACACCGCGGCGAGGATCAACAGGCCCCAGATCCAGCGGTTCCAGTCGTAACGCTGCCCCTCGGTCAGCCCGAAGGCCAGGCAGAACAAGGCAGTTGAAGCGAGCAGCACCCCCCGGGTGTCGAACCGGTGGCGCACCGTGTCGCGCCGGCCGGGGATCACCACGGCCGTCAGCAGCAGCACGACCACGCCGAACGGCAGGTTGACGAAGAAGATCCAGCGCCAGGACAGGTGGGTGATCAGGGCCCCGCCGAGGATCGGCCCGAGGGCGCCCGAGACCCCCGCGACCGCGCCCCACACCCCCATGGCGACGCCGCGCCGCTCGGCCGGGAACACCTCCGTGACGATGGCGAGCGTCTGCGGCACGAGCAGCGCGGCGCCCAGCCCCTGCACGGCCCGGAAGGCGATCAACTGGGCCGGATCGGCGGCGAGTCCGCAGGCCAGGCTCGCAAGCGTGAAGACGGCGACCCCGGTGGCGAACAGGTTCCGCTTGCCGCGCAGGTCCCCGAGCCGGCCGCCGGTGATGAGCAGCACGGCCAGGACCAGGGTGTAGGCGTTGACGACCCACAGGATCTGGTCGAGGGACGCGTCCAGGTCGTCGCTCAGGTCGGGGATCGCGATGTTCACGATGGTCAGGTCGAGCAGTGTCATGAAGAACCCGAGGGAGAGCGTGACCAGGATCGCCCAGGGGTTGCCGTGCCATTTCTTGAACACGATGTCGAACTCCTCGTTCCGTGTGCCGAAGGGCGGTGGGGACGGGCCCGGAGACCGCCGGGCAGGACCCGCGTTCAAGAGGCGGGCCCGGCCGACGGGCGTGACACGGAGGGGAGTTGATGAGACATGGGTCACAACGGGGCGGCCCCGTGTCACACTCGCCCGGCGCCGGGCCTCGTAGGGGTGAGCGCGACCTGGGAGGCCCAGCGATGTCCGAGAGTCTTGAGCCCGGCACGCGGACGGGCGGCGCCGCCGCCGACCCCGCGACACGGGTGTTCGTCGACCACCGCGAGCTGCTGTTCGGGGTGGTCTACAACATGCTGGGCAGCGTCGCCGACACCGACGACGTGCTCCAGGAGACCTGGCTGTCGTGGACGGGCCGCCTGGAACGCACGCCTCTCGACAGCGTCGGCAGCCCCCGCGCCTACCTGGTCCGCATCGCCGTCAACCACGCCCTGTCACGGCGCGCCGCCGTCAGCCGGCGGCGCGAGACGTACGTCGGGGCGTGGCTGCCCGAGCCGCTGGTCGAGACGGCGGAGCCGCAGGACCCGGCGCTGCGCGCGGAGTCGGTCTCGCTGGCGCTGCTGGTGGTCCTGGAGTCGCTCAGCCCGCTGGAGCGCGCGGTGTTCGTCCTGCACGAGGTGTTCGGCTACGCGCACACGGAGATCGCCGGGATCATCGGCCGCACCCCGGCCGCCGTGCGGCAGCTCGCCCACCGTGCGCGGGAGCACGTGCACGCCCGGCGGCCCCTGTACGAGGCACGGCCGCGGGTGCGCAGGGAGGCGACCGAGCGGTTCGTGGAAGCCGCGCTGGGCGGGGACATCGGGGCGCTGATGGAGATCCTGGCGCCGGACGTCACGGTGTGGACCGACGGCGGCACCGGCAGGCCGGTCGGGCTGCGCCCGGTGCGGGGCCGCGAGAAGGCGGTCCGGCTGCTCACCGGCTACGCGTCCCGCCGGGCGCCGGAGCGCCTCGACCTGCGCTACCGCCGGGTCAACGGCGACGACGCCGCGGTCCTGTTCCAGGGCGACTCCCCGTTCGCGGTGATGGTCATGGACCTCACTCCGGAGGGCGACCGGGTCTCCGACGTGTACATCGTGACCAACCCCGAGAAGCTGGGCCACGTCCGGAAGGACGACGAAGGACCGGCGGCGGACGGCGGCACGGACGCCGGATGACCCGGCCGGGTTCCGCCCCAACTCCTATACGGACGAGCCCGGTTCGGCCGTCATCTCCCACATCAGCACCTCGGCCGGGGTGACCCCCACCGCCTCGGGCCCCTCCGCGCCGGTGAGGCGGGCCGCGTCGCCGGTGCGCAACTTCTCGCCGTCCAGGAGCACTTCACCGCGCACGACGTGGACGTACACGTGGTGGGCGTCCGGCACGGCGGTGCGTTCGCCCGCGGCCAGGCGCCGCACGTGCAGCATCGCGCCGGCCTGCGGGACGGCGTACGGGGTGGAGTCGGCGATGCCCCGCACGATCTCGTACGAGGGCTCCCCGCCGGCCGCGCGGGGCGCCAGCCACATCTGCACGAACCTCAACGGCCGCTCGCCGTCGTTGCGTTCGACGTGCCGGATGCCGGCCGCCGCGCTCAGCCGCTGCACGTCCCCGGGGCGCACCACCGTCTCGTGGCCCCTGGAGTCGCGGTGGGTCAGCTCGCCCTCGACCACCCAGGACACGATCTCCGTGTGGCTGTGCGGGTGTTCGTCGAAGCCGGCGCCGGGCAGCAGCCGTTCCTCGTTGCAGGCGATCACCGCGCCGAAGCGCAGGTTGCCGGGGTCGTAGTGGGGCCCGAAGGAGAAGGCGTGCCACGACTCGATCCCGCCCGCCGCGTCACCGCCGCGGTAACGCTCCTCGGCACGCCTGACGTCCATCACGTACTCCACGGTAGACCCGGCGGGAAGTCCCCGCCGCGACCCGGCGGCGCACGCCCCCGTCCGGATAAGGCACCCTTGTCCCCGTGCCCGAACCCGAAGCCACCGTGCCCGATCCCTCAGCGCGCGTCGTCCATCCGCACGCCGCGACGCTGAAGCGGCTGGAGAAGTCCTCCGGCAGCCTCGCCGCCCAGGCCATCGCGCGCATGGACGAATCGCTGTCGTGGTACCGGGCGATGCCGCCGGAGAACCGCTCCTGGATCGGGCTGGTCGCGCAGGCGGGCATCGCCGCGTTCACCGAGTGGTTCCGGCACCCCGAGACCCCGCAGGCCATCTCCACCGACGTCTTCGGTACCGCGCCCCGCGAGCTGACCCGGGCGATCACGCTGCGCCAGACCGTCGAGATGGTGCGCACCACCATCGAGGTCATGGAGTCCGCCATCGACGAGGTGGCGGCCCCCGGCGACGAGTCGGTGCTGCGCGAGGCGCTGCTGGTGTACGCCCGGGAGATCGCCTTCGCGACCGCGCAGGTCTACGCCCAGGCCGCCGAGGCGCGCGGCGCCTGGGACGCGCGCCTGGAGTCGCTCGTGGTCAACGCGGTGCTCTCCGGCGAGGCCGACGAGGGCGCGGTGAGCCGGGCCGCGGCGCTCGGCTGGAGTTCGCCGGACCATGTGTGCGTGGTGCTGGGCACGGCGCCCGACGGGGACAGCGAACTGACCGTCGAGGCCATCAGGCGGGCCGCCCGGCACGCGAAGGTGCAGGTGCTCACGGGTGTCCTGGGCGACCGGCTGGTGGTGATCGCGGGCGGCAGCGACAACCCGCTCGCGGTGGCCCGCTCGGTGATCGGGCCGTTCGCGGCCGGTCCCGTGGTCGCCGGGCCGATCGTGCCGGACCTGCTCGCGGCGACGCGTTCCGCGCAGGCGGCGGCGGCCGGGCTGAAGGCGTGTTCCGCCTGGCAGGACGCTCCGCGGCCGGTGCTGGCGGACGATCTGCTCCCGGAGCGCGCGATGGCGGGCGATCCCTCCGCCCGCGACCAACTGGTGGAGGAGATCTACAGACCTCTCGAAGAGGCCGGGTCCGCGCTCCTGGAGACTCTGAGCGTGTACCTGGAGCAGGCGAGCAGCCTGGAGGGCGCGGCGCGGATGTTGTTCGTGCACCCCAACACCGTCCGCTACCGGCTTCGACGTGTGACTGACGTCACCGGGTGGTCACCCTCCGATGTACGGTCGGCCTTTACACTGCGGATCGCGCTGATTCTCGGGCGTCTGGCCGATGGAGAACCGCAGACCTAGTCTTTTGTCGGGGGTCAACAAAACGCCCCCGTGTTCTTCGTCCCTGTCCCCACGGGCGGCCGTGCCCGTACCCAAGAGAGAGTGTGAGAGTGCTCGTACTCGTCGCTCCCGGCCAGGGCGCCCAGACGCCCGGCTTCCTGACCCCCTGGCTCGAACTCCCCGGTGCCGCCGACCGCGTCGCCGCGTGGTCGGACGCCATCGGGCTGGACCTCGCCCATTACGGCACCGAGGCCGACGCGGACGCGATCCGTGACACCGCGGTGGCGCAGCCGCTGCTGGTCGCGGCCGGTCTGCTGTCCGCCGCCGCGCTCGGCGACGTCGCCCCCGGCGCCGTCGCCGGCCACAGCGTCGGCGAGTTCACCGCCGCCGCCCTCGCGGGCGTGCTCGACGACACCGCCGCCCTGACCCTCGTGCGCAAGCGCGGGCTGGCCATGGCCGAGGCCGCCGCGGTCACCCCGACCGGCATGTCGGCGCTGCTCGGCGGCGACCCCGACACGACGACGGCCCACCTGCACAAGCTCGGCCTGACCGCGGCGAACGTGAACGGCGCCGGCCAGATCGTGGCCGCGGGCACTCTCGCGGAACTCGACGCGTTGAACGAGGACAAGCCCGAGGGCGTCCGGCGCGTCGTGCCGCTGAAGGTGGCCGGCGCGTTCCACACGCACCACATGGCCCCGGCGGTCGAGCGGCTGGCGGAAGCGGCGGAATCGTTCGCTCCGGCCGACCCGCGCACCGTGTACGTCTCGAACAAGGACGGCGGCACGGTCGCCTCCGGCGCCGAGGTCGTGGCCCGGCTGGTGGGCCAGGTCGCGAACCCGGTCCGCTGGGACCTGTGCATGGAGACGTTCCAGAAGCTGGGCGTCACCGCGCTGCTGGAGGTCTGCCCCGGCGGCACCCTCACCGGCCTCGCCAAGCGCGCGCTGCCCGGTGTGAAGACGCTGGCGCTGAAGACGCCCGACGACCTCGACGCGGCCCGCGCCCTCCTCTCCGAGCACGCCTGACCCCCTAAGGAGCCGACCCGACAATGTCGAAGATCAAGCCCAGCAAGGGGGCCCCGTACGCGCGCATTCTCGGCGTCGGCGGCTACCGCCCGGTCCGGGTGGTGCCGAACGAGGTGATCCTGGAGACGATCGACTCGTCCGACGAGTGGATCCGTTCGCGCTCCGGCATCGAGACGCGGCACTGGGCCTCCCCCGAGGAGACCGTCGCCGCGATGTCGATCGAGGCCGCCGGCAAGGCGATCGCCGACGCGGGCATCGACGCCGAGCAGATCGGCGCGGTGGTCGTGTCGACCGTCTCGCACTTCACCCAGACACCGGCCGTGGCGACGTCGATCGCGGACAAGCTGGGCACGAACAAGGCCGCCGCGTTCGACATCTCCGCGGGCTGCGCGGGCTTCGGCTACGGCCTGACCCTCGCCAAGGGCATGGTCGTCGAGGGTTCCGCCGAGTACGTCCTCGTCATCGGCGTGGAGCGGCTGAGCGACCTGACCGACCTGGAGGACCGCGCGACGGCCTTCCTGTTCGGCGACGGCGCGGGCGCCGTGATCGTGGGTCCCGCGCAGGAGCCGGGCATCGGCCCGACCGTGTGGGGCTCCGAGGGCGACAAGTCCGACACGATCAAGCAGACCGTGACCTGGGACCGCTTCCACGTCGGCGACGTCGCCGAGCTGCCCCTGGACAGCAAGGGCAACATCAAGTTCCCGGCGATCACGCAGGAGGGCCAGGCGGTCTTCCGCTGGGCCGTGTTCGAGATGGCGAAGGTCGCCCAGCAGGCGCTGGACGCGGCCGGAATCACCGCGGACGAACTGGACGTCTTCATCCCGCACCAGGCAAACGTGCGGATCATCGACTCGATGGTGAAGACTCTCAAGCTGCCGGAGCACGTCACGGTCGCCCGTGACATCCGCACCACCGGCAACACCTCGGCCGCCTCGATCCCGCTCGCGATGGAGCGGCTCCTGGCGACCGGCGAGGCGAAGAGCGGCGACACCGCGCTCGTCATCGGCTTCGGGGCGGGTCTCGTGTACGCCGCGACGGTCGTTACCCTCCCCTAGGCACTCCGTGCCGGATCACCTGGTCCGGCACGGGTACCGCATCACCTGCCGCCGACGCGGCGGGCGCCACAACCCCGGATATCTACGAAGGAGCGCCTGACATGGCCGCCACTCAGGAAGAGATCGTCGCCGGTCTCGCCGACATCGTCAACGAGATCGCCGGCATCCCGGTTGAGGACGTCCAGCTGGACAAGTCCTTCACCGACGACCTGGACGTCGACTCGCTGTCCATGGTCGAGGTCGTCGTCGCCGCCGAGGAGCGCTTCGACGTGAAGATCCCCGACGAGGACGTCAAGAACCTCAAGACGGTCGGCGACGCGACCAGCTACATCCTCAAGCACCAGGCCTGATCGTCCGATCACCTGGGCTGAGCGTCCGGCACCGGGCCCTGGGGCCCGGTCCGCGGACAACAGCCCCGCCACCCGGCGGTGGCGCCGTTCAGTCCTCGCATCCGTTGGAGAAGGAATTCCCGTGAGCCCGACCAATCGCACCGTGGTCGTCACCGGTATCGGCGCAACCACACCGCTGGGTGGCGACGCGGCCTCTACCTGGGAGGGCCTGCTCGCCGGACGTTCCGGCGTCGGTCCCCTCGAACAGGAGTGGGCAGCCGACCAGGCGGTCCGTATCGCCGCGCAGGCGGCGGTGGACCCCTCCGAGGTCATCCCGCGTCCGCAGGCCCGCCGCCTGGACCGCTCGGCGCAGTTCGCGCTGATCGCGGCCAAGGAAGCCTGGGCCGACGCCGGCTTCACCGCGAAGGCGGGCGAGGACGGCACCGTGGACCCGGACCGGCTCGGCACCGTCATCGCCTCCGGCATCGGCGGCGTGACGACCCTGCTGGACCAGTACGACGTGCTGAAGGAGAAGGGCGTCCGCCGCGTCTCCCCGCACACCGTCCCCATGCTGATGCCGAACGGCCCCTCCGCGAACGTGGGCCTGGCCGTGAACGCCCGTGCGGGCGTGCACACGCCGGTCTCCGCGTGCGCGTCGGGCGCCGAGGCGATCGGCTACGCCATCGAGATGATCCGCACCGGCCGCGCCGACGTGGTCGTCGCCGGCGGTACGGAGGCGGCGATCCACCCGCTGCCCATCGCCGCGTTCGGCAACATGATGGCGATGTCGAAGAACAACGACGACCCGCAGGGCGCCTCGCGTCCCTACGACGTCGCCCGGGACGGCTTCGTCCTCGGCGAGGGCGCCGGCGTCGTCGTCCTGGAGTCCGCCGAGCACGCCGCCAAGCGCGGCGCCCGCGTGTACGTGGAGGCGGTCGGCCAGGGCATCTCCGCCGACAGCCACGACATCGTGCAGCCGGAGCCCGAGGGCCGCGGCATCTCGGCCGCGCTCCAGCACCTGCTCGACAACACCGGCCTCGACCCGCGGGAGATCGTGCACGTCAACGCGCACGCGACCTCGACCCCGGCCGGCGACGTCGCCGAACTCAAGGCGCTGCGCAAGGTGTTCGGCGACGAGGCGGACCACATGGCGGTCTCCGCGACGAAGTCGATGACCGGTCACCTCCTCGGCGGCGCGGGCGGCATCGAGTCGGTGGCGTGCGTGCTGGCCCTGCACCAGCGCATCGCCCCGCCGACCATCAATGTCGACAACCTCGACCCGGAGGCGGAGGCCAACGCCGACGTCGTCCGCGGCGAGGCGCGCAAGCTGCCCGTCGACGGCCGGATCGCCGCGCTGAACAACTCGTTCGGCTTCGGCGGCCACAACGTGGTCCTGGCGTTCCGCACGGTCTGACCCGCTCGGGCGGCCCGGCCGCCCTCCGCGTGCGGAAGGGGCCCCACCCCGCGGTGGGGCCCCTTCCGCGTCCGCCGGGGCCCGGCGCCGGCGCGCCCACTACGCTCCGACGTCCCGTCGACGGACGGCGCACGACGCACGACGGAGGCACGCACGGCATGACGGACCACGGCATGACGGAGACAGGCCGCCGCACGCGGGAGTCCGACCGACCCGGCGCGGTGGGCGCGACCACGGCGCCGGGCGGTCTCGCCCTGAACCCCGCCGCGCCCGCCGCCCTGCTGCTGCGCCTGCTGCGGCCGGAGCACGCGGGGGCGTGGCCCGCGCTGGCGCGCCGCCGGGCGGAGTTCCCGCCCGGGGTCCTCGCCGCCGTGGTCGCGCACCCCCACCGGGACGTCCGCGCGGCACTCGCCCGCAATCCGCACGTGGACCCGGCGGCACGGGGGCTCCTGGTGGACGACCCCGACCCGCTGGTCCGCGCCCTGCTGTGCGGGCCGCCCCGGGGCACGTACACGGCCGCCGCGACGCGAAGCCCGGCACGCGCGCACCACCCCCTGCCCGCCGGGGCGCGCCCGGTGCGGCCGCTGCCGGACGACGTGATCGACCGGGTGCTCACGACGTACGACGACGAGAGCGTGGCGGAGCTGATCGTCTCCGGACAGATCCCGTACCGCGTCCGGCGCGCTTACGGCTCGCACCCCTCGCCCCGGGTCCGGCGCCTGGCCGCCGGCAGATGGGAACACCTGTCGGAGGACGAGCGGGCCGCCCTCCTCGCGGACCCGGACGCGGAGGTGCGCGAGAGCGCCCGCACGCGGTTCTCCCAGGACGACGCCGAGGCGGTGGAGGCCCGGCTCGGCCCCTTCCCGCTCACGGCGTCGCACGCGACCGCCCTGGCCCTGGTCGAGTTCCGGCTGTCCCGGCGCGTCGTCGACCACGTGCTGGAGAGCGGCCTCCCCGGCGCTGCGTGGATGCTCGCCCACAACCGCACCACCCCGCCGGACGTCGTCGCCGTGCTGGCCGGTGACCCCGATCCGCGGGTGAGGCGGGAGGTGGCCCGCCGCGAGGACCTCGCACCCGGCCTCGTGGCCTCCCTCGCGCACGACCCGGACGTCCGCGTGCGCACCGAGATCTCCGTGCGGCCCGGTCTCGGCGAGGACGAGCGCGCCGCGATCGACCACGCGACGGACACCGGGGAGGACTTCGGGCCGTTCCCGCACCACGAGGACCCCGCCCCCGACCCGGCCCTCTCCGCCGCGCACGCGCGTTCGCGCCACCCGCTGCTGCGCCGCCGCGCCGCGCGCGACCCCGCCCTCCCGGCACCCCTGGCCGCCCTGCTCGCGCGGGACGACGACCTCGGGGTGCGGGTGCTGCTCGCGCACAACCACCCGGCGGCGCCGCCGGAACTCCTGCTGCGCGCCTACCTGGAGCACCCGGGCGCGCATCGCGGGCTGCTCACGGAGAACCCGCGGTTCCCGGTCGCCGGCCTGGGCGCGCGGTTCGCCGCCGCGGACGAGCCGGACGTACGGCTGCTGGCCACCCTGGACCCCGGTCTCGCCCCGGCCGCCGCCGACCGCCTCACCCGCGACACCGCCCCGGCGGTCCGGGCGGCGGCGGCCCGCCATCCGCGGCTGCCCGCGGCGCGGCTGTCGGCCCTGCTCGACGACGGGGAACTGCGCGGGGCGGCGGCGGCCAACCCGGCACTGCCGGAGTCCGCGATGTACGCGCTGCTCGGCGGCGGGGAGGGGCCGGAAGACCGGCGGGAGGACGGCCTCGCGGCGTCCTGAGCGAGGAACGGGACGGGGCTGAGCCGGAAGGGGGGGCGGGCGGAGCCGGGAGGGGTCAGACCACCTGGTGGAGCCAGCGCACCGGGGCGCCCTCGCCGGCGTAGCGGAAGGGTTCCAGCTCGTCGTCCCAGGGCTTGCCCAGGAGCTTGGCGAGGTCGGCCTCCAGGTCGGTCTCGCCGCGCTGGGAGCGGGTCAGGGCGGCGCGCAGCCGGTCCTCGGGGATCAGGATGTCGCCGTGCATGCCGGTGACGGCGTGGAAGATGCCGAGCTTGGGGGTGCAGCTGTAGCGCTCGCCCTCGGCCGTGGGGCACGGTTCGGCGGTCACCTCGAAGCGCAGGAGCTGCCAGCCGCGCAGCGCGGAGGCGAGCTTGGACGCGGTACCCACCTGGCCCTGCCAGGAGAACTCCGAGCGCCAGGTGCCCGGCGCGGCGGGCTGCCTGATCCAGTCGAGGTTGACGCGCGTCCCCAGCACCCCGGCGATGGCCCACTCAACGTGCGGGCACAGCGCGCGCGGCGCGGAGTGCACGTACAGAACTCCACGTGTCGTCACCGGGACCTCCGGGCTGAGCGGGACATCATGCAACTAAGTGAACGGCAGTGGCGGGGCGGCCACGGGGCGAGGCTACCGTGCGACGGCGCAAGGAGTGTGACGTACCGTCGGTCCCGGGGCCGTGAAACGCCCGGCATTCACCCGGGGGGACGCCTGTACGGGCCGGGCGGGCACGTTCGGGCCCGTCGGGAACCCCCGCGCGTCGACCTTCGTGGAGGCCGTGTCGCGCTCCGCGCGCCGCGCGGGCGGACCGACGGCGCACGAGGGCACGGCGCACGACCACAGCGGACGACCGAGGGGACCACCGGGAATGCGGAAGCCGAACCACCGGGTGCGAGGACTGCTCTCCGTCGTGGCCGCCGCGGCCCTGATCGGGGTGGCGGGCTGCGGCGGTGACGGCCCGCCCGCCACGCACACCGGCGCCCGGCCGGCCCCGGCCCCCACTCCCGTGTGGGACACCGGCCCGGACTCGGTCGCGGCCGTCGGCGACTCCATCACCCGCGGCTTCGACGCGTGCTCGATCCTGTCGGACTGCCCGTCCGTGTCGTGGGCGACGGGCTCCAGCACGGCGGTGGACAGCCTCGCCGTACGGCTGCTCGGCAGGTCGCGGGCGGCCACGCACAGCTGGAACTACGCGGTGACCGGCGCCCGGATGGCGGACCTGCCCGGCCAGGTGGCGAAGGCCGCGAGGCGCGACCCGGCGCTGGTGACGGTGATGGCCGGCGCCAACGACGCGTGCCGCGCGAACACCGCGTCGATGACGCCGGTGACCGACTTCCGCGCCTCGTTCGAGAAGGCGCTGCGCACGCTGCGCGCCACGCGGCCCCGCACCGAGGTGTATGTGGCGAGCGTGCCGAACCTGAAGCGGCTGTGGTCCCAGGGCCGCACCAACGCGCTGGGCAAGCAGGTGTGGAAGCTGGGCATCTGCCCGTCCATGCTGGGCGACGCGGACGACCTCGACGCAGCGGCGACCGCGCGACGGGCGGCGGTGCTGACCCGGGTCCAGGAGTACAACACGGTTCTGCGGCAGGTGTGCGCGGCCGACCGGCGGTGCCGCTTCGACGGCGGAGCGGTCTTCGACTACCGGTTCGGCACCGGCCAGTTGAGCCGCTGGGACTGGTTCCACCCGAGCCGGGACGGACAGGCCAGGCTCGCGGAGATCGCGTACCGCGGGGTGACGCGCCGCGGGGCGTGAGCCGGACGGCGGCGGGGCTCACCCGGCCGGAAGCCGCACGTCAGAGTTTCGCAAGGGGGTGAATTAAGGTGTCGATCATGCAGAGCGAACTCTTCGGCACGCTTCCCGACGGCACGCAGGTCCACCGCTGGACCCTGGAACGGGCCGGGGTGCGCGTGCGGGTCCTGTCGTACGGGGGGATCGTGCAGTCCGTGGAGGTGCCCGACCGCGCCGGGCGGACCGCGAACGTGGTGCTCGGCCTGGACTCCCTCGACGACTACCTCAAGCACCACGAGCCGTTCCTCGGCGCCCTGGTCGGGCGGTACGCGAACCGCATCGGCGGCGCCCGCTTCCCGCTCGGCGACCACACGTACGCGCTCGCCCCGAACGAGGGCGGCAACTCGCTGCACGGCGGCGCGCACGGCTTCGACAAGCGGGTGTGGGACGTGACGGAGATGGAGCACGGGGTGCGGCTGTCGCGGGTCTCCCCGCACGGCGAGGAGGGTTTCCCGGGCCGCCTGGAGGTCTCGGCGACGTACACGCTGGAGGCGGACGGGGCGCTGCGGATCGCGTACGAGGCGGTGACGGACGCGCCGACCGTGGTGAACCTGACGAACCACGGCTACTTCGCGCTGGGCGGCCGGCCCGGCACCGCCGGGCACGAGGTCCGCATCGACGCCTCGCGGTACACGCCGGTGGACGAACAGCTCATCCCCACGGGCGAGTTGCGGGACGTGACGGACTCGCGTCTCGACTTCCGCACGGCCCGTGCGGCCGGCCCCGGCTACGACCACAACTTCGTGCTCGACAAGGGCGTGACCGACTCCCCCGTCGAGGCGGCCGAGCTGCACGACCCCGTGTCGGGGCGGGTGTTGACGGTGGCGACGACCGAACCGGGCGTGCAGCTCTACACGGCGGACCACCTGGGCGCCCCGTTCGCGCCCGGGGACGGCGTCGCGCTGGAGACGCAGCACTTCCCGGACTCGCCCAACCGCCCGGACTTCCCGTCCACTTCGCTGCGGCCGGGCGAGGTGTACCGCTCGACGACGGTGTACGGCTTCTCGACGCGCTGACCGGCGGGGCCCGCCCGGCGCGGGTCCGCGGGACGTACGAGCCCCGGTCCGGTGTCAGGTCCGGGCCGGGGCTGTACGAGGGGGTCGAGAGTCCCGCTCAGACGGTAATCGTCGTGCGCAGGCGACGGTCGGAGACCGAGCGACCGGCGGCGATCTCGTACGAACCCTTCACACGCGACCACGAATTCGCCGCCTCGTCCCAGGTTTCGAACGCCCGCGGGGGCAGTTCCACCACGGCCTCCGCGCTCTCGCCCGGCCCCGCCCCGACGACGGCGAAGCCGGCCAGCCACCGGGCCGGGCGTTCCGCGTCCGGGGCGGTGGGCGCGACGTAGAGCTGCACCACCTCACGGCCGGGCCGGGCGCCGGAGTTGCGGACGCGGACCGTCGCGGTGGTGCCGGTGACCTCCAGCGTCTCGTACGTCCAGTCGGTGTAGCCGAGGCCGTGGCCGAACGGGTAGGCGGGGGTGCGCCGTTCCTTCTCCCAGGCGCGGTAGCCGATGAACACGCCCTCGGTGTAGGGCAGTTCACCATTCTCCGGGGTCACGCGCGTGACCGGGGCGTCGGCCAGGGAGCCCCACGTGGTGGGCAGCCGGCCCCCCGGTTCGTGGGCACCGGTGAGGACGTCGGCGAGGGCGTCGCCGCCCTCCTGGCCGGGGAACCAGCTCAGCAGGACCGCGGCGACGTCGTCGCGCCACGGAAGTTCCACCGGGGAGCCGGAGTTGACGACGACCACGGTGCGCGGGTTGGCGGCGGCGACCGCGCGGACCAGGTCGTCCTGGCGGCCGGGCAGCCGCAGGTCCGTCCGGTCGAAGCCCTCCGACTCGACGCGGTCGGTGGTGGCCACCACGACCACCGCGGTCTCGGCGGCACGCGCCGCGGCCACCGCCTCGGCGATCAACTCGTCCTCGTCGCGCGGGGGTTCCTGGTGCGCGAGGGCGAACACCACGACCTTCAGCGGCATCCGCTCGGGCGAGGTGACGACATGGGTGAGGGAGACCTCGACGGGCTCGCCCGCGGTGAGCTCCACCTCGCCGCGCGGCACCGGGGCGCCGAAGATCCCGCCGAACGGATCGCCCTCGTCGGCGAGTTGCTCACCGTCGAATCGGGTGGTCCCGTCGACGGACAGCCGGAACGGGCCGAAGCCCTTGATCCCGAAGGTGTGCGGACCGCTCTCGCGCGGGGTGAAGGTGCCCGTCAGCTCGACGGTGTGCAGGGTCTCGTGGGTGACCCCGTCGGGCAGGTCGTCGCCCATCCACTGGATCTGGCCGCTGGGCGAGCCGGCCGTGCCGATGACCTCGCCCGCGCTGTCGCGGCAGATCGCGCGCAGCTCGAACCCCGTTGTCGCGACGGCGAGTTCGCCGCTCGGGTCGGCGCCGACCGCGTACGTGAGGCTGCCCTCGGGCAGGGCCGCGGTGAGGCCGTCGAGCGGGCAAACGACGTGGTCGGGGAAGACGGTGGCGGAGCCGCCGCCGAGGAAGCGCGCGTCGCGGGCGGCGGCGCCGGACAGGGCGACGGTGCCGCCGGGCCGCAGCGGCAGGATCCCGTCCTCGTTGCGCACCAGGACGAGGGCGCGGCGGGCGATCTCCCGGGCCAGCGCCGGGCCGTCGACTTCGGCGGGCGGTGCGGCGACCACGGGTTCGGCGCCGTCGAGGACACCGACCCGGGCTGCCAGGCGCAGGACGTTGCGCACGGCCTCGTCGACCTCGGCCTCGGTGGCGTCGCCGCCGCGCACGGCGGCCGCGAGCGCCTCGCCGTAGACCGTGCGGGGGCCCGGCATCGCGACGTCGAGACCGCCGCGCAGGGCGCCGAGCGTGGAGCGGGCCGCGGTCCAGTCGGAGACGTTGAACCCGTCGAAGCCCCACTCGCCGCGCAGCACCTCGTTCACCAGGTACCGGTGCTCGGTCATCGTGGTGCCGTTGACGGTGTTGTAGGCGGTCATGATCCCCCAGGGGGCCGCCTCGGCGACGATGTGCTCGAAGGGCGCGAGGTACAGCTCGCGCAGGGCGCGCGCCCCGACGAGGTTGTCCACGGTGAAGCGGTCGGTCTCCGCGTCGTTGGCGACGAAGTGCTTCACGGTGGTGCCGACGCCGCCGGACTGCACGCCTCGCACGTACCCCGCGCCGATCCTCCCGGTGAGGTACGGGTCCTCGCTGTACGCCTCGAAGTGCCGCCCGCCGAGCGGCGACCGGTGCAGGTTCACGGTCGGCGCGAGCAGCACGTGGACCCCCTTGCGGCGGGCCTCCTGGGCGAGCAGCACCCCGGCCCGGCGGGCGAGTTCCGGGTCCCAGGTGGCCGCCAGCGCCGTCGGCGAGGGCAGCGCCACGGACGGGTCGTCCGCGCTCCAGCGGACGCCGCGCACGCCGATCGGGCCGTCCGACATGACCAGTCGGCCGAGGCCGATCTCCGGCAGCGCGGGCAGGGCCCACATGTCCCGGCCGGCCAGCAGCCGGGTCTTGGCGTCCAGGTCGAGCTTGCCGAGAGCCGTCTCGACGACCGCCTCACGGGCCCGGTCGGCCGGGGTCGGGCGCTTTCCCGCCATGGAGGTGCCTCCTCGTTGAGTCCGGCCTCCCATCCTGCACCGGCGACCTGTAAGTCGGTAGGTTTCGTGACCCCGACGTTACTTCCGCGCGGTTCGGACGCGTCCGGATGACGTACGGTGACGCCATGAACGGCAGGGTCAGGAGCGAGGAGCGGCGGGACGCGATCGTCGGCGCGACGCTCGAAGTGATCGCCGAGCGCGGCTTCCGCGGCGCGAGCCTGGCGGCGGTGGCGGAGAAGGTCGGGCTGACCCAGCAGGGGCTGCTGCACCACTTCCCGTCCAAGGAGGCGCTGCTCGTCGCCGTCCTGGAGGAGCGCGACCGCTGGGACTCGATACCGGCCACCGGCTGGCGCCCCGAACTGCTCGCCACGCTGGTCGAGTACAACGCGATGCGGCCCGGCATCGTGCAGACCTTCTCGGCCCTGCTCGGCGAGAGCGTCACCGAGGGGCACCCCGCGCGGGACTTCTTCACCGGCCGCTACACACGGGTGCGGGAGGGGATGGCGACGGCACTGCGCGCCGAGTACGGCGACCGGCTGCCGTGCGGCCTCGCCCCGGAACGGGCGGCCCCCCTGCTGGTGGCGGTCCTCGACGGCCTCCAGTACCAGTGGCTGCTCGACCCGGACGCGGTGGACATGCCCGCCGCGTTCCGCGACTTCCAGGCACTGCTGGGCGACGGCGACGGCGACCGCGACCGCGACGCCGGAGGCGACAGCGGGAGCTGAACTCCCGTGCTGCGGGCTCCGGTTGACTACTGATGCCAGAGCACCGCGAGGCCCTTGCTCAGCACGACCACACCGGCCAGTACCAGCGCCGGCACCGGCGCCCCGGCGAGCAGCAGCGCGGCCACCCCGGCCCCGAACCACAGCACCTCGAAGGCGACCCGGACCGCGCCGCGCGTCTTGTGCGACGCCCCGGGCGAGCCGAACAGCGCCCACAGCACGACGAGTACGGCCGGTGCGCCGAGGCCGAGCAGCCAGGCCGCCGGGGTGCGCACGTCCCGGGTGAAGCCCCAGTAGGACACGGCGGCGAGAGCGGCGAGTTCGATCAGGAACAGCACGCCGAGGTTCACGCCCCGGGCGGCCTTCGCCGCCCCGGAGGCCCGCCCGGCGTTCACGGTCGTCATGCCACGGAGTATGGCCCGCCGGACGTGGCGCCCGCCCCGATTTCCGCGCGCGCGGGCGGAGTTGCGATCAGACGGGCTTGCGGAGCGAGGCCCTGCCGTCGGCGCCGTCGGCGTCCCCGGAGCCGTCGGGCGCTCCCGCCGTGGTCTCCTCGCCCATCAGGTCGCGGGCCATCAGCGTGGCACCGGCGACCGCGCCGGGCATCAGGAAAACGGCGACGAACGGCACCAGGAAGGCCAGGCCGAGCGGGGTGCCGAAGCCCCAGACCATGGTGCGGCGCGAGCGCAACAGGGCCAGACGCTCGCGGAGTTGGACGCCGCGCCGCTGGAGCGCGACGCCGGCCAGTTCCTCGGTGAGGAAGAAGCCGGTGACGAAGAAGCCGATCACCGGGACCACCGTCTGGCCGACGACCGGCAGGAATCCGAGCGCGAACAGCAGCACGCTCCAGATCAGGGCGCGCACCAGGATGCGCAGGCTGTCCCGGGCGGAGATCCACAGGTCGCGCCACAGCGGCAGGCCCGACTCGGGCGCGGTGCCGTCCGGGGAGACGTCGCGGTCGACGCGTTCGCTGAGGCTCTCGTAGAAGGGCTGCCCTATCACCAGCGTGGCCGCGGTGAAGGTCAGCACGGCGAGCAGCAGGCTGAGCGCGAACAGCACGGCGGTGAGCAGGCCGCGGAAGACGCCCGCCCACGACCAGTCGTCCGCGAACGGGGTGGCCCAGGTGACCGCGTCCTCGCCCCACACGGCCAGCGCGACGAGCGCCGCGATGTACAGGACCAGGGTGATCAGCCCGGGGAGCAGGCCGAAGCCGTACTGCCTGCCGTGCCGTGCCACCCATCGCTGGCCCTTGAGGAGATAGCCGAACCCCGCCCCGAGATCACGCATGACGGGAACTCTAGTGCCCATGACGGGCACATGACGGACAGGGCCGCGACGGATCGCCCGGCCGGTGCGGACCGGCCGGGCCACCGCGGGACGAACCGGGACGAGTCCCGGGGACCGCCGTCAGAGGCGGACGATCATCTTGCCCGTGTTGTCGCCGCGCAGGACCCCGAGGAACGCCTCCAGGTTGTTCTCGATGCCCTCGGCGAACGTCTCGCGGTACTTGAGCTCGCCGGAGCGCACCCACGCGCCGACCTCGTCGACGAACTGCGGCTGGAGGTCGTTGTGGTCGCCG
Organism: Streptomyces sp. NPDC008150; assembly: GCF_042956945.1. Lineage (NCBI taxonomy): Bacteria > Bacillati > Actinomycetota > Actinomycetes > Kitasatosporales > Streptomycetaceae > Streptomyces > Streptomyces sp. NPDC008150. The sequence continues at coordinate 626,288 of NZ_JBIBHJ010000001.1, read as the reverse complement.
ACCAGGAAGCCCTGGATGCGGCCCCGGGTCTGGATCAGGCGCGCGAGGTTGCGCGGGCCGGGTGCCGCCTCGGTGTTGTTGTAGACGGAGATCATGCCGCAGACGGCGATGCGGCCGTCCCGGTTCAGGGAGCCGATCGCGGCTTCCAGGTGGTCGCCGCCGACGTTGTCGAAGTAGACGTCGACACCGTCGGGGGCCGCCTCGCGCAGCTGCCGGTGGACGTCGCCGTCCCGGTAGTTGAACGCGGCGTCGAAGCCGTACTCCTCGACGAGCAGCTTGACCTTCTCGTCGGAGCCGGCCGAGCCGATGACCCGGGAGGCGCCCTTCAGCTTGGCGATCTGGCCGACCTGGCTGCCGACCGCGCCGGCCGCGCCGGACACGAAGACGCTGTCGCCCTCCTTGAAGGAGGCGACGCGCAGCAGGCCCGCGTACGCGGTCAGGCCGGTCATGCCGAGCACACCGAGGTACGTGGACAGCGGCGCCGCGTCGGCGTCGACCTTGACGACCTGCTTGCCGTCGACGGCGGCGTACTCGCGCCAGCCGCCGAAGTGCAGCACGTGGTCACCGGCGGAGACGCCCTCGGCACGGGAGGCGACGACCTCGCCGACGGCGCCGCCCTGCATGACCTTGCCCAGCTCGAAGGGGGCGACGTAGGACTTGGCGGCGCTCATGCGGCCACGCATGTACGGGTCCACCGAGAGGTACTCGTTCCGCACCAGGACCTGGCCCTCGCGCGGCTGCGGGACCTCGGCCTCGACCAGGGCGAAGTCCTCGGGCTTCGGCCAGCCCTCGGGGCGCTGGAGCAGGTGCCATTCGCGGCTGACGGCGGGGAGTGCGGCGGTGTCGGACATGGAGACCCTTCTCTGTGGCGCGACCGGGGGCGTGCCGCGGCCGCGCAATTGCTTCACTACCTGAAACAACCATGCTCCTGAATATTTCAGGAAGTCAAGTAAGTGGGTACCATGAAGCCCATGGCCGTCCCGCACAGAACCCGCCCCGACACGCTCTCCCTGGAGGTCGTCGAGCTGATCGGCGACGTCGTGGCCAAGTTCCACGAGGACTACGAGGCGGCCGCCGCCGAGCACTCGCTGACCGGCGCGCAGGCGCGGCTGCTGAGCCTGCTGTCCCTGGAGCCGCTGCCGATGCGCAGGCTCGCGCAGCGGCTGAAGTGCGAGCCCTCCAACGTCACGGGCATCGTGGACCGGCTGGAGGCACGCCGTCTCGTGGAGCGGCGGCCCGATCCCGCCGACCGCCGGGTGAAGCTGGCCGCGGTGACGGAGGAGGGGCGCCGGGTGGCGGCGGGACTGCGCGGCTCCCTCCGCTTCGCGCGCGCACCGCTCGCGGGGCTCTCGGACGACGAGCGGTCGGTCCTGCGGGACCTGCTGCGGCGCATGCTGGAGGAGTGAATCCGGCCGGGGCGTGCCGGGTCGAGCCGCCCCTCGACCCCTGACGCTACGAGCACCACCACAGGAACCGCCGGCACGTGCTGGACGGCGCCGGCTGCGCGGTCGTGGCCGTCGCGCTCGGCTGCGCGGACGTCGTGCCCGTCGGGGTCGCCGGGGGACTCGCGGTCCCGGTGGCCGGGGCCGAGTCGCCCGTGGCGGGCGCGGAGGGCGTGGCCGGTGCGCGGGTCCCGCCGTGGGAGCCGCCGGAGCCGCCGCGGGTCCGGGTGGCGGCCGGGGTGGGCGACTTCGCGCCACCGGACGCCGTGGCCGCGTCCGCGGCGGCCGCCGTGGACGGCGCCGCGCTCCCGTCGGCGGTGCCGCTCGCGCTCGGCGCGGGCCGTGCGCTCTTCGTGGCGGCGGCCCGTGACGGCGTGGCCGCCGCCGGTTCGGCCACCTCTCCGGCGGTCGCCGAACGCGTGGTGGGCGCCGGCGCGTCGGTGCCGAGCTCGGCGAGACTCAGCCCGCCGGCCGCCAGCACGAACCCCGCGACGATCCACAGCGCGCGACGGCGGCGGCGCCGGTGCGCCGCCCTGCGGTCACGGCGGCCGGTGCCCGCGACCCCGGCGCGCCGGGCACCGCCGTGCGCGCCGTGGGTGCCCGACGCGGCCGGTCCGCCGTCCGCGCCCTCACCCTCGCCCTGTTCCCCGTGCGCCGTCGGGCCGGCGGGCACCCTGCCGCGCCGCGCGGCGCGGCCGCCCGCACGGGGGCCGCGCGAGGCGTGATGGCGCACGGGAGGGACAACGCCCGCGCCCTCGACGGGTGTTGAGGCCGGGGCGCCGCATCCCGGGCAGACGAGGGCTCCGTTGAGGTGCCGTCGGCAGGGGTCGCAGTAGTCCATGACGCGGGAAGAGTAAGGCGCGGGAGGGGGGATGCCTAGTGACCGATGTGAAGGTCGGGTGAGGAACCGGCCCCGGCGGCACGTCCCGAACCGGCCCGTTCCCGCGCTTTGTTCCGGGCCCCGCGCGTGTCCGTTCGCCCTCGTCCGCCCCTTCCGTCCCCCGCCCCGAACCCCTCGCGCCCCGTGCGCCCCACGGGCAGGACGGCCGCCGGCACCGCCCTCCGGCACCGGACAGCCCCGCGAAACCGTTGCCGAAACCGTTATGTGCCCGACCCATTGACACCCCCCGCGCGGGCTCCCTACTGTCACGCCAGCATTTCGAACGCGTGACGAAATCTCGAACACGAGCGCCGGGCCGACGCGGCGCGGAAGAAGCAGCGAGGGGCAACTGCCGTGCGCATCACCGGAATCAGCACGTTCGTGGTCGGGACACCCTGGCGGAACCTGACCTACGTCCAGGTGCACACCGACGAAGGGCTCACGGGTGTCGGCGAGACCCGGATGCTGGGCCACACCGACGCGTTGATCGGGTACCTGCGCGAGGCCGAGGCCAATCACATTGTGGGCTCCGACCCGTTCGCCGTCGAGGACCTGGTGCGCCGGATGAAGTACGGCGACTACGGGCGGGCCGGCGAGATCGTGATGTCGGGCATCGCGGTCGTCGAGATGGCCTGCCTGGACATCAAGGGCAAGGCCCTCGGCGTGCCCGTGTGGCAGCTGCTCGGCGGCAGGGTGACCGACAGGGTCAAGGCCTACGCGAACGGCTGGTACACCACCGAGCGCACGCCGGAGGCGTACCACAAGGCCGCGCGGGAGGTCGTGGCGCGCGGCTACCGGGCGCTGAAGATCGACCCGTTCGGCACCGGCCACTTCGAGCTGGACCACGAACAGACCCGCTACTCCGTCTCGTTGATCGAGGCGGTGCGCGACGCGATCGGTCCCGACACCGAGTTGATGCTGGAGATGCACGGCCGGTTCTCGCCGTCCACGGCGGTCCGCCTCGTGCGGGACCTCGCGCCCTTCGAGCCCGCGTGGCTGGAGGAGCCGGTGCCGCCGGAGAACCTGAAGGCGCTGGAGAAGGTCGCCGCGAAGGTCGACCTGCCGGTGGCGACGGGCGAACGCATCCACGACCGGATCGAGTTCCGCGAGCTGTTCGAGAGCCAGGCCGTCGACATCATCCAGCCGGACGTCGGCCACATCGGCGGCATCTGGGAGACCCGCAAGCTCGCCGCCACCGCCGAGGCGCACTACGTGCTGGTCGCCCCGCACAACGTGGGCGGTTCCGTGCTCACCGCGGCATCCCTCCAAGTCGGCTTCTCCACGCCGAACTTCAAGATCCTGGAGCACTTCAACGACTTCGCGGACGCGGAGATCAAGAAGGTCGTGAAGGGCGCCCCCGAGGTCGTCGACGGCTACTTCCACCTCTCCGACGCGCCGGGTCTCGGCGTCGAGCTGGACGTGGACGCCGCCGCCGAATTCCCGCAGCAGCAGGCCCGGTTCGACCTCTGGGCGGACGGCTGGGAGCAGCGCAGGCCGAAGGCGGACCGGTGAGCACCGCGGGCGCGGCGGGCTCCGCCGTCGTCGTCGAGGCGCCCGGCCGGCACGTGCTGGTCGCGCACGAGTCCCGCGAACCGGGGCCGGGCGAGGCGCTGGTGGCCGTGCACGCGGTCGGCGTCTGCGGCAGCGACCGCGAGGTGTACCAGGGCAACAGGCCCGAGGGGTACGTGCGTTACCCGCTCACCCCCGGCCACGAGTGGTCCGGCACGGTGTGCGCGGTGGGCGCGGGCGTACCGGCCGGCCTGCTGGGCCGCAAGGTGGTCGGCGAGGGCTTCCGCAACTGCCAGGTGTGCGAGCGGTGCCACGCCGGTGAGACGACGCTGTGCACCGCCGGTTACGAGGAGACCGGGTTCACCGAACCGGGCGCCATGGCGGGCACGCTGACGCTTCCGGCGCGGCTGCTGCACGTGCTGCCGGACGGCGCGGACCTGACGGCCGCGGCCCTGCTGGAGCCGGCCGCGTGCGTCGCCGCCGCCGCGCTCAAGGCGGGTGCCCGGCCGGGCGCGCGGGTCGCCGTCGTGGGCACCGGGACGCTCGGGATGCTCGCGGTGCAGTTCCTGCGCGCGGTCTCCCCCGCCGAGCTGCTCGTGGTCGGGACCCGGCCCGACCGGGCGGAGCTGGCACGGGAGTTCGGGGCCACCGCCTTCCGTACCCGGAACCAGGATCTCCCGGCCGACATCGATGTCGTGATCGAGACGGCCGGGTCCGCGTCCGCCGCGCGCACCGCTGCCTCCCTGCTCAGGCGCGGCGGACGCCTGGTCCTCACGGGCATTCCGGCGCCGGGTGCGGACGGCCTGGACCCCACCGATCTCGTCGTGCGCCAGCTGGAGGTGCACACCGTCTTCGGGGCGCCTCCCGACGCCTGGGCGCACACGGTGCGGGTGTTCGCCGCCGGGCTGCTCGACCCGCTGCCCCTGGTGACGCACGAACTGCCGCTCACCGCGTTCTCGCAGGCCATCGAGTTGGTGGGGGCCGGCGACCCGAAGGTCGGAAAGGTGTTGCTGCGGCCGTGACGGTCCGGTCCGCGCGCCGGCGCGGAGCCCCCTGACAGCTCCGTGCCGGCGCGCGTCCGCACCGGCCCGTACCCCGGACCGCGAACCTCGTCCGAAATACCGAACAAGAAGGACAGCTGTGACCGACGCTTCCGCCACGGCGGCCCGCAGGCCCGGTGAGCAGGCGCTCACCACCCTCGGCCTGGGCGCGCCCGACCTCTCCCCCGCCGACGCCTCGCCGCACGCCTTCCCCGGCGGCGGGCAGTGGCGCACCGAGATCCCCTCGTGCGAGGGCCCCGAGGCGCTGGCCGTCGTCCTCAAGGAGTCCGCGCGGCTCGACGTGCCGATCCACCGGATCAGCCAGGGCAGCGGCGTGTGGATGCTGACCGACGCCGAGATCACCGAGATGGTCGGCGCCGCGTCCGAGCGCGGCATCGAGCTGTGCCTGTTCACCGGGCCGCGCGGCACGTGGGACATCGGCGGCTCGGTGCGCAGCGACTCGCGCGGCGCGGGGCTGCGGGCACGCGGTCACGACGCGGTCGCCGGGTGCGTCGAGGACGCCATCCGGGCCACCTCGCTCGGCGTCACCTGCCTGCTCGTCGCCGACGAGGGCGTGCTGTGGACGCTGCACCGGGCGCGGGAGGCCGGCATCGTCCCGGCGGACACCACGCTGAAGGTGTCCGCGCTGATCGGACCGGTCAACCCGGCCTCCTACGCGCTGTTCGAACGCCTCGGCGCGGACTCCGTGAACGTCCCCAGCGACCTGACGCTCGACCATCTCACCGAGATCCGGCGGGTCTCCGCCGCGCCCATGGACATGTACATCGAGGCCCCCGACGACCTCGGCGGCTACGTCCGGATGTACGAGGTCGCCGAGCTGATCCGGCGCGGCGCACCGCTCTACCTGAAGTTCGGCCTGTCCCGGGCGAACGGGATCTACCCGTACGGCACCCACCTGCGGGACCTGGCCCTGGACACCGCCCGGGAGCGGGTACGGCGCGGCCGTCTCGCCCTGGACCTGCTCGCCCGGCACGGCGCGGACGGCGGCATGGCGCCGCTCGGATCGCGGCTGCCCGGCCCGCTGCACCGCTTCCCCGCGGCCCCGACCCAGGGGCGCACCACTGTGAACGACGAGACGAACAAGGACTGATGCATCATGCGCAACCGGAGAGCCGCTCTCGCCGCCGTCGCCACCGCCGCGTCCCTGGCCCTCGCGCTGTCCGCCTGCGGGCAGAACAGTGAGGGCGGGAGCAAGGACGACAAGAAGGACGCCAAGGGGTCCACGGTCGGCATCGCGATGCCGACCAAGTCGTCGGAGCGCTGGATCGCCGACGGCAACAACGTCGTCAAGGACCTGAAGTCCAAGGGCTACAAGACCAAGCTGGTCTTCGGCGAGGACGACCCGGACACCCAGGTCTCGCAGATCGAGAACATGATCACGCAGGGTGTGTCCGCGCTGATCGTCGCCGCGATCGACAACAAGTCCCTGGACAACGTCCTCCAGCAGGCGGCCGACGCGAAGATCCCCGTCATCGCCTACGACCGTCTCATCCTCGACACGAAGAACGTCGACTACTACGCGTCCTTCGACAACGAGAAGGTCGGCGAGCTCCAGGGCAACTACATCCTGGAGAAGCTGGGCCTGAAGGACGGGTCGAAGAAGGGCCCGTTCAACATCGAGCTGTTCGCCGGCTCCAACGACGACAACAACACCAAGTACTTCTTCAACGGCGCGATGAACGTCCTCAAGCCGTACATGGACAAGAAGCAGCTGGTGGTCAAGTCCGGCCAGACCGCGATGAACCAGGTCACCACGCTGCGCTGGGACGGCGGCACCGCGCAGAAGCGCATGGACGACATCCTCACCTCGTCCTACAAGAGCGACCGGGTCGACGCGGTGCTCTCCCCGTACGACGGCATCTCGATCGGCATCCTGTCCTCGCTGAAGTCCGACGACTACGGCTCCGCGAGCAAGCCGCTGCCGGTGGTCACCGGTCAGGACGCCGAGGTCGCCTCGGTGAAGTCGATCATCGCGGGCGAGCAGACGCAGACCGTCTACAAGGACACCCGCAAGCTCGCCGACGTCGCCGCCGGGATGGTCGACGACGTCCTCAACGACAAGAAGCCCGAGGTCAACGACTCCAAGACGTACGACAACGGCGCGAAGGTCGTCCCGGCCTACCTGCTCCAGCCGGTGAGCGTCGACAAGTCGAACTACCAGCAGGTCCTGATCGACGGCGGCTACTACACCGAGGCCGACCTCAAGTAACTCCCCTCCCGCTACGAGTGATTGGAAGGCACGACCATGGCGGGACCCGTCCTGGAAATGCGCTCGATCGTCAAGACCTTTCCCGGCGTAAAGGCACTGTCGGACGTCACCCTGACGGTCCGCCAGGGCGAGGTCCACGCCATCTGCGGGGAGAACGGCGCCGGCAAGTCCACCCTGATGAAGGTGCTCTCCGGCCTGCATCCGCACGGGAGTTACGAGGGCGAGGTGCTCTTCGAGGGAGAGGTCTGCCGCTTCAAGGACATCCGCGCGAGCGAAGAGCACGGCATCGTGATCATCCACCAGGAACTGGCCCTGGTGCCGTACCTGTCGATCGCGGAGAACATCTTCCTCGGCAACGAGCACGCCACCCGCGGCTTCATCAGCTGGAACGAGACACTGCGGCACGCGTCCCAACTGCTGCGCAGGGTGGGCCTCGACGAGCATCCGCAGACCCGCGTGGCCGACATCGGCGTGGGCAAGCAGCAGCTCGTCGAGATCGCGAAGGCCCTGTCGAAGTCGGTGAAACTGCTGATCCTCGACGAGCCGACCGCGGCGCTGAACGACGAGGACAGCGGCAAACTCCTGGAACTCATCCAGGAGTTGAAGAAGCAGGGCATCACCTCGATCATCATCTCCCACAAGCTCAACGAGATCCGCCGGGTCGCCGACTCGGTGACCATCCTGCGCGACGGGCGGTCCATCGAGACCCTCGACGTGAAGGCGGCGGAGACCACCGAGGACCGCATCATCTCCGGCATGGTCGGCCGCGACCTCGACCACCGCTTCCCGGAGCGCACCCCGCACGAGCCCGAGGAGGGCACGGCCCCCGCGCTGGAGATCCGCAACTGGACCGTGCACCACCCCATCGACCAGCAGCGCAAGGTCGTCGACGACGTGTCGCTGACCGTGCGGCGCGGCGAGATCGTGGGCATCGCGGGGTTGATGGGAGCCGGCCGCACCGAGCTGGCGATGAACGTCTTCGGCCGCGCCTACGGGCGCTACGCGGGCGGCACGGTCCTGAAGGACGGCACGGAGATCCGTACGAAGACCGTCGCGGAGGCGGTCAAGCACGGCATCGCGTACGTCACCGAGGACCGCAAGCACTACGGCCTCAACCTCATCGACACCATCGGCCGCAACATCTCGCTCACCGCGCTCGGCAAGGTCGCCACACGGGGCCTGGTCGACGAGCACGAGGAACGCCAGGTGGCCGAGGGCTTCCGCAAGTCGATGAACATCAAGGCGCCGACGGTCTTCGAACCGGTCGGCAAGCTGTCGGGCGGCAACCAGCAGAAGGTCGTCCTCAGCAAGTGGATCTTCGCCGGTCCCGACGTGCTGATCCTCGACGAGCCGACGCGCGGCATCGACGTCGGCGCCAAGTACGAGATCTACACGGTCATCGACCGGCTGGCCGCCGAGGGCAAGGCGGTCGTCTTCATCTCCTCCGAGCTGCCCGAACTGCTCGGCATGTGCGACCGCATCTACACGATGGCCGCCGGGCGGCTGACCGGCGAGGTGCCGCGGTCCGAGGCCACGCAGGAAGTGCTGATGCGTCAGATGACGAAGGACAAAGAGGTAACGCGATGAGCACCGATGTGACCGACAAGAGCCCGGCCGCCGCACCACCGGGCGGCGGCTCCTCAGGCGCGGGCGGCGGCCTGCTCGGCCTGATCCTCGAAGGCATGCGCCGCAACATGCGGCAGTACGGCATGCTCTTCGCGCTCGGACTGATCGTCGTCCTGTTCGCGATCTGGACCAACGGGGACCTGCTGCTGCCGCGCAACGTCTCCAACCTGGTGCTCCAGAACAGCTACATCCTGATCCTCGCGATCGGCATGATGCTGGTCATCATCGCGGGCCACATCGACCTGTCCGTCGGGTCGTTGACCGCCTTCGTGGGCGCGGTCGCGGCCGTCCTCATGGTCAACCACAAGATGTCCTGGCCGCTCGCCGTGCTGCTGTGCCTGCTGCTCGGCGCCGCCGCGGGCGCGCTCCAGGGCTTCTTCATCGCGTACGGCGGCATACCGTCGTTCATCGTCACCCTCGCCGGGATGCTGCTGTTCCGCGGTCTGACGGAGATCGTCCTCAAGGGCCAGACCCTCGGCCCGTTCCCGGACGGTCTGCAGAAGGTCGCCAACGGCTTCATGCCCTCGGTGGGGCCGAACACCAACTACCACAATCTGACACTCCTGTTGGGGCTGCTGCTCATCGCGTTCGTGGTCTTCCAGGAGTTCCGCGACCGGCGCAGGCAGCGGGAGTTCGCCCTCGACGTGCCGCCGGCCGGGCTGTTCGTGCTGAAGATCGTGGCGCTCGTCGCGGCCGTCCTGGTCGTCACGATGCTGCTCGCGAGCTACAAGGGCGCGCCCATCGTGCTGCTGATCCTCGGTGTGCTGGTGGCGGGCTTCGGCTACGTGATGCGCAACGCGATCATCGGCCGGCACATCTACGCCATCGGCGGCAACCTGCCCGCGGCCAAGCTGTCGGGCGTGAAGGACAAGAAGACCACCTTCCTGGTCTTCCTGAACATGGGCGTGCTCGCGGCCCTGGCGGGACTGGTCTTCGCCGCCCGCTTCAACGCGGCCTCGCCCAAGGCCGGCGTCAACTTCGAACTGGAGGCGATCGCCGCCTCGTTCATCGGCGGCGCGTCGATGAGCGGCGGCGTGGGAACCGTCCTCGGCGCGATCATCGGCGGTCTGGTCCTGGGCGTGCTGAACAACGGCATGAACCTCGTCGGCATCGGCACCGACTGGCAGCAGGTCATCAAGGGCCTGGTCCTGCTGGCGGCGGTCGGCTTCGACGTGTGGAACAAGCGCAAGGTCGGTTCATAGTCAGGTCCGCTTCCGGGCCCCGCCCCATGGCGGGCGGGGCCCCTCGACAGCAGGAGCCGCACATGGAACTGAGCAGACGCACCGTCATCGCATCGGCCGCGGCCGTCGGCGTCACCGCCGCCGCGACCGGCACCGCCCACGCGGCGGGTACCGGCAGCACACGCACACCTTCCAAGGAACTGTTCGGCGTCCTCGCGGACGGCACCAAGGTCCACCGCTGGTCGCTGGCCAACGGCGGCACCCGCCTCAAGGTCCTCTCGTACGGCGGCATCGTCCAGTCGCTCGAACTGCCCGACCGGCACGGCAAGTACGCGAACGTCTCGCTCGGCTACGACAACCTCGCCGACTACGTGGCGGGCACCACGTACTTCGGCGCCCTCATCGGCCGGTACGGGAACCGCATCGGCAAGGGGCGGTTCACCCTCGACGGCACCGCCCACCAGGTGGACGTGAACGACGGCGTGAACAGCCTGCACGGCGGCAAGGCCGGCTTCAACACCAAGGTGTGGGCGGTGGAGGGCTTCTCCTCCGGCCCGGACGTCGGCCTGCACCTGTCGTACACCAGCGCCGACGGCGAGATGGGCTACCCCGGCACCCTCCAGGTCCGGGTCACCTACACCCTGACCCGCACCGGTGCCTGGCGCATCGACTACCGCGCGACCACCGACAGGCCCACGGTGGTCAACCTGACCAACCACACCTACTACAACCTGGCCGGCGAGGGCAGCGGCGGCATCTACGACCACGAACTCACGCTGGCGGCGAGCAGGTACACGCCCACCGACAGCGGTCTGATCCCGACCGGCGAACTGGCGAAGGTCGCGGGCACCCCCTTCGACTTCCGGCACGCGAAGGCGATCGGCCGAGACATCCGCGCCGGACACCCGCAGCAGGTCCTCGCCAAGGGCTTCGACCACAACTGGGTGCTGGACAAGGGGATCACGTCCTCCCCCGTCCACGCGGCCACCCTGCGTGACCCGTCGTCGGGCCGCCGCATGGGCATCGCCACGAACGAGCCGGGCCTGCAGTTCTACTCGGGCAACTTCCTCGACGGCACCCTCACGGGCACGTCGGGCCGCACCTACCGGCAGGGCGACGGCCTGGCCCTGGAGACCCAGCACTTCCCGGACTCCCCGAACCAGCCGTCGTGGCCGTCCACGGTCCTGCGCCCGGGGCAGACGTACCGGACGTCGACGGTGCACACGTTCGGGGCGTAGCCGCTCCGCACCGCACGGGACACGGCGTGCCCGGCCTCCTCTCACGGGGCCGGGCACGCCGTGCGTCTACTGGCGGACGAGCCCTGCGGGGTCGATCTCGACGGGGAACGGGGCGGTGAGGCGGGTGGTCGCGCCCGCGAGAGCGGTGGTCCGCTCCACGTACCGGCCGCCTTGCAGCTCGTAGGCGACGAGCAGGGGAGCGGGGGCGAATTCGAGACGCCAGAAGTGCGGGACCGCGGCCTCCGCGTACAGCAGGGGCTTGACCTTGCGGTCCATGGTGCTGTTGCCGGGGGAGACGAGTTCGACGACGAGCTGGACGGCGTCCACGTCAAGATTCACGGGGTCGTCGGCGGTCGCTCCGGCGTCGGCCACGACCACGTCGGGAACGACGAGACCCGAGTGCAGGACGACGTTGACACCCTCCAGCACCTCCACTGCCGCACCGGCGACCCGGGCAGCCGTTTCCAGGGCCACATGGAGGCGGAACGAAGCACGCTGGTGCCGGATCCCGGGAGCCGGGGACATCACGAGGGATTCCCCCAGCAGTTCGTAACGGGTGGTGCGGTCCTCGGGCAGGGCGAGGACGTCGGTGACGGTCCAGGGCCCCGTGTGGTCGGTCGCAGCGCCCATTCCCTTTCGCCTCCTCGTCCGCGCGGACGGCGCGGATGTGCTCCGGCCGACGGTACCGCCAGGATACGGGCGCACCCACCCGCCGACATCTTTCCCAGCGCCACGGATGGCGCCTCGCACAGGCGTGCCCTGCCCTCCGCCCGCGAGGGACCGGGCAGACCTGCCGCCGTCCGGCGTGAGCACTCAGTACACCGTGATGTCCCAGTGGTTGCCCTCGTCGCAGTAGAGGTTGCCCGAGGCCGCCTGCCACTGCGGGTAGCCGTCGCCGCGGTAGCCGATGTAACTGAAGCTGTTGTGGACGTAGTTGTCGATGCACGTGTTGTGCGAGATGTCGACCTTGTAGCCGTTGTAGTGGCTGTACGTGCCCGACGCGTGGCCGACCTCGGTGCCGCCGGTGATGTTGATGGCGCAGCCGCTGGCGCTCTTCAGCGTGAGCATCGCGTTGACCGTGCCGGAGTTGATCTGGTCGAACGACGTACAGGTGGAGTTGGAGCGGGTCGTACAACCCCCGCTGGAACTCCAGGTGATGCCGGCCCCGGACAGCTTCGAGGCCGCCGCGGACTGGGTCATCTTGGTGCCGCTGGCCTGCGCGGCCGGGGCCGCGACCACGAGGGCGGCGGCCGCCACGAGGGTGGGGACGGCGAGCAGGCTGGGACGCATGGACACGGGGCCTCCTGGGGTGGGGGTAGAGGCTGGACACGTAGATCCGGCAGGGCCATACGCTAGTCGGAATCGCGGACATGACAAGTGGCCCTCGAAGGGAACTCGGAGATCGCTCTCCCGCCCGCACCGCCGTCACGGGCCGCCGGGCAGCCCCCAGCGCTCCGGAGCCTCGGCGACGTCCCGGGCCAGCGCCTCGACGGTCGGGTCGCGCACGTCCCACGCGTGCGGGACCGGGTGACCGGCGTGCAGACCGCAGGCGTCGCCGTCGGCGGCGGAGGCCGGACACCAGGCGAGGGTGGCGAAGCGGTAACGGCAGCCGCCGCCCGCGCCCTCGCCCTCACCGGTCCACAGGAACCACACCGCGTCGTCGGGACCGTCCCCGTCCCACAGGTGGTCGGCGTGCTCGCCCGGGTGGTTCTCCGCCAACTCGCAGAGTACGTACGTGCCTTCACCGCCCGCGAAGTCCACGGGAGCGCCGGCGAGGAACAGGGCGAGCGTCTCGCGCAGCGGCAGGGCCCGGAAGGCGGTGCACTGCACGGCGGGCCGCGCCTCCCAACGGCCGTTCCGGCGGGCGGTGTTCACAGCACCTCACCCCGGCTGCGGGCGTTGGCACGGGCGGTCCCGGCACGCAGCCGCTCCTCGGCGTCCGCCGGGCGGACCTCGTCCGGCCGGACGGTCCATTCGAGGCCACCGGTCACCGGACGCAGCGACCACGCCCCGCACCACTCGCCGCGGAATTCCCCGACCCGGCCCTGCGCGTCCACGAGGAGTATTCCTCGCTCGGGAACACGGACCGGGCTCTGATGTTCGACGGAAACGCCCTTTTCTGACACGTCGGTTCCTCTCCGCAGCCATTCCGCCACCGGGCCGCTTCAGCGTGTCCTAGGGTCGAAAGCCGTTCAACTTGTCGTGGGGGGAGGAAGAGGCATTGAATCTCAAGGACCTGAACCCGGACGGTTCGCCCCAAGCGGCGTTCGGCGCCAAACTTCGCAGGTCACGTGAGGCACACGGCTGGTCCCAGGAAGAACTGGGCAGGCGCATGGACTACTCGGGAACGCACGTCTCGGCCGTCGAAACAGGCCGCAAGATTCCGACTCTGCGGTTTTCGCGCAGCGCGGACCAGGCCCTCGGAACGGGCGATCTCTTCGAACGCACGTGGCGGGAGATCCGGCACGGGGTGCTGCTGGAGGGGTTCCCGGAATACGTGGGGTACGAGGGCCGGGCCGTCGAGATCAGGCTCTACGAAATCGGCATCGTGCCGGGTTTGCTACAGACCCCGGAATACGCCCGGATCCTCGCGCAGAGCGCGGTCGAGCGCGGCGCGATCACGCCCGAACTCGCTGAGGAGCGGCTGGCGTTCCTCGCCGAGCGGCAGCAGTCCCTGGAACGGCCCAAGCCGCCGATGGTGTTCGTGGTGATGGACGAGAGCTGCGTACGGCGGCCGGTGGGCGGCGCCAAGGTGATGGCGGCCCAGTTCGACCGGCTCATGGAGTTCGCACGGCAGCCGAACACGGTGCTTCAGGTGGCGCCGTTCGCGATGGGTGAGCGTCGCACGCTGGACCTCCCCGTGAACCTACTCACCATGTCGGACCGCTCTGTGTGTGCCTACGCGGAGTCGCAGTCCCGTGGCCACTTCGACCGCGAATCCACGGGCGTTGTCACGCTGTTGACCGCCTACCATCAACTCCAGGCCGAGGCTCTGTCCCAGGCGTCCTCCGTGGCCTTGATCACCGAGTTGCGAAAGGGTTCCCCGTGACCGAATCCCCCCGCTGGACCAAGTCCTCCTACAGCAACAACGGCGGCAACTGCGTCGAGGTCGCGGCCAACCTCGGCGCCCCGCACGGCATCGTCCCCGTCCGCGACTCCAAGCGCACCGACGGTCCCGTCATCACCCTCACCGCGTCGGCGTTCTCCGCTTTCGTGGCTGGCCTCACGACGGGCCGGTCCGACACGGAGGGGGTCGTGCAGTGACCCAACCCCGCTGGACCACGTCCTCCTACAGCAACAACGGCGGCCAGTGCATCGAGGTGGCCACCAACCTCGCCGCTCACCACGGCATCGTCCCCCTGCGCGACTCCAAGCGCACCGACGGACCTGTCCTCGCCCCGACCGCAGCGGCATTCACCTCCTTCGTGAAGGCCGTCAAGGCAGCAGGCTTCGGCACCGAGGGGACCATCCTGTGACCCAACCCCGCTGGACCAAGTCCTCCTACAGCAACAACGGCGGTGCCTGCGTCGAGGTCGCAGCCGGCCTCGCGGCTGCGCACGGCATCGTCCCCGTCCGCGACTCCAAGCGCACCGACGGCCCCGTCATCACCCTCACCAGGGCCGCCTTCTCGGCCTTCGTGACCGGAGTCTCGGCGGGCGGCTTCCGTCGCGGCTGAGTTTTCTCCCGGTGGTACAGGGTGGTGAACGCGGAGCGCCCGTGGGACGTATTCGTGTGTGGCCCGCGCTCCCCCGCGCGGGCCACCCGCCACGACGGGCGCCGGCCGTCCCCGCCGCGCCCGCCCCACGGAGGTTCCATGGCCGGCAACGTCACCTCGCTGTTCCGCAGCACCACCGCGCACAGCCCGTCGATGGCGGCACTGGCCCGCGAGGGCGGCGGCTCGGGGCCCGTCGACTTCTGCATACCGTGCAACCCGTACTTCCCCACCCCCGCCATGTTCGACGACCTGCGGGAGCGGCTGCACGAGATCATCACGTACTACCCGAGCAGCGCCGACACCATCACCGCCGAACTGTGCGGCCTGCTCCAACTGCCGCCGCAGGCCGTCGCGATGGGCAACGGGTCCACCGAACTGATCACCTGGATCGACCACTTGCTGGTCCGGGAGTCCCTCGCCGTACCCGTGCCCACCTTCGGGCGGTGGACCGACCAGCCGATGGAGACCGGCAAACGCGTCGACATGTTCCCGCTCCAGGAGTCCGACGGCTTCGCCCTCGACCTCGCCAAGTACGCCGAGTTCATCCGCAGGCGCGGCACCCGGACCGCCGTGATCTGCAACCCCAACAACCCCGACGGCGGCTTCCTGCCCCGGAGTTCCGTGGTGCGGTTCATGGACGAGATGGCCGACCTGGACCTGATCGTCATCGACGAGTCCTTCCTGGAGTTCGCCGACGCCGAGGCCGAACCGAGCGTTGTCCAGGAGGCGATGCTGCGGCCCAACGTCATCGTGCTGCGCAGCCTCGGCAAGAACTTCGGCCTGCACGGCATCCGCTTCGGCTACCTCGTCGCCAACCCCTCGCTGGCCGGCCGCGTCCGCTCGATGCTGCCCAAGTGGAACCTCAACTCCTTCGCCGAGCACGTGGTGTTCATGCTGAAGCACCACGGCACCGAGTACGCGCAGAGCCTGCGCCAAGTGCGGCGCGACCGGCTGGAGATGGCCTCGCAGCTGTGTGAACTGCCGGGTCTGACCGTCTATCCGTCGCAGGGCAACTTCCTCTTCGTCCGGCTGCCCGTGGGCGCCGAGGGCACCGTCGTGCGGGACCGGCTGCTGACGGAGCACCGGGTGCTGGTGCGCGAGTGCGGCAACAAGATCGGCTCGTCCAGCCGCTTCCTGCGGCTCGTGGTGCGCCCCCAGGACGACGTCCACCGCCTGGTGTCCGGCCTGGCAGGGGTGCTCTACGGGCCCGGGAGGGGAGCCGCCGTGCCGGAGCACGCCACAGGGACCGGCTACAGCTCCGGCACGGCGCTCGTGGAACGCCTGGTCAGTGAGACCAACGGCGCGGGCATGCGGGGCCTCGCCGACCGTGCGGTGAACGCGGGCGCCGCCGCCTCGGCGCCCGCGCTGCCGACGGGGGGCGGCTCGGTCGTCGTCCAGGCCGCGCTGGCCGCGCAAGCGCAAGCGCAAGCGCAGGCACAGGCGCACGCGCAGACGTACATCCAGGGCCAAGTGCAGGCCCAACCCGGGTACGCGGAGCAGCAGTTCGCGCAGGCGGCCGCCGGGGACCGACCGGACCGGGCCCCCGGCCCGGGGCGGTATCCCGAGCCCGAGCAGCTCCGGGCGGCTCCCGCACCCGCGCCGGTGCCGGAGCCGTACCTCGTCACCGACCCGTACGTCGCGTACGGGCAGACCGGCGCCCCGGACCCCATGACGGCGTCCGGCCCGCTCCCGATGATCGACCCGATGACGGCCTCGGGCCCGCTCCCCGTGGTCGACCCCATGACCGCGTCGGGCCCCCTCCCGATGGTCGACCCGGCCGTCCCCGCCCCGCCGCCCGCGCCCCCGCGCGGTCCGGTCGGGTACGTCACCGGCCGCACCCCGCCGGGCGTGCCCGCGGGTGGCGGGCTCACGGCGGCGCAGGTGAGGGGCGCCACCAGCCCGGCGGGCATGGCGTTCCCGATTCCCGTGGCGGGGCAGAGCTGGCCGGACGCGGCGGGCATGGGCCGGGCGGGCTGAGGGGCTAGCGTGGCAGGCGCCGCCGCCCCGACAACCCACGGAGAACCGATGCGAGCCGTACGTGTCATCAGCGTCGTCGCCGACCTTCAGGTGGACGACCTTGCGTCCGCCGAGGACTTCTACGCGGACTATCTCGGCCTGAGCCGGGAGGAGTTCAGCCTCGGCTGGGTGGCCCGCCGCACCTCCCCCGACACCGGCGCCCACCTCCAGCTCGTGACCCGGGACGCGAGTGCCCCGGAGAACCCGGTGGTCTCCGTCAAGGTCGAGGACGTGGACGCCGCGTACGAGGAGGCCGTGCGGCGCGGCTACGAGATCGTGCACCCGCTGACCGACGAGCCCTGGGGAGTGCGCCGCTTCTTCGTGCGCGCCCCCGACGGCAACGTCCTGAACATCGTGCGGCACCGGGAGTAGCCGCGGCCGGGAGCGGCTACGGGTTCTCCCACGCCGCCGGTTCCGCGGACAGCGCCCGGACCTCGGCGGGCAGTTCGTCCGCCGCGAGGTCCGCGACCGTGACGCCTTCGAGGATCTTGCGGACGTTGGCGCGCAGCGCGATCCACAGCGGCAGCAGCGGTTCGGCGGAGCCGGTGTAGGCGAGGCCGGTCGGGCGTTCGCCGCGGACCGAGACGATCGGGCCGTCGACCGCGCGGACGATGTCCGCGACGCTGATCTCCTCCGCCGGGCGGCCGAGCCCGTAGCCGCCGTTGCCGCCGCGCCTGCTGGTGACCAGGCCGGTGCGGCGCAGGTCGCCGAGGATGCCTTCGAGGAACTTGTGCGGGATGTCCTGCACCGCGGCGATGGACTCCGCCTTCACCGGGCCCCCGCCCTGCCGTACGGCGAGCTCCAGTACCGCCCGTACCGCGTAGTCCGCCCGTGCCGAGATCCTCATGCGTCCATTGTGAGCGGTACGGGGGGCCGCCGCGTGGCCAGGGGCCGCGCCGTCAGCCCGCGAACGCCGGCAGCGCGAGGCCCGAGCCCGCCCCCGGCAGCACCAGCAGGGAGCCCGCGAGCGGCGGCGCGGGGGCCAGGCCGGTACGGGCCGAGGTGACGTAGAGGTCGGTGAGGCCGGCGCCGCCGAACGCGCACGCCGTCGGACGCGGCACCGGCAGCGGCACGACGCGGTCGAGCGTGCCGTCGGGGGTGTAGCGGCGCAGGGCGGCGCCGTCCCACAGGGCGACCCACACGCAGCCGTCCGCGTCCACGGTCATGCCGTCCGGGTAGCCCGCGCCGTCCTCGACCGTCGCGAGGGGGCGGCGGCCGGTGGCCGTGCCCGTGTCCGCGTCGTAGTCGAAGACGTCGATACGGCGGGTGGGGGTGTCGGTGTAGTACATGAGGCGCCCGTCGGGGCTCCACCCGGTGCCGTTGCTCACCGTCACGTCGTCGAGGACGGTGAGCGCGCCGCCGTCGCCGGTGAACCGGGTCAGCGTGGCGCCGCCGGCCGCCTCGTCGTAGCGCATGGTGCCGGCCCACAGCGAGCCGTCGGGGGCGACGGCCGCGTCGTTGGCGCGGCGGCCGGCCACCGGCTCGTGGTGCAGCCAGCGGAACTCCTCGCCGTCGCGGACGAGTCCGATCCCGTCGCGCAGGTTGAGCACCAGGCCACCGCCCGCGCGGGGCTTCGCGGCACCGACGTGCTGCCCGGTGGTGCGGACCGTGCGGTGCCCGGTGGCCGGGTCGTACGTGTACACACGGGAGTTGAGGATGTCGATCCAGATCAGCCGCCGCGCCTCGGCGTCCCAGGTCGCGCCCTCGCCGAGGGCCGCCTCGGCCCGGACGGCCACGTCCACCGTCACCCGGGCGCCACCGGCCGCTGCTTCGTACGTCATGCCACGCTCCGGTGTCCCAGCCGCTCCGACAGTTCCACGGCGCCCTTCGCGGCGAGTTGTTCCAGCTCGCCGCGGCGTTCGTCGCTCCAGCGGATCATAGGCACCGAGATCGACAGCGCGGCGACCACCCTGCCCGTCCGGTCGCGGACCGGGGCGGCCACGCAGGAGACGTCCGGGTTGGACTCGCGGCTCTCCACGGCGATGCCCCGCCGCCGGATCTCCGCCAGCGCCTCGCGCAGGGCGGCGGCGCCGGTGATGCTGTTGGGCGTCATCGCGGGGAGTTCTGCGCCGTCGGGGATGCGGGACGACAGCTCGTGCTCGGGCAGCGACGCGAGCAGCATCTTGCCGACCGAGGTGCAGTGCGCGGGCAGCCGG
The DNA here is from genome assembly GCF_042956945.1 of Streptomyces sp. NPDC008150. Lineage (NCBI taxonomy): Bacteria > Bacillati > Actinomycetota > Actinomycetes > Kitasatosporales > Streptomycetaceae > Streptomyces > Streptomyces sp. NPDC008150. Next base: position 607,255 of record NZ_JBIBHJ010000001.1, on the reverse strand, counting down.
CGGCCGGCCGCGGAGACCATGCGCACCGCGTGCGTGGAGTCGACCTTGGCGATGTAGATGACGTCGGTGCCTTCGAGGATCGCCACGTGCACCGTCTCGTCGCAGGTCTCGGCGACGGACCGGGCCACCTGCTGGCCCTCGGCCGCGAGGTCGAGCTGCTCGGCGTAGCGGCTGCCCAGCTGATAGGGGCGCACCCCGAGCCGGTATCGTCCGTGCTGTCCCGGTACGGGCACCAGGTAGGAGCGCGCGGCGAGCGTGGTGACCAGCTCGTGGACGGTGGTGCGCGGGAGTTGCAGCCTGCGCACGATGTCCGGGGCGGAGAGGGTCCCGTCCCCGTCGAGGAACAGTTCCAGGATGTCGAAAGCCCGGGTCACGGCTGGTACGAGGCGTCCCACGACCGGTCCCCCTCCCTTAACGGCCAGGCCGTTGCGTCGCGTCGTGTCGTGTCCGGTGTCGTGTCCCGGCGCGTGTGTTCTTGTTCGATATTTCAACAGGCGATCGGGATGACGAACACAGGCTAGTCACGAAGGGTGGTAGGGGCAATGGTCCACAGCGCCTCCCCGGTCCCGCGCGCGACGATGGACCCATGTCACCCGGAGCGCAGCGCACACCACCCGGCACGCCCTTCACCCCGCTCGACTTCCAACTGGTCCTGCTGCGGCGCATGGCCGACCACAACCCGGACCTCGTCGACGGGGCCCGGCACCGGCTGGGCGTCTCGGCCGCCGGCATGCGCGAGGCGAACCGGCGGTGGCAGGCGATGGCCCGCGCACCGCGCGGGCGGTCGGCGGCAGCCCGCTACCGCTCGGTGCTCGGCGCCCCCGAGTCGGTCGTCACGCGCCGCGTCGGCGACCTGGAGTGCGAGGCCCGGCTGTGGCCGGTGCCGCTCTGGCCCGGCCTGCGCTTCGAGGTGCTGCTCGCGCCGAACGGGGCGGTGTGGAACGAGTGGCTGGTCCGCGCGCCCGGCACCCCGGGCCCGGAGCCGGCGACGCTGGACGACCTCGCCCCCTGGTCCTGCACGGTCGACGAGGTCGCCCGCGCGTTCGCCCCGGCCCGCCCGCTGGAGGGCTCGGCGCCCACCCGGTGGGGCCTGGCGTTCACGGCACCGGACGCGGACGGCCGACTCCAGGACTGCGTGGCCGAGTTCACCTGGGGACTGCTGCAACGCACCGCGGTGCGCGGACCGGCGGCGCGGCCGGGTGCCTGAACACGCCTGCGGGGCCGCCCGGTCGAGGACGGCCCCGCAATGCGTGCGCCTGCGCGGCGCGCTGCGGCTCAGCCGTGGAACGTGATGTAGCCGTTGCCGTCCCGGTCGGAGCCCGACTTCGTGTAGGAGTGCACGTCCGCGCGGGTGGCGTTCGGCTTCACCAGGTAGATCGTGTCCTTGGTGTTGTTCCACATGAAGTTGCAACTCTGCCGGTACGCCACGTTGTTGGCGTCCGACTCGGTGCCCTTGCCCCCGCGCAGCTTCACGTAGTCGCCGGGCTGGAGGTAGTGGTTGGCGGTGAAGGCGAAGCGGTTGCCCGCGGCGTCCTTGACCACGTACCCCTTGAGGTTCACCGTCGCGGTCTTCGAGTAGTTCTCGATCGTCAGGTATTCCTGCTTGGTGTTGCCGGTCGCGCACGCGTTGGAGTCCGTGCCCGGCGCGTCGTACTGGATGCCGTGGATCTTCAGGGCCGAGCTGTACTCGGTGGCCTGGGCCGGCGCGGCGAGCACGAGGGCCGTCGCGCAGGCGGCCGCGGCGACGCCCATGTGGCGCAGGTGAATACGCATGAGGTTCCCCCCTCATTGGTGCGGTTGAAGCTCCGTGAGCCTACACATCACGTGAGGTCCGGGTGAACGGAACGTGGTGATCCCGTGAAGGCCGCCGCCCGGCCCGGGTCAGCGCCCGGCCGCCGCCATGACCGCGGCGGCCACCGCCCGGACCGACCCCGGGTGCAGCCACAGGAAGAAGTTCGGCTCCACCAGCTCCAGTTCCATGACGACGGGCCGGCCGTCGTCGCCGTCCACCAGGTCGACCCGCGCGTACAGCAGCTCCCGGCCGGTGGACGCCGCGTCGGGCACCGCCGCCAACGCCCTTTCGGCGACGCCCCGTTCGGCCTCGGTCGGGGTCCACCGTTCGAGGCCGGGGTGGGCCACCTTGCGCTCGTCGTAGGGCGTGCCCGGCGTGAGGACCGCACCCTTGCGGCTGGCGTGCAGGAGCCCGCCGCCGACGTAGAGGAGCGCCCGCTCCCCCGTGACGTCGATGTTCCGGGCGTAGGGCTGCACCATCGCGGTGAGGCCCTCGGCGTGCATCCGGGCGATCTGCGCCCGCGCGGCAGGGAGTTCACCGGGCAGGTACCGGGCGGCGAACCGGGCTCCGGCGCCGGAGGTCGGCTTGACGACGAACTCGTGGTCGCCGGGCAGCTCCACCGGCTCGCCGGGGGCGACGTACCGGGTGGACACGGTCGGCACGCCCGCGGCGGCGAGTTCGCCGAGATAGCGCTTGTCGGTGTTCCAGCGCACCACGGCCGCCGGGTTCACGATGCGGGTGACCTGCCCGCACTTCTCCGCCCAGGCGACGAACTCGGCGGCCCGCCAGCTGTAGTCCCAGGTGGAACGGATCACGACGAGGTCGAAGGCTGCCCAGTCGACGGCGGGGTCGTCCCAGACCCGGGCGGACGCCTCGGCCCCGGCCCGGCACAACTCCTCGACCAGCACCGGGAGATCGCGGTCCGGGTTGACCTGGGGCGCGGTACGGCAGGTGGCGAGGGCGACGCGGGGCTTGCGGGGCACGGCTGGCTTCCTCCTGTACGGGCTCGCCGCCGACGGGGCCCCGCCGGCGGTCCGGGCGGGCGGCCGCGGTGTCGTGGGACGGCCGCCCCTGCCATTCTCTCCCCGGCCGTCACGGCCGCCGGGCACCGCTTGACCTTCCCCTTCGGTGAAAGCCCAGCATCGGTCGTGGAAGAGGAACGGAAGAGGTCGGAGCACCCCATGCGGAACCAGGACAGTGAGTACGGCGTCGGCCGCTCCGGCGGCGACGGCCGGGGCGGAGGCCCCGATGCCGCAGCGGCCGGACTGACGATCGGCGCCTTCGCGAAGGCCTGCCGGCTGTCGCCGAAGGCGCTGCGCCTGTACGACGAGCTGGACCTGCTCAAGCCCGCCCGGGTCGACCCGTACACCGGCTACCGCTACTACGCGCCCGCCCAGTTGGAGCGGGCGCGGCTGGTGGCGTGGCTGCGGCGGATCGGGATGCCGCTGGCCGCCGTGCGGACGGTGTGCGCCCTCGAACCGCACGCCGCCGCCCGGGAGATCCGCGCCTACTGGTCGCGGGTCGAGGCGGAGACGGCGGTACGACGCGACCTCGCCGCGTTCCTCGTCGACCAGTTGACGGCGGCATCGGCGACCGCGCCGCCCGCCGCCGCACCGAGGAAGGACACCACCATGCTCGAACTCCGTTACTCCGCGCACTCGGACACCGGACGCGTGCGCCCCGCCAACCAGGACAGCGTCTACGCCGGCGACGGACTGCTGGCCGTGGCCGACGGCTTCGGCACGGCGGGAGCGCCCGCCAGCACCGCCGCCGTGACCGCGCTGCGCACCCTGGAGAGGGCCGACCTCCCGGCGGGCGAGGTGCTCAACCTGCTGAAGGACACGGTGCGGGACGCGGCCCGGACGGTGGAGGGACTGGCCGACGGACCGGACGGCACGGCGGGCACGACGCTGACCGCGCTGCTGTGGACGGGCTCGCGCCTCGCCCTCGTCCACATCGGCGACTCGCGCGCCTATCTCCTGCGCGACGGCGGCCTGTTCCGCATCACCCACGACCACACCGTGGTCCAGTCGCTGATCGACGAGGGCCGGCTGACACCGGAGGAGGCCGCGACCCACCCCCAGCGGTCCCTGCTGCTGCGGGCGCTCGGCGCGGACGGCGACGCCGCCGTCCCGGACACGGGGCTGCACGACGCGCTGCCGGGCGACCGCTACCTGCTCTGCTCGGACGGCCTGACCTCCGTGATCGCGGAGAGCGCGGTCCGCACCCTCCTCGACCCGGCCGCCTCCGCCACCCCGGACGACGCGGTGCGCGCCCTGGTCACGGCGGCGAACGACGCCGGCGGCCCGGACAACGTGAGCTGCGTGGTCGCGGACGTGGTGGAGACGGCGGCCTGACGCCCCGCCCCCGGCAGGCCGCCCGTCCCGCCCGCCCCCGCTCGGGCCCTGTCACCGCCGCTGCCCGCGGTGCGAGGATCACGGGATGTCGGTCATCGGAACGGCCTCGCACCTGAACCTGGCGGCGGACACCCTGCCACCGCTCGTCGCGCGGGCGGTCGACACCGCCCGCGCCCAGGACTTCGCGTACTCCTGCCGGCCCGAGCAGGGGCGGCTGCTGCACGCCCTCGCCGGGGGCGCCCGCCGGATCGGCGAGACCGGCACCGGCTGCGGTGTCGGCCTCGCCTGGCTCCTGGCCGGCGCACCGGACGGCGCCCGGCTCGTCAGCGTGGAGGCGGACCCGGGGCACGCCCGCGTCTGCGCCGGGCTGTTCGGGAGCGTGCCCGGGGTCGAGATCCTCGCCGGGGACTGGCCACGGATCGCCGAGCGGGCACCGTACGACCTGCTGGTGCTGGACGGCGGCGGCATGGGCAAGGCGGACGGCGATCCCCCGGCCGACGTCGGGCGGCTGCTCGCCCCGGGCGGCACAGTCGTCGTCGACGACTTCACCCCGCCCGACGCCACTCCCCCGGAGCTGCGCGAGGCGCTCGACGGCGCCCGGCAACACTGGCTGGAGCACCCGCTGCTGCGCACGGTCGAACTGCGGCTCGCCCCGGACCTGAGCACACTCGTGGGAACACTGCGATCCGGCCACTGAGGCTCAATTCGCCTACTCAGACGTCGAGTTGAGGCCCTGTGGCGGCCCCGTGATCCGAACAGGGGATCACCTGTTCCCTGGAACAGGTGATCGTCGATCTTTCGCTCGTGCGGGGTTCTCGGGGCGGACGATACTGACGGTGCGCGAGCGACGGGCTGCAGACCGTGGTCACGCGTTGTCCCACACAGCTCTACCAAGGAGAAGCACCACCATGAACTTCCTCACCGACGTCCTCGCCGGCCTCGTCCACCTCGTCGGCTGGCTGGTCTGACCCCACGGTCCGACCCCGTCGGAACCGCAGCGGCGCCGTCTCCCCGTCCCAGGGAGGCGGCGCCGCCGTGTGTGCGGTGGTGCGGGAACCGCTACTTCGCCACTCCCACCGCCCGGACGATCTCCTGCTTCACGGAGCCGCCCCTGTCGTCGGCGGCGGAGGCCCGCAGCGAGATGTACCCGGCGTTCTTCGGCACGGTCAACTCACCGTGCCAGGACGCCTTGCCGCCGGTGAGCCGCACGCTCCGCCAGGTCTTGCCGTCGTCGTACGACACGTCGAGCCTGCCGCCGCCGATGGTGCCCGTGGCCGGGGCGCCCACGACGTACTCGGCGTGGATGCCGACCGGCAGCCGGGATCCGGCCCGCACGTCGCCCGCGAGGTCGGTGTCGACGTCGAAGGCGAGGTTGATCAGGGGCAGGAAGGTCCACCGGTCGTCCGGGGTGGCCGCCGAGCGCACCGTCCACTCGGAGTGGCCGGCGGTGGACAGTTCCCAGCGGTCCGCGTCGCGCGTCGTGTCGGTGACGACCTTGTACGTGTGCGTGTCGGCGGGCGCCTCCCACTGGTAGGCGGTCGAGTCGGCGCTGCGGGAGACCAGTTGGCCGTCCTGGTAGAGCGACGTGGTCTGCGCGAGGCCGTTGCCCTCGGTGTAGACGTCGCCGAACCCGGTGTGGTCCGGACCGGAGTCGCCCCAGCCCGGGGTGTTGAACTCCAGGACGCTGCCCGAGCGTTGCTGCCCCCAGCCCAGACCGGTGCCGAGCCACGGGTGCAGCACCGGCTTGAACCAGTCGAGGGTGTCGCGGGTGCCGCCCCGGTAGGAGACCAGGCCGCTGCGCTCCTCCAGCGTGGAGTCGCCGACGACCACGGACTGCATCCACGTCTGCCCCTTGCCGGTGGACACGTAGTCGGTCCGCTCGGCGGGCATGTCGACGTGCTCCAGGAAGCCGATCCCGATCGGGAACGCGTCGGTGATCGAGTACCGGAACTCGCCGCCGCTCTCGTCCCGCGTGGCGTGGAACTTCGAGTCGAGCACGGCGAGTTCACGGCCGGTGGGCCGGTAGGTCAGGTCGCCCTTCGGGACCGCGCCGGTGTGCCCGTCCGAAAGGTCGTACACATAGGGCGTGTTGAGGGTGCCCGTCATGTCGACGGTCCTGGCGGCACGCAGTTTCGCCGCGTCGGCGTTGTTCACCGAGGCGATCTGGAGGGGCAGCGAGGTGCCGTCGTCCGCGCCCCACCAGTCGCTGAGCCGGCCCGCCGCGTCGTCGGAGACGAACAGCGCCCTGGCGCCCGCGGCGGAGGCGGCCCTCGCGAGCGCCGGCGCGTCGGCGCCGTCCGCGAGGTGGGCGAGGACCGCCTTGCCCCGGACGTCGCGCCCGGCGACACCGCCGTCACCCACGTTCACCAGCGGCAGCGTGCGGTGCCCGGTCAGCAGCGTGCCGCCGGCCTGCACGAGCGCGTCGCCGACGCCCTTGACCTCCAGGAACGGCTTGCCCAGCCGCCACACGGTGCGGTACTCGAACGAGCCCTGTGCGACCTTGGTGGTCGGCGCGGCGAAGATGCTGTCGTACTTCAGCGGCACCTGGGCGGTCTCGGTGAGGTTCGCGCCGTTCGCGACGCGGTTGTACTCCATGAGCAACTGCCGGGTCTCCGTGCGCCGCCCGACCACCGCCGACACCTCCTTCAGCTTCCGGGCGTCCAAGGTGATGTCGCGGTCCCCGTCGAGCGTGACCTCCGGGGCCGCGAGGAACCCGATGCCGAGCGAGTCGGCGCCGTGGCTGCCCCGCACGTCGAGGAACGACGCGACGCTGTACGTACCCGGCTTGAGCCGCAGCTCGAGGGTGCCGGAGTCGCCCACCGCCGCCTGCGCCGGGTCGACGCCCGCCGCGAGCTGCTGCACGACCAGGTCGGCGGCCGTCGCGGCGCCGTCACGGTCCTTGACGTGGACGGTGAGCGTGTAGCGCTCGTCCTCCTTGACCAGGCCGAAGGCCGTGTGGGCGACCGGAGTTCCGTCCAGGTCGGCCACGATCTGCCCGCTGGTCTCGCCCACGGGCGCCGCCGCGCCGTCACCGGTGACGGTGGTGGACGCCGTGCCGTGCGCGGGCACGGTCAGGGTGGTGTCGGCGAGGGTCGCGACGCCCTCGGCGGCCCCCTGCGTCGACAGGGTCAACTCGGCAGGCGTGTCACCGGAGTTGCTGTAGGTGAGGGTCTTCGTGACGGGCTTGTCGGCGTCGTAGGGCCAGCTGACGTAGCCGAGGTCGGCGCTGCCGGTCGCGGTGATCCGCGCCTTGACGGCGTCGGGGACGCTGACCCGGCCGGAGCCGAGCGTGTAGACCGAGGCGGTGTCGTCGAGCCGCTTGGACGTCGACATCAGCGCGTCCTTGAGCTGCGCCCCCGTCCAGTCCGGGTGCTCCTGCGCGAGCAGGGCGGCCACTCCCGCGACGTGCGGGGTCGCCATCGACGTGCCGCTCTCGGAGACGTAGTAGCCCGTCCCGTCGACGAGTTGGGAGCGCGCGGCGAGGATGTCGACGCCGGGGGCGGATATGTCGGGCTTCAGCGCGTTGTCGCCGTACCGGGGTCCGGCGCTGGTGAAGTACGCGGCCTGGTCGGCCGAGTCGACCGCTCCGACGGTCAGGGCGTCGTCGGCCGCGCCGGGCGAGCCGATGGAGGAGGGGGCGCCGGTGTTGCCGGCGGCGATGACGAAGAGGGCGCCCGTCTCGGCGGTGAGCGTGTTGACGGCCTCGGCCATCGGATCCGTGCCGTCGCTGGCCTCGGTGGAGCCCAGGCTCATCGAGATGATCTTCGCGTGGACGTCGCGGGCGGCCCACTCCATGCCCGCGATGATCTGCGACTCGCTGCCCTCGCCCGCGTTGCTGAGGACCTTGCCGACCGCGAGCGTGGCGTCGGGGGCGACACCCTTCTCCAGGCCGTCGGACGCGGCGCCGGTGCCGCCGATGGTCGACGTGACGTGGGTGCCGTGACCGTTGAGGTCGGCGACCTCCTCGCCGTCGATGAAGCTCCTGGACTGCGCGACGCGCCCGGCCAGGTCGGGGTGCCCCGCGTCGACGCCCGTGTCCAGCACGGCGACCGTGACGCCCTTGCCGGTCAGCCCGGCCTCCCAGGCGGCGGACGTGCCGATCTGCGCGTTGCTCTCCGCCATGTCGGCGGTGACCCGGCCGTCGAGCCAGAGGCTCTTGATGCCGTCCTGCGCGGTGAACGACTTCCAGAACGAGCGGCCCTTGTCCGCGTCGACGGCGGCACCGCGGACGCTGGGCAGCGACCGGGTCCGCTCGGCGCCGCGCGGGGTCGCCGTGCTCGCGTTCCTGTCGTAGGTGACGATCAGCGGGGTCTCGTCGGTCTTCTGGTCGGTGAGCCCCTGCTTGATCAGCTCGCTCACGTCGAACAGCCGCTTGTCGAGCGTGCCCGCGCGCAGGTAGGGCAGCGCCTCGTCCGGGATCACGCTGATCGTGCCGTTGGAGGTCTGGGTACGTACCGCCCCGGTGGCCCCGCGGGGCCGCTCCACCGCCACGGTCTCCCGGCCGCCGCCGAGGTCGGTGACGGTCACCTTGTCGCCGGTGACGAGGGTGACGGTACGGGTGGCCGTCGCCGTCCTCGCCGTGGCGGGGGTGCTGCCGGTGGCGGGCGGAGTGCCGTTGGCCGCGGCGCTCACGTCGGCCGCGGGGAGCACGGCTAGCACGAGCCCGGCCGACACCGACAACACCGCAGCACCGCGTCTGACTGGTCCTCTGGTCATGCACGCCTCTCTTCGTCTCTGCTGCGACGAGTGTCAGGGGGCTTGTGTTGCAGGGAAGTTGACCGGTCCTGGCGGGTAGGCGCCTGGCGGGTTCCCGCCACCGCCACAGCCGGCGGACAGGCAACCGAAAGCGGACGGAAAGCATCGGCGCGGCGAAACCGGGCGCGCCGGCCGCCCGGAACCGCACGGCCCCGGCCGCACGTCCGTCCGCCGCGGTCAAATCCCCTGCGTCACAATGGAGTTCACCTCAGCACCGCCGAACGGGGCTGGGCCGAGCCGGAGGAGCCCGATGGACGACGTGGTGGAGTTCAGGACCGCGGACGGTGCGGTGGTCATGGTCCAGGGCTCCGGCGGCGGCCTGCCGGCCCCCGGCTTCACGGCGGGCGACGACGTACCGACGCGCGCCGCCCGGACGTTCGAGGGCGCGCTCGACGGGGTGCGCGCGGCGGCCGACTCGGCGCTGCGGGTCTTCCGCGACGGCTCCCTCAAACCCGACTCCGTGGAGCTGGAGTTCGGCGTGACGCTCAGCGCGGAGGTGGGGGCGGTCATCGCCAAGGGGTCGGGCGAGGGACACCTGGTGGTCCGGCTGAGCTGGTCGCCGGCACCCGCACCGGACCGGTCGGCGCGGTCCTCCGCCGCGGACTCCGGCGCCGCGGCTCCGGTCGCCACAACTCCGGTCGGTGCGGGCCCGGTTGCCGACCCGGCGCCCCAACCCGTGCCGCAGCGGCCGTCGTTGCCGCCGCAGCCGCCCCGCCTGCCCGGTTCCGCCCCGCTGTCGCAGCCGGTCGCGGTGGTGGTGGGTCCGCCGGAGGCCGGCGCGGGGAGCCCTCCCGGTCCGGGGGCCGGTCCCGCGGAGCGGCCGGAGGCACACCCGGCCCTCGACCCGACGAGCTGACCCGAGCGGGACGCGGGCGGTTCCGGGAGCGGTTCCCTGCGGGGGCGGAGGCCCGGACCACCGCACCGCGCGGCCTCCTTCCCGGGTCACCGGCTCCTCCGCCGCCCGCCCGCGACGTATACGAAGCCGACTCGCGACGCCAGCCGGAGGCACGCCACCGGCCGCCCCGGCACCGGTGCCGTGCCCGCCCCGCGCCCGTCCCGCGCCGTCCCCCCGACCCGACTCCCGGCCCGTCTCCCGGCCCAGGGCCGGTCGGTGTCCCCCGGCGGAAAGGGTCCCGGAAGCGGGCCCGGAAGAGGCCCGGAAGGGGCCTCGGCGGGAGCCCCCGCAGGGCTCCCGCACAACCACCCGTACGGCCGCACCCCGCACGGCCCATCCCAACAGGCGCTCCGCTCCCGGCGACCGCACGATGCGAAGGGGCCGCCGCCCGGCCGGCCCCCACGGTCCGTGCTCTCGGGAGGATCCGCCATGACCGCAAGTCTGGAGCAGCTGCGTCGCTGCCACTTCGCCGTCGACCTCGGTGCCGCGCGCACCCGCGTCTACGTGAAGGGCGCCGGCCTCGTCGTCGACCAGCCCTCGGCGGCCGCGGTGAACACCCGCACCGGCGCCCTGATCGCGGTGGGCGAGTTCGCCGAGAAGATGACGGGCCGCACCCCCAGCTACATCCGCGTCGTCCGCCCCGTCTCCGGCGGCAGCGTCGTCGACATCGAGATGGCCCAGCGGATGCTGCGCCACCTGATCGGCGACAAGATGCGCCGGGCGCTGCGCCGCAAGCCGCGGCTGCGCGCGGCGGCCTGCACCCCGCACGACGCCGACCCGCTGGCGCAGCGCGCGACGATCGAGACGCTCGTGGGCCTCGGCGCCCGCCGCGTCGAACTGGTCGACACCCTGCTCGCGGCGGCCGTCGGCAGCGGACTGCCGGTCGAGCAGCCCGAGGCGTCGATGATCCTGGTGTGCGGGGCGGCGGCGACCCAGGTCGCGGTGCTGTCGCTCGGCTCCATCGTGACCGCCCAGCGGATGCCGGTCGGCGGCGAGGCCGTGGACAACGCGATCGTGCAACTACTGCGCCACGAGCACGAGTTGATGCTGCCGAGCCAGTCCGTGCGACCGCTCCAGCTCGCCCTGTCGGGGGCCGGCCTCACCACGCAGGGCCCGTCGACCACCGAGATCCACGGACGGGACGTCGCCACGGGCCTCGCCCGTTCCGTGCGCGTCGACACCGCCTCCGTGCGCGACGCCATCCAGCACCCGCTGACCGCCGTGCTCGACGGCATCGGCAAGGTCCTGCGCGACTGCCCGCCCGAGCTGGTCGCCGACCTGGCCGACCGCGGCATCACGATGGTGGGCGGCAGCGCGCTGCTGCCGGGCCTGGACCAGATGCTCCGCCAGGCGACCGGCATGCCGGTGCACATCGCCGAGCGCCCGGACGTCTGCGCGATCCAGGGCCTGGGCGCCATGCTGGAGGGCAAGATCGAACCCCTGGTCCTGAACCCGCTGGCCGCCTGAGCACCCGCCTCCCGGCCCCGGTCCGACGAGCTCGACGTCCCCGTCGCAAGGCCCCGCGCGCCCACGCCCGCGGGGCCTGCGTCGTTCCGGTGGCGCGGCCGACGGCGTGCACGCACCGCTAGTGGACCGAGAAACCGCCGTCGACGAAGATCGACTGCCCTGTGACGTACCCGGAGCCGCGGCCGGCCAGGAACACCGCCGCCGCCTCGAAGTCCTCGGGCAGGCCGTTGCGGCCGACGAACGTGCGCGTGGCCAGCGCCGCCACCTTCTCCGGGTCGGACGACAGCCGCTTGTTGAGCGGGGTCATCACGAAGCCCGGGACCAGTGTGTTGCAGGTGACCCCGTACGGCGACCAGGCCTCCGCCTGCGAGCGGGCCAGCGACTCCAGCGCCCCCTTCGACACCCCGTACGCGCCGCTCTGGACGAACGCGCGGTGGGCCTGCTGCGAGGTGATGTGGATGATCCGCCCGAAGCCGCGCTCGGCCATGCCGGGCCCGAACCGCTGCCCGAGCAGGTGGGGCGCCTCCAGGTTCAGCGCCATCGTGACGTCCCACACCTCGTCGTCCAGCTCGCCCAGCGGCGGACGGAGGTTGACGCCCGCGCTGTTGACGAGGATGTCCGGCTCGCCGAAGACCCGCGCGGCCCGCTCCGCGGCGTCACGCACACCGGCACGGGTGCCGAGGTCGGCGGCGACCCAGGCGGCGCGGCAGCCTTCCGCCGTCAACGCGTCGACGGTGTTGGCGAGTTCGGTCTCGCCCCGGGCCATGATCACGACGTTCGCACCCGCCCGCGCGAGAGCGGTGGCGATGCTCCGTCCGATGCCGGAACTGCCGCCGGTCACCAGCGCGGTCGTGCCGTCGAGCGAGAAGAGTTGGGCGAGGTACTTCTGCGAGGTCATCAGCGCAGCCTAGGACCCGGCCGACGGCGGTCGTCCGGCGGCCCGTGGCCTGCGGCTCGCGGCCCGTGACGTGGCCCGCGGACGCGGCCTCGGCGGGCGGCCGGGGCGGTGGCGGTCAGTCCGCCCGCGCGTCCGTCGCTCCGGGGCCGGGTTCGGAGCCGGGTTCGGGGCCGGGGCCGGGTTCGGGGTCGGCGGGTTCGTCGGCGGCGTCCAGCGCGTCGAGGGCGGTGGCGAGGGTGGGATGCGTGGTGAAGACGTCGGTGGTGCCGGTCACGTCGAGCCGTCTGCGGAAGCTGTCGCAGATGGGTCCCACGAGAGTGACGGTGACGGTGGGGTCCGCGGTGCGGGCGGTGAGGAGGAGACCGAGGAGGAGTTCGTCGCCGAAAGTGAGTCCGGAGAGGTCCACCACCAGGTCCAGTCTGCTGCCGTGGACCTGGTCGAACGCTTCCTCCATGTCCTTGTGGACCTGGAGATCGGCGTCACCGCGCAGGGCGATGACATAGGCGGGGGGAGCATGGTGCCGGGTGGTGACCACCTCTAGGCCGCGGTCGCCCGCGGCGGTGCTGCTCATCGGCCCAGCATGCCACCCCGGCTACTCCGGCGGAGCCGGGGCGGTCAGGACGGGCGCTCGGGGACCTTCAGCGCGAGCAGCGCGGTGTCGTCGCTCGCCCAGTCGCGGGTGTGCGCGGACAGGACCGCGCCGAGGCGTTCCACGGTCTGCGCCGCCGTGAGTCCGGCGCAGTCGGCGAGGGCCGCCGCCAGCGCCCTGTCCCCGAACTGCGGCCGGTGGCCGCCGGGCACCGTGGCGGGCGGCCGGGCCTCGGTGGCGCCGTCGGTGTAGAGCAGCAGCAGGTCGCCCGCGCCGAGCCGGAACCGGACGTCGGCCAGGCGCACGTCGGGCAGTATCCCGAGCAGGGTGCCGTGCCGGCCCAGCGGCTGCACGCGCCCGTCGGCCCGCCGGATCAGCGCGGGCGGGTGCCCCGCCGTGCACAGCCGTCCCGCGACGCCGCCCGGCGTCCGGCGGAAGGTCGCGTAGACGGCGGTGAGGAATCGGGCCTGTCCGACGCGCTGTTCGAGCATGGCGGCGTTGAGTCGTTGCAGCACCTCGGCGGGCGAGACGTGCTGGGTGGCCTCGGCGCGCAGCGTGTAGCGGGCCAGCGCGGTGATCTTGGCGGCCTCGGTGCCCTTGCCGCAGACGTCGCCCATCACCGTGCACCACCAGGGGCCGCGCGCGTGGAAGAGGTCGTAGAAGTCGCCCACGACCGTGGTGCCGCCCGCCGCCGGAAGGTAGGAGGCGGCGGCCTCCAGACCGGGCACCGGGCGCAGCGCGGGCGGCAGCAGGCTGTCCTGGAGGCTGCGGGCCAGCTCGCTGGAGACGGCCAGGGCGTCCTCGGCGGTGGCCAGGGAGGTGCGCAGGTTGATCTCGTTGCTGACCGCGCGGGCCATGGTGGCGAGGGTGGCCAGTTCGGAGGGCTGCCACTCGTGCAGGTTCTCGTCGATCACGCACATGCTGCCCAGCACCTCGCCGCCCGGCCCGAGCACGGGATAACCGGCCCACGCGCCGATCTTCATCGTCACGACGGAGGGGTGGTCGCGGGTGCGCCCGTCGGTCCGGGCGTCGTCGACGACGAACGGCGCGCCGTCGAGTTCGATCAGGTACTGGCAGAAGCTGTCCTCGACCGGGATCTGCCGGTCGCCGGTGCCGGTGCCGCTGGTGGCGGGGCTGTCGACCCCGACGCAGGACTTCCAGAACGAACGCCGGTCGTCGACGAGGGTGACGAACGCCCGCCCGCATCCCGTGACCGCGGCGGCCAGCCCGGCCAGATCGTCGAACGCGTCCTCCGGCCCGGTGTCCAGGAGCCCGGTCGCCCGCACCGCGGCCAGCCGCGCCGGGTCGAACACCTGCCGGGGCAGTCCCCCGGCCGATCGCACTGCCGTCAAGCTCTCCACCAAGTCCCGTTGTCCGCCCCGGCCCCCGGTATTCGCGCGGGAGGGGTCCGGGCCCAGCGTATCGGGGCGGCACGGGCCGGAGGAGCCGTCGGAAAGGAATCGATCCGGGACGCCCCGGGAAGAGCCGGCAAGCCGGGGCGGGCCGTCCCCGTGGACGGCGGACGAGGGGCCGTCGGGCGGCGCACGACGGCCGGGGCGGGCGCGTGGCCAGGGGGCAGGCGGACGCGTGACCCCCGGGGGGCGGGCGGACGCGTGGCCCCGGGGGCGGGGGTTGGGCCTGCGGCCGGGAGTCATGGGTCCCGGGCTGCCCGGGGCCGGGGGCCCCGCCCGGAGAACCGGAGGCCCGAAGCCCGGAGGCCGAAGGCCGCGAGAACCGGAAGCCCGCAGGCCCGGAACCCGCAGTCCCGCAGGCCCGAAGCTCGGAAGCCCGGGTCCCGAGGCGCCCAGGGCCGGGAAGCCGAGAGGCCCGGAAGCCGGAAGGCCCAAAGCCCGGGTCCCGAGGTGCCCGGGGCCGGGCCGCAAGACCGAACGGGCGGCGGCCGGGGACGGAGACGGCGGCGGGCCGGGGCGGCCGCCGGGGACGGAGACAGCGGGCCCGGACGGCGGCCGCCGCCCGGCCGGGCAGGTCAGCCGGTGTGGTCCTCCCCCGGCGTGCGGGGCCGCGGCACCTGCGCGGCCTGGACGCTCGGGTAGACGCTCAGCACCGTGTCGGTGCCGGTGATGGCCAGCAGCCGCGCGACGGCGGGCGAGGGGGCGGCGACCCGCAGGTCGGTGCGCCGGTGGAACGTGAGCAGGACGTTGAGGAACGACGAGTCGGCGAACTCGATGCCCTCGGCGTCCAGGACCAGCCCGGGGTGCAGGGTCCCGGCACTCTCCAGTTCGTCGGCCAGGGGTGGCACGGTCTCCGCGTCCAGGTCGCCCCGGGGCGCGATCACCGGAAGCTCCGGGTCGGCACTGTCTTTTGTCGACATGCCCCCGAGTATGCCGAAGCCGCGGCACCCGCAGGAACACGGCTACGTCCCGGTCCGGCAAAGACACCGCGGCCCTCCCGCCCGGTCTGCACCTTTGACCGCACCTTTGAACCCGGATGTCTGGGTACCCGTGTGACGAGGGCAAGGACGATTCCCGCGTCCCGGGCGGCAGGACGCGGGCATCCCAGGACTGTGCGCCGGAGCGGAGCTACTGATGGAACTGCGGCTGAGCGAGGTCTACGACGGCACCCCGCCCTGCATCGCGGCGGCCCGGCGCGCGGTACGGGGTTTCCTGAACCGCGTGGGGTCGGACCGCCCCGCGGCGGCCCGGGACGACACGGTGGGCCGGGCACAGCTCGTCGTCAGCGAGCTGGTCACCAACGCCGTCCGCTACGCGGGCGGTGCCTGCCGGCTCGACCTCGCCTACCGGGGCAACGGCACGGACAGCCTCGACATCACCGTCTGGGACGCCTCGCCCGAGAGCGGCACGGTCCAGCACCGGGACCCGAACCGCCCGAGCGGCCACGGCCTGGAGATCGTCCACGCGATCTGCGGCGCCCTCGACATCGCCCGGACCGCGCACGGCAAGCGCGTCCAGGTCCGGATGCCGGTGCCCACGCCGGGCTAGGCGCGCGGGGCCGGGCGCGGACCGCGTTCCGGGCGGGACGTGCGGCGCCCGGCGCCGGGCCGGAGGCGGCGGTGCGGTCGCCGTGTCGATCGCGACGGAACGTCGTTGAGTACGGGCGACGCGGGGGCACGCGCGTCGCCCGTACCGCGCCCCGCCCGACCGCCGTCCGCCCGACCGCCCGTCCAGCCCGGAGGGACCGCCCGTGAACCATGCCGAGTTCGTCGCCCTGACCCGCGCGCTGCGCGTCCTCGGGGATCACGGGGAGAACCTCGACGGCAACGTCGACGACGCCCGGCTCAACGAGCTGAGAACCGACCTGAAGCGGGCCATGGCGAAGCTCGACGAGGTGATCGGCAACCCCCAGCAGACCACCCGCTGCCGCGAGCACCCCACCGGCCCGGTGGACGAGGACGCCAGTGACCTCTGCCCGGCGGCGCGGCGGACGCGCGCAGGAGACCCAGCGCCGTGCGCGGGACGAGGACGGCACGAAGATCGTGCGGGTGCAGTCACGGTTCGGGCTGCGGGAGCACGACCCGAAGCCGCACGAGCGCTGGATCCCCGAGCTGTGGAACGGGATCTCCTGGCAGCTGTGCGGGACCCCGCGCACCGACCGGCACGAGGCCGAGCTGTACGTCAACGCCCAGCTCCGCCGGCCGCGGGCGGCACCGGCGTACCGCGTCGTGCACGCGTTCACGGACCACTCGGTCGTCCGGACCTGGGGCGACACCAGCCGCCGGCCCGCACCGCCACCGGGCCCGGCGCCGTGGTGAACCGGCGCCCGGCCCCGCCGCGGAAGCAGGTGCGGCGACCGCGCGACGGATGCGGCCCGGTCCGTCCCGCGAGGGACGGACCGGGCCGCATCCGTGGGGGGTCGGGCCGACCGGAGCCGAAGGCGGTACCGCCTGCTCAGCTGGTGGTGAGCATGCCCTCGCGAAGCCGGGCGAGGCAGCGGGAGAGCAGCCGGGAGACGTGCATCTGGGAGACGCCGAGACGCTCGCCGATCTGGGCCTGGGTGAGTTCGTCGACGAACCGCATGTGCAGGATCTCGCGGTCACGCTCGTCCAGGGCCGCGATCATCGGCGCGAGCGCGTGGAAGTCCTCGACCAGCTCCAGGGCCTGGTCGTCGGCGCCGATGAAGTCCGAGAGGGCGGTCTCGCCGTCCTCGCTGGTGCTCAGCGCGGCGTCCAGGGAGGCCGAGTTGTAGCCGTTGGAGGCGATCCGGGCCTCGACGACCTCGTCCTCGGACAGGCTCATCAGCGCGGACAGTTCCTTGACCGTCGGCGTGCGGCCGAGGCGGCTGCGCAACTCCTCGGTGGCGCGGGCCAGTTGGACCCGGGCCTCCTGAAGGCGGCGCGGCACGTGCACGGCCCAGCTGGTGTCGCGGAAGAAGCGCTTGATCTCGCCCACGATGTACGGGATGGCGAACGAGGTGAACTCGACCTCACGGGTCAGCTCGAACCGGTCGATCGCCTTGATCAGTCCGATCATGCCGACCTGGACGATGTCCTCCATCTCCTCCGGCCCGCGGCTGCGGAAGCGGCCGGCCGCGAAGCGGACGAGGGACATGTTCATCTCGATCAGCGTGTTGCGGGCGTAGCTGTACTCGGGCGAACCCTCTTCCAGCACGGTCAGCTGGTCGAAGAACAGCCGCGAGAGCTCGCGCGCGTCCCTCGGCGCGACCTTGGAGGGGTCACCGATCTCCGGCAGGACCGACTGGCCGGTCCTGGCGGCCGACCCCGGTATCTTCGTCTCCGTCTTGGCCGCAGTCACTGTCGCCATGATGCTTCCCTCCCCATCCCGCCAACGCCGGCCCCGAACGGGCCAACGACACGCGGGTACCCCGCCGTTCCGGCTCCATGCGTCGAAGAGCCGAAATCGCGAAGCCGGTTGCCCGCGGCCGTCGCAGCACGCGCCGCACGCGCCCCGACCCTGGGACGGCCCGGGGCCGAACACCGCGCACCTTCCTCATGACGGGCGCGAATACCACAGGTTCACGCGAACACATGCGTCACATCTCCGTAACGGTGGCCACGACATGTGTGCACGTTACGAACACATGATCCACTCAAGAACCATTTGTCCGTTCATAAGATTTCTGCACCAACAACGTACACAGGAGTCACAGCCGTCCGGGCCGGAACACCGGCCCGGGAGGATCGCACGGCTGGGCTCCCTCGGCATGCCGCGCGTCCGTGCGTCCGCGTCGTGCCGAGCGAACCGACCACCCGTCAGCGATCGGCGGCACCCGGACGCACCCGCCGGGGAAACAGCCAGGACGCGCTCAGGCCGACGGTGCCGGAGCCCAGTGAGGCGGCCTTTCCATGCACCTCTCCCTCGACTCCCTCGCGCACCTCGGGAAACACGCGCACTGGTACGGCCTCGCCGTCGGCGCCCTGCTCGGCACCAAGCTGCTCCTGTCGATACGCCGGCGGCGGCAGCCGGACATGATCTTCCAGAAGCCGCTGAACCAGCACGTGATCCACGGTGTGGTGACGACCTACAACGAGGCCCCGGCGATGCTGCGGCGCTGCCTGGAGTCGATCCTCGGCCAGACGCTCACGCCGCAGTCGCTGACCATCGTCGACGACTGCTCCAGCGACCAGTCCGCGCACGCGGTCGTCGAGGAGATGCGCCCGAAGTTCGAGGAGGCGGGCATCCGGCTCGACTTCATCCGCTTCGCCGTCAACCAGGGCAAGCGGCACGGCCTGGCGGCCGGCTTCCGCGAGGCCCCCGAGGCGGACGCCTACCTGTGCGTCGACTCGGACACCGTGCTCGACGAGCACGCCGTCGCCGAACTGGCCGAGCCGTTCAGCAAGCGCCGCGTCCAGTGCGTCACCGGCCTGGTGCTCGCCCACAACCGCAGCGTCAACCTGCTGACGCGGCTGATCGACATGCGGTACGTCAACGCCTTCCTCGGCGAGCGCGTCGCGTACTCGCGGCTGGGCTCGGTGCTGTGCGCCTGCGGCTCGCTGGCGATGTACCGGGGCTGGGTGGTGCGCAAGCACCTGGACGACTTCCTCGACCAGCGCTTCCTGGGCCTGCCCGCCACCTTCGGCGACGACCGGCGGCTCACCTACTACTGCCTCACCGAGGGCCTGTCGCTGATCCAGCCGTCCTCGGTCGGCTACACCGACGTCCCCGAGCGCCTGAACCACTACATCCGCCAGCAGGTCCGCTGGGGCAAGTCGTTCATCCGTGAGGGCTTCCTGCTGCTGGGCAAGTTCCGCGTCTCGCGCATGTACTGGTGGCTCAACCTGATCGAGCTGGTCACCTGGGTCGCCTTCACCGTCGCCCTGCTGGCGTCGCTGTTCGCCATCGTGCTGCACCCCACCGGCTGGCAGCTCCTCGCGACCTACCTCGCCTACATGTGCGTGATGGCGTGGGTCCGCTCGATCCACTACCTGCGCGGCGCGGCCGGCGTCGGCCCGCTCGACCGCACCCTCACCTTCCTCGCCGCCCCGCTGTACGCGCTGATGAACCTCTGCCTGCTGCTGCCGCTGCGGCTCTGGTCGCTGGCCACGCTGCGGCAGACCAAGTGGGGCACCCGGTCCACCGTCGAGGTCGGCGAGGCGGAGAGCGTCACCGGCACGGCACCCGCGGAGTCGTTCGAGGACCGCGGCGACGCGTACGCGCGGCCCGGTGCGGCCGGTGTCCCGGCCCAGCCCCCGGCGCACGCGACGGCCCGGATCCCGGCCCAGCCGACCGGCGGGCCCGTCCACCCCCGGGAGATGCCGGTGCCCGTCGGCCACGCGTACCCCCCGGCCCACGGCGAGCAGCCGCAGCAGTGGCAGCAGAACCAGTACGAGTACGCGGGGTACCCCGGCCACTCGGGGCAGCCGCAGCCGCAGGCCGCCCAGCAGTACGGCCGCCCGATGCCGCAGCAGGCCGGCCAGGAGCAGCACCCCGAGCAGCACCCCTACGACGGCTCCCCGTTCGCCTACGGGGCGCAGGACATGTACGGGGCGCAGGGCGGCGCGTACGGCACGCAGCAGCCGTACGGCTCCCAGGACCCGTACGGCGCGCAGGGCGGCCACGGCGAGTACGCCGGCCACGGCGGCCACAACACCCATGACCCGTACGGGAATCCGGCGCCGTACGCACCCCCCGCACCGTACGGCGTCCGGGACGACGCGCCCGCGCAGAATCCGCCCCACCCGCACGGCCACGAGGCGTGGGCACCCCAATGAGCTGACCCGCCGCCCTCCCCCACCGCCGCCGGCCCGGGCCCCTCCCCCGCCCCGCCCCGCCGTGCCGCGGGCCCGGCCATCCCATCCCCCCGAGAGGTACACCGTGGGTCACGCCCGTGACGGCGCCCAGCAGCACCGGCCTTCCCGTACGTCGCGCCCGGAGAACCCCCGCTCGCGTCAGGCGCCGAAACGGCGGAGCCCGGTCCGGACGTTCCTCAAGGTGGTGCTGGTGCTCGCCGTGCTGGCCGGGGCGGGTGCCGTGGGGTACCCGCTGTGGAAGAAGGCGCACGAGGACAAGCCGCCGCTGACGGTGCAGTACAAGGCGGGCGACGCCGGGAGCAGGTCGGTGAGCCAGCCCTGGCTCGAAGTGATCAACGTGTCGGACAAGCGGGTCGCCCTCGCCGACGTGACGATGCGCTACTGGTTCAAGGAGGACGAGGGCGCCGACTACGCGTTCAACTGCGTCCGGGCGCCCGCCGGTTGCGCGTCGGTGACCGAGCGGATCGTGGCCATGCCGACGCCGACCGGCACCGCGGACCACTACCTGGAGGTCGGCTTCACCGCCAAGGCCGGCAGCCTGGCGGCGGGCGCCAAGGGCGGCGCGGTGGAGGTCCAGGTGTACCGGACCGACGGCAGGCCGGTGACGGAGTCCGGCTACTACTCGTACGACGCGGGCGACAGCACGTTCAAGGTCTCCCGCAAGGTGACCGCCTACCTCGACGGCGCCCTGTCCTGGGGTGACGAGCCGACCGGCGCCTCCGCCGAGGCGGCCGTCAACTCCGCCTCCTCGCCCACGCCTTCGCAGGCGGCGGCCCCGCCGACCGCGCCCGCGGACACCTACTTCGACGCCTTCCACTACAGCGGTCCGGACGACCCGGCGCTGCGGGAGAACGGCTGGATCGTCCGAACGAGCAAGGGCGGCCCCGGCATCGAGAACACCTGGACCGCCTCCGGTGTGTCCTTCCCGCCGGTGAAGGGCGCGAAGGGCGACCAGGCGCTCCAACTGCGCGCCACCACCGACGGGACGGCCCGCAGCACGACCCAGGCGGAGTTGCAGAGCGACTCGTCGAAGTTCTTCACCGGCACCTACGCGGCCCGGATCAACTTCCACAACGACCCGACGAGCGGGAAGAACGGCGACGAGATCAACCAGGCCTTCTTCATGATCTCCAAGGACCAGGAGAAGTACAGCGAACTGGACGACGAGTACGAGCCCAACGGCGGCTGGGGCTCGCCGGGTCCGCGCCTGGACACCACCACCTGGTACAGCGCGGACGCCGGCGACCGGGTCACCCAGCAGAACTTCATCGACCTCGGCGGCTGGCACACCGTCGTCATCACCGCCGCGCACGGCACGGTGACGTACTCCATGGACGGCAAGAAGATCTTCACCAGCTCGGGCAAGTACTACCCCCGGGAGAGCATGTCGGCGAACTTCAACACCTGGTTCGTGGACCTGCCGTTCACCGGAAAGCGCACGTGGGACATGGACGTGAACTGGTTCTACTACAGGTCCGGCGAGGCCCAGTCCGCCGCCCAGGTCACCCAGCAGGTCAACAGCCTGTACGGGAAGGGCCAGACCTACGTGGACACGGTGAAGCCCCTTTCCTGAGGCGCCGGTTCACCCGCTGACGCTGACCGCGCCCGTCTCGATGTGACCGGTGAACCGGCGCGACCAGGTCGCGTCGGAGTCCACCGTCACGGTGAAGTCGTACCAACCGCCTTGATAGGCAACGGCGTTGAAGTAGTCCTGGGCGGAACCGCCCGCGGCCACCCGGTAGGTCCACGGGCCGTCGGTGCGGTAGTGGTTCGACGTGATCGTGAACGTCACGGCGGCGGTGGAGGTGTTGGTCAGGGTGAACCACAGGGCGGTCCTCCCGGTGCCCGGTTCGACGGCGAAGCGGGGAATCGCCTCGACCGCCTTCCCCGCCTTCGTGGCGTCGCCCCGGAAGCGGCGCAGGAACCGGTTCGGACCGGCCATGGAGATGTCGTACGCCCCGGCACCGTAGCCCGTACCGATGTTGAAGTAGTCGCTCGCGGCGCCCTGGGCGTCCACCGTGTACTGCCAGGGAGTGGTGTCCCGGTAGGCGTTGGGGTGGATGGAGAAGTGCGCTGCGCGGGTCGCCGGGGTGCCCTGGTTGGCCATGGTGAACCAGGCGAGGATCTTGCCGCCGGTGCCGAACTCCAGGTGGTCCAGGTAGCCGTTGGGCTGGTAGGGCAGTGCGCGGGCCGGGCGGGTGCCGGTCTCCTGGACGGGCGGGGCGTTGGTGGTGGGCGCCGGATTGGGCAGCGGGGCACAGGTGTTGATGCCGATGACGCTCGTCGCGGGCAGGGCCACCGCGCCGTTCACCGGGTGGGCGAAGTCGAAGACGCCGGTGAGGTCGCCGCTGACCCTGCGGCGCCAGTCGCTGATGTTGGCGCAGGCCGCGGGCTTGCCGAGGGCGGTGGTCCAGGTCTCCAGGAAGCGCAGCACCGAGGTGTGCTCGAAGACCTCGGAGGAGACGTAACCACCGCGCGTCCAGGGCGAGACGACGATCATCGGGACGCGGAAACCGAAGCCGTACGGAACCCCGTTGAGGAACTCCCCCGCGGTGCCGGCCGGGGGTGCGGGCGGCGGCACGTGGTCGAAGTAGCCGTCGTTCTCGTCGTAGTTGAGGAAGAGCACCGTCGAGTCGAGGACGGCGGGGTCGGCGGCGAGGGCCTGGTAGACCATGCCGACGAAGTGGGCGCCGTCGCCGGGCGGGGCGTAGGGGTGCTCGGAGAACGCCTGGTTGGCGACCACCCAGGAGACCTGCGGCAGGGTGCCCGCGACGACGTCGGCCCTGATGGCGGCGGCGATGTCGTCGGGGGTGGAGCCGGTGACGGCGGGAACCGAGGCCATGCCGCGGTCGTGCAGCGGGGTGCCCGCGGCGGCGGAGGTGAAGTTCTTGAAGTAGGCGCAGCCGTTGTCGCCGAAGTTGTCGTCGGCGTTCTGGTAGACCTTCCAGCTCACGCCCGCGTTCTGGAGGGACTCGGCGTACGTCTGCCAGGTCAGTCCGGACTCGTCGCCGCCGTCGTAGCTGGCGCTGTCGACCTTGCCGCTCCACAGGTAGGTGCGGTTGGGGCCGGTGGCGCTGAGCGTGGAGCAGAAGTAGGCGTCGCAGACGGTGTAGTTGTCGGCGAGCGCGTAGTGCAGCGGGATGTCGGTGCGGTCCAGGTAGCCCAGCGAGCGGACACTGCCCACGCCCGCCACCCAGTTGTCGAGGCGGCCCTTGTTCCAGGCGGCGTGCTGGGAGGACCAGGAGTGCGGCAGGTCACCGTTGCACTGCGCGAGGGTCTCGCTGTCCACCCCGCCGGCCGCCGCGGTCGCGCTGAGCTTCCACGGGTACTGGCGCGACAGGAGGTTGGGCTGGTTGAAGACCGAGTAGCCGCCGGACAGGGTGATGCCACTGCGGTCGTCGAAGCCGCGGACGCCCTTGAGACGCCCGAAGTAGTGGTCGAAGCTGCGGTTCTCCTGCATGAGGATCACCACGTGCCTGACGTCCTTGACGGTGCCGGTGGCCGCAGCCGCGGCGGCACTCGCGGAGGTCCCCGTACCGGCCCCCACCGCGACCCCCGCCGCCACGGACGCGCCCAGTCCCACGAAGCCTCTTCGGCTGATCGGTGTCATCCACTCCACCCTCGCCCCAGGGGTGCCCGCACGGCACACACGACCCACCAGAGTGCCGGGCGGCGGGCACGACCGTAAGTCCGCCGGGGTGACCCGGGGGTGAACAACAGCGGCGGGCCGGAGAGCGCGGCGGGCACAACGACCGGCGCGAATGCGACACGCCTCCGGAAGCCCGCGAAACAGCCCGGGGCTCTCGCGTCCCGGTCCCGCGGAAAACCCGACGGCCGCCCGGCGAAGTGCCGGGCGGCCGTCGACGGGGAAGGCGGACCGAACTCCGTTCGGACCCACAAGGGCCGGAATCCGTTCGCGGTGGGGCGGGTGGGACTCGAACCCACGGCCGACGGATTATGAGTCCGCTGCTCTAACCGGCTGAGCTACCGCCCCTTACGGCGCGTCGCGCACATTTGTACGCGCCGTCTGCCGCAGCATAGCCGGTCATACGATCTCCTGCCTCGGATGGTCGGCTTCGCATGACCATGAGGACTCGGCCCAGGACGCGGTGGTTCCGCAGGGCATGAAAAAGGACCCCGAAGGGTCCTTGTTCCACTGCTCCCCCGACTGGACTCGAACCAGTAACCTGCCGGTTAACAGCCGGCTGCTCTGCCAATTGAGCTACAGGGGACCGAGCTCCCCCGACTGGACTCGAACCAGTAACCTGCCGGTTAACAGCCGGCTGCTCTGCCAATTGAGCTACAGGGGAACGTCTCGTTTGCATCGAACGCACCCACCTGGGTATCCGCCAGGGGGCGCTTGCTCGCTGCGACACATACATTAGCGCAAGCAGGGGGGTGCTCCGCCAATCGGCAGTCTCCGCACTCCTCGGCATGGATGCCTACGCAAGGGAAGGGTGGCCGTATGCGATACCGGCTCACGTTCGTTGTCGGCCTCGCTCTTGGTTACGTGCTCGGCACGAAGGCCGGGCGCGAGCGCTACGAGACGTTGAAGAAGTCGGCCCGCCGGGTCGCGCAGAACCCCGCGGTGCGCAACACCGCCGAGACCGCGACCCAGCAGGGCCGCCAGGTCGCCGGCCGGGCGTACCACGTGGTGAGCGAGAAGCTCGGCGACCGGATGCCCGACTCGGTGGCGCAGCGGGTGCGTTCGCTGCGCGAGCGCAGCGCGGGCGGGACGGGCAAGGACGACTGGGGAACCAGTACTCCGTAACGCCCGGAACCCCTGGTGAGGGAGATCCGTACGAGGTGACCGTGCCGCGATGGCACGGTCACCTCCGTGTGTGCGGCAGAATTTTCACCATGGGGATAGTCGCTGGGCTGGACAGTTCGCCCGATTTCACTCGTATCGTCGTCTGCGACGCGGACACGGGGTCCGTACTGCGGCAGGGGTACGCGCCGCATCCGGTCGACGGCCCCGAGGGCGGTGGCCGTCCCGCCGACATCGATCCGCAGGCCTGGCTGCTGTCGCTCGGCGAGGCCGCCGGGGGCGGGCTGCTGGAGGGTGTGCAGGCCATCGGCGTCTCCGCCCAGCAGAACGCGCTGGTCCCGCTGGACGCGCAGGGCACCACCGTGCGGCCGGCGCTGGTCGGGGGCGACCGCCGGGCGCAGGTCGCGGCGGCCGATCTCATCGACGCGCTGGGCGGGCGCGAGGCGTGGGCGCAGGCCGTGGGGAGCGTGCCGCAGGCCGGGCACCCGGTGACGAAGCTGCGCTGGCTCGCGAAGAACGAGTCCGACGCCGCGCGGCGCACCGCGTTCCTCATGCAGGCCCACGACTGGCTCGTGTGGCAGCTGCTCGGCCGGCCCGTGCGCCGGACCACCGACCGCGGCGGCGCCTCCGGGACGGGCTACTGGTCGGCGGCGACCGGCGGTTACCGGCCCGACCTGGTCGAGATGGCGCTCGGCCACCGGGCCGCGCTGCCCGAGGTGATCGGCCCCTCCGACGCGGCCGGCACGACCCCCGAGGGGCTGCTCATCTCGGCCGGCACGGGCGAGACGATGGCGGCGGCGTTCGGGCTCGGCATCGGGCTCGGTGACGCCGTGGTGTCGCTGGGCGCGTCCGGTTCCGTGATGGCGGTGCACCGGGAGGCGCTCGTCGACCAGAGCGGGATGATCACCTCGCTGGCGGACGCGACGGGCATGCACCTGCCGGTCGTCACCACCCTGAACGCCGTGCGCACCCTGCGCGGAACCGCCGAACTGCTGGGCACCGGGGACCTGGAGGGGCTGTCCGACCTGGCGATGAAGTCGACGCCGGGCGCCCACGGGCTGGTGCTGCTGCCGTACCTGGAGGGCGAGCGGACGCCGAACCTGCCGCACACCGCGGGCACCCTCGCGGGGCTGCGGCGCGAGTCGATGCGGCCCGAGCACCTGGCGCGGGCGGCGTTCGAGGGCATGCTGTGCGGGCTCACCGACGCGCTGGACGTGCTGCGCGGGCGCGGGGTCGAGGTGCGGCGGGTGTTCCTGCTGGGCGCGGCCGCCGAGCTGCCCGCGGTGCAGGCGTGCGCGCCCGCGCTGTTCGGGGCGCAGGTCGTGGTGCCGCAGCCCGCGGACTACGCGGCGACCGGGGCCGCGCGGCAGGCCGCGTGGGCGCTCGGCGTCTCCCGGGGCACCCTCGACCCGCGCACCCCGCCCGCCTGGCAGGGGCCGGCCGCACAGGTGCTCGACCCGGGCGACGAGCTGGCGGTGGGGCAGGCCGTGCGGCAGCAGTACGTGGCGGTGCGGGAGCAGACGTACCCGGGCGCCTTCCAGGGCTGAGGGCCCCGCGCGGGCGGGCGGCGCCTGCCACGGTCGGCGCAACGGGGCCCGTCGGGTGCCGGGGGGCCCGGACGGCGGTCGTGGGGCGGCAGGCTGACGCCGGGTCGGTTCTTGGTCTGCTGTTGGCTTAATGGGTTGAGGTAACACCGGTGGAGTGTCGGACGATAGGGCGTGGTGCACCCTGTGTGCCGCCCATCCGCCGACATCGAGAGACCGCGCGTGCTCATACGACTCCTGCGGGCCCACCTCCGGCCCTACAAGAAATCCATCGTCCTGCTGGTGCTGCTGCAGCTCCTGCAGACCTGCGCCACCCTCTACCTGCCCACGCTGAACGCGCACATCATCGACAACGGTGTCGTCAAGGGCGACACCGGTTACATCCTGTCCTTCGGGGCGGTGATGATCGGTATCTCGCTGGCCCAGGTCGTCTGCAACATCGGCGCGGTCTACTACGGCGCGCGGACGGCGTCCGCGCTCGGACGGGACGTCCGCGCCGCGGTGTTCGACCGCGTGCAGTCGTTCTCGGCACGTGAGCTGGGTCACTTCGGCGCGCCCTCGCTGATCACGCGGACCACCAACGACGTGCAGCAGGTCCAGATGCTGGTCCTGATGTCGTTCACCCTGATGGTCTCCGCGCCGATCATGTGCGTCGGCGGCATCGTCCTGGCGCTCGGTCTCGACGTGCCGCTGTCCGGCGTGCTCGTCGCGGTGGTGCCGGTGCTCGGCATCTGCGTGACGCTGATCGTGCGGCGGCTGCGCCCGCTGTTCCGGGCGATGCAGGGGCGCCTCGACCGGGTCAACCAGGTGCTGCGCGAGCAGATCACCGGCAACCGGGTCATCCGCGCCTTCGTGCGGGACGGTTACGAGGAGGAGCGGTTCCGGAAGGCGAACGTCCGGCTGACCGAGTCGGCGCTCGGCACCGGCAGGCTGCTCGCGCTGATGTTCCCCATGGTGATGACCGTGGTGAACGTGTCGTCGATCGCGGTGGTCTGGTTCGGCGCCCACCGCATCGAGAGCGGCGGGATGCAGATCGGTGACCTGACCGCGTTCCTCGCCTATCTGATGCAGATCGTGATGTCCGTGATGATGGCCACCTTCATGTTCATGATGGTGCCGCGCGCGGAGGTCTGCGCCGAGCGCATCGAGGAGGTCCTCGACACCGAGAGCAGTGTCGTGCCGCCGACCGCGCCGGTCCTGGAGCTCAGGCGGCACGGCCATCTGGAGCTGCGCGGGGCCGGGTTCCGGTACCCGGGGGCCGAGGAGTCGGTGCTGAAGTCCGTGGACCTGGTGGCCCGGCCGGGCGAGACGACCGCCGTCATCGGCTCGACAGGCAGCGGCAAGTCGACCCTGCTCGGGCTGGTGCCCCGGCTGTTCGACGCGACCGAGGGCGAGGTCCTCGTGGACGGCGTGGACGTCTCCACGATCGGTCCGAAGCTGCTGGCCCGCACCGTCGGCATGGTGCCGCAGCGGCCGTACCTGTTCGCCGGCACGGTGGCGACGAACCTGCGGTACGGGAATCCGGACGCCACCGACGAGGAGCTGTGGCACGCGCTGGAGGTCGCGCAGGCCAAGGAGTTCGTGGGCCGCCTGGAGGGCGGTCTCGACGCGCCGATCGCGCAGGGCGGCACCAACGTGTCGGGCGGCCAGCGCCAGCGCCTGGCCATCGCCCGCACCCTCGTGCAGCGCCCGGAGATCTACCTGTTCGACGACTCGTTCTCCGCGCTCGACTACGCCACGGACGCGGCGCTGCGTGCCGCGCTCGCCGAGGAGACCGCCGAGGCGACCGTGGTGATCGTCGCGCAGCGCGTGGCGACCATCCGGGACGCCGACCGGATCGTGGTCCTCGACGAGGGCCGGGTGGTCGGCACCGGCCGGCACCACGAGCTGATGGCGGACAACGAGACCTACCGGGAGATCGTGCTCTCCCAGCTCACGGAAGCGGAGGCAGCCTGATGGCCGGGCCCATGGGGCGGATGGCGGCCGGGGGCGGCCCCCAGGCGCGTTCGATGGATTTCGTCGGCTCCGGAAAACGGCTGCTGGCACGGTTCCGCCCGGAGCGGCTGACCATCGTGGCGCTGCTGGCCTGCGTGGTCGTGAGCGTGGCGCTGAACGTGGTGGGGCCGAAGATCCTCGGCAACGCCACCGACCTGGTCTTCGGCGGCATCATCGGGCGGCAGATGCCGGCCGGGCTGACGAAGGCGCAGGCGCTGGACGCGATGCGCGAGCGCGGCCAGGGCGACATGGCGGACATGCTGCGCAGCACCGACTTCACGCCGGGCCAGGGCATCGACTTCGACGCCGTGGGCCGCGTACTGCTGCTCGCGCTCTGCACGTTCCTGGTGGCCGGCCTGCTGATGGCGGTCGGCACCCGGCTGGTGAACCGGACCGTGAACCGCACCGTGCTGCGGCTGCGCGAGGACGTGCAGACGAAGCTGTCGCGGCTGCCGCTGTCGTACTTCGACAAGCGGCAGCGCGGCGAGGTGCTCAGCCGGGCGACCAACGACATAGACAACATCCAGCAGACGCTCCAGCAGTCGATGGGGCAGCTCATCAACTCGCTGCTCAGCATCATCGGCGTGCTCGCGGTGATGTTCTGGGTGTCGTGGATCCTCGCGCTGGTCGCGCTGGTGACGGTGCCGCTGTCGTTCGTCGTCGCCACCCGCGTCGGCAAGCGGTCGCAGCCGCACTTCGTGCAGCAGTGGCGCACCACCGGCAAGCTCAACGCGCACGTCGAGGAGATGTACACGGGCCACGCGCTGGTGAAGGTGTTCGGCCGGCAGGAGGAGTCCGCCGCCCAGTTCGCCGAGCAGAACGAGGCGTTGTACGAGGCCGGGTTCAAGGCGCAGTTCAACAGCGGGATCATGCAGCCGCTGATGATGTTCGTCTCGAACCTCAACTACGTGCTGGTGGCGGTCGTCGGCGGTCTGCGGGTCGCGTCGGGTTCGCTGTCGATCGGTGACGTGCAGGCCTTCATCCAGTACTCGCGGCAGTTCTCGATGCCGCTGACGCAGGTCGCCTCCATGGCGAACCTGGTGCAGTCGGGCGTGGCCTCCGCCGAGCGGGTCTTCGAACTCCTCGACGCCGAGGAGCAGGAGGCCGACCCGGTGCCGGGGCTACGGCCGGAGGAACTGCGCGGCCGGGTGGCGCTGGAGCACGTGTCCTTCCGCTACGACCCCGACAAGCCCCTCATCGAGGACCTGTCGCTGACCGTCGAGCCGGGGCACACCGTCGCGATCGTCGGCCCGACCGGCGCCGGCAAGACGACGCTGGTCAACCTCCTCATGCGGTTCTACGACGTGTCGGGCGGGCGGATCACACTCGACGGCGTGGACGTCCTCGACATGACCCGCGACGACCTGCGCGAGCGGATCGGCATGGTGCTTCAGGACACCTGGCTGTTCGGCGGCACCATCGCGGAGAACATCGCGTACGGGGCGTCGCGGGAGGTCACCCGCGAGGAGATCGAGGAGGCGGCGCGCGCCGCCCACGTGGACCGTTTCGTGCGGACGCTGGCCGACGGCTACGACACCGTGATCGACGACGAGGGCACCGGGGTGAGCGCGGGCGAGAAGCAGCTCATCACCATCGCGCGGGCGTTCCTGTCGGACCCGGTGATACTCGTGCTCGACGAGGCGACCAGCTCCGTGGACACCCGTACCGAGGTGCTGATCCAGAAGGCGATGGCCAAACTCGCGCACGGGCGGACGTCGTTCGTCATCGCGCACCGGCTGTCGACCATCCGGGACGCGGACACGATCCTCGTCATGGAGAACGGTGCGATCGTCGAACAGGGCGCGCACGCCGAGCTGTTGGCGGCGGGCGGCGCGTACGCGCGGCTCTACCGGGCGCAGTTCGCGCAGGCGGTCGCCGAGGTCGACTGACCCGGGGCCGTGTCGTCGGGGCCGCTCACCTCGGTGGGCGGCCCCTTCCGCGTCCCCCGGCGGGCGGCCGTTCAGTCGAGGTAGCCGCGGAGCTGGTCCGCGTAGGCGTGGTCGCGGAGCTTGTTCAGCGTCTTCGACTCGATCTGGCGGATGCGTTCGCGGGTGACGCCGAAGATGCGGCCTATCTCCTCCAGCGTGCGGGGCCTGCCGTCCATCAGCCCGTACCGGAGCTGGACCACCTTGCGCTCGCGCTCCCCCAGTGTCGACAGGACCGCTTCGAGGTGCTGGCGCAGCAGCAGGAACGCGGCGGACTCGACGGGGCTCGTGGCGTCGCCGTCCTCGATGAGGTCGCCGAGCGCGACGTCGTCCTCCTCGCCGACCGGGGCGTGCAGCGAGACGGGCTCCTGGGCGAGGCGCAGCACCTCGCTGACGCGTTCGCCGGGCAGGTCGAGGTGGGCGGCCACCTCGGCGGGGGTCGGCTCGTAGCCGCGCTCCTGGAGCATCCGGCGCTGGACGCGCACGACACGGTTGATCAGCTCCACGACGTGGACGGGGACGCGGATGGTGCGGGCCTGGTCGGCCAGTGCCCGGGACATCGCCTGGCGGATCCACCAGGTCGCGTACGTCGAGAACTTGTACCCGCGGGCGTAGTCGAACTTCTCGACCGCGCGGATCAGGCCGAGGTTGCCCTCCTGGACCAGGTCGAGCATGGTCAGGCCGCGGCCGACGTACCGCTTGGCGACCGACACGACCAGGCGCAGGTTCGCCTCGATGAGGCGCCGCTTGGCCATCCTGCCCAGGACGACCAGCCGGTCCAGGTCGAGGACGAGCCGGCTGTCGAGGCCGACGGCGCCCGCCAGCTTCTCCTCGGCGAACAGCCCGGCCTCCACCCGGCGCGCCAGGTCGACCTCCTCGGCGGCGGTGAGCAGCGGGATGCGGCCGATCTCCCGCAGGTACTGGCGGAACAGGTCCGAGGAGGGGCTGCCGTCCCCGGCGCGGGGCGGCCGCACCGGGGCGGCCTCCGGGGCGTCGGCGGGTTCCGGCTCGTCGGCGGCCGGTTCGGCCGGGCGCGTCCCGGGGTGGTGCGCGGCGCGGCCCTGCGGCGGCACGCCGGGGACGACGTCGTTCGCGGCGTTGCGGGCGTCCGGCTCGTCCTGCGTACCGTCGCCGGTCGGGATGAGGGTCTGGGTCTGCACGGGGGCGACCTCCAGGATGATCGCTGCTGAGGTGTACGGCAGCGGTACTTCGGGAGCGGAACCGGCGGCCTCGCCGCCGTCCGTCCCGCACGCGATGAGTGGGACCGCGGGGCTGTCGCACCCGCGGGGGACGGATCGGCCGCACTCCGGGAACTCGGGCACCGGGACCCAGTGTGGCGTACGACACATCGCCGAAACGAGGGGCGTGCGACGACTTTCTGCATCCGTTCCGTGACCGTGCGGTTACCCCCTCGCGAAACCGGCATGCGGGCGCGGGGGCGTCTCTGGCACCATCCGGTGGTGGCCGAATCCCTGTACGAAACGCACGTCACCGTCCACTGCGACAGCCCCGACGAGTGGGAACGGCTGCGGAGTTGGGCCGCCGAGGCGGGCTTCCGGGCGACCCGGATCGAGCTCGCGCGTGGCCGGAAACCGTCGCAGCCGATGCTCACCCTGCGCGGATCCGCCTCCTACGCACAGGAGTACGCCCACGCCTACGAGGTCGCCGCGCGGCTGCGGGCGGACGGCTTCGCACCGGTGCGGGTCAAGATCGAGTCGGCGCCCCGGGCGGCCGAGGCGGTCTCCGGCCCGGCCTCCGCCGGAGCCGAACGACCCTGCGACGGCGGCTACTTCGAGCACCACGTGAAGCTGCGGCTGCCGGCCGGGGCGGACCTGGAGGCGCTGGCGGCACTCGTCGTGCCGCACGGCGCGCACCTGTCGTGGAACGCCCGGCGGGTGCTCGGCGGCGGACTGCACGAGCGGTTCGTGACCCAGCGGGTCCACGAGGGCGACGCGGCGACGGCGGGACGGGCGCTCGACGCGTTGCTCGCAAGGCTCACGGAGTTCGAAGTCGTCGAGGTGGAGCGGGAGTTCGTGCTGCACGACAGCGACGTGTCGGTGGACGACGGCTGGCTGGCCGCAGCGACGACGCGCGGGACGGCACCGGAGGCGGACCCCGGGACGACGCGGCCGACGGAACGAGAGGCGGTACGGCGATGACCGGAACCGAGTGGGAACGGCTCTACGGCGAAGAGGAGTTGCCCCGGGTCCCGTTGGACGACGCGACCCGTGCCGTGACCGGTCTGCCGCTGACCCTGCGGCCGGTGACGGGCGACGACGTGACCCAACGCCTGCTCTTCGAACCGGCGTTGAAGCAGCACCCCAACGCGTTCCGTGCGTCCGACCCGGAGTTCACCGACCCCGGGCGCACCGAGGCGTGGCGGGCGGCCCGGCGCACGGCCCTCGGCCTGGTACCCGCCGCGATCGCGGCCTCCGGGTTCGCCGACGCCCTGGTCCTGCGGGGCAGCGCCCTGATGGCGGCCTGGTTCGGCGACGCAGCCCGGGAGCCGCACGACCTCGACTTCGTCGTCACCCCCGACACCTGGGGCGTCGACGAGCCGCGCACCGAACGGCTGCTGCGCGGGGTGGCGCTGGCGGCCGAGGCGCTGGCCCGGGAGCGGGGCGGTCCCGTCACGTTCACGGCGGACGGCGCGGTGACCGAGGGCATCTGGACCTACGACAGGGTGCCGGGGCTGCGGACGGCGCTGCCGTGGAGCGCTCCCGGGCTGCCGGGCGGGTACGTCCAGCTCGACTTCGTCTTCAACGAGAAGCTGCCCGAACCGCCCGTCGGCGTGCGGCTGCCCGACGGTACGACCGTGCGGGGCGCGTCGCCCGCCCTGTCGCTCGCGTGGAAGCTGATGTGGCTGTCGGACGACATGTACCCGCAGGCGAAGGACCTCTACGACGCGGTCCTGCTCGCCGAGCGGTACCCGCTGCCGTACTCGCTGCTCGACGCGGTGTTCCGGGCGGCGGGAGGGCTGCCCGAGCGGTGGCCGGGCCCGCTGCTGGAGGACCTGACGGCGAACGTGACGGACCTGTCCGACGAGGAGTGGGACACCTTCGCGTCGGAGTACCCGCACCTCGCCGTGGACCGGGCGCGGCTGCCCGAGCGGCTGCGGCTCGCCGTCGCGGACACCTACGCGGGGTACTTCGACCGCCCGCGCTGAGGTGGCCCGGGGCTACAGCGCGTCCGCGCCCCGGACGCGCAGGGCCTGGTCGTACTGCTGGAGGACCCAGAGTTCGTTCTGCACCGAGGCCAGGTGGGCCGGGTCGCCGCCCGATCCGAGGCGGGTCAGGGCACCCTGGATGTCGCGGATGCGGCGCTCCACCGCGCGGCGGCGCACGGTGACCAACTGGGCGCCCGCGTACGTCTCGTCGACCTTGCGGTGCAGCATGATCGGCTCGACGGCCAGTTCCGTGACCATCGCGCGGACCGCGTCGTCGGGGGCGGCCTCGCGGACCCGGACCAGGTACTCCTGCGGGTCCTGGACGCCCAGTTCGGCGCCGCCGGCCTCGATCACGGCCTGACGGACCGCCGCGTACGGCGGGGCGGTGAACTCGTCGACGCCGTACGCGTCGAAGGCCGGGGACACCAACTCCGGGATCTGGAGCGCGAGTTTGAGCAGCTCGCGTTCGGTGGCGAAGACCGGGTTGCGCAGGTTGAGGGCGGGCCCGGAGGGGCCTCGGCGGTCGCCGGGGGGCTGTTGGGCCGCCGGTCCTCCCCCGCCCTGCTGCCTGCGGCCCTGGTCGGGCGCCGGGCCCTTGCCGCCGCGGTCGCGGGACCAGCGGGCGATCTGCGCGACGCGGCGGACCACGAACTGGGTGTCGAGGATGCCGAGCATGCCGGCGAGCTGCACGGCCACCTCGTGCTGCGCGCCGCTGTTCTTGATCCGGGCGACCACCGGCGCCGCCTCGTCGAGGGCGGCGGCGCGGCCCGCGGGGGTGTCCAGGTCGTAGCGCAGGACGATCTGGCGCAGCGCGAACTCGAAGAGCGGGGTGCGGGGTTCGACCAGGTCGGCGACGGCCTCGTCGCCCTTGGCCAGGCGCAGTTCGCAGGGGTCCATGTTGTCGGGGGCGATGGCGATGTATGTCTCGGCGGCGAACTTCTGGTCGTCCTCGAAGGCGCGCAGGGCCGCCTTCTGGCCGGCCGCGTCGCCGTCGAAGGTGAAGATCACGCGGGCCGAGCCGTTGTCCATGAGCAGTCGGCGCAGGATCTTGATGTGGTCGTTGCCGAACGCGGTGCCGCAGGTCGCGATGGCCGTCGTCACGCCGGCCAGGTGGCAGGCCATGACGTCGGTGTAGCCCTCGACGACCACCGCGCGGCTGGACTTGGCGATGTCCTTCTTGGCGAGGTCGATGCCGTACAGCACCTGCGACTTCTTGTAGATCGCGGTGTCGGGCGTGTTCAGGTACTTGGGGCCGTTGTCCGACTCGTAGAGCTTGCGGGCGCCGAAGCCGACGACCTCGCCGCCGATGTCGCGGATCGGCCACATCAGCCGGCCGCGGAAGCGGTCGATGGGACCGCGGCGGCCCTCCTGCGCGAGGCCGGACAGGAGCAGTTCCTTGTCGGTGAAGCCCTTGCCGCGCAGATACCGCGTGAGGTGGTCCCAGCCCTGGGGGCTGTAGCCGACGCCGAAGTGGGCGGCGGCGGCCTGGTCGAAACCGCGCTCGGCGAGGAAGGTGCGGCCGGTGTCGGCCTCGGGGCTGTTGTCGAGCTGCTCGACGTACCACTGGGCGGCGGCCTTGTGCGCCTCGACCAGACGGATCCGCTCGCCGCGCTGGTGGGCGGGGTTGTAGCCGCCCTCCTCGTAGCGCAGGGTGATGCCGGCCTGCGCGGCGAGGCGTTCGACCGCCTCGGAGAAGGTCAGGTGGTCGACCTTCATCACGAAGGTGAGGGTGTCGCCGCCCTCCTGGCAGCCGAAGCAGTGGAAGAGCCCCTTGCTCGGGCTGACCTGGAAGGACGGCGACTTCTCGTCGTGGAACGGGCAGAGGCCCTTGAGGTTGCCGCCGCCCGCGTTGCGGAGCTGGAGGTACTCGGACACCACGGCGTCGATCGGGACCGCGTCCCGTACCGCCTTCACGTCCTCGTCGTTGATCCGTCCAGCCACGCGTGAATTCTACGGTCCCCCTGTGACGGCCGACGTCGCGCGGCGCCTCACGGGACCAGGCTCTCCAGCGGTACGCGCGGGTCGGCGAGGGCGTCCGTGTCCACGCGGGCCTGTGCCCGCACCAGGCTCTGCACGGTCTCTGTGACGTCCCACACGTTCACGTTCATGCCGGCGAGGACGCGGCCCTCCTTCACCCAGAAGGCGATGAACTCCCGCTTGCCCGCGTCCCCCCGGATCACCACCTCGTCGTACGAGCCCGGGGGCGCCCAGCCGGAGTACTCCATGCCGAGGTCGTACTGGTCGGAGAAGAAGTACGGCACGCGGTCGTAGGGCTCGGCGCGGCCGAGCATCGCGCGGGCGGCGGCGGGGCCGCCGTTGAGGGCGTTGGCCCAGTGCTCGACGCGCAGGCGGGTGCCGAACGTGGCGTGCGGGAAGGCGGCGACGTCGCCCGCGGCATGGATGTCCGGGTCGGAGGTGCGCAGCCGTTCGTCGACCGCGATGCCGCCGCCGTGTGCCGCGTCGACGAGCTCCAGGCCCGCGGACTCGGCCAGCGAGGTGCGCGGGGCGGCGCCGATCGCGGCGAGCACGGCGTGCGCGGGGTGCTCCTCGCCGTCGTCGGTGCGCACGGCGAGGACCATGCCGTCCTGGCCGACGATCTCGGTGAGGCGGGCCCCGAAGTGGAAGCGGACGCCGTGCTCGCGGTGGAGTTCGGCGAAGAGCTGGCCGCACTCCGGGCCGAGCGCCGAGTGCAGCGGGGTGCGGCCGGAGTCGACGACGGTGACCTCGGCGCCGTACTCGCGGGCGGCGGCGGCGACCTCCAGGCCGATCCAGCCGGCGCCCGCGATCACCAGGTGGCCGTTGTCCCGGCCGAGGGAGGCGAGGACGCCCTTGAGGCGCTCGGCGTGCGCGAGCCGGCGCAGGTGGTGCACTCCGGCGAGGTCGGTGCCGGGCACGTCGAGGCGGCGGGGCTCGGCGCCGGTGGCGAGGAGCAGCTTGTCGTAGTGGATGGCGGTGCCGTCGTCGCCGAGGCGGACCGCCTTGTTCTTGCGGTCGATCGTCACCACCGTCTGCCCGAGGTGCAGCTCGATGTCGTTCTGCGCGTACCAGGCGGGTTCGTGGACGAAGACGCTGTCCCGCTCCTCCTTGCCGATCAGATAGCCCTTGGACAGCGGCGGGCGCTCGTACGGGTGGTCGCGCTCGTCACCGACGAGGATCACCCGCCCGGTGAAGCCCTCCGCCCGGAGTGTCTCCGCCGCCTTCGCGCCGGCCAGACCTCCTCCGACGATGACGAATGTCTGATCCGCGTCGACCACTTGATGCCTCCTCGTAAGGGTGCCGCCACATGCGAGCGTCCCGCACGGAGCTGGGTGCGGGAAGAGGGAGTGCCCCGATCAGGCCACGGAGGGTCACCTCCGGGGCTCACGGGTCACAGGTGTCCCTCAAGGTTGCGGGGCCCCCGTCCAGTTTTACGGATGCCCCGTCAGCCGGGCGTGAAGAGATCGCGCCGAGGCGTCGGTGAGCGCCGCTATCTGGTCGACGATCACCCGCTTGCGCGCGAGGTCGTCACCGGCCCGGTCGAACTGCGTGCGGAACAGCGGGTCGAGGCCCTCCGGCGCGCGGGCGGTGAGCGCCTCGGCCAGTTCCGCGACGACGACGCGCTGGTCGGCGCGGAGCAGCTCCTGCTCGGCGCGCTGCATCACGTACCGGTCGGCGACCGCCTTGAGCACCGCGCACTCCAGGCGGGCCGCGTACGGGACGACGAGCTCGGCCGCGTACCGGGTGAGCCGGCCGCCGCCGTACGCGGCGCGCGTGGCGTTCTCCGCGGCCAGGCAGAAGCGCCCGATGAGCTGGCTGGTGGCGTCCTTCAGCCGGGCCTGCGCGACCGCCGAGCCGTCGTAGCCGTGCGGCCACCACTCCTGGTCCTGGAGCCGGTCGAGGGCCGCGGCGAGGTCGGCGGGGTCGGTGTCCGCGGGGACGTACCGGCCGACGGCGACGGCGAAGATCTCCCGGCGTTCGGGGCCCGCGTACAGGCAGTTGGGGTCGATGTGGCCCGCGTGCAGGCCGTCCTCGACGTCGTGCACCGAGTACGCCACGTCGTCGGCCCAGTCCATGACCTGGGCCTCGAAGCAGGTGCGCCCGGCGGGCACCCCCGCGCGCACCCAGTCGAAGACGGGCCGGTCGTCGGCGTACACGCCGAACTTCCCGGAGGCGGCGTCGGTGGGGTGGGCGCCGCGCGGCCACGGGTACTTGGCGGCGGCGTCGAGGGTCGCGCGGGTGAGGTTCAGGCCGACGCTGACGGGCTCGCCGCCGGCCTCGGCCGCGGTGAACCGCTTGGGTTCGAGGCGGGTGAGCAGGCGCAGCGACTGGGCGTTGCCCTCGAAGCCGCCGCAGTCCCGCGCGAACTCGTTCAGCGCCTGTTCGCCGTTGTGGCCGAAGGGCGGGTGGCCCAGGTCGTGCGAGAGGCAGGCGGCCTCGACGAGGTCGGGGTCGCAGCCGAGGGCGGCGCCCAGTTCCCGGCCGACCTGGGCGCACTCCAGGGAGTGGGTGAGCCGGGTGCGGGGGCTCGCGTCCCACACCTGGCTGTGCTGGCCGGGCGTGACCACCTGCGTCTTGCCCGCGAGGCGGCGCAGCGCCCCCGAGTGCAGGACGCGGGCGCGGTCGCGCTGGAAGGCGGTGCGGCCGGAGCGCTTGTCGGGTTCGGCGACCCAGCGCTCGACGGCGGACGCGTCGTACCCGGAGGCCTGCCGGACCTCGTGCTCGTCGGTGTTCTCGTAGGCGCGGGGTGCTTCGGACGTGATGCCTTCCATGCCCCGACAGTAGTTGC
Source organism: Streptomyces sp. NPDC008150 (assembly GCF_042956945.1). Taxonomy (NCBI): domain Bacteria; kingdom Bacillati; phylum Actinomycetota; class Actinomycetes; order Kitasatosporales; family Streptomycetaceae; genus Streptomyces; species Streptomyces sp. NPDC008150. Next base: position 569,153 of record NZ_JBIBHJ010000001.1, on the reverse strand, counting down.
AGGCGGTGACAATCGGGACACCACCGCCCGTTCGCGGCCACGCGGTGCGGCTTCGCGAGCGCGGGCCGGGCGGGCCCGAGTGGGCCCGGCCGGGGCTCAGGCGCGGGTGAGGGCCGGTGCGGCGGGCAGGGCGGGGGCGGCGAGCGCGCGGTCGTGGCGGTGCAGGACCAGCCGGGCCACCGCGGGGTGCGCGCCGAGCGGGGCGGAGGCGATCCAGGGCGCGGCGGCGGCGCACTCGGTGGCGAAGCGGCCGGGGGCGGTGAAGTACGCGGCGACGGCCACGCGTGCGTACCCCCGGGCGGTCAGCGCGCGGACGGCGTCCGGCACGGTCGGCGCGGCGGCCGAGGCGTAGGCCGGGACGACCGGTACGCCCAGGCGTCCGGCGAGCAGTCGCGCGGCGCGGTCGGTGTCGGCCGCCGAGTCGGGGTCCCGGGACCCGGCGGCCGCCAGGACGACGGCGCGGGAGCCGTCCGGGACGTCGGTTCCGTCGGTCCAGCCGGCCTCGGCGAGGCGGGCGTGGAGGGTGTCGGCGAGCAGCGGGTGCGGTCCCAGCGGCGGGGCGACGCGGACCCGGGCGCGTGCGGCGGCGGCCGCGGTCGGGATGTCGTGCTTGACGTGGTGGCCGTGCCCCAGCAGCAGCGGGACGAGGACGGCGGGGCGGTCGCCGAGCTCCGCGAGGGTGTCGGCCAGCAGCGGTTCGTTCAGTTCGATGTGGCCGAGCCGGACGTCGAGGCCCGGCCGCAGCGCGCGGACCCGGTGGGCGAGGGCGGCGACCGTGCGCAGCGCGCGCGGGTCGCGGCTGCCGTGGGCCACGAGGACGAGGACGGGCGGGACGGGACCCGCGCCGGCCCGCGGGAGCGCGCGGAGCCGGGCGGCGAGGTGACCGCCGAAGCGGCCGTGGCTGCTGTTCATCGGGGGCACCGTGCTGTCGGGGCGGGTGCCCGGTGGCCGGGGGTCCTGTCGTGCGAAGGGTTCGACGCCGTCATGGAACGATCCTGTCGGCCGGAGGTTGCCCTCCCGTTGCGCGAGGGTCACGCGTCTTTGCCGGGGCTTCACCACCAGGGTACGGGCGCTGTGAGGTCCGGGGCCGGGACGCCGGCCGCCCGGCCGCGGTGAACCGGAACGGCGCGAACCGCGTCCTCGTTGATCGGGGCCCGGTCGTGGCGGGGACGGCGGGCGCCCGGACGGCCGGGGAACGGCCGTCACGTGCGCGGTCCCCGGGGGCCGCCGGGGAGGGGACTTCGATGCGGCGACCGGGCCTGGACCGACTGCGATCCCTGCGGCCGACGCGCCCCCGGTGGCTGCGGCTGCCGTCGGCCGTGGCCGGGCGGCGGCGGCTGGTGCGGGTGGCCGTGCTGGTCTGCGTGCTCGTACTGCTGCCCGCGACCTGGCTGCGCCTGTCCACCGGCGACCGGCTGCGGACCGTGGCGGACGTGCCGCACACCGGGGTCGCCGTCGTCTTCGGCGCGGGTCTGGAGCAGGACGGCCGACCGTCGCGCTACCTCGCCGGACGGCTGGACGCGGCGGCGCGGCTGTACCGCGCGGGGCGGGTGGACGTCGTCCTGGTCACCGGCGACAACAGCCGCGACGACTACGACGAACCGGACGCCATGCGCGCGTACCTCACGGGACACGGCGTGCCCGCCGGGCGGATCGTGCGGGACTACGCGGGCTTCGACACCTGGGACTCGTGCGTCCGCGCGAAGAAGATCTTCGGGGTGGACCGGGCCGTCCTGGTCAGCCAGGGCTTCCACATCCGCCGCGCGGTCGCCCTGTGCCGGGCGGCGGGGCTCGACGTGTACGGGGTCGGCGTCGATCAGGACCACGACGCCACCTGGTACTACGGCGGCGCGCGCGAGGTCCTCGCGGCCGGCAAGGCGGCGCTGGACGTGCTGTTCCACCCGGACCCGCACTTCCTCGGGCCGAAGGAGGACGGGGTCACGCGCGTACTGGCGCACGGCCGGTGACCACCGGGGAGAACGCGACGCCCGTGCCCCGCGTCAGCGCGGGGGCCGGACGGCACGCGCGTACGCGCGCCAGTCGCCGCCGGTGATCGGTCTCCCGTGCGCGCGCAGACGCGCGGCGACGGCGGGCCCGGCGACGTAGACCCAGGCGCGGACGCGGGTGCCGTCGCCCAGGACCGCGGCGCGCGCCACGCGCACGTACGGGCTGTTCGGGTCGCCGGGGACGTACTCCTCCAACTCGTCCAGCCCGGCGAGCAGTTCGGCGTACGCCCCGGGGTGCGGGGTGACGATCCCGCCGCGCACGCCGGGCCCGGCGGCGCTCGCGGCCGGCGGTTCCTCGACCGCGTACGGGTAACCGGGGCCCGGGTACAGGACCGCGCCCGGGAGGACCGCCGGTTCCTCGTGGCGGGTGCGGCCGCGCAGGTGGCGGTCGTGGTGGGCGCCGCCGGGCAGGAGGGTGCCGTAGACGAAGAAGGGGAGCGTCACCGGGCGTCCGCCCCACCGGCACCGCCACCGTCGCCGTCGCCGTCGCCGGGCGGAGGCGTCCGCGTCTCCGTCTCCGCCTCCGTCTCCGTCTCCGTCTCCGTCTCCAACCAGCGCAGGTAGTCCGCCGAGCCGCGCACGATCGGGGTCGCGACGATCTCGGGGACGTCGTAGTCGTGGGCCGCGCGCAGGTGCGCCTCCAGGTCGGCGTACCGGCGTGCCGTCGTCTTGAGGAGCACCTGCCACTCGGCGGCGGTCTCCACGGCACCCTGCCAGCGGTAGACCGAGGTCACCGGGCCGGAGATCTGCGCGCACGCGGCGAGCCGCGCCTCCACCGCGCCGCGCGCCAGCGCCTCCGCCCCGGCCGCGCTGCCGGTGGTCGTCAGGACGGTCAGCCAGCGCGCCTCCGGTACTGCGGACGACGCGGCGTCGGTCACGGGCATGTCGGGCTCCTTCGCGGGCGGGCGCGGGCACCTCCGGCCCGTCGTCGGGCTCCAGGATGCCGGGCGGTGCCTGCGGGCGGCGCGACCGCCGTCCGGATCCGGTCGGCGGCCCGGGTCACCCGTTCACACCCGTGCGCCCCCACGCATCCGAACCCCGGCCGCCGTTCGTGCGGCGCACGGCGGTGACCTGCCGAAACGGCGCCGGACGCGAGCGGTACGGGCCGCGCGGGACGGCCCTGCGCGGCGGAATCGACGGCTCATCGGCAGGCGGAGCGGCCCCGGTGCCACTTTCCTCGGGAGGGCAGGGACGCGACCGACGCAGCGGCACATGGGGGTGCCGCGGGCCGTGCCCCTCTCGGAGGAGCAAACCGATGCGACGCACCGCCCGACTGCTGTCCGGTTCCGCGCTCGCCGTCGCCGCCGCGTGGCTGGTCGCCCCGGCCGCGCACGGCGTGGAACGCGGCAGCCTGACGGTGTCCCCGTCCAGCGTGGTGCCCGGTGACCGGGTCACGGTGGACACCGCCGCCTGCGGCGAGGCCGGTGCCGCGGCGGGTGACGCCAGCGCCGTCGGCGCCGGGCAGTTCACCCTGGCGCCCGGTGCGCACGGCGCCGAGGCGTCCGGCGAGTTCCGGGTGCCGCCCAGCGCGCAGCCCGGCACGTACGAGATCGTCGCGCGGTGCGCCGAGGGCGACCGCCAGGTCAGGGGCGACCTGGTGGTCACCCTCACCTCGGCGGCCGGGCGGACCCAGGCCCAGGTGTACCCGCGCGGAAGTGTGAAGACGGGGGTCGGCGGTGCCTCGGACCGCGACCCCGTGCAGACCGCGGCCGGCGTGGCGGCCCTCGCCGTCGCCGCCGCGGGCGGTACCTGGCTCCTGCATCGCCGGGCGAGCGGCGACGGGATCTGACGGACACCCTCCGCTGTCCGTCCGCCGGTACCGCATGTCCCCACCCCCTCCGGGCCCGACCCCCCTCGCGGCCCGGAGGGGGGCCGGGTCGTCCAGGAGGCTCGCGTGCGCACTCCCAGCAACTCCGTCATAGCCGTCGTCACCGCCGCCGCGCTCTGCACCGGCGCCTGGCTGCTGCACAGCGGTGCGGCGACCCACGCCCCGCCGCAGCCCGCCGCGGCCGAGAGGTCCGCCGACCCGGCGGCGGGACTGCCCGCGGCGCCCGCGCTGCCGCCGTCCACGCCGACCCGCGTGCGCATCCCCTCGATCAGGGTCGACGCCCCGCTGATGGGCCTCGGGCTGACCTCCTCGGGCAGCCTGGACGTGCCGCCGGCCGCGAAGAAGAACCTGGCCGGCTGGTACGAGGCCGGTACCGCCCCGGGCGCGACGGGCACCGCCGTGGTCGCCGGGCACGTCGACAACACCGAGGGGCCCGCCGTCTTCTACGACCTGGGCGCCCTCAAGCGGGGCGCCCGGATCGAGGTGGACCGGCAGGACGGGCGGGTCGCGGTGTTCGCCGTGGACGCGGTGGAGGTCTACCGGGCCGAGGCGTTCCCCGACGAGAAGGTGTACGGCGCGGCGAGGCGGCCCGAGCTGCGGGTCATCACCTGCGGCGGCGGGTACTCCCGTTCGACCGGCTACCAGGGCAACGTGGTGGTCTTCGCCCATCTGACCGGGACCCGCTGAGCCCGCGTGCCGTCGCGGGCATCCGGCGGGCCGCCCGGCCACCCGGCCGGCGGGCCGTGTCCGGGCGGCGTCCGGTCGGCGTCCTCACACCGGGTCCTCGGGGCCGCTGAGCGCAGCGTTCCGCGCGGGAAACGACGGTGATGCGGCCGGGTAATGTCCCCGCCGCACGCTCCTTCGCATGACTTCGGACAGGCGTGACACGGCGGACAGGCGTGAGACGGCCGGCAGCCGCGGGACGGCGGACCTCCCCGTGATCGTGCTCGTCGGCCACGGCATGGTCGGCCAGCGTTTCCTGGAGGCGCTCGCCGAGCGCGGCCTGACCGCCACGCACCGCGTGGTCGTGCTGGGCGAGGAGACACGGCCGGCGTACGACCGGGTGCGGCTCACCTCGTACTTCTCGGGCACGACGGTCGACGAACTGGCCCTCGGCGAGCCGGACTTCGCCGCCCGGCACGGCATCGAGCTGTGCACGGGCGAGGCCGCGGAGGCCGTCGACCGGGCGGCGCGCACCGTCAGGACGTCCGCCGGGCGCGTGATCGGCTACGACGTCCTCGTGCTCGCCACCGGTTCCTACCCGTTCGTGCCGCCCGTGCCGGGCCGGGACGCGGCGGGCTGCTTCGTGTACCGGACGGTCGACGACCTGCTCGCCATCGAGGAGTACGCGCGCGGCAGGGCGGCGACCGGTGCGGTGGTGGGCGGCGGGCTGCTCGGCCTGGAGGCGGCCGGCGCGCTCAAGGGGCTCGGACTGGCCACGCACATCGTGGAGTTCGCGCCGCGGCTGATGCCGGTGCAGGTCGACGAGGGCGGTGGCGCCGCGCTGCTGCGCACGGTCGAGGACATGGGTCTCGCGGTGCGCACCGGCGCCGGCACGCGGGAGATCGTGGCCGGCGCGGACGGCGCGGTGACCGGTATGCGGCTCACCGACGGGTCCGAACTCGCCGTCGACATGGTGGTGTTCTCGGCCGGTGTGCGCCCCCGCGACCAACTGGCCCGCGACTGCGGCCTGTTCGTCGGCGAGCGCGGCGGCGTCGGCGTGGACGGGCAGTGCCGCAGCGTCAGCGACCCGAGGGTGTTCGCGATCGGCGAGTGCGCGCTCGCGGCGGACGGCCGGGTGTACGGACTGGTCGCGCCCGGCTACGAGATGGCGGTGACCGCGGCGGCCACGATCGCCGCCGACGAGGCCGCGTTCACGGGCGCCGACCTGTCGACGAAGCTGAAGCTGCTCGGCGTGGACGTGGCCTCGTTCGGCGACGCGCACGGCGCCACCGCGGGCTGCCTCGACGTCGTCTACGCCGACGCCCGCGCCGGGACGTACAAGAAGCTGGTCGTGGGACGGGACGGCGTGCTGCTCGGTGGCATCCTGGTCGGCGACGCGGAGGCGTACGGCACGCTGCGGGCCCTCACCGGGACCGTACCGCCCTTCTCCCCCGAGCAGTTGGTGCTGCCGGCCGGCTCCGCCGGGGGCGCGCGGCTCGGGCCCTCGGCGCTGCCCGACGACGCGGTGGTCTGCTCCTGCCACAACGTCACCAAGGGAACGGTCCGCGGCGCGGTGACCGACCACGCGTGCGGCTCCGTGCCCGAGGTGAAGAGGTGCACCAGGGCCGGTACCGGGTGCGGCAGTTGCGTGAAGGTGCTCGGGCAGCTCGTCACCGCGGAGCTGGCGGCGTCCGGCGTCGAGGTCGACACGGGGCTGTGCGGCTGCTTCGCGCAGACCCGCGAGGAGCTGTACGAGATCGTGCTCGCGCTGCGGATCACCTCCTACCGGGACCTGCTGGACCGGTACGGCCGCGAGGGCGCCCGGGGCGGCGACGGCTGCGAGGTCTGCAAGCCGACGGTGGCCTCCGTCATCGCCTCGCTCGCGCCGACGATCGGCGCCCCCGGCCACATCCTGGACGGCGAACAGGCCGCCCTCCAGGACACCAACGACCACTTCCTCGCCAACCTCCAGAAGAACGGCTCCTATTCGGTGGTGCCGCGCATCCCCGGCGGCGAGATCACCCCCGAGAAGCTGATCGTGATCGGGGAGATCGCCCGGGACTTCGGCCTCTACACGAAGATCACCGGTGGTCAGCGCATCGACATGTTCGGCGCCAGGGTGGAGCAACTCCCGCTGATCTGGACCCGGTTGGTGGACGCCGGCTTCGAGTCGGGCCACGCGTACGGCAAGTCGCTGCGCACGGTGAAGTCCTGCGTGGGGCAGAGCTGGTGCCGGTACGGCGTGCGGGACTCGGTGCGCATGGCGATCGACCTGGAGCTGCGCTACCGGGGCCTGCGCTCCCCGCACAAGCTGAAGTCGGCGGTGTCCGGGTGCGCGCGGGAGTGCGCGGAGGCGCAGTCGAAGGACTTCGGCGTCATCGCCACCGCCACCGGCTGGAACCTGTACGTCGGCGGCAACGGCGGCGCGACCCCGCGCCACGCGGACCTGCTCGCCCAGGACCTCTCCGACGCCGAACTGGTGCGCCTGATCGACCGGTTCCTGATGTTCTACATCCGCACCGCCGACCGCCTGGAGCGCACGTCGGTGTGGCTCGACCGGCTGCCGGGGGGCCTCGACCACGTGCGGGACGTCGTGGTCCACGACTCGCTCGGCATCTGCGCCGAGCTGGAGTCGCTGATGGCGGACCACGTGCGCGGCTACCGCGACGAGTGGGCGGCGACGGTCGACGACCCCGAACGGCTCGCCCGGTTCGTGTCGTTCGTGAACGCGCCGGACACCCCGGACCCGGTGGTCGGGTTCGTCCCCGAGCGCGACCAGATCAAGCCCGACCTGCCGCTGCTGGCCATCGGCCGGCGCCCCGCGCACGACCTGGAAGGAAGCGCCCCGCGATGACCCCCGTTCCCGAGACCGCCGCGCCCCGCACCGACGGCCACACCACCGGCACCGGCACCGGCACCGGCACCGGCACCGGACCGAGGGTCCAACTCCTGTTGGAGGGAGGCTGGTTGGACGTCTGCTCCCCGGAGGCGCTGCTGCCCGGCCGCGGGGTCGCCGCCCTGCTGCCCGACGGCTCGCAGGCGGCCCTGTTCCGCGACCGCGCGGGCCTGCTGTACGCGATCGGCAACCGTGACCCGTTCACCGGGGCGGCGGTCCTGTCCCGCGGCCTCACCGGCACCCACGAGGGCCGCCCGTTCGTGGCGTCCCCGCTGTTGAAGCAGCGCTTCGACCTGCGGTCGGGCCAGTGCCTGGACGACCCGGCGGTACGGGTGGAGACGTACGAGGTGCGGGCGGCCCGAGCGGTGCCGCCCGCGCCCGCTCAGCCCTCCAGCGCATCGTAGGTGACCCCCGTCAGCCGCTCCGAGGCCGCCCACAGCAGCTCCCCCGCCCGGTCGTCACGCGTCCAGGGCATCCGGCGGGAGGGGGCGGGGGCGCCGCGCCACATGGCGAAGCCGGGGCCGAAGAAGGAGTCGGGGCGGACGTCCGGGGCCGTCGCCGCGTACAGGGTCGGCAGGGCGCCGGCCCCGGCCGGCTGCGCGACCACCCGCGTCGCCAGCTCCGCGAACCGCTCGGCGACGCGGCGGCCCTCCATGCGCGGTCCCGCCGTCTGGAGGTTGGTCGCCGCGTAGCCGGGGTGGGCGGCGGTGGCCACGACGTCCGCGCCGCGGGCCGCGAGGCGGCGGGCGAGTTCGTGGGTGAACAGCAGGTTGGCGCTCTTGGAGCGGGCGTAGGCGATCCAACGCCGGTACTGGCGTTGGCTGTTGAGGTCGTCGATGTCGATGTTGGCCATGGCGTGCACCATGCTGGAGACGGTCACGACGCGGGCACCGGGAGTGCCGAGGAGTGCCGGCAGCAGCAGCCCGGTCAGCGCGAAGTGGCCGAGGTGGTTGACGCCGAACTGCGTCTCGAAGCCGTCCGCGGTGGTGCCGTACGGCAGCGCCATCACCCCGGCGTTGTTCGCGAGCAGGTCGAGCCGGTCCCCGGGGAAGGCCGCCGCGAACTCCCGCACGGAGGACAGGTCGCCGAGGTCCAGCCGCGCGAACTCGGCCTGAGCGTCCGGGACTTCGGCCACGAGGCGCTCGACGGCGGCGCGGCCGCGCGGCTCGCTGCGGCAGGCGAGCAGGACCCGGGCGCCGTGCCGGGCCAGTTCGCGGGCGGTGACGTACCCGATCCCGCTGTTGGCCCCGGTGACGACGGCGACGCGCCCCCGCCGGTCGGGGATGTCCTGAGCGCTCCAGCCGGGCATGGGCGGGTACTCCCTTGTGACGGTGACGGTGGCGATGACGGTGGGTGTCGTCGGCTGCTCCGGGTCCAACGTACGGGCCTCCGCCGCCCGTGCCCGGGAGGCGGGTCCGCGGGCCGCTTCCCTCAGTCCCGTCCCGGCGCCGTGACCAGTGCCCGCTGCCGCGCCTGTTCCACCGCCTCCGACAGGGACGCGACGTCGTACGCCCCGTGGTGGCGGCGGCCGTTGACGAAGAACGTCGGGGTGCCCGAGACGCTGCTGAGGTCCGCCGAGTCGACGTCCTCCGCGATGCGGCGCGCGCCCCGGTGCCGGAACAGGTCGCGGCGGAAGGCCGGTACGTCCAGGCCGAGTTCGCCGGCGTAGCGCAGGAGGTCGGTGGGGGTGAGGGCGTCCTGGCGGGTGAGGAGCAGGTCGTGCATCTCCCAGAACATGTCCTGCTCGGCCGCCGCCTCGGCCGCCTCCGCGGCCAGTTGGGCGCGCGGGTGGACGTCGGTGAGCGGCAGGTGGCGCCAGACGTAGCGGACGTCCGTCTCGGTGCCGAGCAGGTCCCGTACGACCGGCTCCGCGAGGCCGCAGTACGGGCACTCGAAGTCGCCGTACTCGACGACGGTGACCGGCGCGTCCGCCGGCCCCCGGACGCGGTCGTGCCGGGGGTCGACGGCGACGGCGAGGTCGGTGAGCGGCTCCGCGCTGCCCAGCAGGGCGCGGGTGCGGCGGGCCGGGGACAGCAGGCCGACGGCGGCGGTCACCGCCTGGCTGACGAGGAACGCGCCGATCAGCGTGGCCAGGACGCCGATGCGGGCCTGGTCCAGCTCCGGGCCGTCGAACGCCAGCGCGGCGATCAGCAGCGACACCGTGAACGCGGCCCCGGCGATCGCGCCGCCTGCGGTGACCGCGCCCCAGCCGACGTTGGGGCGCAGCCGGCCGCCGGTGAGCTTCTGCGCGGCCGCCATGGAGCCGACGATGCCGATCACCTTGCCCGCGAGGCAGCCGGCCACGATGCCGAGGGTGACGGGCGAGGTGAAGGCGTCCGAGAGGGTGTGCGCGTCGAGCGGGATGCCCGCGTTGGCCAGGGCGAACAGGGGCACGATGCCGAAGCTCACCCACGGCAGGAACATCTGTTCAAGGCGCTCGTTGGGCGAGATGGCCGCGGCCAGCCCCTGGACCGCCGAGCGCTGGAGTTCCGGCGTGGGCTGTTCGCGGAAGTCGCGGAACAGGCCGCTGGCCCGCTCCAGGTCGCCGCGCGCCGCCGGGTAGGCGATCACCAGGGCGCCCACCGCGAGCCCGGTGACGACCGGGTCGACGCCCGCCTCGTGCAGGGCGAGCCAGACCACCACCGACAGGACCGCGCAGTACCGGCCGTGCCGCACCCCGGACAGCCGCAGGCAGACGATCAGGAGGAGGACGCCGATCGCGACCAGCAGCGGGACGAGGTGGATGTCGTCGCTGTAGAAGACGGCGATGACGAGCAGCGCGACGAGGTCGTCGACGACGGAGACCGACAGCATGAAGGCGCGCAGCGAGGCGGGCAGCCGGGAGCCGAACAGGGCGAGGATGCCGAGCGCGAACGCGGTGTCCGTGGACATGGCGACGCCCCAGCCGTGCGCGGTGGTGCGGCCCGCGTTGAAGCCCCAGTAGACGAGGGCCGGTACGACCATGCTGCTGAGGCCGGCGATCGCGCTGAGCAGCACCCAGCGCCGGTCGCGCAGTTCGCCCATGTCGAACTCGCGCCGTGCCTCCAGGCCGACGACGAAGAAGAACAGGCTCATCAGGCCCGAGTTGATCCACTCGTGCAGGGTGAGCGAGATCCCGTGGGAGCCGAGGCGGAAGGACAGCCGCGTGCCCCACACCGCGTCGTACGAGCCCGCTCCGGCGTTGGCCCAGATCAGCGCCACCACGACGGCGGCGAGCAGCAGGGTGGCGCTGCCGGTCTCGGTGCGGACGAAGCTGCGCCAGCGGTCCGTCCCCTCGCTCGACGACGTACCGTCCATCGCTGCCGCGTCGCTGTCGCTCACAGGGGCGATTATCACCGGGCGGGACGCGCGAAGAGGGGCGGCACCCCCGCACAAGGGTGCCGCCCCTCCCGCTGACCGGGTCCGCCGCCGCGTCGGTGAGGGTCGGGGTTGACGCGGCCGCGGTCCCGGGTGCCTGCCCGGTGGCGGTGCCTACCGGTGGTCGCTGCCCTGCGACGCGGACGCGGCCCGGCCCGCCTCCAGGCGGGCGACCGGGATGCGGAACGGGGAGCAGGAGACGTAGTCGAGCCCGACCTCGTGGAAGAAGTGCACGGACTCGGGGTCGCCGCCGTGCTCGCCGCAGACGCCGAGCTTGAGGTCGGGGCGGGTGGCGCGGCCGGCCTCGGCGGCGGACCGCACCAGGGCGCCGACGCCGTCGCGGTCGATCGTCTCGAACGGGGAGACGCCGAAGATGCCCTTCTCCAGGTACGCGGTGAAGAAGCTGGCCTCGACGTCGTCGCGGCTGAAGCCCCAGACCGTCTGGGTGAGGTCGTTGGTGCCGAACGAGAAGAACTGCGCGGCCTCGGCGATCTGCCCGGCCGTCAGAGCGGCGCGCGGCAGTTCGATCATCGTGCCGATGGCGAGCTTCAGCTTCGTGCCGGTGGCGGCCTCGACCTCGGCGATGACCTGGTCGGCCTCCTCGCGGACGATCTCCAGCTCCTGCACGGTGCCGACGAGCGGGATCATGATCTCCGCGCGGGGGTCGCCCTTGGCGGCCCGGCGTTCGGCGGCGGCCTCGGCGATCGCCCGTACCTGCATGGTGAACAGGCCCGGGATGACCAGGCCCAGGCGCACGCCGCGCAGGCCCAGCATCGGGTTCTGCTCGTGCAGCCGGTGGACGGCCTGGAGCAGGCGCAGGTCGTTCTCGTGGGAGTCCTGGCGGGACTCGGCGAGGGCGACGCGCACCGACAGTTCGGTGATGTCGGGCAGGAACTCGTGCAGCGGCGGGTCGAGCAGCCGCACGGTGACCGGGAGGCCGTCCATCGCCTCGAACAGCTCGATGAAGTCCCGCTTCTGGAGCGGCAGCAGCTGCTTGAGTGACTCCTCGCGCTCGTCGTCGGTGTCGGCGAGGATCAGCCGTTCGACGAGTTCGCGGCGGTCGCCGAGGAACATGTGCTCGGTGCGGCACAGGCCGATGCCCTGGGCGCCGAAGCGGCGGGCGCGCAGCGCGTCCTCGGCGTTGTCGGCGTTGGCGCGCACGCGCAGCCGGCGCTTGCGGTCGGCGAACGCCATGATCCGGTGCACGGCCTCGACGAGTTCGTCGGCGTCGTCGGCGCCCGCGTGCATGCGGCCCTCGAAGTACTCGACGACCGGGGACGGCACGACCGGTACCTCGCCGAGGTAGACCTTGCCGGAGGAGCCGTCGATGGAGAGCAGGTCGCCCTCCTCCACGACGTGCCCGCCGGGCACGGTCATCCGGCGCCGCTTGGTGTCGACCTCCAGCTCCTCGGCACCGCAGACACAGGTCTTGCCCATGCCGCGCGCGACGACGGCCGCGTGGGAGGTCTTGCCGCCGCGCGAGGTGAGGATGCCCTCGGCGGCGATCATGCCGTCGAGGTCGTCGGGGTTGGTCTCGCGGCGCACGAGGATGACCTTCTCGCCGGAGCGGGACCACTTCACCGCGGTGTACGAGTCGAACACGGCCTTGCCGACGGCCGCGCCGGGCGAGGCGGCGATGCCCCGGCCGACCTGCGCGACCTTCGCCTGCTCGTCGAAGCGCGGGAACATCAGCTGCGCCAACTGGGCGCCGGTGACGCGCTGGAGGGCCTCCGCCTCGTCGATGAGGCCCTGGTCGACGAGTTGCGTGGCGATGCGGAAGGCGGCGCCGGCGGTGCGCTTGCCGACGCGGGTCTGGAGCATCCACAGGTGACCGCGCTCGATGGTGAACTCGATGTCGCACAGGTCCTTGTAGTGGTTCTCCAGCGTCGCCATGATCGCCATGAGCTGCTCGTACGACGTCCTGTCGATGTTCTCCAGCTCGGCGAGCGGCACGGTGTTGCGGATGCCGGCGACGACGTCCTCGCCCTGCGCGTTCTGGAGGTAGTCGCCGTAGACGCCCTGGTGGCCGGAGGCGGGGTCGCGGGTGAAGGCGACGCCGGTGCCGGAGTCGGGGCCGAGGTTGCCGAAGACCATCGAGCAGACGTTGACGGCGGTGCCGAGGTCGTGCGGGATGCGTTCCTGGCGGCGGTAGAGCTTGGCGCGGTCGGTGTTCCAGGAGTCGAAGACCGCGTGGATGGCGAGGTCCATCTGCTCGCGCGGGTCCTGCGGGAAGTCGCGTCCGGCCTCGGACTTGACGATCCGCTTGAAGCGGGTGACCAGCTTCTTCAGGTCGGCGGCGTCGAGTTCGGTGTCGTCCGCGACCTTCTTGGACTCCTTGGCCTTCTCCAGCGCCTCCTCGAAGAGGTCGCCGTCGACGTCCAGGACGGTCTTGCCGAACATCTGGATGAGGCGCCGGTAGGAGTCCCAGGCGAAGCGCTCGTCGCCGGCCTGCTCGGCGAGTCCCCGCACGGACCTGTCGGAGAGGCCGATGTTGAGGACGGTGTCCATCATCCCAGGCATCGAGAACTTGGCGCCGGAGCGGACGGAGACGAGCAGCGGGTCGTCGGCCTGGCCGAGCTTCTTGCCCATGCGGGCTTCGAGGGCGTCGAGATGGGCGCTCACCTCGTCACGCAGTGCCGCGGGCTCGGTGCCGCTGTCGAGGTAGACCTTGCAGGCATCGGTGGTGATGGTGAAGCCGGGCGGGACGGGAAGGCCCAGATTGGTCATCTCGGCGAGGTTGGCACCCTTGCCGCCGAGGAGATCCTTCAGATCCTTGTTCCCCTCGGTGAAGTCGTAGACGAACTTCGTGGACTTCACGGCCTCAACGCTCTCGTCCCGCTGAGCTACCTGGGGATCTTTGTTTTCCGACACGGGTCTCGACTCCTCGGGACGCGGGTGGCTGCCCTGACGGCCAGGAACATACCCAGATCGAAGGCTCCTGGGTACGTCCACTTGCGTGTCATGCGCCCGTAACCAGCCGTCCGCCAGCGGATCTAAAGTCACGGCACGGCGAGGCGATCACGCCCGAAGCGTTCACCTCTTGAACGGATCGACGCCCGTAGACCCAGCCAAACGCTCACATGAGCGGCCTGCGACACGCCTGAGTTCGATCGATGAACGATCAAGGGGTGGCACTGAGTGCCACCCCTTGGAGAAGTGCAGTCGTTCTTGATCCGCTCATCCGAGCGGAACCCCTATCAAGCGTGGCGAGAATCACGCCTGCCGGTGGACGCGGATTTCACCATGCGGACCGGTACACACCGGCAAAACACGGCTGTCACACACCGAGGGCCAGCAGGCGCTCCTCGGCGCGCTCGGGCGCGTAGAGGTACTCGACGACCATGGCCCCCGCCCCGACCAGCCCGGCCCGCTCCCCCAGCCGCGCGGTCACCACGTCGAGGTGGGCCGTGGAGCGCGGCAGCGCCCGCTGGTAGAGAAGCTCCCGCACGCCGGTGAGGAACGGGGTCCCGGCCAGGTCGCCCGCGATCATCAGGACACCGGGGTTGAGCAGCGTCACGACGGTCGCCAGGACGTCGCCGACCAGCCGCCCCGCGTCCCGGGCGAACGCCGCCGCCTCGGGGTGGCCCTCCGCGAGCAGCGCGCGCACGTCGGAGCCGGACGCCGCCGGCACTCCGGCCTCCGCCAGCCGGCGGGCGACCGCGCCGCCGCTGGCCACGGCCGCGAGGCAGCCGCGCGAGCCGCACCGGCACACGGCGTCGGCGCCCACCCGGATGTGCCCGAGGTCGCCCGCGCCGCCGTCGACGCCCCGGTAGAGGGCGCCGTCGACCACGACGCCCGCGCCGATGCCGGTGGACACCTTCACGAGGACGAAGGCGGAGCAGTCCGGGTAGCCGGTGCGCTGCTCCCCGTAGGCCATGAGGTTGGCGTCGTTGTCCACCAGGACCGGTACGGGCGGTGCGCCGGTGTGCTCGGTGAAGGCCCGAGCGAGGCGGCCCCTTATGTCGTAGCCGTGCCAGCCCGGCATGATCGGCGGCTGCACCACCCGGCCGGTGTCGCTGTCGACGGGGCCGGGCACCGCGAGACCGATCCCGCACACCTCGGCGGCCCGGTGCCCCGACTGCTCCAGCAGGTCGGCGAGCCACCCGGCGAGTTCGCCGAGGACCGCCTCCGGGCCGTCCTCGACGGCCAGTCCGCCGGAGCGCTCGGCCAGGATCTCGCCGGTCAGGGTGAGGACGGCCGCGCGGGCGTGCCGGGTGTCCAGGTCCGCGGCGAACACGATCGCGTGGGCGTCGTCGAACTCCAGCGTGATGGCGGGGCGTCCGCCGAGCGGCGAGTCCACCGGGCCGCCCGCCCCCTCGCGCAGCCAGCCCGCGCGGAACAGCCGCTCCAGGCGCTGCCCCACGGTGGCGCGTGAGAGTCCGGTCACCTGCTGGAGGGCGCCGCGCGTGGTCGCCCGTCCGCTGCGGACCAGTTCGAGCAGCTCACCGGCGCTCGCCTGGTGCGTGCTCCTGCCGTTGCCGGTCCTGCCGGGCCGTCCGGTCATGCGCACCCCCTTGTGTTTCTCAACCCTGCATTACATATTGAGTTTTGCGTGTTAAATAGACGTAACCCTACGGTAGCCACTGCCGAACTGGTCGGCCGGACGTCCCCCGGGAGCTCTGAGTGGACCGCACAACCCGCCTCACCGCCCGCCGCACGGAGCACACGGAACTCGTGCGCACCTCGGCCCCGCCGCCGTTCCCCGGCGAGGGGCAGGCCGGCGGACCCGTCCCCATTGCATACGATCCGGGCGCCGTCCCGGGGTCGCTGCACATCAGGGCGTCCCGGGTGCTGGAGGGCAACTGGACGGGAACGTCGACCGTGCCGTCGCACGGCCTGTACCCCCACCAGTGGTCGTGGGACTCCGCGTTCATCGCGATCGGGCTGCGCCACCTGTCGCCGCTGCGGGCCCAGACGGAACTGGAGACCCTGCTCGCGGCCCAGTGGGCGGACGGGCGCGTCCCGCACATCGTCTTCAACCCCTCCGTGCCGCTCGACGCCTACTTCCCGAGCCCCGACTTCTGGCGGTCCTCGACCGCCGGGCGCGCCGCGGGCGCCCCGCGCACCGTACAGACCTCCGGCATCGTGCAGCCACCGGTGCACGCGCTCGCGGCCTGGCTGGTGCACTGCTCCGACCCCGGCCTCTCGCGGGCCCGCGGCTTCCTGGCGCGCGTCTACCCGCGCCTCGCCGCCTGGCACCGCTATCTGCTGCACCGCCGCGACCTCGGCGGCGGGGGCCTGGCCTCGGTGGTCCACCCCTGGGAGCAGGGCATGGACAACAGCCCTTGCTGGGACGCCCCGTTGGCCCGCATCTCCCCCGTGCCGGCCCGCGACTTCCGCCGTGCCGACCTCGACCACGGCGCCGCCGAGGACCGGCCCACCGACCTGGACTACGGACGCTACGTCCGCCTCGCGACGGACTACCGCGACGGCGGATACGCGGACGGGGCGGGCGGGTTCGCGGTCGAGGACCCGCTGTTCAACGCCCTGCTCATCGCCTCCGAGCACGCACTCGCCCGTATCGCACGGGAGTTGGGCGCCGCGGGCACCGGACGGCACGAGCGGGCCGAGCGGCTGACCGCCGCCCTGGTCGAGCGGCTGTGGGACCCGGCCGCGGGCATGTTCCGGTGCCGGGACGTGCGCGGCGGGGGGCTCGTGCCGGAGCGGTCGGTCGCCGGCCTGGTCCCGCTGATGCTGCCCGGCCTGCCGCGCGACATCGCCGCCGCCCTCGTCCGCACCCTGACGGGACCGCACTTCGGGCTCGGCCGCACCACCCGCCTCGCCCCCAGCTACGACCTGCTCGGCGAGGCCTTCGACCCGCACCGCTACTGGCGCGGGCCCGCCTGGTTCAACACCGCCTGGCTGCTGGAGCAGGGGCTGCGCGCGCACGGCGAGACGGGCAGGGCGGACGCGCTGCGCGACGCGGCGCTGGACACCGCGGACGCCACCGACTTCGCCGAGTACGTCGATCCGTACACCGGCGAGGGATGCGGCGCGACCGGCTTCAGCTGGACCGCCGCGCTCACGCTCGACCTGCTCCACCAGCCCCTCGGACACGGTGTGTCCCCCGTGGGCGACGGCACGTTCGACAAGACCGGAAAGTGAGAAGGGGAGGGGACCGGGGATGACGGAGCGGCATCATCTGCTCGTGCACGGGGGGACGTTCGCGGCCGTGGGAGACGGCGGCGACATCGGCGGGGCACGCGGGGCCGCCTTCCCGGACGGGCTGTTCGTACGCGACGCGCGGCACCTGAGCCGCTGGCAGCTCACCGTCGACGGCGGGGTGCCCGAGGCGCTGACGCCCGTCACCGAGGGGGACACCGCGCGGTGCGTGCTGGTGCCCCGGGGCGGCCGCCAGGAGCCGCCCGCGTACACCCTCTTCCGCGAACAGGCGGTCGGGGACGGCACGTTCGTCGAGTCGCTGCGCGTCACCAGCAACCGTCCGACGCCGACCACGGTCCGGCTCGCGCTCACCGTGGACGCCGACTTCGCCGACCAGTTCGAGCTGCGCTCCGACCACCGCACGTACAGCAAGACCGGCGCCGTCCGCTCCCGTCAAGTCACCGACGAGGGCGTGGAGTTCGGCTACCGGCGCGGCGAGTGGCGGTCCGGTACCACCGTCACCTCCGAGCCCGCCCCGGACGGTGTGGAGGAGACCGGGACCGGCGCCCGGCGTCTGGTGTGGACCCTCGACCTCGCCCCGCAGGGCGCCGCCGAACTGGCCCTGCGCGTGGTGGCCCGCCCGCACGGCCTCGGGACGGCCCCGCGGGTGCCCGCCTCCCCCGCCGAGGCGACCGAGCAACTCCGGTCCCTCGAAGGCGAGTTCACGGAGGGCGTGGCCCTCCCCACCGGCTGGCCCGAACTGGCCGCCGCCTGCGAGCGCGGCCTCGCCGACCTCGCCGCCCTCCAGGTGCCCGCACCCGGCGTGGACGGGGAGGAGGTCCGCGTCCCGGCGGCCGGCGCGCCCTGGTTCCTCACCCTGCTGGGCCGCGACGCCCTGCTCACCTCGCTGTTCGCGCTGCCCTACCGGGCCGGCCTCGCCGCCGCCACCCTCTCCGCGCTCGCCGCCGCCCAGGCCACGGAGGTCGGCCCCGAGTCGGCCGCGCAGCCCGGCAAGATCGTGCACGAGGTGCGGCACGGCGAGCTGGCCCACTTCGGGCAGGTCCCGTACGGGCGTTACTACGGCTCGGTGGACGCCACCCCGCTCTTCCTGGTGCTGCTCGACGCGTACGTCGAGCAGACCGGGGACACGGACCTCGCCCGCCGTCTGGAGCCCAACGCCCGTGCGGCGATGGGCTGGATGCTCGACCACGGCGGACTGACCTCGCTCGGCTACCTCGTCTACCGCTCGGACCACGGGGGCCTCGCGAACCAGAACTGGAAGGACTCCCCCGGCGCCATCTGCTGGGCCGACGGCACCCGCGCGAGCGGCCCGGTGACGGCGGCGGGGGCCCAGGGCTACGCGTACGACGCGCTGCGCCGCACCGCGCACCTCGCGCGCACCGTCTGGGACGACGAGGTGTACGCGGCGCTCCTCGAACAGGCGGCGGCCGACCTGCGCGACCGTTTCCAGCAGGACTTCTGGATGCGCCGGCACGGCTTCCCCGCGCTCGCGCTGGACGGCGACGGCCGCCAGGTCGACGCGCTCGCCTCCGACGCGGGGCACCTGCTGTGGTCGGGGCTGCTGGACAAGGAGTACGGCGAGGTCGTCGGCCGGCGGCTGGTCGAGCCGGACTTCTTCTCCGGCTGGGGCGTCCGCACGCTGGCCTCCGGCCAGGCCGCCTACCACCCGCTGTCGTACCACCGCGGTTCGGTCTGGCCGCACGACAACGCCCTGATCACCCTGGGCCTTGCCCGCTACGGCCTGCACGACGAGGCACGCTCGGTCGCCCACGCGCTGGTCGACGCGGCGACGGCGACCGGTCACCGCCTCCCCGAGGTCCTCGCCGGTTACGGCCGCGACAGCCACGCGGAGCCGGTCCCGTACCCGCACGCGTGCGTACGGGAGTCCCGCTCGGCGGCGGCACCGCTCGCGCTGCTCACGGCCGTCGGCGGCGGTTGACGTCAACGGCGGTGCGCCGCACGGTACTTGGCAGGTGTCGCGCCGGGGCCGGACCCCGACGGGTCCGGCCCCGGCCGCCTTTGACGAGGCGTTTGCCCGGTGTTTGCCGAGCGCTGGGGGCCTTGCGCTGAACACGGCCCACGGGCAGCCCGTACGGGAGTGCGGCGGAACGGTGACGTACCGGCTCCGCCGCTCACCGGGCTTCGTACGGGAGGACCTTCGGGTGTCCGTCTTCACCGCCATCGCACGCTTGCGCCAGCCGGCGCACCCCGCGGCAGCCGCACCGGCACCGCCCGACGCACCGGAGGGGACCGGGGTGAACGACCCTGCGACAGGAGGGGAGTTGGCGGACCCGGCGGACGGGGACACCGCGGGGACGGCGGCGGACGGGACCGACACGGCCGAAGCACCGGGGGCCGCCACCGAGCCCGCACCGGAACCCGGCGGGGAGAGCCAGGACGGCGCCCCCGGCTCGCCCCGGTCCGCCGGGGCGGCGGACAGGACCGACACGGCCGGAGCCCGCGCCGAAGCCGGGACGGAAACCGTGGCGGGGCCGCCGCCGGGCCGATCGACCGACGGCGAGCCCCCGGAACAGGCCGGGAAGGCCACGGAAAGCGACGCGTCCGCGACAGGGTCGGCCGCCGGGCAGCAGGATCATCAAGTGCGCGACGCCGCACGGGAGTCGGAACCAGGCAGCGTCACCCCCGAAGCCGACGTGCTCAACTCCCCGGCGGCCCCTGCCAGGCCGACGCCGGCACGGCCGACCGGCGCAGACGAAAACCCCGCGCCGGGCAAGGCAGCCAACGGAACCCGCGCCCCCGGGACCAAACCGGCCGCCGAGAACCGGACCGCCACCGAAGCATCGCCCGACCAACTCACCAGCACCGCCCGAGAGTCGGAACCCGGCACGCATACCCCCGAAGCCGACGCGCTCAACTCCCCGGCGGCCCCTGCCAGGCGGCCGACGCCCGGCCACTCAACCGACCCCGGCGAAAACCCGGTACCGAGCAAGGCAACCAACGGAACCCGCGCACCCGGGACCAAACCGGCCGCCGAGAACCGGACCGCCACCGAAGCATCGCCCGACCAACTCACCAGCACCGCCCGAGAGTCGGAACCCGGCACGCATGCCGCCGAAGGCGACGCGCTCAAGTCCCCGGCGGCCCCTGCCAGGCCGACGCCAGGCCACTCGACCGACCCCGGCGAAAACCCGGTACCGAACAATGCGGCCACCGGAACCCGCGCACCCGGGGCCAAGCCGGCCGCCGAGAACGGGGCTGCCGCCGGTACGTCACCCGACCAACTCCCCGGCACCGCCAAGGAGTCGGAACCCGGCACGCATACCCCCGAAGCCGACGCGCTCAACTCCCGGGCGGCCCCTGCCAGGCCGACGCCGGGCGGCTCGACCGACCCCGGCGAAAACCCGGTACCGAGCAAGGCAGCCAACGGAACCTGCGCACCCGGGACCAAACCGGCCGCCGAGAACCGGGCCGCCACCGAAGCATCGCCCGACCAACTCACCGGCAACGCCGAGGAGTCGGAACCCGGCAAGCGTGTCGCCGAAGCCGAAGCCGACGCACCCGGCCCACGCGCGGTGGCCGGTGACGGCGGCGCCCCGACTCCGGCCGCCGCAGCCGCTGTTCCGGGTTCCCGGCGTGGACCCGTCGTGCGGTGGCGGGAGGTGCGGCGGGCGCATCCGGCCGCGTCCCGGGTGCTGCGGGTCACGACCACCGTGCTCGCCGCCGTGCTCGTGCTCGTCGCGCTGCTGATGCCCAACCAGGTGCACGCCCTTCAGGCGGACCGGTTCCTGCGGCTGCCCGCCGAGGCCGTCGTCGGGGCCGTCGTGCTGCCGTGGCTGCCGCGCCGCTGGCGGACCGCGCTGGCCGCCCTCGCCGGGACCGCGCTCGCCTCCACCACCGTGCTGAACCTCCTCGACATGGGGTTCAACGAGTACCTGGGCCGCGCGTTCGACCCGATCCTCGACTGGGAGCTGCTGGACGACGCCCAGTCGTACCTGAAGGACTCGTTCGGCGGGACCGTCACCCTCGCGCTGACCGTCGGCCTCGTCGTGCTCGTGGTGCTGCTGCACGTGGTGCTGGCCCTGGCGATGGTCCGGCTGGCCGGGCTGCTGGCCGGCCACCGCCGTGCCGCCCTGCGCGGCACCCTCGTCGCGGCCACCGTCTGGATCACCTGCACCGCGCTCAGCGTGCAGGTGTCGGGCGTGCCGTTCGCGGCGCAGCGCACCACCGACGCGCTGAAGATCGAGGCGCGGCGGGTGCGGACCACGCTGCACGACGAGGCGGCGTTCCAGAAGGAGGCGAAGTCGGACGCGTTCGGCGCCACCCCCGCCGCCCAGCTCGTGCCGGACCTGCGCGGCAAGGACGTCATCTTCACGTTCATCGAGAGCTACGGCCGCAGCGCGATCGAGGACCCGGTGATAGCACCCGGCGTCGACAGCACCCTCGACACCAGCACGGCGGCGCTCGCTGCCGCCGGGTTCCACGCGAAGAGCGGCTGGCTGACGTCGGCGACGTACGGGGGCAACAGCTGGCTGGGGCACTCGACGTTCATGTCCGGCCTGTGGATCGACAACCAGAACCGCTACCGCACCGTCACCTCCAGCGACCACCTCTCGCTGACCAAGGCGTTCCAGAAGACCGGCGACTGGAACACCGTCGGCATCATGCCGGGCGTGCAGAAGGGCTGGCCCGAGGCGAAGTACTACGGCCTCGACAAGGTCTACAACGCCTTCCAAATGGGTTACCAGGGACCGAAGTTCAGCTGGTCGACGATGCCCGACCAGTACGCCCTCGAAGCGTTCCAGCGGCTGGAGCACGGCAAGAAGCAGGACAAGCCGCTGATGTCGGAGATCATCCTGACGTCAAGTCACCAGCCCTGGGCGCCCGTTCCGAAGATGGTCGACTGGGACACCCTGGGCGACGGCTCGGAGTTCGGGAGCATCGCCGACGCGGGGGTGAAACCGTCGGCGATCGTCACCGACTCCACCCGTTCCAAGCAGGAGTACGGCAAGTCGGTGTCGTACTCGGTGACCGCCCTGACCCAGTTCCTGGAGCGGTACGGCGACGACGACACCGTGCTCGTCTTCCTCGGCGACCACCAGCCGATCGCCCGGGTCAGCGGGGAGAACGCCAACCGGGACGTGCCGGTCGCGATCGTCGCCAAAGACCCGAAGGTGCTCGACGCCGTCTCGTCGTGGAACTGGACGGACGGGCTGAAGCCGGCGCACAACGCGCCGGTGTGGAAGATGAGTTCGTTCCGCGACCGGTTCCTGACGGCCTTCGGCTCGACCCCGCACCCGTCGCGGACGAAGTGAGCGCGCGGCGGCCCTCCGGGCACGGAGGGCCGCCGGGCGCGGAAGGGACGTCAGCCGCCGGAGGTGTCCAGTTCCGCGTCCTCGCCGATGCCCGCGCAGTCGTACGGGTCCTTCAGCCAGCCGTCGGGCAGCACGACGCGGTTGTTGCCGGAGGTCCGGCCGCGCGGGCCGTCGGCACCGGCCGGCCACGCCTGGTCGAGGTCCAGTTCGTCGAGGCCGGCCCGCAGGTCGTCCAGCGACGAGGTGATCGCGAGCCGCTTGCGCATGTCGGAGCCGACGGCGAAGCCCTTGAGGTACCAGGCGACGTGCTTGCGGAAGTCGATGACGCCGCGCTTCTCGTCGCCGATCCACTCGCCGAGCAGTGTCGCGTGCCGCACCATCACGTCGGCGACCTGCCGCAGGCCGGGCCGCGCGACGTCGTCGGGGCGGCCCTCGAACGCGGCCACCAGGTCCGCGAACAGCCACGGCCGCCCCAGGCAGCCGCGTCCGACGACCACGCCGTCGCAGCCGGTCTCGCGCACCATCCGCAGCGCGTCGTCCGCCGACCAGATGTCGCCGTTGCCGAGCACGGGGATCTCCGGGACGTGCTCCTTCAGCCGCGCGACGGCCTCCCAGTCGGCGGTGCCGCCGTAGTGCTGGGAGGTGGTGCGCCCGTGCAGCGCGACCGCGGTGACGCCCTCCTCGACGGCGATGCGGCCGGCGTCGAGGTAGGTGAGGTGGTCGTCGTCGATGCCCTTGCGCATCTTGATCGTGACCGGCAGGTCGCCCGCGCCGGCGACCGCCTCGCGCAGGATCGCCCGCAGCAGGTTCCGCTTGTACGGCAGCGCGGAGCCGCCGCCCTTGCGGGTCACCTTGGGGACGGGGCAGCCGAAGTTCAGGTCGATGTGGTCGGCGAGGTCCTCCTCGACGATCATGCGGACGGCCTTGCCGACCGTGGCCGGGTCCACGCCGTACAGCTGGATCGAGCGCGGCGTCTCGGTCGCGTCGAAGTGGATCAGCTGCATGGTCTTCTCGTTGCGCTCGACCAGTGCGCGGGTCGTGATCATCTCGCTGACGAACAGGCCCTTGCCACCGCTGAACTCCCGGCACAGGGTGCGGAAGGGGGCGTTGGTGATCCCCGCCATCGGCGCCAGCACGACGGGCGGCGCGACGGTGTGCGGACCGACGGACAGGGGGTGGCTCATCTGGGAACTCCGGGACGGGGGCGGGACCGCGTACGGACGGGCGGGCATCCATTGTCCCCCACCGCGCGGGCGGACCGTCCGGCACCGTCCGGCACCGCCCGCCGCGCTCCCACCGCGGGCGCTCCCCGCGCGCCGGTCCGGTGATCCCGTGCACCGGTCATTAGTTAACCGCACTATCGATGCCCGCGTACGATGGTGTCCATGCCCGAGCTCTCACACCGCCGACGAATGCTCGTGCTCGCCATCTGCTGCATGAGCCTGCTGATCGTGAGCCTCGACAACACCGTTCTCAACGTCGCGCTGCCCTCGATGCAGCGCGACCTGCACGCGAGCACGTCCGGTCTCCAGTGGACCATCGACGCCTACACCCTGGTGCTGGCCACCCTGCTGATGCTCTCCGGCTCCACGGCCGACCGAATAGGCCGCAAGCGGGTCTTCATGTCGGGCCTGGTGATCTTCAGCATCGGCTCGCTGCTGTGTTCGCTGGCGCCGAACCTGACCCTGCTGATCGTCTTCCGCATGCTCCAGGCGATCGGCGGTTCGATGCTGAACCCGGTCGCGATGTCGATCATCACCAACACCTTCACGGACCCGCGCGAGCGCGCCCGCGCGATCGGTGCCTGGGGCGCGGTGGTCGGCATCTCCATGGCGGCGGGGCCGCTGGTCGGCGGGCTGCTCGTGGAGTCGGTCGGCTGGCGCTCGATCTTCTGGCTGAACCTGCCGGTCGGCGTGGCCGCGCTCCTGCTCACCCTGCGGTTCGTCCCCGAGTCCCGGGCGCCGCGGGCCCGCCGCCCCGACCCGGTCGGGCAGGTCCTGGTGATCGCCCTGTTCGGCTCGCTGACGTACGCCATCATCGAGGCGCCCGGCTCGGGCCTGGCGACCGTACTGCCGTTCGCCGTGGTGGCCGCCCTCGCGCTCGGCGGGCTGCTCTGGTTCGAACCGCGCCGCAAGGAACCCCTGATCGAGCTGCGGTTCTTCCGTTCGGCGCCGTTCAGCGGGGCGACCGTGATCGCGCTGTGCGGGTTCGCGGGGCTCGGCGGGTTCCTGTTCCTGTCCTCGCTCTACCTCCAGAACGTGCGCGGCCTCGACGCCCTGCACGCCGGCCTGTGGATGCTGCCCATGGCCGTGCCGACGTTCCTGTGCGCGCCCCTGTCGGGCCGGCTCGTCGGCAGCCGGGGACCGCGGCTGCCGCTGCTGGTGGCCGGCTGCGCGATGACGGTGAGCGGGGTGCTGTTCGCTGCGTTCGAGGCCGAGACCTCGAACGTCACGCTGTTCGTCGGGTACGTGCTGTTCGGCATCGGCTTCGGCTTCATCAACGCGCCCATCACCAACACCGCGGTCTCCGGCATGCCGCGCGACCAGGCGGGCGTCGCCGCCGCGGTCGCGTCCACCAGCCGCCAGATGGGCCAGACCCTCGGGGTCGCGGTGATCGGCGCGGTGCTGGCGTCGGGCATCAGCGCGTCGGCGTACAAGGACACGTTCGTCGCGGCGGCCAGGCCCGGCTGGTGGATCCTCACCGCGTGCGGTGCCGTCGTGCTCGTCCTAGGCCTGCTGACCAGCGGCCGCTGGGCCCGGCGAACCGCCGAGGAGACGGCGGACCGGCTGCGCGCCCCGGAGGTCCGGGAGGCCGTCGGCACGAGCGCCTGAGCGGCGGGCGGGCGGACGGGCGGGGCCCGCGCGACCGCCCCGGCACCCGGCGCACCCGTGGGCACCCGCCCCGGGCGGGACGGGCGCCCGCGAACAGGCACCTCGTTCCTCCCCGCGCACGACGGCGGTGGGGCCCCCGGGCCCCGGGCCCGGGGGGCCCCCCCCGCCGGCGGACGGGCCCCCCCCCGGGGGCGGCGGCGCCCCCGCCGGGCCCCCGGGGGGCCCCCGGGGCCCGGGGGGCGGGGGCCCGGGGGGGCCCCCCCCCCGGGGGGGCCGGGGCGGCCCCCCCCCCCCCGCGGGCCCCCCCCCCCCCCCGGGGGGGGGGCCGGGGGGCCCCCGGGCGCCGGCCCCCCACCGCCGTCGTCCGTACGGACGCCCGCGAGGGTCAGGCGTCGACCGCGCTGTCCTCCGGGGTCGCCGCCTTGGCCGTGGCGTCGGGGTCCGGGGCGGCGACCGCCGCGCGGGCCGCCGGGATGACGAACGTGATCAGCGCGGCCACGAGGGCGACACCGCAGCCGATGAGCAGGCCGGTGCGGAAGCCGTTCTCGGAGGTGAAGGTGAAGCCGCCCTTCGAGACCGTCATGTGGGCGAGGACCACGCCGATGACGGCGGAGCCGATCGTGGTGCCCAGGGAGCGCATGAGGGTGTTGAAGCCGTTGGCCGACGCGGTCTCGGACAGCGGGACCGAGCCCATGATCAGCGCCGGCATGGCGCCGTAGGCGAGGCCGACACCGCTGTTGATGACGATGATGACGATCATCAGGCCCCAGGCGGAGCCCATCAGGGCCATGGACAGGGCGTAGCCCGCGGCGATGACCAGCGTGCCGCAGGCCAGCGTGAACTTCGGGCCGCGGGCGTCGGTGAGCTTCCCGCCGAACGGGGAGACGATCATCATCATCACGCCGCCGGGCGCGAGCCAGAGGCCGGCCGCCAGCATGGACTGACCCAGGCCGTAGCCGGTCGCCTCGGGGAACTGGAGCAGCTGCGGGATCACCAGCATGCTCGCGTACATGCCGAACCCGACGAAGACCGAGGCGACGTTGGTCAGCAGCACGCGGGGGCGCGCGGTGGTGCGCAGGTCGACCAGCGGGTCCTTGGTGCGGGTCTCCCAGAAGCCCCAGCCCAGCAGCACCACGACGGC
This sequence comes from Streptomyces sp. NPDC008150, assembly GCF_042956945.1. Taxonomy (NCBI): domain Bacteria; kingdom Bacillati; phylum Actinomycetota; class Actinomycetes; order Kitasatosporales; family Streptomycetaceae; genus Streptomyces; species Streptomyces sp. NPDC008150. Next base: position 543,035 of record NZ_JBIBHJ010000001.1, on the reverse strand, counting down.
GAAGGCGAGCAGGCCGAGCGTGGTGGCCGAACCCCAGCCCCAGTCGGCGCCCTTGGAGATGCCGAGCAGCAGCGCGACCAGGCCGGCGGCCAGGCCGAGGGCGCCGGGCGTGTCGAAGCGCTGCCCCTTGGCGCCCGCGGGCACGTCCGGGATCAGGAACCAGACCAGCGCGCCGATGATCAGGGCCAGCGCGGCGGAACCCCAGAACAGCACACGCCAGTTGGTGTACTGGGCGACGGCCGCCGCGATGGGCAGGCCGAGGCCGCCGCCGATGCCCATGGAGGCGCTGACCAGTGCGATGGAGGAGCTGAGCTTCTCCTTCGGCACGACGTCGCGCAGCAGGGCGATGCCGAGCGGCACCATGCCCATGCCCATGCCCTGGAGACCGCGTCCGATGATCATGGGCACGACCGAGGAGGCCGTCGCGCAGACGACGGAGCCCACGATGAGCGGGACCGTGCAGGCGAGCAGCATCCGCCGCTTGCCGAGCAGGTCGCCGAGGCGGCCGGTGATGGGCACGCAGACGCCGCCGACCAGCAGGGTCACGGTGATCACCCACGCGGCGTTGGAGGACGACGTGTGCAGGTAGTCGGGCAGCTTCGCGATCAGCGGGGTGACCAGCGTCTGCATGATCGCCGCCACCGTGCCGGCGAAGGCCAGTGTGGCGATCACTCCGCCCGGACGGGCGGCGATCTGGGGGGCGGCCATGACGGAGCTCCTCGGTCTGGACAGGGCGCCGCCGGGCGGGCGACGATGTGCATCGTACACGCTACATGCATTCAGCATGTTAAATGCACTGGCCACGTTATGTGTGTCATACACATGAATGTGGAAGAATGGCCCGGCCGGTCCACGACGCGACGCGTGACGGTCCGAGGCACACGCACGAAGCAGAAGGCGGCGAGGACATGGGCGAGCCCACCCACGAGGTCGAGTACGAGCAGATGCTGCTCAGCCGCCATACGTTCCTCACCCAGCGGGGCGGACGCCGCAAGGACAGCGTCATGGAGCGCAGCGCCTACATCCTGCTCAGCCGTATCCGGGTGCAGGGGCCGATGTCGATCGGGGAGCTGAGCGAGGCGTTCGGGCTCGACGCGTCCACCCTCAACCGGCAGACCGCCGCCGCGATGCGCGCCGGCCTCGTCGAGCGCATCCCCGACCCCGACGGCGGGATGGCGCGCAAGTTCCGCATCACCGAGGAGGGCACGCGGCTGCTCGACGAGGAGCGCGAGGGCATCGTCGGCGACCTCGACCGGGTGATGGCCGACTGGTCGGACGACGACGTCGCCGCGTTCGCCTCGTACCTGCGGCGCTTCAACACCGACATCGAACGGCTGGCCGGCCGCCCCTGGCCGCGCCCCTAGGGGCCGCCCCGGTCCGGCCGGGGCGGTGTCCCGTCAGCGCTCGCTGTCGAGGTGCTGCATCTGGGCCTCCGGGTAGCGCGCCCCGGCGGCGGCGCCGTGCGGCACGGCCTCCTCGATCGCCGCGAGGTCGGCCGCGTCGAGCGTGACGTCCAGCGCGCCCAGCGCCTCCGTGAGGCGGTCGCGGCGGCGGGCGCCGATCAGCGGCACGATGTCCTCGCCCCGGGAGAGCACCCACGCGATCACGGTCTGCGCGACGGAGACGCCCCTGCCCTCGGCGACCTTGCGCAGCGCGTCGACCAGGTCCAGGTTGTGCCGGAGGTTGTCGCCCTGGAAGCGGGGCGAGAACGCGCGGAAGTCGCCCTTGCCGAGCTGCCGGTCGCGGGTGAAGTGCCCGGAGATCAGACCGCGCGCGAGCACTCCGTACGCCGTGATGCCGATGCCCAGTTCGCGGGTGGTGGGCAGGATGTCGTCCTCGATGCCGCGGGAGATCAGCGAGTACTCGATCTGGAGGTCGGAGATCGGCGCGGTGGCGGCGGCCCGGCGGATCGTCTCCGCGCCGACCTCGCTGAGGCCGATGTGCCGCACGTGGCCCTTCTCGACCAGTTCGGCGATGGCGCCGACGGTCTCCTCGATCGGCACGTCGGGGTCGACCCGGGCGATCCGGTAGACGTCGATGTGGTCGACGCCCAGGCGCTGGAGCGAGTACGCGACGAAGTTGCGCACGGCGGCCGGGCGGCCGTCGTAGCCGGACCAGCCGCCGTCCGGGTCGCGCAGCGCGCCGAACTTCACGCTGAGCAGGGCCTGTTCGCGGCGGGCCGGGGGCGCGGCGCGCAGGGCCTCGCCGATCAGCAGCTCGTTGTGGCCCATGCCGTAGAAGTCGCCGGTGTCCAGCAGCGTGACGCCCGCCTCCAGGGCCGCGTGGATCGTCGCGACGGACTCGGTGCGGTCCGCCTCGCCGTACAGCGCGGACATGCCCATGCAGCCGAGGCCGAGGGCCGACACCTGGGGGCCGGTGGTTCCGAGGGGGCGGGTGAGCATGCGGACTCCTGGGCTCGGGCTCCTGGGGCGGTACGGCGCCAGCCTGGCACGGGGCCCGGCGGGCATCAACCGCGGCCGGGCGACCGGCGGTACGGGTGCTTCCGGTCCGGCGCGGGCGGCGCCCACCGGTGCCCGCGGCGCGGCCCGCACCGGAACGCCGGAAACGCCGGAACGCCGGGCGGGCCGCCCGTGAGGGCCTGCCCGCCCGGCGTCCGGACGGTACTGCGGTACTGCGGTTACCGCGTGGTGCGGGGCGGCCGGGGGCCGCTAGCAGCCGATCAGGCGCGAGGCGAGGTAGCCCTCGATCTGGTCGAGCGAGACCCGCTCCTGCTTCATGGTGTCGCGCTCGCGCACGGTCACCGCGTTGTCGTCGAGGGTGTCGAAGTCGACGGTGACGCAGAACGGCGTACCGATCTCGTCCTGACGGCGGTAGCGGCGGCCGATGGCGCCGGCGTCGTCGAACTCGATGTTCCAGTGGCCGCGCAGCGTCTGCGCGAGGCCCTTGGCCTTCGGCGACAGGTCGGCGTTGCGGGACAGCGGCAGCACGGCGACCTTGACCGGCGACAGGCGCGGGTCGAGGCGCAGCACGGTGCGCTTCTCCAGCTTGCCCTTGGCGTTGGGCGCCTCGTCCTCGACGTAGGCGTCCAGGAGGAAGGCCAGCATCGCGCGGCCGACACCGGCGGCGGGCTCGATGACGTAGGGGGTCCAGCGCTCGCCGGCCTCCTGGTCGAAGAACGACAGGTCCTGGCCGGAGGCCTTGGAGTGGGCGTTCAGGTCGTAGTCGGTGCGGTTGGCCACGCCCTCCAGCTCACCCCACTCGCTGCCGCCGAACTGGAAGCGGTACTCGATGTCGGCGGTGCGCTTCGAGTAGTGGGAGAGCTTCTCCTTCGGGTGCTCGTACCAGCGCATGTTCTCGGTACGCATGCCGAGGCCGGTGTACCAGTTCCAGCGCTGCTCCATCCAGTACTCCTGCCACTGCTCGTCCTCGCCCGGCTTGACGAAGAACTCCATCTCCATCTGCTCGAACTCCCGCGTGCGGAAGATGAAGTTGCCGGGCGTGATCTCGTTGCGGAAGGACTTGCCCATCTGCGCGATGCCGAACGGCGGCTTCTTGCGCGAGGCGACCTGCACCTGGGCGAAGTTGGTGAAGATGCCCTGGGCGGTCTCGGGGCGCAGGTACGCGACCGAGCCGGTGTCCTGGGTCGGGCCCAGGTGCGTGGAGAGCAGGCCGGAGAACTGCTTGGGCTCGGTGAACTGGCCCTTGTTGCCGCAGTTGGGGCAGTTGACGTCGGCGAGGCCGTTCTCGGGGAGGCGGTTGTGCTTGGCCTCGTACGCCTCTTCCAGGTGGTCCGCGCGGAACCGCTTGTGACAGGCGGTGCACTCGGTGAGCGGGTCGGAGAACGTGGCGACGTGGCCGGAGGCGACCCAGACCTCGGGGGCCAGGATCACGGACGAGTCGAGACCGACCACGTCCTCGCGCGACGTCACCATGTAACGCCACCACTGGCGCTTGAGGTTCTCCTTCAGCTCGACACCGAGCGGTCCGTAGTCCCAGGCGGCCTTCTGACCGCCGTAGATCTCACTGCAGGGGAATACGAAGCCACGGCGCTTGCTCAGGCTGACGATGGTGTCGATCTTGTCGGCGGCCACGGTGCTCTCTTCATAACGACGACGGGCGACGAAGCGGCGAGGTGCGCTTCGACGAAGCGGTGTGCTTCAGAGCGAATGCTTCAGATTACCGGCGGGGCATCCCCTCCAATCAAATCGGTTCCGGTTCGGGGCCCGTGGGGCGGGTGCCGCGAAGGGCGTCCGGAGGGCTTGTTGACAACGGTTTCCATTTTAGTTGAAAATGAGTGTCATGAACGTACGACGACGCCTCATATCCGGGACCGCCTCCGTCGCGACCGCGGCACTCGCCCTCGGTGCCCTCTCCGCCTGTTCCTCCAGCAGCGCCGCGACCGACAACGCCAACGGCACGGACACGTTCGACGTCGTCGCGTCGTTCTATCCGATGGCCTTCCTCGCCGAGCGGATCGGCGGCTCCCACGTCCACGTGACGAGCCTGACCTCGCCCGGCCAGGAGCCGCACGACCTGGAGATCAGCGCCCGGCAGACCGCGAGCATCGAGGAGTCGGACGCCGTCCTCTACCTGAAGAACCTCCAGCCCTCCGTGGACTCCGTCGTGGCGCAGTCCGGGGTGCGGACGAAGATCGACGCCGCCTCGCTGACCACCCTGGAGAAGCACGGCACCGAGGTCGGCGGGCACGCCGCCGCGCACGACTCGCAGCAGAGCGCCGAGGACGCCGGCCTCGACCCGCACATCTGGCTCGACCCGGTGCGCTACGCCCAGGTCGCCCGGGGCGTCGGCAAGGCCTTCGAGAAGGCCGACCCGGACCACGCGGCCGCCTACCGCAAGAACACCGCGACGCTGGTCGGACAGCTCGACGACCTCAACACCCGTTACCAGAACGGGCTGCGGAGCACGAAGACCAAGGTGTTCATCACCACGCACGCCGCCTTCGGCTACCTCGCCGAGCGCTACGGCCTCACCGAGGAGGCCGTCAACGGCCTCGACCCCGAGTCGGAACCGAGCGTGAAGCGGGTCAGGGAACTGGAGAAGCTGGCGAAGGCCGACGGCGTCTCCACCGTCTTCTACGAGACGCTCGTCAGCGACAAGACCGCGAAGACCGTCGCCCAGGACGCGGACCTGCGCACCGACGTCCTCGACCCGATCGAGGGCATCACCGCCAAGTCCCGCGGCGACGACTACTTCTCGGTCATGGACGCCAACCTCACCGCGCTCCGGAAGGCGCTGGGCGCCTCGTGACCGCCCCCGCCCGCGACCGCCAGGAGGCCGCCCCCGTGTCCGAGTCCCTCGTCTCCCTGCGCGGTGCGCACGCCGAACTGGGCGCGCGTCCCGTGCTGCACGGCATCGACCTCGGCGTCGGCCGCGGCGAGGTCGTCGCCCTGCTCGGCGCCAACGGCTCCGGCAAGTCCACCGCCGTCCGCGCCGCCATCGGTCAAGTACCGCTGACCGCGGGCGAGATCGAGCTGTTCGGCACCCCGCTGCGCCGCTTCCGCGACTGGGGCCGCCTCGGCTACGTGCCGCAGCGCACCACCGCCTCGGGCGGGGCCCCGGCCACCGTCACCGAGATCGTCGCCTCCGGACGGCTGTCGCGAACCCGCTTCGGGTTTCTGCGCCGGGCGGACCACGAGGCCGTGCGCCGCGCCCTGGAACGGGTCGGCATGGCGGACAGGGCCGGGGACTCCGCCGAGGCCCTGTCCGGGGGCCAGCAGCAGCGCGTGCTGATCGCCCGCGCGCTGGCCGCCGAGCCCGAGCTGCTGATCATGGACGAGCCGATGGCCGGCGTCGACCTGGCCAGCCAGGAGGTGCTCGCCGGCACCCTGCGCGAGCAGGTCGCGCTGGGCGTCGGTGTGCTGCTGGTGCTGCACGAACTGGGGCCGCTGGAACCGCTGATCGACCGTGCCGTCGTGCTGCGCGACGGCCGCGTCCTGCACGACGGCCCGCCGCCGCGCGCACTCCACGACCCCGCCCGCCCGTCGCCCGCCACCGCCCTCGGCGACGGCGCCGCGCACCACTGCCCCGGCTCGCGCGACGCGGGCACCGACCTCACGATCCGCACGGGACTGCTGAGCTGATGGACCTGTTGAACTACGCCTTCATGCAGCGGGCACTGCTCGCCGCCGTCCTCGTCGGGATCACCGCGCCCGCCATCGGCATCTACCTGGTGCAGCGCCGCCAGGCCCTGATGGGCGACGGCATCGGGCACGTCGCGATGACCGGCGTCGGCCTCGGCTTCCTGCTGTCCACGTCCCCGGTCTGGATGGCCACCGCGGTCTCGGTGCTCGGCGCGGTGGTCATGGAACTGATCCGCTGGTACGGCCGCACCCGCGGCGACATCGCCCTCGCCATGCTCTTCTACGGCGGCATGGCCGGCGGCGTGATGTTCATCAACCTCGCGCCCGGCGGCTCCAACGCCAACCTCACCTCGTACCTCTTCGGCTCGCTGTCGACGGTGAGCGAGTCCGACGTCACCGCGATCTGCCTGCTCGCCGCGTTCGTGGTGCTGGTCACGGTCGGGCTGCGCCGCCAGCTCTTCGCGGTCAGCCACGACGAGGAGTTCGCCCGGGTCACCGGTCTGCCGGTGCGCGCCCTGAACCTGCTCGTCGCCGTCACCGCGGCGGTCACCGTCACCGTCGCGATGCGCGTGGTGGGCCTGCTGCTGGTGTCCGCGCTGATGGTGGTCACCGTCGCGGCGGCCCAGCAGCTCACCCGGAGCTTCGTGGCCACCTTCGCCATCGCGGTCGCCCTCGGCGTGACGGTGACGGTCGGCGGCACCGTGACCTCGTACTACCAGGACGTGCCGCCGGGTGCGACGATCGTGCTGATGACCATCGCGGTCTTCGTGGTGCTGACACTGCTGGCGGCACCGCTGGCCCGCCGCCGGGCCGGGGCGCGGGCCGCCGCCGGCCCGGACGACCCCGCCGAGTACGCGATCCCGGCGGTGCGGCGCCCGGCCGAGGACGCCGGGGTCTGACCGCCCACCGCCGGGGCTGGCACAATGGCCCGGCAGCCGGCAGCAGACCCCATGAGGAGGCAACGGTGACGACGACCGGTCCCCCCGTACGGGGACGTTCCACCCGCCAGCGGGCCGCCGTGGCGGCGGCGCTCGGCGAGGTCGACGAGTTCCGCAGTGCGCAGGACCTGCACGACATGCTCAAGCACAAGGGCGACTCCGTCGGGCTGACCACCGTGTACCGCACGCTCCAGTCCCTCGCCGACGCCGGCGAGGTCGACGTCCTGCGCACCTCCGACGGCGAGTCCGTCTACCGGCGCTGCTCGACGGGCGACCACCACCATCACCTGGTCTGCCGCACCTGCGGCAGGGCGGTGGAGGTGGCGGGCCCCGCCGTGGAGAAGTGGGCGGAGGCCATCGCCGCGGAACACGGCTACGTGAACGTCGCCCACACCGTGGAGATCTTCGGCACGTGCGCGGACTGCGCGGCGGAGGAGACGGACGCCGGCTGAACCGGCGCCCAACGTCAGCGGCGCGGGAGGTGTTCCGCGAGCAGCGCGCGCAGGCGGTCGACATCACCCTGCTCGGCGACGCCCGACTTCGGCAGCAGAGTCGCGAAGACGGTGGCCCGCCCCGGCCCGGTCAGCACGAACGTCCGCGGGCCCTCCAGCCAGCCGTCGTATCCCGCCCAGTTCATCCGCTCGTCACCACCCGCACTCCGCGTCCGGACACCGTCCGCGTCCACGAGGACCTCGACCGGCCCCTGCGGAGAGAGCGTCTCGGCCGAGGTCCGGGCGGACAGGCGCGGTACGAGCAGCGGAACCAGGCCGAACACCAGGGACGCGACGATCAGGCCCAGCGGGACCCTGCCCCCGGCGAACCAGTCCACCAGGAGCACTGCCGACAGCAGCAGGAAGACCACCGACGTCACGGGGTGGTAGACGACCTTCGAGTACTTCTTCCGCGCGCGGATGGCCAGTCTGATCGCCTCGACGTGGTCGGCCCTCTCGTGGGTGAACGTGAGGCACACCCCGCCGCCGTCGTCCGGTCGCGGCTCCCCCGTCGCCTCCGCGGCAGTGACCGCCACGCCTCCGGCCTCCTCCGTGCCCGCTCTGTCCTGCTCGGCCGGACCCGTCATGTCGTTGCCCTCCCCTGTCGTCCGGACCGCTGCGGTCCGGACGACAGGAGGGTAGATCACCAAGGCACGTCGGAGATCGCTCCGCCGCCCCAAGTTTTCCCCAACGACGTCGCCGCGAAGGCCCGTTGGTCCGCCGGACGGCGTCAGGCCCCGCCCGCCTCGCCCTCCAGCGAGGCCAGCACCTCGTTCGGGGTCGCCCCGCCGAAGCGGCGGTCGCGGGACGCGTACTCGACGCAGGCGCGCCACAGGTGGGTGCGGTCGAAGTCGGGCCACAGGACGTCCTGGAAGACCATCTCGGCGTAGGCGCTCTGCCAGATCAGGTAGTTGGAGACGCGCTGCTCGCCGCTGGGCCGCAGGAACAGGTCCACGTCCGGCATGTCCGGGTAGTACAGGTACTTCGCGAAGGTCTTCTCGTTCACCTTCGACGGGTCGAGCCGGCCCGCCCGCACGTCCTCCGCGATGGCCCGCGCCGCGTCCGCGATCTCGGCCTGGCCGCCGTAGTTCATGCAGAAGTACAGCGTGAGCCGGTCGTTGTCCTTGGTCTGCTCCTGGGCGATCTCCAGCTCGCGGGCCACCGACTTCCACAGCTTCGGCATCCGGCCGACCCACCGCACCCGCACCCCGAGGGCGTCGAGCTGGTCGCGGCTCTTGCGGATGAAGTCGCGGTTGAAGTTCATCAGGAAGCGCACCTCGTCGGGCGAGCGCTTCCAGTTCTCCGTGGAGAACGCGTACAGCGAGATGCTGCCGACGCCCTGCTCGATCGCGCCCTGGAGCACGTCGAGGACGCGTTCCGCGCCGACCTTGTGGCCCTCGGTGCGGGGCAGGCCGCGCGACTTGGCCCAGCGGCCGTTCCCGTCCATGACGATCGCCACATGGTTCGGGACCAGCTCGCCGGGCAGCTTCGGCGGGCGGGCGCCGGAGGGGTGCGGTTCGGGCGTCCGGTACTCGCGGCGCTGGCGTCCCAGGATCCCGCGTACAGCCATGTGTCTCTCGTTTCCTCGGCTTCTTCGGCTTCTTCGGCCTCTACAGGTGCGTCGTCCGCCGACGACTGCTACTTCTCCACGTACCGCAGCGAGCGCAGCCCGCGCTCCAGGTGCCAGTGCAGGTAGGCGGAGACCAGCCCGTTCCCCTCCCGGACGTAGCGCGACTCGCAGGCGTCCGCGGTCTGCCAGTCTCCCGTGAGCAGCGCGCCGAGCAGTTCCAGGGCCTGCGGTGAGGGTACGACGCTGCCGGGAACCCGGCAGTCCGCGCAGACGGTTCCTCCCGACCCGACCGAGAAGAAGCGGTTCGGTCCCGGCATGCCGCATTTCGCGCAGTCCCCGAAGCTCGGGGCGTAGCCGTTCACGGCGAGCGAGCGCAGCAGGAACGCGTCGAGCACCAGGTGCGCCGCGTGCTCGCCGCGCGACAGGGTGCGCAGCGCGCCGACGAGCAGCAGGTACTGCTGGACCGCCGGTTCGCCCTCGTGGTCGGTGAACCGCTCCGCCGTCTCCAGCATCACGGTGCCGGCGGTGTAGCGGGCGTAGTCGGTGACGATGCCGCCGCCGTAGGGCGCGATGGTCTCGCTCTGCGTGCACAGCGGCAGACCGCGCCCGACCAGCTCGCTGCCGCGCGCGAAGAACTGCACGTCGACGTGGGAGAAGGGTTCCAGGCGGGCGCCGAACTTCGACTTGGTGCGGCGCACGCCGCGCGCCACGGCACGCACCCGGCCGTGACCGCGGGTGAGGAGCGTGATGATCCGGTCCGCCTCGCCGAGCTTCTGGGTGCGCAGCACGATGCCGTCGTCGCGGAACAGACTCATGCCCCCATTCTCGCGCACGGCGGGACGGGGACGGGGCGGGCTGCCGGAACGGACCGGGAACGGGCCGCGCCACCGGGCGTCCGCCCGGCCGCGCGGCCCGCGGTCAGCCGGAGGCCACCGTCGGCTCGGGCCGCTGGTTGGGCGGCTCGGCGCGCGGACCGGGCATCGCGGGCGCGGGTGCGGGCCCCTGTCCCGCGGGCTCGGTCGCCTCCCACAGGACGTTGAAGCGCTTGATCCGCTCCTGCACGTGCTCCCGGGTCATCTTCAGCGTGGTCTTGGCCGGCACGACCTCCACGTCCGGCTCGGTCTCGTAGCAGAGCTGGCCGTCGAAGACGATGAAGTCGTTGAGCGGGGTGACCTGGGCGCGCGGCGGAAGCTGCGAGCGGATCGCGATCCGCGCGTCGATGCCGAACTCACGGTGCCGGGCGCACAGCATCTCCAGCCCGCCCGTCGCCTCCTCGGGCCTGCTGACCAGGAACAGTCTGCGCACGATCACGTTGCGGTGCTTGATCGCCTCCTCCTGGGCCTTGAGGTAGCGGTTGGCCGGCTCGCTGAACCAGAAGTCGCGGTCCACCGAGGTGCTCGTCGCGTAGACCGTCTGCCGGGCGCACGTGGTCAGGTCGATCAGCCAGTCGTGGTTCTCGCCGGGGCAGTCGGCGCTCCCGTTGCTCAGGGACTCCATCAGCGAGGCGAGCCTGCCGATCTCCTCCTGGGCGAAGGTCTTCACGATCTCCGAGCCGTGCTCGCCGACCTGCGTGTACTTGCGGGCCAGCCGGGTCACCCCGTCGGAACGCAGCACCGAACCGTCGACCTGGCTGAACAGCTCCGTCGCGTCGTTGATCTTCGCGAAGCTCTCCTCGACGGCACGGCGCATCTCGGCGTGGTGCTCGGCGAGGCTCTCCTTCATCTCCCGGATGGAGGTCTCCTGGCCGCCCTCCATGGATTCGAGGCGCTGCTCGAAGTCCACGAGGTACTGGATGATCAGTGCCGCGCCGCCGAGGACGATGGACACGGTCAGCAGCCAGACCTGGTCCTTGCTCTGGTTCAGGACGTTGGTCAGCACCCAGGTGCCGCCCGCCACCAGTACGGTGACGAGCGTCTTGCGCAGCAGCTTCGATATGTGCTGTTCGTCGCCGTTGGTGGGCACGGTCCGGACCTCCCCTGTAGCTCCGCTCATTTCTCTCTCCCCCGTCGGGTTCTTCTCCTGCGGTCCCGCTTCTTCGTGGTGCCTGTTCGGTCGTGTCTCCCGGTCGCGGGTCGTGCGTCGCGGGTCGTGCGTGGTGGGTCGTGCGTGGTGGGTCGTGTGCGTGGTGGGTCGTCTCTCAGCGCGCGGTCAGCGCCTCGTGCAGCAGTGGTACGGCCTGGACGGCCAGTTGGTCGCGGATGCGCTGTTCCAGGGTCCGCCACTGGCGGGTGAACCCCGGCTCCCGTTCGAGGACGTCCCAGAGCGGAACGAGGGCCCGGTCGACGTGCGCGCCCGGCATCCACAGGTGCAGCAGGTGGTCCACGGCCGGGCGCAGCGCGAGGACGGCCGCGGTGCCCTCGACCGCGCCGAGCCGGCTGCTGTCGAGCATGTGCACCACGGTGGTCAGCAGCCAGTCGTGCAGGGCCAGGTCCTCGCACAGCCCGGCCGCGGCGGTCGGGTCCACGTCGGCGGGGAGCCTCAACTCCACTGTACGCAGACCCTCTTCGGCCAGGGTGAAGCATTCGAGGGCGGGCTCGCTGCCGGGCGGCCCCAGACGGGCCACCCAACGCAGGTGCGTACGACGGGACTTGAAGGGCGCCTTGTGGTCGAGCAGCGGGTGGCGCAGGAGTTGGGAGAGCAGCCCGGCGGCGATCATGCCGAGGTCGAGTTCACCGCGGGCGGCGCCGAGCAGTGCGCCCTCGGCGACCGCCTTCTCCGGCAGCTTCCCGAACGGCTCGACCAGGCCGGGCCGCACCAGGTAGTGCCCCCAGGGCCGCCGCAGGTCGGGCCCGCCCGCCGGGGCGCCGATGTGGGCGGTCGCCTGGAGCAGGCGGCCCTCGGTGAGGGAGGCGCGGGCGGCGACGGTGCCCACCGCGCGCACCTTGGTGCCGTTGGCGGCGGGCAGCCGGCAGTCCACGCCGGTCAGGAGCTGCGGGGACAGCGCGTACATGTTGGGGCGTTCGGAGACCCGGACGGGTTCGTCGGCGCGCAGCCGCAGCAGTTGGGCGGCGGCCCGGCCGTCGAGGGCCTGGAAGGAGGGCAGCAGGCAGGTGTGCACCTCGCCGCAGAGCAGTGCGACGGGGGCCGGCTGTCCGGGGGTCCGCATGTCAGCCCCGCTCCGGCGGGAACGCGGGGGCGGGCTCCTCGTAGAAGACGTAGGTGGCGCGCTGCGCGACGGCGGCGGGGACGGGGACGCCCTCGCGGGCGGAGCGTTCGGCGACCTGGGCCAGTGCCTCCGGGTCGACGGCGGTCTGGTCGAGCACCAGCCGGACGGCGTCCTCGACGGCCAGGAACCGGTTGGGCATCAGCGTGCAGGTCCGGTACGCGCTGAACGGCTCGGCCGCGCCCTCCAGTTGGAGCAGCGGCGGTAACTGGTCCCAGCTGTCCGGGAACTGGTCCTTGTCCCACGGCTGCGGCACGAGGACGGGCTCGCCGAGGTGGCGCAGCAGGCCGAGACGGGCCAGCTGCCAGACGGCGGCGAGGAACGGGCAGGACCACAGCCGTCCCCCGTCCGGGCCCTGCTCCGACCAGAGTTCGACGTCCATGAAGACGGAGTGCATGCGGGCCGCGGTCTCCTGCGGCGGCTGCCAGCCGGTGACCTCGGACATCGCGTTGCGGGCGACGGGGCTGCGCTGCCCGTTGGCGAGCCAGCCGGTCTGGCTGACGGGGGGCCGCGATCCGTAGCTGCCGACGGGCGGCGCCTCGACCAGGCGCTGGCGCACGGACTCGGCGGGCTCGACGCGGCCGGCGGTGGCGCAGCCCGACTCGCGGGCCAGGTAGTCGACGGTCAGCCCGGCGCGCTCGGCCTCCTTCAGTACCAGGGGCAGCAGTTCGGCGGGGGTGGAGAAGCGGCTGAAGTAGTCGTCGACGAGGAAGCAGGTGCTGATCCTGGGGCGCCTGCTGCGGCGCGCGGCGGAGGCGCGGGCGGCCGGCACCCAGGCGGCGACCTCGGCGAAGTGCTCGCGCAGCCGCTCGGGGCCGGCCTCGAAGTCCTCCATGTAGAGATGGCCCAGCTCCAGCGAGAGATGGGCGAGCGGCACGGAGCGGGTGCGCGACTCGGCCGTGGTCTCCCGGAACACCGCTCCGGTCATGCGGGCCCCCAGTACGTGTCGTCGGTGAGGCGGGCGGCCAGTTCCCCCAGCGCCTTCCAGGTCTCCACGGTGGCGATCTGGCTGTCGAGGACGTCCTCGTCGGTGATCAGCTGCTCGCGCCACTGCAGGACGGGTTCCAGCGGGATCGAGCCGAGGAGGGTGCTGTAGCCGATGCCCTGGGCGGAGGCGAGCGCCTTGAGGTCGCCGTCGCACTCGCGCATCCATGCGGACTGGGTGGGCGAGACCTGCGACCACAGTGCCGACTCCGGATCGGGCACGGCGGCCCGGACGAAGCGGATGCTGCCGCGCAGGTCGTCCTCGCCGTGGCCGCGGGCGACGCCCCCGGCGACGATGCCGCGCTTGCCGAAGACGAGGGAGGCGGCGGCCATGACGTGCTGCCGGGTCCACCGGTGGAAGACCAGCCACCGGGCCTCGACGCCGCTCAACTCCCGCTGGGAGGTGGCCTCCAGGGCCATGTCGACGGCGTAGCTGCGGCCGGCGCTGAGGTCGACGACGATCAGGTCGAACTCGCCGTTGAGCCGCAGCAGGAGGTCGACGCAGCGCCGCAGGGTGTCCTGGTCGGTGGCGAACTCGCCGCCGCTGAGGTCGCCGGGCATCAGCACGAGCCGGCCGGAGCCGGCCGGCCGGTCGCGCAGCACGCGGTGCTCGGTGTCGGCCCACACGTCGACGCGGAGGGGTTCGCCCACCTCGCCGACCAGGTAGGAGTGCAGGCCGCGGTCCTCGGATGCCTGGCGGGCGTCGGGCACGTCGAAGACGGCGGAGGCGGTGGGCGAGCCGAAGTCGAAGTCGAGGTAGCAGACGTCGTCACCGGCGAGCGCCCGGTGGTAGGCCAGGTTGGCGCTGGTCACGCTGCGGCCGGTGCCGCCCTTGTCGGAGGCTGCGAAGACGAGCACGGGTCATCCTCCCTGGGCCGCGGCTTCGCGGGCCCGCGCGAGGGCGTCCAGCTGCCCGAGGACGTCGAGCGACAACGAGACGGCGGTGCCGGGCTGTTCGTCCGCCAGGTCGCGGGCGCGGCGCAACTTGATCTCGATGCCGCGCAGTTCGCGGCCCCGGTTGCCCTCGGTGGCGGGCGCGGGCTCCAGTTGTTCGTTGCCCAGCAGGTGGGCCGACTCACTGAGCAACGACCGTGCCAGGACGACCAGTTCGGAGCTGCGGATGGGCGGCTGGCGGTACAGGTGGTGCACCTGGACCATGCACTCGGTGATCCGCTCGGTGATGGCCCAGGACACCGGCCCGTCGTGCGCGGGCGAGTCGGGGTAGACGGCGTGGACGTTGTCCCACAGGCCGACGCCGAGTCCGTCGGGGATGCGGCGGCGCCACAGGTGTCCGAAGACGTCCTCGGCCAGGCTCAGCAGGCGGTCGTGCGAGACGCGGTTGCGCGAGAGGCTGCACATCTGGATGGTCCGCTTGAGCAGTTGGGCGGAGAAGTCCGTCATCTTCCACTGCATGGGCGGGCCGATGGCCTCGCTGCCCTGGAGCGGCAGGGTCACCCCGGGGTTGTGCAGATGGACCATGGCGTCGTCGCGGGTCATGCGGCTGATGATGCGGCCGCGTTCGGCGAGGCGCTCCATGACGGCGACGGTGCGGGTGAGGTCGTCGTCCGTGGCGCGCCGGCGCATCAGGTCGTGGACGAGGATGGCGGCCACGGAGAGCGAGAAGTACTCGGACTCCAGGCGCTGCCCGGTGGTGCGCCAGGGGATGTCCTCCAGCGGCCACTGGTCGTCGTCGAAGCGGGCGATCAGCGACCAGTACTGCTGGGTGATCTCCCAGCGCAGCCGGAGCGCCTCCGCGAGCCGCTGCTGTTCGGCGTTGAGCAGGCCCAGGGTGAGGGTCCGGTCGGAGAACAGGTCCTGGATGCCGTCGAGGGCGACGACGGTGAAGTACAGGTAGGGCACCTGGGTGGCGATCCCGGCGGGCTGCTCGCCGATCCCCTCGGCGTCGGCGACGGTCACCTCGGGCGCGTCCTTGACCAGGGACCACGACCAGCCGCACTCGAAGAACTGGCTCTCGTCGCGCAGCCCCTCCTCGACGTCGACGCCGAGCACGAAGCTCTCGCCGATGGCGGCGCGCAGCGCCTGGAAGCGGCGCTGGAAGCGCTGGAGCACGTGCCGCTGCGACAGCCGTCCCTGGCCGAGGAGTTCGCACAGGGCCTCGCCCGGGGCGGAGTCGGCGGCGAAGGCGTTGACCGTGAACGAGCGCAGCAGGCTCACCATGGCGGCGGTGAGCCTGCTGCTGGTGGCCTTCTTCAGCTCCGCGATGGTGGCGAGCACGTCGGCGCGGCGCGTCTTGGTCTCGTAGACCTTGAGGAAGCCGAGGGTGGCGAGGCAGAGCGTGACGGACATGGAGTACGAGTCGACGACGCCGAGGTTGCGCTGCTCCTTGGTGAGGTCGTTGTCCTCGTCGCCGGAGATGAAGTAGTAGCCGCCGGCGAACGAGGGCCGGTCGCCGTCTATGTGCTCGCCCATGAACTGGGCGACCGCCTCGACGAGGTTCGCCGGGACCTCGAGCCGTCCGCCGGCCCTGCGCAGGGCCTTCTGGACGTCGTCCTCGGTGGTGTCCGGGTCGTCCAGGCGGAACGGCGGGATCTCGGTCGCGGGATAGAGCAGGCAGAGCAGCCGCTCCGCGTCGCAGACGCTGCTTTCACCGCCCCATTTGCCCCAGGCCCATTGCCCGTTCTCGAACGAGTGGCGCGAAATTGACTGCCAGATGTCCAGCAGGTGCTGGCGTGGCTTGATCTGCATCTCGTGCCCCTCCCGCAGACGGCTCCCCTTTACCTGTGGAGAGCCGCGTACCGCACCGTTGATTCACCGACGGTCAACCGGAGCGGAAAAATCCGAATTCCGGTGCCCGCATGCCACGATCATTCCCGAATAACCTTCGCGCACCGCCGCGGGCGCACCCAGCCGCAGCGTTTCGAACTTGGCCGAGAACGGCCGGAGACTGTCGCTCACCTCGGCCTCCCCCACGTCGCACGCGGGAAAGAAGTGGGAACCCGCGGGATAGCCGCGCGAATGCTCCATGAACGCGGCGGCGAACGGCGCGCCGGGCGCCAGGGCCCGCATGAAGCACTCGACCCCGCGGTCGAACTCCTCGATCGAGGACGTCATGGACTCGGCGACGAAGAACATCGTGCCCACCTGCCAACGCCCCTCGTGCTCGGGGAGGTCGAAGATGTCGCCCTGTTCCACCCGACCCCGCACGGCCTCCCGGAACTTGGCACGGGGGTCCATGTCGAGGGCCGCGTACGCGTCGCTCTTGCACAGCACGCGCCAGAACTGGTCCCAGTTGTCGTCGTACCCGCCCACCTGGCTTCGCAGGTACTCGACGTTGCGCCGGGAGCGCTCGAAGAGGGTGATCCGGTCGCACCACGGCAGCATGGCGAGCGCGGGATAGAGGTTGGAGCCCGGACCGACGTCGATTCCGGAAAAGGACCCGCCGCCGTGCTCGCGGAAATGGTCACTGAAATGATCGCGAACGATGTGAAGGATCTCCGCGTCCTCCGCATGTAAGTCACGGTAATTGTGATCTACATACGCAATGGGGTCGAATGTGTCATCCCAGGACACTTCCGCGTTGAGTTGCACATCGCCCGGCGATCTCGACGTCATTCACCAACGGTACCAACACAGCCCTGCGGGAGGGATCCCTCTTGCGTAAATGCGACAGCCGGCGGGCACGGTACGCCAGGGCGCACGGCAGGCGCACGGCGGCAGAGATTTTTAGGGCCTGATCAGGTCTTGAACAGCCCGGTTCCCGCCGCTCAAGATGGTTCGGAACTCCGCCGCGCGCACCCGGACGGCGGAGGCCCGCGCCGGCCGCCCGCACCACCCGTACGAGTGGCCCGCGTCCTTGACTTCTTCCCGCAGGGGGCGGCATGACTGCTCTTCCAGGAGAACGTTTCCCCTCACCCGTCGGCATCCCGCTCTTCCCCGACCCGCCCCCGGCCGGCAGGCCGCTGACGCTGCGCGAGGCGGACGAGCACGACATGCCGGAGCTGGTCCGGGTCGACAGGGAGGTGTTCCCGGAGGACCCCTATCCCTACTTCGTGCTGCGTCAGCTCGTCGACGTGCACGCGGGACAACTGCTCGTCCTCGCCGACGGGCGACGACTGCACGGCTACGTACTGTTCGTGAACTCGCCCCGGATGAAGGGCAGTTGGGTGATGAGCCTCGGTGTCACCCGGGACCAGCGGGGGCGCGGGCTCGGCCGCCGGCTGATGTCCGAGGTGCTGGAGCGGCTGCGCGCCGAGGGGGTGCGCGACGTGCGGCTGACCGTCGAGCCGGCCAACGCCCCGGCCATCATGCTCTACCGCTCGCTGGGCTTCACGGCCGGCGAGGAGGTGCGGCGGGACTACTTCGGACCGGGCGAGGACCGGATCGTGATGGAACTCCGGCTGTAGGGAGCCGGCCGCGGAGACCGGCCGCCGGGAGCGCGGGCCGGGCGGCCCGCCCTCCCCCGTGGTCTCAGGAGGGCGTGCGGGCGGCCGCCAGCAGGCGGGTGACGTCCGGTGCGCCGATCGTCAGGGCGGTGCCCACCGTGCACAGCACGTCGTGCTCCGCGGGCGTGTACGGGCCGTCCGCGAGGGCGATGCGGGCCGCCTGGAGCAGGATCGTCTCGCGCCCGGACGGCGCCAGGTGCGGGGCCAGCGGGTCCAGCGCCTCGTGCAGCTCTATGGCCAGACCCGCCCCGCACGGCCGGTCGACGGGTCCGGTGTCGCCGGCCAGCGCCGCCACGAGGGCGCCGAGCTGTTCGTCGGTGCAGTCGTCGAAGCCGGCCGCGCGCACCGCGTCCGCCGCCGTGTGCAGGGAGGCGGGGGCGCAGGTGATGTCGGCGGCCAGCACCGCGAGGGCGACGGTGTGCACGGCGTCGCGCAGCATCGCGGAGAAGCGGGTCGTGGTCGGGTGGCCCAGCACCTCGGTGCCGAAGTGCCCCGCGCAGGCCGCGCACTCGACGACCGGCCCGGCCTCGCCGCGCCGCAGCACGGGCACCCCGAGCACGCACAGCCTGCGGCGGCCGGTCAGCCGCTGGTAGTTGCGGTCGCCCCCGCAGGACGGGCAGAAGAACTCCCCGTCGCCGACGACCGTCCACGCGGTGCGGGTGCCCAGGGCGAGCGCGGCGCGCCGCCCACCATGTCCGTCTCGTCCCCGTTCTGGCAGCACGTCGTCGCACCTCCGTAACCACGCGGCAACATCGCCGCGCTGGCGTGATGTTAGCCACACCACCGGGGCCTAGTCAGCACCCTGGACGAGACCTTCCCGTGACCTTCACCGGGAATGGCCGGTACCCGACGGGACGCGGCGGGGCCCCGCCCGCCGGATCGCGGCGGACGGGGCCCGGGAAAGCGCCGGTGGGAGGGGTCAGCGGGTGGCGCGGTTGACGGCCGAGACGACCGCCTTCAGGGAGGCGCGCGTCGTGTTCGCGTCGATTCCGATTCCCCACAGAACCTTGTCGCCGACGGCGCACTCGATGTACGAGGCGGCCTGCGCGGAGGCGCCCTCGCTCATCGTGTGCTCCTGGTAGTCCAGCAGCCGTACGTCGATGCCGACGGCCTGGAGGGCGTCGAAGAAGGCCGAGATCGGTCCGTTGCCGGAACCGGTGAGCACGGTCTCCACGCCGTCGACGACCGCCTCGACGGTGAGGGTGTCCACGCCGTCCTTGTCGGTCGTCGTCTGCCCGGTCCTGACCTGGACGCGGCCCCACGCGTTGTCCGGGTTGGGCAGGTACTCGTCCTCGAAGGCGGCCCAGATGTCCTTCGGCGTGACCTCGCCGCCCTCGGCGTCCGTCTTCGCCTGGATCAGCTTCGAGAACTCGATCTGCATGCGGCGCGGCAGGTCCAGCTTGTGGTCGTTCTTCAGGACGTAGGCGATACCGCCCTTGCCCGACTGGGAGTTGACGCGGATGACGGCCTCGTAGGAGCGGCCGACGTCCTTCGGGTCGATCGGCAGGTACGGGACGGCCCACTCGATGTCGTCGACCGTGACGCCCTTGGCCTTCGCGTCGGCCTCCATCGCGTCGAAGCCCTTCTTGATGGCGTCCTGGTGGGAGCCGGAGAAGGACGTGTAGACCAGGTCGCCCACGTACGGGTGGCGCGGGTGGACCTCCATCTGGTTGCAGTACTCCCACGTACGACGGATCTCGTCGATGGCGGAGAAGTCGATCTGCGGGTCGACGCCCTGCGAGAACAGGTTCATGCCGAGGGTGACCAGGTCGACGTTGCCGGTGCGCTCGCCCTGGCCGAACAGGCAGCCCTCGACACGGTCCGCGCCGGCCATCAGCGCCAGTTCGGCGGCGGCGACGGCGGTGCCGCGGTCGTTGTGCGGGTGGACCGACAGGACGACGTGCTCGCGGCGGGACAGGTTGCGGTGCATCCACTCGAACCGGTCCGCGTGCGTCGACGGGGTCGAACGCTCCACGGTGGCGGGCAGGTTGAGGATGATCTCGCGGCCCGGACCGGGCTGGTAGACGTCCATCACCGCCTCGCAGACCTCCAGCGCGAAGTCCAGCTCGGTGTCGGTGAAGATCTCGGGGCTGTACTGGTAGCCGAAGGTGGTCTCCGGGCCCAGCAGCTTCTCCGCGTACTCGACGACCAGGCGGGTGCCGTCGACGGCGATCTGCTTGATGTCGTCCCGGGAACCGCGGAAGACCACGCGCCGGAAGACCGGGGCGGTCGCGTTGTACAGGTGGACGGTGGCGCGGCGGGCGCCCTTCAGCGACTCGACCGTGCGCTCGATCAGGTCCTCGCGGGCCTGGGTGAGGACGGAGATCGTCACGTCCTCGGGGATCGCCGTCGGGTCCTCGACGATCGACCGTACGAAGTCGAAGTCCGTCTGCCCCGAGGCGGGGAAGCCGACCTCGATCTCCTTGTAGCCCATCTTGACCAGCAGGTCGAACATCGCGCGCTTGCGGGCGGGCGACATGGGGTCGATCAGTGCCTGGTTGCCGTCGCGCAGGTCCGTGGAGAGCCAGCGGGGGGCGGTGGTGATCCGGGCGTCCGGCCAGGTGCGGTCGGGGATGTCGACCTGCTCGTAGCGGCCGTACTTCTGGATCGGCATGGCACTGGGCTGCTGACGGTTGACCATGATGCGGGGGCTCCTCGAAGGCGTGGTCCGTGAGACGGCCGACGGCGCAGCACCGAACTCCGCGGGGAGGGAGCCGGCCTTGTCTACAGGCCCTCGCCGCGGCAGCTAAGGAGAAGCAGCCCGAAACGCATGATGCTCCGCAGCCTAGCCCACCGCCGTCGGATGCGAGGAACGGTCCCAGTATGCGGGACCGCGGGGGCGTACGGAGCAAAAGGTGCGCAATACCACTTCGGTCGCACCGCGGGACGGAAGTACCGTCCGAATGTCCCGTATTTCGTCAATCTCGCACCAATATCTCGCAGAGGTAATGACACCGTCATGCGGCGGTGCCAGGGTGCCGGACATGACGACTCCCGGGGGCCACGAGCCCGTCTTCTGCACCATCGTCCCGCCGCACCTGCTCGACAGGCTGGCGCAGAACGAGGACCCGGCGCTGGCCGGTCCCGCCCGCCAGACCCTGGAGCGCGACTCCTTCGAGCGCACCCGGCGCCGGCTGACCACCGTCATCGGCGCCCCCGCCGTCGCGGCCCCGCTCTCCGCGCGGGCGGGCGCGCCCAGCCGCACCATCTACGACGCGGGCCACGGCACCGCCCTGCCCGGCGACAAGGTGCGCGGCGAGGGCGACGAGGCGGTCAAGGACGCCACCGTGAACCGCGCGTACGCGGGCCTCGGCGCGACGTTCGAGCTGTACCTGAACGCCTACGGGCGGGACTCCATCGACGGCGACGGCCTGCCGCTGGACGCGAGCGTGCACTACGACGAGAAGTACAACAACGCCTTCTGGAACGGCGAGCAGATGGTGTTCGGCGACGGCGACGGCGAGATCTTCCTCGACTTCACCATCCCGCTCGACGTGATCGGCCACGAGCTGACCCACGGCGTCACCCAGCACACCGCGAACCTCACCTACTTCGGGCAGCCGGGCGCCCTCAACGAGTCGGTGTCCGACGTCTTCGGCTCGCTGATCAAGCAGTACGCGCTGGGCCAGAACGCCTCCGAGGCGGACTGGCTGATCGGCGCGGGCCTGCTCGCGCCCTCGGTCACCGGCCAGGCGCTGCGCTCGATGAAGGCCCCGGGCACCGCGTACGACGACGACGTGCTCGGCAAGGACCCGCAGCCGGCGACGATGGACGACTACGTCACCACCGGCCGCGACAACGGCGGCGTGCACCTCAACTCGGGCATCCCCAACCACGCGTTCTTCCTGGTGGCGGACGCGCTCGGCGGTCACGCCTGGGAGCGGGCCGGACAGATCTGGTACGACGTGCTGACCGGTGGCCGGCTCCCCGCGCAGGCCCTGTTCAAGGACTTCGCCGCCCTCACGCTCACGGCGGCCCGCGACCGCTTCGGCGACGGCGAGGAGGCCCAGGCCGTGGCCAAGGCGTGGGAGCAGGTCGGGGTGGACACGCAGTAGCCCCGGGCCGGCCGTGTCCCGGGCCGCCACCCGGGGCGCGGCCGGCGGCTGTGGTTGTGTGTGCACCGGGAGTACCGGGGGATCCGTACCGGAGGACCACGGGAGAGGGACCCATGCGTATTCAGGTCACGCGCAGCGGTGGATTCGCGGGCATCGAGCGGCACGCCGAGGTCGACACGGCGGAGCTGCCGGACCCGGAGCAGTGGCACGACCTGGCCCGGAGGGCGCTCGCGTCCGGCGCGCAGCGGCCGCCCGCCGGGGTCCCGGACGGGTTCGGCTACGAGATCACGGTGGACGGCAGGACCTTCCACTGCGCCGAGCCCCGGCTGACCGAGGAGCAACGGCAGCTGGTGTCGCGGGTGTTGAAGGAGGGCGCGTGATCGCGGTCAACGACCGTACGGAGACGACGAGTTGACCTGACGGGCCGACTTGCGACCGGGCCGTTGACGCGGGGCGTCCGGGGTGCGGATGATCCGCGCATGGCGACGCGAGCGATGCCCCGGTTCCCGGACGGCTTCCTGTGGGGCGTGTCCACGTCCGCCCACCAGATCGAGGGGGCGGCCGACCTGCGCGGCCCCTCCGTGTGGGACCTGTTCACGGACGGTGCCGGGCGTGTGCGGGACGGCTCGACCGCCGCCGTGGCCTGCGACCACTACCACCGCTACCCCGAGGACGTGGCGCTGCTCGCGGACCTCGGCGTGGACGCGTACCGCTTCTCGGTGTCCTGGCCGCGCGCGGACACCCCCGGCGGCCTCGACTTCTACGACCGGCTGACGGACGCCCTGTGCGCGGCCGGGGTGCGGCCGGTGGTGACGCTCTTCCACTGGGACCTGCCGGCCGCGCTGGACTGGCTGGAGCGGGACACCGCGGTCCGGTTCGCGGACCACGCGGCACGGGTGGCGGCGCGCCTGGGCGACCGCGTGCACAAGTGGATCACCCTCAACGAGCCCGCGGAGCACACCCTGCTGGGCCACGCGCTCGGCGTCCACGCGCCGGGCCGGCGGCTGCTGTTCGACGCGCTGCCCGCCGCGCACCACCAGCTCCTCGCGCACGGCCTCGCGGTCCGGGCGCTGCGCGCCGCCGGGGCCGCGGACATCGGCATCACCAATTCGCACGGCCCGACCTGGGCGGCCTCCGACGACCCGGCGGACACCGGCGCCGCCGACTTCTACGACCTGCTGCTGAACCGTCTGTTCGCCGACCCGGTGATCCTCGGCCGCTATCCCGACGGCATGGACGCGCTGATGCCGGGCGACGTGGCGGCCGACCTCGCGGTGATCGGGGAGCCCGTGGACTTCTACGGCGTGAACTACTACGCGCCGACCCGGGTGGGCGCGCCGCAGGAGACGGCGTCCGAGGTGGGCGGCGTCCCGATACCGCCCGAACTGCCCTTCTCCGTGCGGGAGATCGAGGGCCGCCCGCTCACGGACTTCGGCTGGCCCGTGGTGCCGGAGGGGCTGACCGAACTGCTCACCGGCTTCCGCGACCGCTACGGCGCGAAGCTGCCGCCGGTCGTGATCACCGAGAACGGCTGCTCGTACGAGGGCCTCGACGACCAGGACCGCATCGCCTACCTCGACGGTCATGTGCGGGCGCTGCACGACGCGTACGAGGCGGGTGTCGACGTGCGCGGCTACTTCGTGTGGTCGCTGCTGGACAACTTCGAGTGGGCTGAGGGCTACACCCGCCGCTTCGGCCTGGTCGACGTGGACCGCGAGACGCTCGCGCGCACGCCGAAGGCGTCGTACGGGTGGCTGCGGGAGATGCTGCGGGAGCAGCGGGGCTGAGGGCCGGGGCGGGGGCCGGCGGTGCCGCCGCCCCCGGCGCTCAGAAGCCGAGCTTGCGCAGCTGCTTGGGGTCGCGCTGCCAGTCCTTGGCGACCTTGACGTGCAGGTCGAGGAAGACCGGCGTGCCGAGCAGCGCCTCGATCTGCTGGCGGGACTTGATGCCGACCTCCTTCAGGCGCTTGCCCTTGGGGCCGATGATGATCCCCTTCTGGCTGGGGCGCTCGATGTAGACGTTGGCGTGGATGTCGAGCAGCGGCTTGTCCGCGGGGCGGTCCTCGCGCGGCAGCATCTCCTCCACGACCACGGCGATCGAGTGCGGCAGTTCGTCGCGCACGCCCTCCAGGGCGGCCTCGCGGATCAGCTCGGCGACCATGACCTGCTCGGGCTCGTCGGTGAGGTCGCCCTCCGGGTAGAGCGCGGGGCTCTCCGGCAGCAGCGGGACCAGCAGGTCGGCGAGCAGGTCGACCTGCTGCCCGGCGGTCGCCGACACCGGCACGATCTCGGCCCAGCTGATGCCGAGTTCCTGGCCGAGCTGGTCGATCGCGATGAGCTGCTCGGCCAGCACCTTGCTGTCGACGAGGTCCGTCTTGGTGACGATGGCGACCTTGGGGGTCTTCTTGATCCCGGCCAGTTCCTTGGCGATGAACCGGTCGCCGGGGCCGAGCTTCTGGTCGGCGGGCACGCAGAAGCCGATCACGTCGACCTCGGCCCACGTGGTGCGCACCACGTCGTTGAGCCGCTCGCCCAGCAGGGTGCGGGGCTTGTGCAGTCCGGGGGTGTCCACGAGGACGAGCTGCGCCTCGGGCCGGTGCACGATGCCGCGCACGGTGTGCCGGGTCGTCTGCGGCCGGTTGGAGGTGATCGCCACCTTCGTACCGACGAGAGCGTTCGTGAGGGTGGACTTGCCCGCGTTGGGACGGCCGACGAAACAGGCGAAGCCCGCCCGGTGGACGGTCTCGGTCGACTCGGATGACTGACTGCGAACGCTCATGGCCCCCATTCTCCCTGATCCGGGAGCGCCTGCTGCACGCGCGGCCGTCATGACCCCGACAACGGGGTGGGAACGGGCCCTCCGCGACCCCGCGGCACCCGCCCCGACGGCCTAGGATCACGGAGTCCCGGGCCAGGTGCCCCGGTCGCGCGGGCGCCCGTACCGGCATCCGTACCGCCGTCCTCACGGCGTGCGCACCCGCTCCTCGTCCACCTCCGGATCAGCCGGATCCGCCACGCAGAAGGCCGGGCCACCGGGCATGAAGCTCATCACCGCGATCATCAAGCCGCACCGCCTCGACGAGGTCAGGACCGCGCTCCAGGAACTCGGCGTGCGGGGCCTGACCGTCACCGAGGTCAGCGGCTACGGCCGCCAGCGCGGCCACACGGAGGTCTACCGGGGCGCGGAGTACCGCGTCGACCTGGTGCCGAAGATCCGTGTCGAGGTCCTCGTCGACGACGCCGACGCGGAGGCGGTCGTCGACGGTGTCGTGACCGCCGCCCGCACCGGCAAGATCGGCGACGGCAAGGTGTGGGCCCAGGCCGTGGAGAGCGTGGTGCGCGTGCGCACCGGCGAGCGCGGGCCCGACGCCCTCTGATCCGCCGCGCACGGCGAAGGGGCGCCCCGCCGAGCGGGGCGCCCCTTCGCCGTGCGCTCTCAGCCCGCCGTCACCGTCGCCCGGACCGTGCCGTCCGGACCGGCCAGCAGTACGGGGGTCCCCGGGCCGCCGAGGTCGCGGACGGCCGCCCGGTCCTCGTCCGGCACGGACTCCGCCCCGGTCACCACGGCCGCCGCCTCCAGGGACCGCGCGCCGGACGCGACGGCCATCGCCACCGCCGTCCGCAGCGCGCTCAGCCGCAGCGAGTCGAGCGCCACCGTCCCGGCGACGTAGGTGCGGCCCGTCTCGTCGCGCACGGCCGCGCCCTCGGGCACGCCGTTGCGGGCCCGCGCCGAGCGGGCCAGGGTGACGATCTTGCGGTCCTCGGGGTCGAGCGCGCTGCTGTCGGTCATGGCCGAAAGCATACGAGCGGCCCCGGCGCCCGCGCCGCCCGCCTGGTCCGCACCCGGCCCGCCCCCGTTCGGCCCGCCCTGCGCCCGGCCCGCCACCGTTCAGCCCGCCACCGGGTACATCGCCCCGCGGCGCCCCTCCGGGGAGACCAGCCACTCCAGCTTCGCCGCGGTGTTCGCCTCGTCCAGCGGGGTGTGCAGCACCACCGTCAGGTCCGGGCGGGCCGGCAGCTTCATCGCGGACGACTCCACGCACAGCAGCCCCACCAGCGGGTGGTCGAGCTCCTTGCGGATCTGCCCCTGGTCCTCGATGTCCCGCTCCGCCCACAGCGCCGTGAACTCCGCGCTGGAGGCGTGCAGTTGGGCCAGGACCTCCTGGTAGCCGCCGTCGTCGGGGCGGGCCGCGCAGGCCGCGCGGAACTGCGCGACGACGCGGCGCGCGTTGTGCTCCCAGTTGCGGGCGCGGGAGCGGTAGAGCGGGTCGGTGAAGAAGTCGACGACGCAGTTCTGCGTGTTCTCGGGCCGCATGCCGAGCACGAGGGCCGCACTCTCGTTGTAGAGCACGCAGTTGAAGTAGGGGTCCATGATGTGCGCCGGGAACGGCATCCACGCGTCGATCAGCCGCCGCAGCCCGTCGCACATGTCCCGCAGCGCCGGATCGACCGCCGGCACCGGCGGGTTCATCCCCGCGAGCAGATACAGGTGGCGCCGCTCCACGTCGTTGAGCCGCAGCACCCGCCCCACCGAGTCGAGCACCTGCGGCGACACCGTGATGTCGCGGCCCTGCTCCAGCCACTGGTACCAGGAGGCGCCCACACCGGCCAGCACGGCGACCTCCTCGCGGCGCAGCCCGGGGGTGCGGCGGCGCGGGCCGCCGCCCGGCAGGCCCGCCTCGGCCGGCGTGACCTTCGCCCGCCTGCTCATCAGGAACTCGCGCAACTCGGCCCGCCGGCCGTCGCGCAGCCCGTTGCTCACCGTGCCGTCGGCCACCCGTCGGTCCCCCCGCAGTCGTGTGGTGGTGTCACCACCACCACAAGTACCGTCTCCCCACGGATATTCCGCGGGCCCGACGCTGTTGTGCATGGCGATCGACACCACCTCCTCCCCGCAGCCCTCCAACTCCCCGGCGGTTCCCGCCCGTTCACCGGTCGCCGGCGGCGTGCCCCGGCTGTCGGCGCGGGACCGGCTCGTGCTTCTGGTGCTGTGCGCGGCCCAGTTCATGGTCGCGCTCGACTTCTCCGTCCTGAACGTCGCGCTGCCCGTCCTCGGCCCCGACCTCGGCATGCGGCAGTCCGACCTCCAGTGGGCGGTGACCGCGTTCGCGCTGCCGTCGGGCGGCTTCCTGCTGCTGTTCGGGCGGGCCGGCGACCTCTTCGGCCGGCGGCGGCTGTTCCTCGGCGGCCTCGCCCTGTTCGGTGCCGCCTCGCTGCTCGCCACCCTCGCGCAGGACCCGGCGACGTTCCTCGCGGGGCGCGCGCTCCAGGGGCTCGGCGCCGCCGCGATCGTGCCGACCGGCATGTCCCTGCTGACGACGACGTTCCCCGAGGGCCCCGCCCGCGACCGGGCGCTCGGCATCTCCGGGACGCTGCTCTCCCTCGGCTTCACCGTCGGCATGGTCGCGGGCGGCGTGCTCACCGACGCGCTCGGCTGGCGCTCCACGATGGCCCTGCTCACCCTGTTCGCCGTCGTGGTCCTGCCCCTCGCCCCGCGCCTGCTGCCCGAGTCCCGCACCCCCGACCGGCCCCGCCTCGACGTGCCCGGCGCGGTCACCGTCACCGGCGGGCTGCTCGCGCTGATCTACGCCCTGTCGACCGCCGCCGACCGCGGCTTCGGCGGCACCGACGTCCTTCTCACCCTGGTGGCCGGAGTGGTCCTGCTCGCCGCGTTCGCGGTCGTCGAGTCACGCACCGCCGCGCCGCTGGTGTCGCTGCCGATGCTGCGCCGCCGCACGGTGGCCTTCGGCAACCTGGGCGGGCTCGTCACGTTCTCGATGATGTCCACGGTCGTCTTCGCGCTGACCCTCTACCTCCAGGAGGTGCTGGGGCTCTCGGCGTTCGAGACCGGGCTGGTCTTCGGCGTGCAGGGGGTCATGTCGGTGCTCGCCGGCTCCCTCGCGTCCCGGATCGTCGGCCGCTTCGGCGCCCGCCGGGTCCTCGCCGCCTCCCTCGCCGGACAGGGCGCGCTGACCGCGGCGCTGCTCGGCCTGACCGACGGCACCTGGTCGGTGGTGCTCGCCACGGCCGCCGTGTCCCTCGCGAGCATGTGCCACCTCGGCGCGATCATCTCGTACGGGCTGACCGTGACCTCCGGCGTCCCCGACGACGAACAGGGCCTGGCCACCGGCCTGGTGACCTCCACCCAGCAGGTCGGCATCACGGTGGGCATCCCGCTGCTCGGCGTGCTGGCCACCACCGCCACGGACCTGATGTCCGGCGTGCGCACGGTGTTCCTGGTGGACGCGGTGGTCGTGCTGGCCGCCGCGGCGGCGGTCGGCGCGGGGCTGCTCGTCCGCACCGCCCCCGCGGCGGCGGTGGGCTCAGGGGCGGTCGAGGCGGAGCCGGTCGGCTCGCGGTAGACCGGCCACCACCAGGTCGTAGCTGTCCTCCACCAGCTCCCGGACCAGCCGGTCCGGGAGCCCGCCGTCGACCGTGACGGTGTTCCAGTGCCGCTTGTTCATGTGCCAGCCCGGCACGACGAGGCCGGGGTGCGCCGC
Organism: Streptomyces sp. NPDC008150; assembly: GCF_042956945.1. Lineage (NCBI taxonomy): Bacteria > Bacillati > Actinomycetota > Actinomycetes > Kitasatosporales > Streptomycetaceae > Streptomyces > Streptomyces sp. NPDC008150. The sequence goes on along the minus strand of NZ_JBIBHJ010000001.1, from coordinate 514,870 downwards.
CCGCAGCCGCACCGCGTCGTCCGGGTCGCACTTCAGGTTCACCGTCAGGGGACGCCCCTCCAGGGCGCTCAGCGCGAACACCTTGCCGAGCACCTTGAAGACCGACGTCTCCGGGTTGAACGGGAACTCCTCCGCCGTCGCGTTGAACGACAGGCACAGGGCACGCAGCTCGTCGGCCCTCACGACGGATCGCTCTCCTCGTCCGCGGGCGTCCCGTCGGCCGTCGGCTCCACGAGAACGGTGACGATCTTGTTCCGGCGGCCTGCCGCCGCCTCCGCCGTCAGCCTCAGCATCCGGCCGTCCGGCAGCTCCACGACCGACGACGCCCCGGCGATCGGCACCCGGCCGAGCGCCTTCGCGAGCAGCCCGCCGACGGTCTCCACGTCCTCGTCGTCGTACTCCTCCAGGCCGTACAGCTCGCCCAGGTCGCCGATGTCGAGCCGGGCGGTGACCCGGTAGCGGTCGTCGCCGAGCTTCTCGACCGGCGGCAGCTCACGGTCGTACTCGTCGGTGATCTCACCGACGATCTCCTCCAGGATGTCCTCGATCGTGACGACGCCCGCGGTGCCGCCGTACTCGTCGATGACGACCGCGACGTGGTTGCGCTCCTGCTGCATCTCGCGCAGCAGGTCGCCCGCGTTCTTGGTGTCCGGCACGAAGACCGCCGGGCGCATCGCCGTGGACACCAGCTCGCTCTCCGCGTCCCGACTGATGTGCGTCTTGCGGGCCAGGTCCTTCAGATACACGATCCCGACGATGTCGTCCTCGCTCTCCCCGGTGACCGGGATGCGCGAGAACCCCGAGCGCAGCGCGAGCGTGAGGGCCTGCCGGATCGTCCGGTACCGCTCGACGACCACCAGGTCGGTGCGCGGCACCATCACCTCGCGCACCAGGGTGTCGCCCAGTTCGAAGACGGAGTGCACCATGCGGCGCTCCTCGTCCTCGATCAGCGACTCCTGCTCGGCGAGGTCCACCAGCGCGCGCAGCTCCGCCTCGGACGCGAACGGGCCCCGGCGGAAACCCTTGCCGGGGGTGAGCGCGTTGCCGATGAGGATCAGCAGCGACGGGATCGGCCCCATCACCCGGGCCAGCGGCACCAGGACGTACGAGGCGATCGTCGCGGTGTTCATCGGGTGCTGGCGGCCGATGGTGCGCGGCGAGACGCCGACGGCGACGTAACTGACCAGCACCATCACGGCGATGGCGACGACCAGCGCCTCGGCGGTCCCGCCGAAGCTGTGCAGGCAGGCGTACGTGACGAGGGCGGCGGCGGCCATCTCGCAGGCGACGCGCACCAGCAGCGCCACGTTGAGGTAACGGGTGGGGTCCTCGGCGACCTTGGCGAGTTTCGCGCCGCCCCGGCGCCCGGACTTGACCGCCTCGTCGGCACGGAAGCGCGACACCCGCGCGAGGCCCGCCTCGGCGCAGGCGGCCAGCCAGGCCACGACGATCAGGGCGACCGCGCCCAGGACGAGCGGGGCGCTCATGAGACGGTCGGAGCCGGCGAGGGACCCTCCATGCCTTTCTCGGCACGCCAGCCGTCCACGATGGCCGCCTGGAGCCCGAACATCTCGGCCTTCTCGTCGGGCTCCTCGTGGTCGTAGCCGAGCAGGTGCAGCACACCGTGGACGGTCAGGAGCTGGAGCTCCTCGTCCATGGTGTGCTGCGTCGGCGCCTCGGTGCCCTGCTTCTCGGCGACCTCGGGGCACAGCACGATGTCCCCGAGCAGACCCTGCGGCGGCTCCTCGTCGTCCTTCGACGGCGGCCGCAGCTCGTCCATCGGGAACGACATGACGTCGGTCGGGCCGGGCAGGTCCATCCACTGGATGTGCAGCTGCTCCATGGCGTCGGCGTCCACGACGATCACCGACAGTTCGGAGAGCGGGTGGATGCGCATCCGCGCGAGGGCGTAGCGGGCGATGTCGAGGATCGCCTGCTCGTCGACCTCGGTTCCGGACTCGTTGTTGACGTCGATCGACATGGTGGTGCTCGGTCTACTTCCCCTTGTGGCCGGCCCCGTTCCGGCCGCCCTTGTGGGTGCCGTTCTCGGTGCCGTGCTCGCTGTCGTACTTCTCGTACGCGTCGACGATACGGCCGACCAGCTTGTGCCGTACGACGTCCTGGGACGACAGGCGGGAGAAGTGCACGTCGTCGAGGCCCTCCAGGATGTCCTGCACCTGGCGCAGACCGGACTTCGTGCCGCTCGGGAGGTCGACCTGGGTGACGTCGCCGGTGATCACGATCTTCGAGTCGAAGCCGAGCCGGGTGAGGAACATCTTCATCTGCTCGGGGCTCGTGTTCTGGGCCTCGTCCAGGATGATGAAGGCGTCGTTGAGCGTCCGGCCACGCATGTAGGCCAGCGGCGCGACCTCGATCGTCCCGGCCGCCATCAGCTTCGGGATCGAGTCGGGGTCGAGCATGTCGTGCAGCGCGTCGTACAACGGGCGCAGGTACGGGTCGATCTTCTCGTAGAGGGTGCCGGGCAGGAAGCCCAGGCGCTCGCCGGCCTCGACCGCGGGGCGGGTCAGGATGATGCGGGTGACCTGCTTGGACTGGAGCGCCTGCACCGCCTTCGCCATCGCCAGGTACGTCTTGCCGGTACCGGCGGGGCCGATGCCGAAGACGATCGTGTGCTTGTCGATGGCGTCGACGTAGCGCTTCTGGTTGAGGGTCTTGGGGCGGATGGTGCGGCCGCGCGAGGACAGGATGTTCTGCGTGAGGACCTCGGCCGGGGTCTCCGGGCCGTCACCCTCCCCGTTCTCACTCGCCCGCAGCATGGCGATCGAGCGTTCCACTGCGTCCTCCGTCATCGGCTGCCCGGTGCGGAGCACGAGCATCATCTCGTCGAACAGGCGCTGGACCAGGGCCACGTCGGCGGGGGCTCCGGTCGCGCTGATCTCGTTTCCCCGGACGTGGATGTCGGCCGCCGGGAAGGCCTTCTCGATCACGCGCAGGAGGGAGTCGCCGGACCCCAGCACGGCCACCATGGGGTGCTGGGCGGGAACGGTGAAATGCGCTTTCGCCTGCTCCTGCGCGGGGGTGTGTGCTGTGGGTGTCTGAGTCATGGGCCGGCTCGTAGCCTTGCTCGTCCTCCTCGGTATGACTCGCCCGCCCCTGGGGCGGCCTGGCGCGTTCCAGAGTACGCCGCGGGGCTGACAACGCCGTAGGGCTTTTCAAGGTCACGGCGCCGGTCGCCCGTACGCGTGCGGGGCGCTCAGGCCGAGCGGCCGAAGCCGATCGTGGGGACCGCGCGGCGCAGCGGCCAGGAGCGGGGGGTGCCGGGCGGGAGCAGCGACTCCAGGAACGCGTAGCGGGCCAGTGCCGCCGGGTCCTGGGCGTCGACGCTCTGCACGCGGCGCCACCAGGCGGCGATCTCGGACCAGCCGGGCGCGGACAGCGAGCCGCCGAACTCCTGCACGGACAGCGCGGCGGTCAGCCCGGCGAAGGCGAGCCGGTCGGCGAGCGGCCAGCCGGCCAGGGTGCCGGTGACGAACCCGGCGACGAACACGTCCCCGGCGCCGGTCGGGTCGAGCGCCTCGACCGCGATGGCGGGCACCTCGGCGCTCTCGCCGGTGCGCCGGTCCACGGCGTACGCGCCGTCCGCGCCGAGGGTGACGACGGCGACGGGCACGTGCTCGGTGAGGGCGTGGGCCGCGGCGCGGGGGCAGTCGGCGCCGGTGTAGCGCATGGCCTCGGCGGCGTTCGGCAGGAACGCCTCGCAGTGCTCCAGGTCGGGCAGGCCCGCGAGGTCCCAGGCGCCGGTGTCGTCCCAGCCGACGTCGGCGAAGATGCGGGTGCCGCCGGCCGCGGCCTCGGCGATCCAGGGATCGCGGCGGCCGGGGACCAGGGAGGCGACGGCGGCCCGCGCGCGCGGCGGGTGGTCGGGACCGGCCTCGCCGGGGGGTGCCTCGTGGCCGTGGGAGACCATCGTGCGTTCGCCCTCGTACGCCATGGAGACGGTGACCGGGGAGTGCCAGCCGGCCACGGAGCGGGAGGGCGACAGGTCGATGCTTTCGCCCTGTTCGAGGGTGTCCCAGCAGTACTCGCCGTAGTGGTCGTCGCCGAAGGTCGCGGCGAGGGAGGTGCGCAGGCCGAGGCGGGCCAGGGCGGTCGCCATGTTGGCGACGCCGCCGGGGCTGGAGCCCATGCCGCGCGCCCAGGTCTCGGTGCCGCGCACGGGGGCGGTGTCGAGTCCGGTGAAGACGATGTCGAGGAAGACGGTGCCCGTCAGGTACACGTCCCAGGGCGGGTCCGCGGGGCCGCGCAGCGCGGCGAGCGGGTCGAGCCGTTCGCCCTGTCCGGCGGGGCGGGCGAGGTGGGCCCCGGGGTGGGGCACGCCGCCCCTGGTGACGGACCCGCGCGGCGGCGCCGCGGCGGGCGCGGGTCCCTTTCCGGTGGACGCGGCGGACGCGGTCACGGTGTGCTCCCTGACGTTTCCCGACGTTGGCTGGGCGGTTGGGTACGGATCAGGCCAGTGTGCACCACCGGGCGGGCGTCGGACCGGGACCGGGGGCGTCCGCCGCCCGCGCGTGTCCCGGCCGCGCGCCGGGCCCTCCTACCAGCGCGGGACCGCCGGGGTGACCCAGCCGGGTTCGGCGACGCGCATCGCGGCGGCGTCGTCGCGGTCCCGGTACGTGCCGTCGTCGTCGAGCCAGCGGCGGTGCAGTTCGCGCAGCCGCTCGCGGTCGAGGGTGACGCCGAGGCCGGGGGCGTCGGAGACGGTGACGCGGCCGTCGGTGAAGGCGAGGCGCTCGGTGAGGACGTCCTCGGACTGCCAGGGGTAGTGCGAGTCGCAGGCGTGGTGGAGGTTGGGCACGGTGGCGGCGACGTGCGTCATCGCGGCGAGCGAGATGCCGAGGTGGGTGTTGGAGTGCATGGACACCCCGACACCGAACGTCTCGCAGATCGCCGCGAGCCGGCGGGTGTTGCGCAGTCCGCCCCAGTAGTGGTGGTCGGAGAGGACGACCTGCACGGCGCCGGTGGCGAACGCCTCGGGGATCTCCGCGAACGTCGTCACGCACATGTTGGTGGCGAGCGGCACGCCGGTGCGCCGGGCGACCTCCGCCATGGCGGGGGTGCCGAGGGTGGGGTCCTCCAGGTACTCCAGCACGTCGCCGAGTTCCCCCGCGACCGCGACGGACGTCTCCGTGGACCAGGCGCCGTTGGGGTCCAGGCGCAGCGGGTGGCCGGGGAAGGCGGCGGCGAGGGCGCGCACGGCGGCGGTCTCCCGCTCGGGCGGGAAGACGCCGCCCTTGAGCTTGAACGAGGTGAAGCCGTACCGCTCCTTGAACGCGCGGGCCTGCTCGACGATGCCGGCCGGGTCGAGGGCGGCGCCCCAGTCGTCCTGTTCGGCGGGGCGGCCCGCGGGGTGGGAGGCCCACTTGTAGAAGAGGTAGGCGCTGTACTCGACGGCGTCGCGGACCTTGCCGCCGAGCAGTGCGTGCACCGGCAGGCCGAGGGCCTTGCCGAGGGCGTCGAGGCAGGCGACCTCGAAGGCGGAGACGACGGACAGGCGCAGCTTGTCGGCGGTCTGCACCCCGCGCAGGCCGCCCGTGTCCACGGCGTCGTCGGTGCGCTCGGCGGCCACGGCGACCTCGTCGGCGAGCCGGAACAGGCCGTTCATGTCCGTGACTTGACGACCCGTCAGTTTCTCCGCGAACGGCCGGGCCAGTTCCAGGTACTTGGTGTCGCCGTACGTCTCGCCGACACCGGTGACGCCGTCGGCCGTCTCCACCTCGACGATCAGCCGGGGGGTGTAGGGCTGGTGGACGCCCTGGGTGTTCAGCAGCGGCGGGTCGGCGACGAGGATCGGCGTGAGGCGTACGCCGGTGACGGTGAGGTCGCGCGCGGGGGCGGGGGTCATGGGCGGCAGCTCCGGTGTCGGCGGGGCGAGGGGCAGTGCCGGTCTCCCCATGTGGATGTCGTCTACGTATGAAGACAGAGCCTAGGGAGGTGAACCGCCGCACGTCAACGGCGGGCGCACCGCCGGGCGCACCGGCCGCCCCGTCCGGCCGTTTACGATCGGCGCATGTCGGAGACGGGCGGCGGGGTGCGCGAGGTGAAGTCCGCGGCGCGCACGGTCGAGCTGCTGGAGGTGCTCGCCGCGCGCGGCGACCGGCCCGCCCGGCTCCAGGAACTGGCGGACGCGCTGGGCGTGCCGCGCAGTTCGATGTACGCGCTGCTCCAGACCCTGATCGCCCGGGGCTGGGTGCGCACGGACGTGACCGGGTCCCTGTACGGGATCGGCATCCACGCCCTGCTCACCGGGACCGGCTACCTCGACTCGGACCCGCGGGTGCGGCTGGTGCGGCCGCATCTCGACGAGGCGTCCGAGGCGCTCGGCGAGACGATCCACCTCGGACGCCTCGACGGCCGGAACGTGGCGTACCTGGCGACCCGCGAGTCCCACGAGTACGTGCGCGGGATCAGCAGGGTGGGGCGCAGGCTGCCCGCGCACGCGGGCGCGCTGGGCAAGGCGCTGCTGGCCGAGCGCGACGACGCGGACCTGCCCGACGGCCCGTACGAGGCGCTGACGCCGAACTCGCACACCGCGCGCGGCCCCCTCCTGGCCGACCTCGCCGGGGTGCGGCGGCGGGGCTACTCCGTGGACCGCGAGGAGAGCGTCACCGGGATCGTCGGCTTCGGCTTCGCGCTGCGGTACGACGAGCCGGCGCAGGACGCGATCAGCTGCTCGGTGCCGGTGGGGCGGGTGACACCCGCGCACGAGGAGCTGGTCGTGGCGGTGATGCGGGAGGTCCGCGCGAGGATCGAGGCGGCCGCGCCGGGCGCGAGGGGCGCGGGCGGCGCCCCCGACTGGCGCTAGACACCCCGACGTTGCCCGGCGTCCACCGCCGAAAGGGTGCGCGCCTACCCGCCCCCTCCCACCCCAAACCACCCTGTGACACAGCTCACACTGTCCGGCCTCGTGTGTCCCACCTGCGGCTTGATACAAATTGCCCGCGCGTTCCTGTCCGTCGACAGCAGCTCGTCCCCCTCCCCCGTGAGCCGCCGGCAAGGCGCTCCTTCAGCATGCCCAGGAACGCCCGTGTACGCCGCCCGCACCCCCGTCTGGCCCCTCGTCGCCCTTTTCACGGCCGGGTACCTCGCCCCCTATCTGCTGCCGACCACCGTCGGCCGACTCGACGCCGGGCTGCCGCTCTCCGCGACGCAGGCCGGTGCCGCCGGTTCCGTGCTGCTGCTGAGTTCGGCGTCCGCCGGGTTCCTGCTGGCCGCGCGGGTCGAGCGGATCGGGCCCCGGGTGCTCGCCCGGGTGGGGCTCGTCCTGGCGGTGCTCGGGTACGGGAGTGCCGCGCTGGCCCACGCCGTTCCGGCGGTCGTGGCCGGTCTGGTGGTGGGCGGCCTCGGTTCGGGCACGGCGACCACGGTGGCCGCCGCCGGTATCGCGGCCCGGCGCGACCCGCACCGCGCGTCCACGCTCGGGCTGCTCGGCGTCTCCGCCCTCGCGGGCGCCGTGTACCTGACGGTCCCGCACCTCGGGCACGGCCACGGCCAGCCGCTCGCCGCGCTCGCCCTGACCGCGCTCGCCGTGTGGCCGGCGACGGGCCGCCTCACAGGCGGTGCCCCCGCGTCCCGTACCGCCCGCCGGGACACCGCCCGGCCGCCCGCCATGAAGGCGGGCGTGGTGCTGGCCGCCGCGATGCCGTGCTGGTCGCTGGCGCAGAACGCCCTGTGGGGCGTCAGCGGCCGGATCGGCGTGACGCAGGCGCACCTGTCGGAGGTCACCGTCGGCATGGTGTTCGCGGTGGCGCTGGGCGCCGCCCTGCTCGGGGTGCTGGGCGCGGGCGCGCTCGGGTCACGCCTCGGGCGGGCGCTGCCGATCGGTCTGGGCACGGTGCTGATCGCGGGCTGCGTCGCCCTCAGCGCGTCGGCGCACGGCCTCGCCACGTTCGTGACCGGCGAGATCGCCTGGAACGTGCTCTACCCGGTCGTGCTGTCGTACCTGATCGGCCTCGCCGCGTCGCTGGACCCGCGCGGGCGCTGGGCGGTGTTCGTGGGGTCCGCGGGCTCGCTGGGCACGGCCGCGGGCCCGGTGACCGGGAGCCTGCTCTCGGACCGGGCCGGGTTCGGCGGCATGGGTCTGCTGCTGGCCGCCGGACTGCTGGTGGTCGCGGTGCCGATCACCGCGGTCGCGCTGCACGCGGGCGGCCGCCCGCTGCTGTCGGGAGCGGTCCGCCGCCGCGGCGGCAACCCGGCCGCGGTGGTCGCGGCGGTCACGGGCACCCCGACGGGCGCGGTGCCGCGGATCGGCGCCCCGGAGCAGCCGGTGGTCGCCATCGCCATGGACGCCCCGGCACCGGCCCGCACGGCGTTCGACACGGCGGGACCGCAGCGGACGGGGGCCTGACGGCGCCCCGCGGCGGGACGGCCCACCGCCGGACACCCCCGAGGGCGGCGAACGGCCCCGGCCGCACCCGCGCCGCGCGACCACGGGCCCGGGACGCCGCCAACACCCTTATGGGTGCGGGGTGTTCGGCCCCGGCAGGCGGCAACAGCCGCACGGCGCCCACGCACGTGTCGCCCCGAGAACACCCGCACGGCGCGGCCGACCGCCAACTCCCGTACGCGCAGCCGCCGTTCCAACGCGGCGGACGGCGGCCCGGCGCAACGGCGGGCCGTCCGCCACCGAATCCACCAACCCCCGTGCGCGCGACGGGCGTTGAGCCCCGGCCCACGCCGAAGTCGGGCCCCGGCCCGCTGCGCCCCGTGGACGGTTACTCGTTCGGGCCGAACTCGTACGCCTCGACCTCTGCCAAGTACCGTGCGCGGCGCGGCTCGTCGTGTTCCAGGAAGGACGCGGTGAACGAGTTGCGGGCCAGTTCGCGCAGGCGGTCCTCGTCGATGCCCAGGGCCGTGCGGACCGCGTCGAACGTGTCGCCCGCGTAGCCGCCGAAGTAGGCGGGGTCGTCGGAGTTGAGGGTGCACAGCAGGCCGGCGTCGAGCATCGCGGGCAGCGGGTGCTCGGAGAGGACGTCGACGGCGCGCAGCCGGACGTTCGACAGCGGGCACAGCGTCAGCGGCACGCGCTCGCGCGCCAGGCGTTCGACCAGTGCCGGGTCCTCCATGCAGCGCAGCCCGTGGTCGATGCGCTCGGCGCCGAGCAGGTCCAGGGAGTCGGCGACGTACTGCGGCGGCCCCTCCTCCCCCGCGTGGGCGACCCGGCGCAGGCCCAGGGCCGCCGCGGCCGCGTAGACCTCCTGGAACTTCACCGGCGGGTGGCCGACCTCGGCCGAGTCCAGGCCGACGCCGACGATGCGGTCCAGGTACGGCTCGGCGGCGCGCAGCGTCTCCATGGCCGACTCGGCGGACTCGTCGCGCAGGAAGCACATGATGAGCTGGGTGGAGACGCCGTGGTTCGCCTCGCTCGCGCCCAGTGCCCGCCACAGTCCCTCGACGACCGTGCCCAGCTCGACGCCCCGCGCGACGTGCGCCTGCGGGTCGAAGAAGATCTCGGCGTGCCGTACGCCCTGCGCGGCGGCGCGGGCGAGGTAGGCGTCGGCCAGGTCGGCGAAGTCCTGCTCGGTGCGCAGGACCGCCATGAGCCCGTAGTACAGGTTCAGGAAGGACTGGAGGTCCTCGAACCGGTACGCCTCGCGGAGCGCTTCGGTGTCCGCGTACGGCAGGGTCACACCGTTGCGCGCGGCGAGCCGGAACGCCAGCTCGGGTTCGAGGGTGCCTTCGATGTGAAGGTGCAGTTCAGCTTTGGGGATGGGCATCGAAGTATCGTACGGGCGTTTGGACCGCAATGCGGAACCAGGTATTCCGGGCCGCTCGGGGTCCGACGGCGCTCAGCGGCGCTTCGGCACCGGGACCCGTTGCAGATCGCGGGCCACGGTCAGCCCGCCCGTGTACCCGGCCGCGCGCGCCTGGCGCTCGAACTCGCCGGGGTCGGCGTAGCGCTGGCTGAAGTGGGTCAGCACCAGGTGGCGCACGCCTGCCGCGGCCGCGACCCCGGCGGCCTGCCCGGCGGTGAGGTGGCCGTGGTCGGCGGCGAGGGCGGCGTCCTCGTCGAGGAACGTCGACTCGATGACGAGCAGGTCGCAGCCCTCGGCGAGGGCGGGCACCCCGTCGCACAGCCGGGTGTCCATGACGAACGCGAACCGCTGCCCGCGGCGCACCTCGCTCACCTCGTCCAGCGTGACCCCGTTCAGGACGCCGTCGCGCTGGAGGCGCCCCACGTCCGGGCCGGCGATGCCGTGCGCGGCGAGCCGGTCGGGCAGCATGCGGCGGCCGTCCGGTTCGACGAGCCGGTAGCCGTAGGACTCCACGGGGTGGGAGAGGCGGCGCGCCTCCAGCGTGTACCCGGGCACGGTGGCGACCGGGCCGTCGGCGTCGACCGGCGCCTCGGTCAGCTCGACCGTCTCGTGGTAGGCGGTCGCGTACCGCAGGCGCTCGAAGAAGTGCTGCCCCGAGCGCGGGTAGTGCGCGGTGACCTGGTGCGGGACCCGGTCCAGGTTGATCCGCTGGATCACACCGGCCAGGCCCAGCGAGTGGTCGCCGTGGAAGTGCGTGACGCAGATCCGGTGCAGGTCGTGGGCCGCGGCGCCGGCGCGCAGCATCTGCCGCTGGGTGCCCTCGCCGGGATCGAAGAGGATGCCCTCGCCGTCCCAGCGCAGCAGGTAGCCGTTGTGGTTGCGGTGCCGGGTGGGGACCTGGCTCGCGGTGCCGAGCACCAGCAGTTCGCGTACGGACACGGCTGCTACCCGGGAGGCCAGTTCAGGCCGCGTCCGCCCAGTACGTGCGCGTGGGCGTGGAAGACCGTCTGGCCGGCCCCGGCGCCGGTGTTGAAGACGATGCGGTAGCTCTCCAGCTTCTCCTCGTCGGCGACCGCGCGGGTCTCGCGCAGCACGTCCGCGGCGAGCGCGGGGTCGGCCTCGGCCAGGGACGCCGCGTCGGCGTGGTGGGCGCGCGGGATCACCAGGATGTGCGTGGGCGCCTGCGGGTTGATGTCCCGGAAGGCGACCGTGGTCGCCGTCTCCCGGACGAGGGTCGCCGGAATCCGCCCGGCGACGATCTTGCAGAACAGGCAGTCGTCCTGCTGCTCCCCAGCCATACGGGATCTCCTCACGGGGGTGGTGATCGGTACCGAAGCATCGTAGTCCGCGCGCCCCCGCCGGCCCGTCCGGCGCTTGACGACAAGGCCGTGCGGGCCGGCGGGGACGCGGCCCCGCCGCCGCTACACCTCCGGCAAGGAGGGCGGCACCTTGGCCGGTGTCTCCTCCAGCGCGGCCAGCGCCACCCGTACCGCCTCGTCGAGCTGCGGGTCCCGCCCGGCCACGGAGTCCTGCGGCCGGTGCACCACCTCGATGTCCGGATCCACCCCGTGGTTCTCCACGCCCCAGCCGTAACCCTCCAGCCAGAACGCGTACTTGGGCTGCGTGATCAGTGTCCCGTCGACGAGCCGGTAGCGGGCGTCGATGCCGATGACACCGCCCCACGTGCGCGTGCCGACCACGGGTCCGATGCCGAGCGCCTTGATCGCCGCGTTCACGATGTCGCCGTCGGAGCCGGAGAACTCGTTGGCGACGGCGACGACGGGCCCGCGCGGGGCGTCCTGCGGATAGCTCGTCGCGCGCATGCCGCGCGGCAGGTCCCAGCCGACGATCCGCCGGGCCAGCTTCTCCACGACGAGCTGGGAGGTGTGGCCGCCGCGGTTCTCCCGCACGTCCACGACGAGCCCCTCGCGGGTCACCTCGACGCGCAGGTCGCGGTGGATCTGCGCCCAGCCGGGCGCCTGCATGTCGGGGACGTGCAGGTAGCCGAGCCGGCCGCCGGACTTCTCGTGGACATGGGCACGCCGGTCGGCGACCCACGCGTGGTAGCGCAGCGGCTCCTCGTCGGAGAGCGGGACGACGACCGCGTGCCGCAGGTCGCCGCCGCCGGCGGGCGCGACGGTGAGTTCGACCGCCTTGCCCGCGGTGCCGACGAGCAGCGGTCCGGGACCGGCGACCGGGTCGACCGGCTGTCCCGCGACCGCGACGATCGCGTCCCCGGCCCGCACGGCGACACCGGGCGCGGCGAGCGGCGAACGGGCGTCCGGGTCGGACGTCTCGGAGGGCAGGACCCGGTCGACGCGCCAACTGCCGTCCTCGTGACGGGAGATGTCGGCGCCGAGCAGGCCCTGCCGGGGGCCGTTGCCGAAGCCGCCGCGCGGGGTGACGTAGGCGTGCGAGGTGCCGAGTTCGCCGTGCACCTCCCACAGCAGGTCGACCAGGTCGTCGTGGGTGGCGACGCGGTCGAGGACCGGGCGGTAGCGGTCGAGGACGCCGGTCCAGTCGACGCCGTTCATCTCGGGGTGCCAGAAGTGGTCCCGCATGATGCGGCCCGTCTCGTCGAACATCTGCCGGTGCTCGGCCGCCGGGTCGACGGTCTGCCGGACCCGGCCGAGGTCGACGGTGATGTTGCTGTCGCTGTCGTCGTCGCCGGACGCCCGCCGGTCGCTGGGGACGACCTTCAGCTTGCCGTCGGCCCACAGCAGGACGCGCTTGCCGTCGCCGCTGACCCAGAACCGTTCGGCGTCGCCCGCGAGATGCTCGACGCGCTGCTGCGCGAGGTCGTAGCGCTCCAGCTCGGTGTGCGGGTCCGGGTCGTCGGGGTTGGCGCGGGAGGCGCCGAGGACACCGCGCACGGGGTGGCGCAGCCACAGCACGCCGTCCTTCGCCGCGCGCAGCCCGCTGTAGCGGCCGGCCTCGACGGGGAACGGCACGATGCGGTCGGCGATGCCGTCGAGGTCGACGCGGGTGGCGGGGGCGCCCTCGCTGTCGGGCGTCTCGTCCTTGTCGGGTGCCTCGAAGGGGCGGCCGTGGCGCTGCGGGCCGAACGGCGAGGGCGTCGTCGCGGCCAGCGTGATCAGGTACGGGCGCGACCCGACGACGAACGCGAGGTCGAAGACGTGCTCGTCGTAGACCGGGTCGAAGGCGCGGCCGGACAGGAACGCGAGGTGCTTGCCGTCGAGGGTGAAGGCGGGCGCGTAGTCCTGGAAGCGCAGCGGGGTCGCCTCGGTCACCGACAGGTCGGTGGTGCTGGCGAGCTTGAGCTGCCGCAGCGGCTCGGGGCCGGGGTGCGACCAGGCGAGCCAGCCGGAGTCGGGCGAGAAGACCAGGCCGGAGGCGTCGCCGTCGGCACTGCGGTCGACCTCGCGGACCTCGCCGGAGTCCCGTTCGACGAGCAGGACCCGGCCGTCGTGCGCGGCGACCGCGACCCGGCCGCCGTCGGGCGCGACGGCCAGCGACAGCACCCGGCCGAGGCGGCCCGCGGCGATCCTGCGCGGGGCGGTGCCGGGGGCGAGGCCGGTGGCGGGCGCGAACTCCAGGGCGTCGTCGCCCTCCGCGTCGGTGACCCAGACGACCCACTCCTCGCCGTCCGCGCGGAAGCTGTGCGGCAGCCGGGTGCGGACGCCGGGGGTCGCGGCGAGCACGCGGGCCGGTCCGGCACGGTGGGTGACGAAGTGGACGCCGCCGCGGACGCCGACGGCGCTGCCGCGCCCGGTGTGGTCGGGGGACGCCGAGCCGAACCAGCGCGCGGCGTTGACGGGGCGCGGCCGGAGGTCGGTGCGGGGGCCGCCGAGCCGGACGTCGAGCCGGCGCGGCCCGGTGCCGTCGAGGTCGTCGAGGATCCACAGTTCGCCGGCGCCGGCGTAGACGAGGCGGGTGCCGTCACCGGCCAGGTGCCGGGCGTAGAACCCGTCGAGCGGGGTGTGGCGGCGCAGGTCGGAGCCGTCGGCGAGGGAGGAGTAGACGGCTCCGGTGCCCTCGTGGTCGGAGAGGAACGCGATCCTGCCCCACGTCTCGCGCCGGTCCTCGCGCACGGCTTCCGGGTCACCGGTCCACACCGGGTACTCGATGTTGCCGTCGAGGTCGGCGTGCAGCCGGACGAACTCGCCCTCGCCCGCGCCGCCCTCGCCCGCGCGGTCGATCCACAGCTTGCCCGCGGTGCCGCCCCGGTAGCGCTTCCACCAGGCGGCCTCGCGGCCCATGGTGACGGACTGGAGCACGGTGGCCGGGCCGAACGCGACGTCGCCGACGGGGCCGTAGGGCAGCTCGGGGGCGGGGCCGCCGTCGAGCGGGACGGCCCGCGCCCAGCTCCGGCGCAGGCTGGCCCTGCCCTGGGTGGTGACGGCGAGGACCTGGCCGTCCGGGGTCCAGCCGCGCACCTGGGTCTTCCAGCTCCCCCAGTGCGTCAGGCGCCGCGAGGGGCCGCCCTCCACGGGGGCGACGTGCACCTCGGGGGCGCCGTCACGGGTCGAGGTCCACGCGACGGTGGTGCCGTCGGGCGATATGCGGGGGTGGTTCACCGGGACGTTGTCGGCGCCGGCCCGCCAGGCCCGGCCGCCGTCGAGTGGCGCGAGCCACACGTCGTCCTCGGCGGTGAAGGCGACCAGGTCGCCGTGCAGATGCGGATACCGGAGATACGCGGAGGCTGCGGACTGTGTCACTCGTGCACCCTATGCAGCGGGCGCCCCGCTGGACAGGGGTTTGGATCACCCCGGTGCACGGGACACGGACCCGGGGCACGGGCGTTTCGTCAACGCCGGTGCGGGCGGCGCTACTTGCCCTGGATCGGCCAGCAGGTCGGGTCGCCCTGGCACCAGATGGTCCTCGTGACGGTCACGGTGACGTCCGGCTGCGGCTGCCCGGCGGTGGGGCGGTAGGTGACGACGGGGGTGGGCGTGGCGTCGCAGTCGCCGAGGCCGCTCACGTGGAAGATCTGCTTGCCGCCCACCTTCGCGGTGAGATCGCCGCGCACGCACGCGCCCTCGACCGTGCGGGTGACCTTGCCGGTGACGGTGATGTCCCGGCCGTCGTCGGTCCTGCCCTGGCAGTCGACGCTGGCGACGGTGTCCTCCGAGGCGGACGGGGCGGGTGTCGCCGAGGAGTCGTCCTCGTACGCGGCCGTGCAGTTGAGCCACTGCACCTTCACGTTGTCCTGTTCCAGCTTCTTCGTGGCCGTCTGGTCGGTCGTGTAGGCCACGGCGGCGGAACCGAGTCCGATCGGGTCGCAGGCCGCGCCCGCCCCCACGACCAGCACCACGAGGATCGCGGCGGCTGCGGCCCGCGGGCCGCGCGGCCGGCACCGAAAACGCCTCAGCACCCCCATGAGAGGCAGCCTGCCACCGACTCGGCCCGCTGGATAGGGCGCAAACGGCCACAAGGGCGCCGGAGTGCGCGGCGCACGGGCCGGGGTCGGACCCTCAACAGCCGCGCACCGCAGGCGAGTTCGGCACCCGCGACACCCCCGGCACGCGGGACGCCGTGCGCCCCCTCAGGCCCAGCGTCCCGTGCGCCCCAGCAGCAGCGCCGTCGCCGCCGTGCCGGCGGTGGACGTGCGCAGGACGCTGCGGCCCAGCCGGCAGGTGCGGGCGCCCGCCTGCTCGAACAGGGTCAACTCCTCGGGGGAAACGCCCCCTTCGGGACCCACGACCAGCACGATGTCGCCGGAGGCGGGGAGTTCGACGGTCGCGAGCGGTGTGCTGCCGTAGGCGCGGTCCTCGTGCAGGACGGCCGCGAAGTCGCAGTCCGCCAGAAGTGCCGCCACCTGCTTGCTCGTTGCCGCCTCCGCGACCTCCGGGAAGCGGACCCGGCGGGACTGCTTGCCCGCCTCGCGGGCGGTGGCGCGCCACTTGGCGAGCGACTTCCGGCCGCGCTCGCCCCGCCACTGGGTGACGCAACGGGCCGCCGCCCAGGGCACGATGGCGTCCACACCGGTCTCGGTCATGGTCTCCACGGCCAGTTCGCCCCGGTCGCCCTTGGGCAGCGCCTGGACGACGGTGATGCGGGGCGCGGGGGCCGGTTCCTCGGCGGGCGCGGCGCGCAGGTCGAGCACGAGCCGGTCCTTGCCCTCGGCCGCGGTGACGACGCCCTCGGCCCAGCGGCCCCGGCCGTCGGTGAGGACGACGTCCTCCCCCGCGTGCAGCCGCCGTACCGACACGGCGTGCCGGCCCTCCGGCCCTTCGAGGACGAACTCACCGGCGGTGGAGCCGAGTTCGTCGACGACGAAGACGGGTGCGGTCATCGCGGGCCGCCCGCCGACAACGTCGTGCGGGCCGCTTCGAGTTCGGCGGCGAGGACCTCGACGAGCCGGCCGGCCGGCAGCTCACGGGCCAGGCGGTGGCCCTGGCCCGCCCACAGCGCCATGCCCTGCGCGTCGCCCGCCTTGGCGGCGGCCTTGCGCAGCGGGGAGGTCAGGTGGTGGATCTCGGGGTAGGCGGCGGGCGCGTACGGGCCGTGCTCGCTCATGAAGCGGTTGACCAGGCCGCGGGCCGGCCGCCCCGAGAACGCGCGGGTCAGTTCGGTTCGCACGAACAGCGGGTTGGTCAGCGCCTGCTTGTGCACGACGTTGGCGCCCGACTCGGGGGTGGCGACGAACGCGGTGCCGAGCTGGGCGGCGGTGGCGCCCTCCGCGAGGACGGCGGCGATCTGGCTGCCCCGCATGATGCCGCCCGCGGCGACGATCGGCAGGTTGACCGTCTCGCGGACCTGCGCGAGGAGGGCGAGCAGACCGATGCCGGTGCCCTCGTTCTCGGGGAGGTCGCGGTGGGTGCCCTGGTGACCGCCGGCCTCGAAGCCCTGCACGATCACGGCGTCGGCGCCCGCCCGCTGCACGGCGAGGGCCTCCTCGGGCGTGGTCACGGTGACCAGCGTGAGGGTCCCGGCGCGGTGCAGTGCCTCCAGCGCCTCGGGGGTGGGGCAGCCGAAGTGGAAGGAGGCGGCCGGCACCGGGTTGTCGAGGAGGACGGCGAGCTTGGCGTCGTAGCCGTCGTCGCGTCCGCCGTCCGGGTCGCCCAGCTCGGTGTCGTACCAGGTGGCCTCGCCCGCGAGCTGGTCGGCGTAGACGCGGACCGCGGCGGACGGCGGGGCGACGCCGAGGCCCGTGCCCGCGCCGGATCCGGCGGTCGCGCCGGGCTGTTCGGGCTGCGGCATGAAGATGTTCACGCCGAAGGGGAGACCGGTCAGGCCCCGTAGCTGCTTGATCTCCTGGTACATGCCGTCGGCCGTCTTGTACCCGGCGGCGAGGAATCCGAGCCCGCCCGCCTCGGACACGGCGGCGGCAAGCTGCGGCACGGAGACGCCGCCCGCCATGGGTGCCTGCACGATCGGATAACGGAAGAGATCGGTCAGCTCGGAGGACATGACGGCATCGTGCCACGTCCGCCGAACAAGTCCGAATCCGGCCTTCCGGTCCGGTTCCGGGCCCCGGGCAGGCCCGCCGGACGCCGTCGGCCGGTGCTCCGCCGGAGCCGGCGGCCCGGGCGGGGACGCCGCCGGAGAGCCTCGCGGCCCCGGCGGCGCCCGGCGGGCTCAGCGCCCGTTGAACGCGTCCTTCAGCCGGGAGAACAGGCCCTGCTGGCCGGGCTGGAACTGGCCGGTGGGCCGCTCCTCGCCGCGCAGCTTGGCCAGTTCGCGCAGCAGCCGCTCCTGCTCGGGGTCGAGCTTGTTCGGCGTCATCACCTCGACGTGCACGATGAGGTCGCCGCGGCCGCCGCCGCGCAGGTGCGTGACACCGCGGCCGTGCAGCGGGACCGACTGGCCGGACTGCGTGCCCGGCCGGATGTCGATCTCCTCCATGCCGTCGAGCGTCTCCAGCGGCACCTTGGTGCCCAGCGCGCCCGCGGTCATCGGGATGGTGACCGTGCAGTGCAGGTCGTCGCCGCGCCGCTGGAAGGTGGAGTGCGGCAGCTCGTGGATCTCGACGTACAGGTCGCCGGCGGGGCCGCCGCCGGGGCCGACCTCGCCCTCGCCCGCGAGCTGGATCCGGGTGCCGTTGTCGACGCCGGCCGGGATCTTCACCGTCAGCGTGCGGCGGGCGCGGATGCGGCCGTCACCGGCGCACTCCGGGCACGGCGTGGGGACCACGGTGCCGAAGCCCTGGCACTGCGGGCACGGCCGGGACGTCATGACCTGGCCGAGGAAGGACCGGGTCACCTGCGACACCTCGCCGCGGCCGCGGCACATGTCGCACGTCTGGGCCGAGGTGCCCGGCGCCGCGCCCTCACCGTTGCAGGTGTTGCAGACGACGGCCGTGTCGACCTGGATGTCCTTCGTGGTGCCGAAGGTCGCCTCGTCCAGCTCGATGTCCAGCCGGATCATGGCGTCCTGGCCGCGCCGCGTGCGCGAGCGGGGCCCGCGCTGCGACGCCGTGCCGAAGAAGGCGTCCATGATGTCCGAGAAGTTCCCGAAGGAGCCGGCGCCGAAGCCGCCCGCGCCCCCGCCGCCGCTCTGCGAGAGCGGGTCGCCGCCGAGGTCGTAGACCTGCTTCTTCTGCGGGTCCGACAGCACCTCGTAGGCGGCGTTGATCTCCTTGAACCGCTCCTGGGTCTTCGGGTCCGGGTTGACGTCCGGGTGCAGCTCGCGCGCGAGCCGGCGGAAGGCCTTCTTGATCTCGTCCTGCGACGCGTCGCGGCTCACGCCGAGCACGGCGTAGTAGTCCGTGGCCACTTACGACTCCGCCAGGATCTGTCCGACGTACCGTGCCACTGCGCGTACCGCTCCCATCGTTCCCGGGTAATCCATGCGGGTCGGTCCGACCACGCCGAGTTTGGCTACTGCCTCAACGCCCGAACCGTAGCCCACCGACACGACGGACGTGGAGTTGAGTCCCTCGTGGGCGATCTCGTGACCGATGCGTACCGTCACGCCCGGATCCTTCGCCTCGCCGAGGAGCTTGAGGAGGACGACCTGCTCCTCCAGCGCCTCCAGGACGGGACGGATCGTGAGGGGAAAGTCATGTCCGAAGCGGGTGAGATTGGCGGTGCCGCCGATCATCAGCCGCTCCTCGGTCTCCTCGACCAGCGTCTCCAGCAGGGTGGAGAGCACCGTGGCGACCGTACCGCGGTCCTCGGCGTCGAAGGCCTCCGGCAGATCCTGCACCAGCGGCGGCACGTCCGCGAACCGGCGCCCGGCGACCCTGCTGTTGAGCCGGGCGCGCAGGTCCGCGAGGGCCGTCTCGCCGAACGGCGACGGGCAGTCGACCATGCGCTGCTCGACGCGGCCGGTGTCGGTGATCAGCACCAGCATCACGCGGGCCGGCGCCAGCGACAGCAGCTCGACGTGCCGCACGGTCGAACGCGTCAGCGAGGGGTACTGCACGACGGCGACCTGGCGCGTGAGCTGCGCGAGCAGCCGCACCGTGCGGGCGACGACGTCGTCGAGGTCGACGGCGCCGTCGAGGAAGTTCTGGATCGCGCGCCGCTCGGGCCCGGTCATCGGCTTGACGCCGGCGAGCTTGTCGACGAAGAGGCGGTACCCCTTGTCGGTGGGGATGCGCCCGGCGCTGGTGTGCGGCTGGGCGATGTACCCCTCGTCCTCCAGCGCGGCCATGTCGTTGCGCACGGTCGCCGGGGACACCCCGAGGCTGTGCCGCTCGGTGAGGGCCTTGGAGCCGACGGGCTCCTCGGTGCCCACGTAGTCCTGGACGATGGCGCGCAGCACCTGGAGCCTGCGTTCACTGAGCATCGCGCACACCTCCAGTTTCCGTCCCCGCGGCGCCTGCCTGGCACTCGGGGCCCTTGAGTGCCAACCTGCTCGGGCCAGTGTACGGCCGTGGGGTACGCCGGGGGCAAGGGCGGGCCGCCACCGGTAGCGTCACGGTTGTGCCGGTGACTTGGGAAGAGCGGGGATGGCAGCGGCTGGGCGGACGGGCCGGGCGGTGCCGGCTCCCGGTGTGGGACTGCACCGCCGGGCTGGTGGTCGGCGCGGACGGGATCCTGCTGGTGGACGCGGGGTCGAGCCTCGCCGAGGGGGCCCGGCTGCGGGACGCCGCACACGCCCTCACGGGCCGCCGTGTGACCCATCTCGCGCTGACCCACCCGCACTTCGACCACGTCTTCGGAGCGGCCGCGTTCCCCGGCGCGGAGGTCTTCGCGGCCGCGGACGGCGACGGCGTGTCCGGCCCGGCGGACGCGGCGGCGCTGCGCGCGGACGCGGTCGCCAACGGCCTCGCCCCGGCGGCCGCCGCCGAGGCCGCCGCGGCACCGGTCGCCCCGGCCCGCCCCGTCACCGGCGAGCTGGCCCTCGACCTGGGCGGCGGCGTCCGGGCCCTGCTGGTGAACGCCGGCCCCGGCCACACCGGGCACGACCTGGCGGTGCGGGTGGAGGGCGACCCGGCGGTGGTGTTCTGCGGTGACCTGGTCGAGGAGTCGGGCGAGCCGCAGGCCGGCCCGGACGCCGTTCCGGGGCGGTGGCCCGCGGCACTGGACCGGCTGCTCGCGCTCGGCGGCCCCGACGCGCTGTACGTGCCCGGTCACGGAGCGGTGGTCGACGCGGCCTTCGCGCGGGCCCAACGCGACGTCCTGGCAACGCGTTTCGGCGTGTCGTAGGGACCGTCCGGCGCCGTCTTCCTATCGTCGTTCGAATGCGCCAGTACTCACCGGACCTGACCCCGCCGTGGAAGAAGTCCCGGCCCGTCCCCGAGGTCCCGGCCGACCCCGGCCTGGTGGTCGAGGAGCCCGGCACCGGCTTCTGCGGCGCGGTGATCGGCTGCGAGGCGGGCACGGTCACCCTGGAGGACCGCTTCGGCAAGCACCGCGTCTTCCCGATGGAACCGCGCGGCTTCCTCCTGGAGGGCCGGGTGGTGACGCTGGTCCGCCCCGCGTCGGGCGCACCGGTCCGGCCGACCCGCACGGCCTCCGGCTCGGTCGCGGTGGCGGACGCGCGGGCCCGGGTGGCGCGGGCGGGACGCATCTACGTCGAGGGGCGCCACGACGCCGAACTGGTCGAACGGGTCTGGGGCGACGACCTGCGCATCGAGGGCGTGGTCGTCGAGTACCTGGAGGGCATCGACGATCTGCCGTCCGTGGTACGGGAGTTCGGGCCCGGCCCGGACGCCCGCCTCGGCGTCCTGGTGGACCACCTGGTCCCCGGCACCAAGGAGTGGCGCATCGCCCAGGAGGTGACCGGCGAGCACGCGCTCGTGGTGGGCCACCCCTACATCGACGTGTGGGAGGCGGTGAAGCCCGCGTCGGTGGGCATCGCCGCGTGGCCCCGGGTCCCGCACGGCCAGGACTGGAAGACGGGCGTGTGCCGCGCCCTGGGCTGGCCGGAGAACACCGGCGCGGCCTGGCAGCACATCCTGTCCCGGGTGCGCTCCTACAAGGACCTGGAGCCGGAACTGCTGGGCCGGGTGGAGGAGTTGATCGACTTCGTCACGGTCACGGAGTGAGCCACCGGTGCGGCCTGGCGTTCGGCAGGGTGCCGAAGCCGGCGGTGTCCAGTTCGACGCCGAGGATGTCGACCGCGAGCGGGTCGCCGAAGGCCGCCCGGCGCTGCACGGTGTAGTCGGCGTCCTCGCCCTTCCCCGCGGGCTCGGTCAGCAGCACGCACCGGGCCATGATCGGGTCGACGATCAGGTAGGCGGGAATCCCGCCGGCCGCGTAGATCGACCGCTTGACGCCGTGGTCCCGGTCCACGCTGGTCCTGGACACCACCTCCACCACCAGGGTGACCACGGTCGACGGCAGCAGCCGCCCCGAGGCGGGCAACGCCTCCGGCGCGGCCACGACCAGGTCCGGCACGGGCTCACTGGCCTCCCGGGCGATGTCGAGGTCCTGGGTCTGGAGCCGGACCCAGCGGTTGCGCGGGATCTGGTCCTGGATCTCGGTGACGATCAGGTTGTGGACCAGATCCGGCCCGGCCATCATCACAATTTCCCCCCGCAGGAGCTCTGCCGTCACGCCCTGGGGAGGATCGAGGTCCTCGTAGTACGTGGTCATGGCTCGTTCGTCCACCGCGGTCATCTCCGTGGTCCTCCACATCGCCGCGCGCTGTCGGCGGCAGCCTGGGAACCAGGGTAGGGACCTGCCCCGGGTTCCGCACCGATTCACCCCTGGGGGTGATCAGTCCACCAGGTCCCGCACCACCGCGTCCGCGAGCAGCCGCCCCCGCAGGGTGAGGACCGCGCTGCCCTGCTCGTGGCGGACCGGGTCCAGCAGGCCGTCCGCCACCGCGCGGCGGGAGGCCGCGAGGCCGTCGGGGCGCAGGAGGTCCAGCGGGGCGCCCTCGACGAGGCGCAGTTCCAGGAGGACGCGTTCCACCCGGCGGTCCTCGTCGGTCAGGAGTTCGCGGCCCGCGCCCGGGGAGCGCCCCGCCGCCAGGGCCGCCGCGTACGCGCCCGGGTGCTTCACGTTCCACCAGCGCACCCCGCCGACGTGGCTGTGGGCGCCGGGTCCCGCGCCCCACCAGTCGGCGCCGCGCCAGTACAGCTCGTTGTGCAGGCAGCGGGCGTCGGGCGTGGCCGCCCAGTTGGAGACCTCGTACCAGTGCAGGCCGGCCGCGCCCAGCATCTCCTCGGCGATGAGGTAGCGGTCGGCGTGGACGTCGTCGTCCGTCATCGGGACCTCGCCGCGGCGGATGCGGGAGGCGAGGCGGGTGCCGTCCTCGACGATCAGCGCGTACGCGGAGACGTGGTCGGGGCCCGCGCCGAGGGCGGCGTCGAGGGAGGCGCGCCAGTCGTCGTCGGACTCGCCGGGGGTGCCGTAGATCAGGTCGAGGTTGACGTGGTCGAAGCCGGCCGCGCGGGCCTCGGCGACGCAGGCCTCGGGGCGGCCGGGGGTGTGCGTGCGGTCGAGGATCCTCAGGACGTGCGGGCGGGCGCTCTGCATGCCGAAGGAGATCCGGTTGAAGCCGCCCTCCCGCAGGGCCGCCAGGTACGCGGGGTCGACCGAGTCGGGGTTGGCCTCGGTGGTGATCTCCGCGTCGGCGGCGAGGCCGAACTCGTCGCGGACCGCGTGCAGCATCCGGACCAGGTCGGCGGCGTCGAGGAGGGTCGGGGTGCCGCCGCCGACGAAGACCGTGCGGACCTCGCGGGGGTCGTCGCCGAGCACCTTGCGGGCCAGGCGCACCTCGTCGACGAGGGTGTCCGCGTAGTTGTCGCGGGAGGCGAGGACACCGCCGGTGCCGCGCAGCTCGGTGGCCGTGTAGGTGTTGAAGTCGCAGTAGCCGCAGCGGGTCGCGCAGTACGGGACGTGCAGGTAGAACCCGAGGGGCCGCTCGGCGGCCCCGGCCAGGGCGTGCGCGGGCAACGCCCCGTCGTCGGGGACGGGCTCACCGTCGGGGAGTGCGGAAGGCATGCGTTCCATTGTCCGGCATCGGGGAGCGGTCCGGCTCCGCGCGGGCCGGCGCCGGTCGGCGGGCCCCGGCTACCCCGCGGCGGCCCCGGCCGTCTCCGCCTGGAGGACCAGCAGCGCCAGGTCGTCCTCCGGGGGCTGCGGGCCGAAGGCGTGGACGAGGCGGCGGATGCGTTCGGCGATCAGGTCCGCGTCCAGGCCCACGCAGCCGGCGAGGGCGGCCGCGAGGCCCTCCTCGTCGTCGAACTGCCGTGATCCGGAACGCCGTTCGGTCACGCCGTCGGTGACGCAGAGCAGGGTGTCGCCGGAGCGCAGCTCGAAGGACTCGCTGGTGTACGTGGTGTCCTCGAAGACACCCAGCAGCGTCTGCGGGTGGGCCGCGGTGCGCACCGAGCCGTCGGCGCCGAGCAGCAGCGGCAGCGGGTGCCCGGCGGAGGCGACGGTGCAGCGCACCCCGCCGTCGAAGGGGGTCAGCTCGCCGTAGAGCAGGGACAGGAACCGGGTCTGCGGTCCGTCGCCGGGGCCGACGGGCTGCCCGCCGGCGGCGACGAGGGCGCGGGCGGCGGCGTCGGCGGCCTCCGTGGCGTCGTCGAGGAGGAGCTGGTTGAGGCGGTCCAGGACGTCGGGGACGCCGTAGCCCTCGCGGGCCAGCAGCCGCAGCCAGGGCCGGGCCAGACCGATGACGACGGCCGCCTCGGGCCCCTTGCCCTGGACGTCGCCGACGGTGAAGCACCAGCGGCCGTCGCCGGCCGGGAAGATGTCGTAGAAGTCACCGCTGGGGCCGCCCTTGTCGCACGGTTCGTAGACGAGGGAGCTGCTCAGGCCGGGGATCTGGGCGACGGCGCCGGGCAGCAGGCCGCGCTGGAGGACGGCGCTGATGGTGGCCTGCCGGGCGTACTGGCGGGCGGCGCCGATGGCGAGCGCCACCCGGCGGCCGAGGTCCTCGACGAGACCGCTGATCTCGTCCGGCAGTCCCGCGGTGCCCGCCCGGCCGATGACGAGGGTGCCCAGCGGCCGGCCGCCCGCGACGAGCCGGTAGGCGAGGGCGGCGCCCTCCCCGGCTTCCGGGCCCAGCGCCCGGCCGGGCCAGGGGACGGGCACGGGCCCGGACCGCGGCAGGGCGTCCGACAGCCGCGGGGGTTCCTTCTCCAGGGCGGTGCGCAGGTCCTCGATGCGGTTCTCGCTGCCGTGCCACACGCGGGCGAGGCGGGGGCCCGGGGCGACGGTGGAGCGGTCGCCCCCGTGGCCGCGGCCCATGGACTCGTCCTCCAGCCACACGGCGCACCAGTCGGCCAGGCGCGGCACGACGAGCTGGCAGCTCAGGGCGGCGACGAGGTCCTCGTCGAGCTGTCCGGCGAGCAGGTCGGAGGCCTCGGCGAGGAAGGACAGCGCGCCGCGGCCCAGCCAGTCCCGCTCGTGCTCGGCCGGTTCGGGTCCGGCGGCGGGCAGGCCGGCGACGCGCAGCCCGCGCTCCAGGTCGTTCTCGTCCTCGTCGTACGGGCCGGTGTACGCCTCGACGTCCGGGAGCGGCGGCTGCCCGGCGGGGCCGAGCGCCGCCCACACCGTCTTGGCGCCGGTGCGGTAGGTGATGCCCCAGGACTCGGAGAGCGCGGCGACCAGGCGCAGGCCGCGCCCGTACTCGGGGGTGCCGTACGAGGGTTCGGGGCGGCCGTCGCGCGGGGCGCGGGAGGGGTGGTGGTCCTCGACCTCGACGAACACCAGTCCGGTGGCCGCGTCCAGGCGGCAGACGAGGTCGACGTCGGTGCCGGCGTGGACGACGGCGTTGGTGACCAGTTCGCTGACGACGATGACCGCGTCCTCGGCGGTGCGGTCGGTGAGGAGGTCCGCGCCGGGCAGCAGGCAGTGGGCCCAGTCGGCGAGGGCGGCACGCACGATCGCGCGCGCGTTGCTGGGCGCGAGGGGGCTGCCGTGCAGGGTCGCGCGCACGTGCGCGAGGCGGTCCGCGCCGTGCTGCTCGGGCGCGGCGGAGACTCCGGAAACGGTCTCCCGTTGCGTCGGAATGGCCCCCATGGACAGCCTCCGGGCAGTTCGGACGATTAGGCCTCGGTCGATGCGGACAGAGTGACAGACTGGCCCCGCCCATAAGCACCGAGTTACCGAAGTGGGCCGGCATGAGTGAGAACAGTGCTACAGATGCACTCGAAGACGGGCAGATTCGGCCATCGGACCCGCGTCCCCTGTCCGCGGTGGCGACGGCGGTACGCAACGGCGGCTTCACGCAGGTGCCGGGGGCGGGCGCCCGGGGCGCCGACGGCCACGCGCCGGAACCGGTGGGCGGGGACCAACCGCCCTCCGCCGTCGGCGCGTTGGCCGACCCGCGGGGCGAGGGCCGCCGGCGGGGACACCCCCGGCACGGCACGGCCGACGGGCACCGGCGCACGACGACGACCACGACCGACCTGACGACCGCGGCGGTGGCGACGGACGCGCCGACCGCGACGAATGAGGCATCCGCGGCATGAACACGCTTGAGGACACGACCGACGCGCCCAGCGGAATCCTCCTGGTGGACGACATGGAGGACAACCTGATCGCCCTGGAGGCCGTCCTGGGCTCCCTCAACGAGCCGCTGGTGCGCGCCCGTTCGGGCGAGGAGGCGATGAAGGCGCTGCTGCTGCGCCGGTTCGCGGTCGTCCTGCTCGACATCCGGATGCCCGGCATGGACGGCTTCGAGACCGCCGCGAACATCAAGCGTCTCGACCAGACCAAGGACGTCCCGATCATCTTCCTGACCGGCACCGACTCCGACGCCGGGTACGCGTTCCGCGGGTACGCCACCGGTGCGGCCGACTACCTGACGAAGCCGTTCGACCCGTGGGTGCTGCGCGCCAAGGTCACCGTGTTCCTCGAACTGCACCGCAAGAACCAGCAGTTGGAGCATCTGCTGGCCCGTGAGCAGGAGCAGTTCGCCGAACTGGCCGCACGCCTGTCGCAGGTGGAGTCGCGGCTGGCGGCCAGCACGGAGGACGAGGTGCGCGGCCTGCGCCACCACGTGCGCCGCATGGAGGAGACGCTGACCGACATGCGGCGGGGCCGGCCGTGACCGGCCCCGCGCACCGTGCCGTGACGCGGCGGCTCAGGCTTCGCGCGTCCCCGCGTACATCTCGTCGATGAGGTGCCGGTAGGCGCGCTCCACGACGGGCCGCTTCAGCTTCAGGCTCGGCGTGATCTCGCCGTGCTCGATGTCGAGGTCGCGCGGCAGCAGGCGGAACTTCTTGATGGTCTGCCAGCGCTGGAGGCCCTGGTTGAGCTCCTCGACGTACTCGGCGACCATCTCGACCGTGGCGGGCGCGGCCACGACCTCCGCGTACGACCTGCCCTCCAGGCCGTTGTCCTTGGCCCACTCCAGGATGGACGGCTCGTCCAGCGCGACGAGGGCGGTGCAGAAGTTCCGGTCGGCGCCGTGCACCAGGATGTTGGAGACGTACGGGCACACCGCCTTGAACTGCCCCTCGACCTCGGCGGGCGCGATGTACTTGCCGCCGGACGTCTTGATGAGGTCCTTCTTGCGGTCGGTGATGCGCAGGTAGCCGTCGGGCGACAGCTCGCCGATGTCACCGGTGTGCAGCCAGCCGTCGGACTCCAGCACCTCCGCCGTCTTCTCCGGCAGCCTGTGGTAGCCCTGCATGATGCCGGGGCCGCGCAGCAGCACCTCGCCGTCCTCCGCGATGCGCACCTCGGTGCCGGGCAGCGGCTTGCCGACGGTGCCGGTGCGGTAGGCCTCGCCCGGGTTCACGAACGACGCCGCGGACGACTCGGTCAGGCCGTAGCCCTCCAGGATGTGCACACCGGCGCCGGCGAAGAAGTACCCGATCTCCGGGGCGAGCGCGGCCGACCCGGAGATGCAGGCGCGCAGGTTGCCGCCGAACGCCTCGCGGATCTTGGAGTAGACGAGCCGGTCGGCGACCTTGTGCTTGGTGCTCAGGCCGGCGGGCGCGGAGGCGGTGCCGGTGCGCCGGAAGTTGTCCTGGGTGACCTTCGCGTACTCGCGGGCGACCCCGGCCGCCCACTGGAAGATCTTGTACTTGGCCGCGCCGCCGCCGCGGGCCTTCGCCGCGACCCCGTTGTAGACCTTCTCGAAGATGCGCGGCACGGCGGCCATGTAGGTGGGCCGGACGACCGGCAGGTTCTCGATGATCTTGTCGACGCGTCCGTCGACCGCGGTGACGTGCCCCACCTCGATCTGGCCGGAGGTGAGCACCTTGCCGAAGACGTGCGCGAGCGGCAGCCACAGGTACTGCACGTCGTCCGGGCCGACCAGGCCCGTCGCGGCGATCGCCTTCGCCATGTACGACCAGCAGTCGTGCGGCAGCCGCACGCCCTTGGGGCGGCCCGTGGTGCCCGAGGTGTAGATGAGGGTGGCGAGCTGGTCCTTGGTGATCGCGCCGACCCGCTCGGCGATCAGGTCGGGGTTCTTCTCCAGGTAGGTGGCGCCCCGGCTCTCCAGCTCGGCCAGCGTCAGCACCCCGTCGCCCGGTTCCACGCCGTCCGCGTCGATGACCACGATGTGGGTCAGCTCGGGCAGGCCGGCCCGTACCTCCTGGGCCTTGGCGAGCTGCGCCGCGTTCTCCGCGATCAGCACCTTGCTCTCGGAGTCGGAGAGGATGAACGACGACTCGTCGGCGTTGGTCTGCGGGTAGATCGTCGTGGTGGCCGCGCCCGCGCACAGGATGCCCAGGTCCACGAGGATCCACTCGACGCGGGTGGACGACGCCAGCGCCACCCGCTGCTCGGGCTGCACGCCCAGCTCGATCAGTCCCGCCGCGACGGCGTGGACGCGCTCGGCGGCCTGCGCCCAGGTCAGCGACCTCCACTCGTCCGGGCCCTCGCCCTCGGCGGGCGGTACCGGGTACCGGTAGGCCTCGGCGTCCGGTGTGGCCGCGACGCGCTCCTGGAACAGGGCCGCGACGGTCGGCGGACGGTTCTCGATCAGGGTCTGTGTGTCGCTCACGACATCCTCCGGGCCCGCGACGGTGCGGCTGGCTCTCAGTGCGGCTGTTTTGGCTCTCAGTGCGGCTGTGCCCACTCGCGGTCACTGTTTAACTCGCGAGTAACTATCGGGCAGGGGATCAGAGTAGAGCCCGACCGGCCGGTACGTAAGGGGCGGCAGGGTGTCTCTTGCTACACACCGCGGACGCCCGACCGGCGGCCGGACACCCCGCGCGCACGCTCCGTGCGCGCCGCGGGCCCGCCGCGCCGAAGCGCGACGGGCCCGTGAACCCCGGGCGGGCGGCACCGCGCACATCCGCGCGACGGCCGCCCGCGCCGGTTACTTCTTCGCCTTGCCGGAGCCGGCGTTCTCGTCGCTGGACAGCACCGCGATGAACGCCTCCTGGGGAACCTCCACGGAACCCACCATCTTCATCCGCTTCTTGCCCTCCTTCTGCTTCTCCAGGAGCTTCCGCTTGCGGGAGATGTCACCGCCGTAGCACTTGGCGAGGACGTCCTTGCGGATGGCGCGGATGGTCTCGCGGGCGATGACCCGGGCACCGATGGCCGCCTGGATGGGCACCTCGAACGCCTGCCGCGGGATCAGCTCCCGCAGCTTCGCGACGAGCCGCACCCCGTACGCGTACGCGGCGTCCTTGTGCGTGATCGCCGAGAAGGCGTCCACCTTGTCGCCGTGCAGCAGGATGTCGACCTTGACCAGGCTGGAGGACTGCTCGCCGGTGGGCTCGTAGTCCAGCGACGCGTAACCGCGCGTCTTGGACTTGAGCTGGTCGAAGAAGTCGAACACGATCTCCGCGAGCGGCAGCGTGTAGCGGATCTCCACCCGGTCCTCGGACAGGTAGTCCATGCCGAGCAGGGTGCCGCGCCGGGTCTGGCACAGCTCCATGATCGAGCCGATGAACTCCGACGGCGCGAGGATCGTGGCACGCACGACCGGCTCGAACACGTCGGTGATCTTGCCCTCGGGGAACTCGCTGGGGTTGGTGACCGTGTGCTCGGACCCGTCCTCCATGACCACGCGGTAGACCACGTTCGGCGCGGTCGCGATCAGGTCGAGGCCGAACTCGCGCTCCAGCCGCTCCCGGATCACGTCCAGGTGCAGCAGACCGAGGAAGCCGACGCGGAAACCGAAGCCGAGGGCGGCCGAGGTCTCCGGCTCGTAGACCAGGGCCGCGTCGTTGAGCTGGAGCTTGTCCAGCGCGTCGCGCAGCTCCGGGTAGTCCGAGCCGTCCAGCGGATACAGACCCGAGAAGACCATGGGCTTCGGGTCCTTGTAGCCGCCGAGCGCCTCGGTGGCGCCCTTGGACTGGCTGGTGATGGTGTCACCGACCTTGGACTGGCGGACGTCCTTCACACCGGTGATCAGGTAGCCGACCTCGCCGACGCCGAGACCGTCGGAGCTGGTCATCTCGGGCGAGCTGACGCCGATCTCCAGCAGCTCGTGCGTGGCGCCGGTCGACATCATCCTGATCCGCTCGCGGCGGTTGAGCTGACCGTCGATGACACGGACGTAGGTGACGACACCGCGGTACGAGTCATAGACCGAGTCGAAGATCATCGCGCGGGCGGGGGCGTCGGCGACACCCTGCGGCGCGGGGATGTCCCGGACCACCCGGTCGAGCAGCGCGTCGACACCGACACCGGTCTTCGCCGAGACGCGCAGCACGTCGTCGGGGCTGCAGCCGATCAGGTTCGCCAGTTCCTCGGCGAACTTCTCCGGCTGCGCGGCCGGCAGGTCGATCTTGTTCAGCACCGGGATGATCGTGAGGTCGTTCTCCATCGCCAGGTACAGGTTGGCGAGGGTCTGCGCCTCGATGCCCTGGGCGGCGTCCACGAGGAGGACGGTCCCCTCGCAGGCGGCCAGCGACCGGGACACCTCGTACGTGAAGTCGACGTGCCCCGGGGTGTCGATCATGTTGAGGATGTGCGTGCTGCTCTGCCCCTCCTCCACGGTCGGCGCCCACGGCAGACGGACCGCCTGGGACTTGATCGTGATGCCGCGCTCACGCTCGATGTCCATGCGGTCGAGGTACTGGGCACGCATCTGCCGCTGCTCGACCACACCGGTCAGCTGGAGCATCCGGTCGGCGAGCGTGGACTTGCCGTGGTCGATGTGCGCGATGATGCAGAAATTGCGGATCAGCGCCGGGTCGGTACGGCTCGGCTCGGGCACATGGCTGGGGGTCGCGGGCACGCAGGGTCCTGATTCTTGAGGCGTCCGCAGGGTCTGCGGTCTCGGGTCGGATCTTTACGTAGCCTCCATCGTCCCATGGGCGGGAGGTGCCGGACGTTTTACCCCGGCTCGGCCCCGGTCCGGACAGGGCCGGGGGCGGGGCCGGGGGCGGGCTCCGGGCGGGTTTGGGGGCCCCGGAGAGCGGCTGGTAGCCTGGGTGGCTGTGTCTCCTGCCCTTCCGGTGCGGGGCACACCTCAAGAAATCATCGGTGCGGGACCCTCGCGGCCCCGTGCCTGAACCTGCAAAGGCTCATTCGTGGCGAACATCAAGTCCCAGATCAAGCGGATCAAGACCAATGAGAAGGCTCGGCTGCGCAACAAGGCCGTCAAGTCCTCCCTCAAGACCGCGGTCCGCAAGGCCCGTGAGGCCGCTGCCGCGGGTGACGTCGAGAAGGCCACCGAGTACCAGCGCGCTGCCGCGCGTCAGCTCGACAAGGCCGTCTCGAAGGGCGTCATCCACAAGAACCAGGCCGCCAACAAGAAGTCGGCCCTGGCCACCAAGGTCGCGGCCCTCAAGGGCTGATTCTCCTTGCCGGTCCGCACGGACCGGCCGCCGAAGGGAACCAGGGCCGGCCCTCTATCCGCCCCCCGACGGCACACCGAGTTCCGTACACGACTGCGTTCGCCACGCGGGTACGGACTCACCGGGTTTGAACCGAAGGCCCCCGGCCTCCCCCGCATTCTCAGGGTGGAGCCGGGGGCCTTCGGTCTGCCGGGCACCTACCGGGGGCCATCGCCGGCGGGGGCTGTCAGTGCCGGGGCACTCGGTGCCGGGGGTACTCGGTGCCGGGGGCACTCGCTGCCGGGGGCACTCGCTGCCGGGTGGGCGGGCCGAGGGTCGACGGGAGCGGGCCGAGGAGCTCGACTGGCGACGGGAGCGAGCCAAGGGCTGACGAGAACGAGCCGAGGGCCGACGGGAGCGAGCTGCGGATCAGCGGGAGCGGACCGGGGGCCGACGCGAGCGAGCCGCCGGTCAGCGAGACCCAGCCGCGCGGGCGACGGAAGCGGGCCCCGCAGCCGACGGGAGCGAGCCAAGGACTGACGGGAGCGAGCCGGGGGCCGACGCGAGCGAGCTGCCGGTCAGCGAGAGGCAGCCCCGCGGGCGACGGAAGCGGGCCGCGCAGCCGACGGGAGCGAGCCGAGGGCCGACGGGAGCGGACCGGGGGCTGACGGGAGCGGGCTGCCGGTCAGCGAGAGCCAGCCGCGCGGGCGACGGAAGCGGGCCGCGCGGGCTACGGGAGCGAGCCAAGGGCTTACGGGAGCGGACCGGGGGCCGACGCGAGCGAGCCGCGCAGCCGACGGGAGCGAGCCAAGGGCTTACGGGAGCGAGCTGCGGGTCAGCGGGAGCGGCCCGGGGGCCGACGCGAGCAAGCTGCCGTTCAGCGAGAGGCAGCCCCGCGGGCGACGGAAGCGGGCCGCGCAGCCGACGGGGGCGAGCCGAGGGCCGACGGGAGCGAGCTGCGGGTCAGCGGGAGCGGACCGGGGCCGGCGGGAGCCGGTCAGCGGGAGCGGGCCGCGCGGGCGATCGCCACGACCGCCTTCTCCAGGGCGTACTCGGGGTCGTCCCCGCCGCCCTTCACCCCCGCGTCCGCCTCCGCGACGGCCCGCAGGGCGACGGACACCCCGTCCGGGGTCCAGCCGCGCATCTGCTGCCGCACCCGGTCGATCTTCCACGGCGGCATGCCCAGTTCGCGCGCGAGGTCGGCGGGACGGCCGCCCCGCGCCGACGACAGCTTCCCGATGGCCCGGACCCCCTGCGCCAGCGCGCTCGTGATCAGTACGGGGGCGACCCCGGTCGACAGCGACCAGCGCAGCGCCTCCAGCGCCTCGGCCGCCCTGCCCTCCACGGCCCGGTCGGCGACGGTGAAACTCGACGCCTCGGCCCGGCCCGTGTAGTACCGCCCGACCACGGCCTCGTCGATCGTGCCCTCGATGTCGGAGACCAACTGCGCGGCGGCGGAGGCCAGTTCGCGCAGATCGCTGCCGATCGCGTCGACGAGCGCCTGGCACGCCTCCGGGGTCGCCGACCTGCCGAAGGCCCTGAACTCGCCCCGCACGAAGGCGAGTCGGTCCGCCGGCTTCGTCATCTTCGGGCAGGCCACCTCGCGCGCGCCCGCCTTGCGCGCCGCGTCCAGCAGCCCCTTGCCCTTGGCCCCGCCCGCGTGCAGCAGGACGAGGGTGATCTCCTCGGCCGGGGACCCCAGGTACGCCTTGACGTCCTTGACGGTGTCGGCCGACAGGTCGTGGGCGTTGCGCACGACCACGACCTTGCGCTCGGCGAAGAGCGACGGACTGGTCAGCTCGGCGAGGGTGCCCGGCTGGAGCTGGTCCGACGTGAGGTCGCGCACATCGGTGTCGGAGTCGGAGGCGCGCGCGGCGGCCACCACCTCCTGCACGGCGCGGTCCAGCAGCAGTTCTTCCTGCCCCACCGCGAGGGTCACGGGGGCGAGGGGATCGTCGTTCGCACTCTTCCTGGCCATCGCCCCCAGCATCCCACGGCCCACCGACAACCCGGCGCGCCCCGGACCGCCACCCGCCCCGGGGCGCTCTACGGCTCTTCCCGCCAGCCGTCCCACTCGCGCGCGAAGGCGTCCAGGGCGGCGGCGTCGAGGCTGCCTCGCTCGTCCCGCAGCACGACCAGCCACTGCGCGTCCTCGGCGTCGTCCTCGCCGGCCAGCGCGTCCCGCACCAGCCGCGGTTCCTCGTCGACACCGAACCGCTCCCCGAGCGCCTCGGCCGCCTCCTCGGCGGCGTCGCGGTCGGGCAGGACCAGCACATGTCTCACATCACTCACGGAGACATTCTCCGGCACGGCGGACGGGCGGCCGCCGCCGGGCCGGGCGGAACCCGGGGTCGCGCGGTGCGGCCCCGGGGACGTCCGGACCCGCTCAGGCCTTGGGCACGATCTGGACGTCGAGGTCGATGCGGATGCTGGGGCCGACCACCGCGATGCCGCGTGCCAGCATCGTCTGCCAGCTCACGGTGAAGTCGTCGCGGTGCAGTTCCGTGGTGGCGCGGCAGGCCGCGCGGGTCTCGCCCTCGACGCCGTTGCCCAGGCCCAGGTACTCCGTGTCGAGCGTCACCGTGCGCGTGACGCCGTGCAGCGACAGGGCGCCGGTGACGGCCCACTTGTTGCCGCCCTTGTGCACGAACCGCTCGCTGTAGAACTCCAGCGTCGGGAAGTGCTCCACGTCCAGGAAGTCGGCCGACCGCAGGTGGTCGTCGCGCATCCTGACGTTGGTGTCGATGGTCGACGCGTCGATGACCACGTGCATCGCCGACTGGTCCATCGGGTCGGCGATGCGCACGGCACCGGCGAAGGCGTTGAACCGGCCGTGGATCCGGGCCAGTCCGATGTGCCGGGCGGTGAAGGCTATCGAGGAGTGCTGCGGCTCGATCTCCCAGTCGCCGACGGCCGGCAGCACCGGAGGCTGCGCGACCTGGAGGGTGACGTCCCCGAGCGAGGCGAGCGCGTGCTCACCGACCTGGGCGGTCGCACGGTACGGCGCGTACCCCTCGGCGGACACGGCGAGGCGGTACTCCCCCGCGGGCACGGTGGCCACGAAGGACCCGTACGGGTCGGTGCCGCCGCTGATCACCTTGCGGCCCATGGCGTCGCTGACCGCGAACTCGGCATGCGTCACCGGGTCGTTGACCGGATCGAGCACCCGGCAGCTCAGCACCCCGGCGTTCGGCGGGGTCTGTACCGCCGCGAAGGGACTCGTCCTCTGCGCTCGGTTCGTGCGATTTCCCAGCCAACGGCCGATCACTTACGACACCCCTGTGGCACTTGAACTCAACTGTCTCGGACAGTTCCGATGTTTCCGAAGGTTCATTCGATCACTGTTGTCGCTTTCGAGGCAACACGGCACCGCATGACATGAAACCTAGCCATCCGCCGCGACTGCGCACGAGTGACCCGTTGCGACCCGAATTCACCACGCCCGCACGGGCGTACACGCGACTCAGCGCCCCACCCGGTCGGCGTGCGGCGCCGCACGCCCACGCAACGCTTACGTGCTCCATGCACCTTCCTCACACCGTACTCGGGCTTCCTGTCGACGATCACACCGAGGTGCCGCCCCGCACCCCCGCGCCGCCGCTCCGCACTCCCCTGCCACGCCCCCTCAACTCCGGCTCACCCGCAGCCCCGTGCCCGAACCGGACACCGCCAGGGCGCCGTCCCTGTCCGTGCGCAGCACCGTCGCACCCTCCGCCTCCAGCGCGGCGACCGTGGCCGGGGCGGGATGGCCGTACGGGTTGTCGGCGCCGCAACTGACCAGCGCCAGCCGCGGCGACACCCGGCGCATCAACTCCGGGTCCTGGTAGGCCGAGCCGTGGTGCGCGACCTTCAGCACGTCCACCGGGCCGAGGAGCGCGGCGGCCGGTGACAGCAGCAACTCCCGTTGCGCTTCCGGCTCCAGGTCGCCGAGCAGCAGCAGCCGCAGCCCGGCCGTACGGACCAGGAGGGCGACACTCGCGTCGTTCGGCCCCTCCGCCTCCGGCGCGGGAGACGGTCGCGGCGGCGGCCACAGCACCTGCCAGGACAGGTCGCCCGCACGCCGCCGTTCGCCCGCGACCGCCCGCACGAGCGGGACCCCTCGCGCGGCCGCCTCCCTCCGTACGAACGCGACCTGGTCGACCGGCGCGTCCAGGTCCGTCGTCTCGATCGCGCCCACCGTCCGCCCCCGCAGCACCCCCGGAAGTCCCGCAACGTGGTCGGCGTGGAAGTGCGTCAGGACCAGCAGCGGCACCGTGGTGATCCCGAGCGCGGTCAGGCAGCGGTCGACCGCCGCCGGGTCGGGACCCGCGTCCACCACGACACCCGCCCCCGCACCCGCGGCCAGCACCGTCGCGTCGCCCTGCCCGACGTCACACAT
Source organism: Streptomyces sp. NPDC008150 (assembly GCF_042956945.1). Classification (NCBI taxonomy): domain Bacteria; kingdom Bacillati; phylum Actinomycetota; class Actinomycetes; order Kitasatosporales; family Streptomycetaceae; genus Streptomyces; species Streptomyces sp. NPDC008150. The sequence continues at coordinate 479,709 of NZ_JBIBHJ010000001.1, read as the reverse complement.
CGCGAACCGCCAGCCCGGCGGCGGCCACCCGGTGATCACCCGGGTCAACGGCGGCGGACGAACCACCGCGAGGAGCAGCAGCAGACCGCACGCCCCGCACAGCCACGGGTGCCGCGACAGCCGCCCGCCCACGAGCACCACGGCCACCGTGACCAGCGCGAGCAGCAGCGCCCCCGTCCAGCTTCCCGGCCAGTCCACCCCCGCGCCGGGCAGCCCCGCGCCGGTCCGCGCCACCCGCGCGATCCACCCGGCCGGCCAACCGGCGCACCACGCAAGCCACTTGGCGACCGGCATCGCCACCGGGGCGACCGCCAGCGCCGCGAACCCCAGCACCGTGGCCGGCGCGACCGCCACCTCCACCAGGATGTTGCAGGGCACCGCGACCAGGCTGACCCGCGCCGACAGCACCGCGACCACGGGCGCGCACACGGCCTGCGCGGCTGCTACCGCCGCCAGCGCCTCCGCCCAGCGGTCCGGCACCCGGCGCGCCCGCAGGGCGGCACTCCAGCGCGGTGCCAGCGTCAGCAGCGCTCCGGTGGCCAGCACCGACAGCAGGAACCCGTAACTCCGGCCCAGCCACGGGTCGTACAGCACCAGCAGCAGAACGGACGCGGCCAGCGCGGGAATCAGCGACCGGCGGCGCCCCGTGGCGAGCGCGAGCAGCGCGACCCCGCCGCAGGCCGCCGCCCGCAGCACGCTCGGGTCCGGCCGGCACACCACGACGAAGCCGACGGTGAGGACGCCGCCCAGCAACGCGGTCCCGCGCAGGGGGACGCCGAGCCGGGCCGCGAGACCACGGCGCTCCGCGAACCGTGCCAGCCCCGGCGGCCCCACGAGCAGGGCCAGCAGGATGGTGAGGTTGCTCCCCGAGACGGCGAGGGTGTGCGTGAGGTCGGTGGCCCGGAACGCCTCGTCCAGCTCGGGGGTGATCCGCGAGGTGTCGCCCACCACCAGTCCCGGAAGCAACGCCCGCGCGTCCGGCGCCAGTTCACCCGTCGCCTCCCGCAGCCCGGCCCGCAGCCGCCCCGCCGTCCGCTGCGGCCAGGAGGGACCCGCCGCCACCCGCGGCCCCTCCGCACCGTCCACTCGCAGCACCGCGGCGACACGGTCCCCACCGGTCAGCGGAGGGGCCGGCCGGGCCGACACCTTCAGCCGGGTGGAGGGGAGGAGCCGCAGCCACGCCCCGGTCACCGCCTCCGGCCCACCGGTAACCGCCTCCGGCCCGTCGGCCCCCACGTCCGCGTGCGCGTCCGACTTCACGTCCGGCTTCGCGTCGGAGTGCACGTCCACGATCAGGAGCACCGGGGTCCTGGTGGTGAGGGTGGCAGGGGCGCCGGGGGTGGCGGGAGCGCCGGGGGTGGCGGGGGCGCGGGCCGCTGGGACCGATTCGCCCACCGACCCCGGCACCGGCCCCGCTCCCGGCCCTGGTGCCAGTTCGGGTACCGGTTCCGTTGGCGCCTCCGGTGCCGTGACGCTCCTCACCTCGCCCTCGATCAGTACGGACTCCGGCACCGCCCGGTCGCCCCTGACCCGGGGTCGGCTCAACCGCGGGTCGGACGTCAGCTCCACCTCGGCCGTGACGGTGGCGTACTGCCGGGCCAGCTCCGGCACCGGCCCCCGGCGCAGGTCCGCCCCGCGCAGCCCGGCCGAGGCTGCCGCCGCCGCGACGCACAGCAACACCGCACCGGCGGAGACCCGCGACCATCCGCCCGGCGGCCGGCGGCGATCACCCGGGCCGGGGTCGGTCCCGGCCACCCTTCGCCCGCGCCCCGTCAACAGCAGCACCCCCGCCAGGACGACGCACACGGCCACCACGCCCGTGACCCACCCCGGTGACGCGTGCAGCGCCCACGCGCACGTGCCCCAGGCCGCCGCCGCGGGCGGGACGAGCCGCAGGTCGGCGGTTCCCTCCTGCCGGGGGTTCGAGGCGCCGAGCCGCTTGCCCGCGGCCGCGTGCACGGTCCTCCGCGCGGCGGGGCCGCCCGTCCCGGGAGCCGCCGCCCCGCTCCCGCCGCTCCCGTCCCTCCCGCCGTTCACGGCCGCACCAGGTCGCGCAGGTCGGCGAAGCGGCGGTCGCCGATGCCGTTCACCTCGCGGAGCTCGTTCACCGAGCGGAAGCCGCCGTGCTGCGTGCGGTAGTCGACGATGTGCTGGGCCAGGACGGGCCCCACCCCGGGCAGGGTGTCGAGTTGGTCGGCCGTCGCCGTGTTCAGCGCGACGGGCGCCGCCGGTCCGGCCCCCGGAACTCCCGCTCCCCCGGCACCCGCAACCGCACCCGCACCCCCACCCGCGGAGACCGGCCCGGGCCCCGGCACCGTTCCGGGGGCGGCGGAGGCGCCCACCAGCACCTGTTCGCCGTCGACGAGGAACCGGGCCCGGTTCAGGCCGTCCGTACCGACCCCCGGCCGCACTCCGCCCGCCGCCCGCAGCGCGTCGGCCACCCGTGACCCGGCCGGCAGCCGCCGCACGCCCGGGCGGCGGACCTTGCCGCCCACGTCGACGACGATCTCCGCCCCCGGCGACCCCGCGGCGGCCGCCGTTCCCGCACCGGCGCCCTCACCAGCCGTCGTACCGGCCGGAGTTGAGGCCGCTCCGGCCGTCGGCGCTCCGAAGGTCCCCTCGCCGCCCGCGCCGGACGCCCGGCCCGCCGCTCCCACCACCGCCGGTGCGCGCACCGCCTGCGTACGACCGGCCCGGAAGTACTGGACCGCGAAGAGCACGGCCACCGCGAGCACCAGGGCCAGCGCGACGACCGACCTGCGCTCGACGGCACACCGCGCCTGTAGCCACACCGGCAGCCGCTCCCGCACGGCGAGCCCGGCGCGTTCGCGCCACGCCCCCGGCACCGAGGCCGTCCGTGCCCGGCGGGGGCCGGAGGACTCACCGTCCCGAACGGCAGCCCCCGCGAACTCCCGCCCCGCGTCATCGAACCCCGCATCCTCGAACCCCGGGTCCACCGCATCCCCGCCCGCGTCGGCGGCCTCCCCCTCGCGCCACCCCTGCGACCCCCCTCCCCCTCCCCCACCCTCCCCCGCCTCCCCCAGCAACAGCCGCGCCCGCAACCGCAGTTCCTCCGCCGGAGTGGCCGGGAACGCCGCGGTGGCCGAGGTCGCCGGAGCCTCCGAAGTCGCCGATGTCGCCGGAGTCGCCCCCGCACGCCTTCGGTCGCGAGGCCCGGCGGCGGGTGAACTCCTGTGCCGCGTCCGGCTGTCGGAAGCGGGGCCGCGCCCCGGGCCGCTGCCCGCCGTCGCGTGGTGTGAACGTGATCGAAGTGCCATGCCGGAAGCATCCGGCTTTCCGCGCCTTCATGTTGATCTTGGTGAAAAACGGTGGAGAGGTGCCCAGTTGTGGACAACTCCGTCACTCACAAGGAGGAGGTCTCACCGCGGAGAGACCACGGCCCCCAGCAGCCCCGGCCCCGTGTGCGCGCCGATCACCGCGCCGACCTCGCTGACGTGCAGGTCGGCCAGTCCGGGCACCCGGGCGCGCAGCCGCTCCGCGAGGGCCGAGGCGCGGTCGGGTGCCGCGAGGTGGTGCACGGCGATGTCGACCTGGGCCTCGCCCGCCCGGTCGGCGACGATCTCCTCCAGGCGGGCGATCGCGCGGGACGCGGTGCGGACCTTCTCCAGCGGTTCGATGCGGCCCGCTTCGAGCTGGAGCAGCGGCTTCACCGCGAGCGCGGAGCCGAACAGGGCCTGGGCGGCGCCGATACGGCCGCCGCGGCGCAGGAAGTCGAGGGTGTCGACGTAGAAGTAGGCGGTGGTGCCCGCGGCCCGTTTCTCCGCGGCGGCGACGGCCTCGTCCGCCGTGCCGCCGGACTCCGCCGTCTGCGCCGCGGCCAGCGCGCAGAAGCCGAGGGCCATCGCGACCATCCCGGTGTCCACCACGCGCACCGGCACCGGGGCCTCGCGCGCCGCGAGGACCGCGGCGTCGTAGGTGCCGGACAGTTCGGCGGACAGGTGCAGCGAGACGATGCCCTCGGCGCCGCTGTCGGCGATCCGGCGGTAGGTCTCGGCGAAGAGCTGGGGGCTGGGGCGCGACGTCGTGACGGGCCGCCGCTTCTGGAGGGCCAGGGCCAGTGAGCGGGTCGAGATCTCGGTGCCCTCTTCGAGGGCCCGGTCGCCGAGGACCACGGTCAGCGGGACCGCGGTGATGCCGTGCCGTTCCATCGCCCGCGACGGCAGGTAGGCCGTGGAATCGGTGACGATCGCGACATGGCGGGACATGAGCTGGAGGTTACCTCGCGTAGCGGCCGTGAGGCAGCCCGGCCCCGGACGGCGACGGCGGGACCGTCCCGCCCGTACGGGCCGACGGGCTCACGTCGTGCTCTCGGGGCGCGGCTTCTTCTGCCACGCCTGCCACGGGTAGGACGCGCGCCGGGGCGGTGCGACCTCCGGCCGGGTCGGCTCCTCCCCGGTGCGGGGGGTGCCGGGCCAGGTCTGGCGGGCGGCCTGTTCGTCGGCGGCGGGGGCCTGCGGCCACGCGTCGGCGGGGGTGGCCGTCGTCCAGTGGCGCAGGGCGCCGGCCTCCAGGTCGATCTGTTCGCTCAGGCTGTCCAGGTCGTCGTCGGCGAACCGGTGGGCCCGGTCCCGGGCGGCCCAGCGCAGGGAGTCCGCGGACCGCGTGATCCGCTCGGTGCGGGTGCGCAGCGCGGGCAGGCGTTCGGCGAGGGTGGCGCGGTCGGGCTCGGACTCCAGGTGCCGCAGTTCCACGTCGAGTTCCTGGCCGTGCCGGCTGAGGCGCTCGAAGAGGCCGAGGGATTCCTTGAGGGACTCGTCCTCGGGGGAGGCGGCGTGCAGGGCGTCCTGCGTCGCGCGCATGGAGGTGCGCAGGGCGAGCCTGAGCTGTGCCAGCTCGCCCGCAGGGCCGGGCTGCGCGAAGGACCTCGCGCGCAGGGTGCGGTCCTCGACGGTGCGGCGGGCCTGGGAGATCGTGCGGTCCACGCCGCGCTTGGCGGCCCGGACGGCCCGCGTGGTGACGTAGATCCCGAAGGCGGTGAAGAACAGGAAAATCAGGGCGAACACGGTGACGGCGACTTCCACGGTGCTCCTCCTCCGGACTCCCACGGCATGCGCCGCGTCCTTCCACCGTAAACGCACCGCGCGGTGACCGAGTTCCACAACGGCCCCGGACCGTCCCGGGATCGTCCCGGAGCGGACCCTGAGCGGACCCGGACGGGGCCCCCGGGGGTCGCCCTACCCCCGGGCACGGCGGGCCCCCCACCGCCCGCGCGTGGAGCACCCGCACGCGGGCCGGACACGGGAACACCGGGGAGGCGACCGCCTCCCCGGTGTTCCCCGTTCCCCGTTCCCCGCCGCAGCTACGCGGAGACGATGTTGACCAGCTTCGGCGCGCGCACGATCACCTTGCGGACGGCCGCGCCGCCCAGGGCGGCCACGACCTTCTCGTCCGCCAGCGCCAGCGTCTCCAGCTCCGCGTCGGAGATGGCCGGGGACACCTCCAGGCGTGCCTTGATCTTGCCCTTGATCTGGACGACGCAGGTCACCGTGTCGTCGACCAGGTACGCGGGGTCGGCGACCGGCAGGTCCTGGTGGACCACCGAGTCGGTGTGGCCCAGGCGGCGCCACAGCTCCTCGGCGACGTGCGGTGCCAGCGGCGCGACCAGCAGCACCAGGGCCTCCGCGACGGTGCGGGACAGCGGGCCGCCCGCCTTCGTCAGGTGGTTGTTCAGCTCGGTGATCTTGGCGATCGCCGTGTTGAAGCGCAGGCCCTCCAGGTCGTGGCGCACGCCGTCGACCGTCTTGTGCAGGACGCGCAGGGTGGCCTCGTCGGGCTCGGCGGCGACGACGGTGGCCTCGCCGGTCGTCTCGTCGACGATGTTGCGCCACAGGCGCTGGATCAGCCGGAACTGGCCGACCACGGCGCGGGTGTCCCACGGCCGCGAGACGTCCAGCGGGCCCATGGCCATCTCGTACAGGCGCAGGGTGTCGGCGCCGTACTCGGCGCAGATCTCGTCCGGAGTGACCGCGTTCTTCAGGGACTTGCCCATCTTGCCCAGCAGGCGGCTGACCTTCTCGCCCTGGTGGTAGTAGGCGCCGTCGCGCTCCTCCACCTCGGCGGCGGGCACCGCGATGCCGCGGCTGTCGCGGTACACGTAGGCCTGGATCATGCCCTGGTTGAACAGCTTGTGGAACGGCTCGGCGGACGAGACGTGCCCCAGGTCGAACAGGACCTTGGACCAGAAGCGGGCGTACAGCAGGTGCAGCACCGCGTGCTCGGCGCCGCCGACGTACAGGTCGACACCGCCGTGCGGCATGCCCTCGCGGGGGCCCATCCAGTACTGCTCGATCGCGGGGTCGACCAGTGCCCGGTCGTTGTGCGGGTCCAGGTAGCGCAGTTCGTACCAGCAGGAACCCGCCCAGTTGGGCATGGTGTTGGTCTCGCGGCGGTACTTCTTCGGTCCGTCGCCCAGGTCCAGGGTGACGTTGACCCAGTCCGCGTTGCGCGACAGCGGGGTCTCGGGGCGGGTGTCGGCGTCGTCCGGGTCGAAGGTGCGCGGGGAGTAGTCGTCGACCTCGGGCAGTTCCAGCGGCAGCATCGACTCGGGCAGCGCGTGGGCGACGCCGTCCTCGTCGTACACGATGGGGAAGGGCTCGCCCCAGTAGCGCTGGCGGCTGAACAGCCAGTCGCGCAGGCGGAAGTTGACGGTGCCCTCGCCGATGCCGCGGCCTTCCAGCCACTCGGTGATGCGGGCCTTGGCGTCGGCGACGCCCAGCCCGTCCAGGCTCACCTCGGCACCGGCCGAGTTGACCAGCTTCGCGTCGTACGAGCCGAAGGCGTCGTCCCAGGTGGACGGGTCGGTCCCGCGGTCGTCGGACGGCTGGACGACACAGCGCATCGGCAGCTCGAAGGCGCGCGCGAACGCGAAGTCGCGGGTGTCGTGGGCGGGTACGGCCATGATCGCGCCGGTGCCGTAGCCCATCAGGACGTAGTCGGCGACGAAGACGGGGATGCGCTCGCCGGTGACCGGGTTGGTGGCGAACACACCGGTGAAGACACCGGTCTTGTCCTTCGCCTCGGCCTGGCGTTCCACGTCGGACTTGGCGCCGGCCTGCGCGCGGTAGGCGGCGACGGCCTCGGCGGGGGTGGCGTGGCCGCCGGTCCACACGTCGCGGGTGCCCTCGGGCCAGGCGTCCGGGGTGAACTTGTCGGCCAGCGGGTGCTCGGGGGCCAGCACCATGTAGGTGGCGCCGAACAGGGTGTCCTGGCGGGTGGTGAAGACGGTGATCGACTCGTCGTCGAAGGGGAAGTCGACGCGGGCGCCCTCGGAGCGGCCGATCCAGTTGCGCTGCTGCAGCTTGATGGCCTCGGGCCAGTCCAGCGCGTCCAGGTCGTCCAGCAGCCGGTCCGCGTAGGCGGTGATGCGCATGTTCCACTGGCGCAGCTTCGACTTGAAGACGGGGTAGTTGCCGCGTTCGGAGCGGCCGTCGGCGGTGACCTCCTCGTTGGCCAGGACGGTGCCCAGGCCGGGGCACCAGTTGACCGGCGCCTCGGAGGCGTAGGCCAGGCGGAACTCGCCCAGCACGTCGGCGCGTTCGGTGTCGGTCAGTGCGCTCCACGCGCGGGTGTGGCCGGGGACGGCACGCTCACCGCTTTCGAACCGGGCGACCAGTTCGGTGATCGGACGGGCGCGGCCGGCCTCCTCGTCGTACCAGGAGTTGAAGATCTGCAGGAAGATCCACTGGGTCCACCGGTAGTACTCGGGGTCGATCGTCGCGAACGACCGGCGCCTGTCGTGGCCCAGGCCCAGCCTGCGCAGCTGGGCCTTCATCGTGATGATGTTGGCCTCGGTGGACACGCGGGGGTGGGTGCCGGTCTGCACGGCGTACTGCTCGGCGGGCAGGCCGAAGGCGTCGAAGCCCAGGGTGTGCAGGACGTTGTGGCCGGTCATGCGCTGGAACCGGGCGTACACGTCGGTGGCGATGTAGCCCAGCGGGTGGCCGACGTGCAGGCCCGCGCCCGAGGGGTACGGGAACATGTCCATGATGAACTTCTTGGGCCGGGCGACCAGTTCGGGGTCGCCCGCCAGGTCACCGGTCGGGTTCGGCGCCGCGTAGGTGCCCTCGGTGTCCCAGAAGTCCTGCCAGCGTGCCTCGATGTCGGCGGCCATGGCCGCCGTGTAGCGGTGCGGCGCGGCCACCTCGGAGGTGACCGCGGGGTTCGTCTCGCTCATGATCCTCAAAGCTCCATCGATCGTCTCTGCAGGCGGCTACGGCATTCGCGGCGTTTTTGGAAATGAAAAATCCCCTCGCACAGGAGGGGACGCCGCGCTGATTCCAACCACTCGGTTCGTCGGTGGTCGGGACTGATCAGCGCGGCCCGCTAAGCAGAAGGCGTACGGCACGCATGGCGTCAGGGTACCGCAGGGCCCGCGGAGGCCGCGACGAGGTTCCGGACGGCCGCCGCCACCGCAGGGGCCGCGACGTTACTTCGCGTACCGCCCCACACGCGGACATCACAACGACTCGATCGCCTCTTGATAACGACGCAATAACTCAAACCCCTGTGCTCCCCGGAATCCGGCCACTTAGAGTGCGGCCTCGGGACCGCTTTCCCGAACTGCCCGGAGTGCCACCATGAACTCACGTCGTAGTAGTAATGGCCCGCTCCCCAGACCCGGCCGGTCCGCCCGCGGCGCGGCGACCGGCTTCGCCCTGCTCCTGATCCCGGTGATCGTGCTGGCGGGCGGCGACCGGGTCAGGGACTTCCTGAATTTCGGCGCGGGTGTGCTCTCGCTCGTCTCCCTGAGCTGTTCGGTCATCTGGGGTCTGGCCGCCCAGGACCGCGTCTTCCTCAACACGCGCCAGCGCCTGGTGGGCCAGGCCGTGCACCGCACGACCGCGGTGGCCTCGATCGCGTTCCTGCTGCTCCACATCACCACCAAGATCGCCATGGACCACACCACGGTGATCGCCGCCGTGGTCCCCTTCTCCCTCGGCGTCCGGGGCAGCGGCGGCCTGATCGGGCTGGGCTCGGTGGCCGCCCTGCTGATGATCTTCGTCGGCATCACCGGCGCCCTGCGCAGCAACTTCGCCTCCCCCGCCGAGAAGGCGGCCCGCTGGCGCGCGATGCACATGCTGGCCTACCCGGCGTGGTGCGCGGCGCTGGTCCACGGCCTGTACGCGGGCCGGCAGGCGAAGCCGGTCTTCGTGATCCTCTACGGGCTCTCGCTGTTCGGCGTCATGGCGGCCCTGGCCCTGCGCGCGGCCCCGAGCCCGTTCAAGCGGCGTCTGGTCGACCGGGTCGGCGCCCTGCTGGACGCGGGCCGCCCCGCCGAGCGGGAGACCCGCTCCGCGGAGGCGGGCCGGGACGGGCGGGGCGCGGGAGCGGCCCGCCCGGAGCGCGAGACCCCGGACGCCCGGCCGTCCCGCGGGGCGCCGGCGTCCCCGTACGGGTCCGTACCCCCGCAGTACTCCCCGGACGGCACGGGCCCGCAACAGCAGTACGTCCCGCAGGGCGCCCCCGGCCCGCAGCAGGGGCCCGGCTTCGCCGCGGCCTACCGCGCGGTCGCGCCCCAGCAGTACGCGGCGCCCCCGCCGCAGCCCCAGCACGCGGATCCGCGCTGGCCGGTGCCGTCGCCGCCGCCGGTGGGCGAGGCGCCGCCGTCCGCGTACGACCCGCTCCACGACACCGGACACACCATCCCGGCCTACGGCAATCCGGGCGGCGGCGGGTACGGCGGAAGTGACGTGCGCGACACCGGTGAGTGGGACGGCCGGTACGGCACGTACATCAGCGACGACAGGTACAAAAGCGGTCCCGTCACTGAACGACCCACCGGCGCGTCCCACGACACGCCGGTTTCCGGCGAATCCTGGAACACGCCCTCCGGAGGCTATGAGTGAACGAGGCCCTGCCCGACGTCCCCGAGGTCCGCGTCGTCGGGCTTCCCCAGCTGACGTCCGGCTTCGACCTTGTGGAACGGCTCGACCTGCCCATGCACCTCAAGGTGCACGGGCCCCTCGACCTGCTGCCGGGCGAGCGGCTCGCGAAGCTCGCCGAGAACATCAACCTCAGGGGCCGCGGCGGCGCGGGCTTCCCCTTCCACAAGAAGCTGCGCTCGGTCGCCGAGGCGGCGATCAAGCGCGGTGTCCGGCCGGTCGTCGTCGTCAACGGCAGCGAGGACGAACCGGCCTGCCGCAAGGACACGGTGCTCATCAACCGGGCGCCGCACCTCATCCTGGACGGCGCCCTGCTGTGCGCGGAGGCGATGGGCGCCCGCACGCTGGTCATCGGCGTGACCCGGGACTCCACGCAGGCGTCCATGGAGGCCGCGCTCGCCGAGCGCGGCCTCGGCAACCGGCGCGGGTCGCCGATCCGCGCGCGCGTGCAGCGCAATCCCGTCCGGATGGTGACCGGCGCGGCCGCGTCCCTGATCCGGTCCATCGACGGCGGCCCGGCCATCCCCCCGGGCCGCAAGACCAGCGCCTCGCAGAACGGCGTGGGCGGTGCGCCGACCCTGCTCTCCAACGCCGAGACGTTCGCCCAGCTCGCCATCGCGGCCCGCATCGGCCCGGAGCGGTACGGCGGCACCGGCCTGTACGACGAGCCGGGCACCGTGATGCTCACGGTGTCGGGCGCCGTCGCCCGCCCCATGGTGATCGAGGTGCCGACGGGCGTGCCCCTGCGGTACGTCCTGCAACTGGCGGGCGCCCCGCCGAACCCGCAGGGTGTGCTGACCGGCGGCTACCACGGCAAGTGGATCGACACGGCGACCGCGAACGAGGCGGTCGTCTCGCGCAACTCCCTGGACGCGGTGGGGGGTTCGCTCGGCGCGGGCGCGATCCTGCCGATCACGCAGGAGACGTGCCCGCTGGGCGAGGCGCTGCCGGTGGCGCAGTGGCTGGCGGAGGAGAGCGCGGGCCAGTGCGGCCCCTGCTACCTGGGGCTGCCGGCGGCGGCGCGGGGCCTCCAGGACATCCTCAACGGCGGCGGCCCGCCCGCCCTCGAGGCGTTCAAGCAGGTGGCGAGGAACGTGAAGCGGCGCGGCGCGTGCTCGCACCCGGACGGCTCGGCGATGTTCCTGGAGTCGACGGTCAAGGCGTTCACCGACGACCTGGCCGCGCACGTCCTCGGCAACGGCTGCGGGCGCCCGGTGCAGGGCGTGCTGCCGCTCTTCGAGGACGGCAGGACCCCGACGGGCCTGCCGGGCGGCGGCCAGAACGCGGACGCGGGGCCCAGCCGCCAGAAGATCCACGTCGACTGGACGCTGTGCCGGGGACACGGACTGTGCGCGGACATCCTCCCGGAGGTCTTCGAGCTGGGCGCGGACGGTTTCCCCACGGTCGCCCAGGCGTCGGTGCCGCGGTACGCGGAGGCGAAGGCGCTGCGCGCGGTGCGCCGCTGCCCCGCGCTGGCGCTGCGGCTGGAGGAGGACACCTCGAAGCAGGCGCCCGCCCGCAATCTGCCGGTCCTCTCGCAGAACCGCGGCCGGCGCGCGCTGGGCCGCTGACGAAGGCCGCCGACGAAAAGGAGAGAGGCCAAGGTCCGCGGACCTTGGCCTCTCTCTTCTTTGTGGAGCTAAGGAGAATTGAACTCCTGACCTCCTGCATGCCATGCAGGCGCTCTACCAACTGAGCTATAGCCCCTCGTGGTGTTCCGCCCGGTTTCCCCGGCGGCGACGCCAACATTAGAGGAAGACCCGGTGCACCGCCAAATCGATTCCGGGCCGCCCGCGCGGGGGCGGCCGGCGGCCCGTGCGGCGGTGATCGCGCCGCGTCGTCCCACGGGTGGGGGCGGCGGCCGGACAATGGCCGGAACCGCACCACGGCGCGGCCGAGTTGGCGCCGTCCGCGCGCCATCCGGTGCGCGGCGCCGACCCGTTGGCGCAGGCCGGGGCCCAACTGCCGCGGCCGCGCGCCCCGCTCAGGCCGTCACGAACGAGTAGAACCGCTTGAGGGTGCAGTGCTCCTCCAGGAGCCGCCCGTAGATCGGCTCCCCCTCCAGTTCGCGGTAGGTCTCGATCGGGTCGCCCTTTATGATCAGCGCCCGCGCGCATTCCTCGCACCAGTACTGGTAGTCGGCGTTCAGCGGCTCCATGTCACGCACGATGGGGGTGCCGCTGCCGCACCAGTCGCACTTTCGCCTGTGTGCACCCATCGATCAGCTCCAGCTGTGGCCGCAGGAGGTGCACACGTAGGAGATCCCGCCGTTGTCGCCGAGGACTTGGGCCACGTGCGCGGATCCACAGGAGGGGCAGCTGAGACGGGTGGCCGTGCCCCGTGTCCGTGTCGCACCGAGGAGGGGATTGCCCCCCTCGGGGATGCTCGCAGGCATCGCTACTCCCTCCCGTCGGGCCGCGCCCCCTTCCGGCCGTTTGATTCTGCCACGGCCGGGCCAATACGGTCAGCGACGCCTCAGTACCATTCCGGACACGGCGCCCTCCCGGAGGGTCCCGACCGGCGTGAACTCCCGTGTCACCGGGGCTTTCCCCGATGTATACGCCTCGGGGAGGCAAGCGACTCAAGGGAGTTGGAGAAGCAGAAGATCCCGCCCCCAGGGGGACGGGATCTTCCGGTAACGATCTTCGGCGACGCTGCGGTGCCGGATCTGTGGAGCTAAGGAGAATTGAACTCCTGACCTCCTGCATGCCATGCAGGCGCTCTACCAACTGAGCTATAGCCCCTCGTGTTCTTCCCGCCCGGCGGGCTGAACAAGAAGAACTTTAGCCTGCGACCTGCCCGAAAGTGAAATCCGGGCCGGGGCCGGGGGAACGGGCTCAGTCGTCGTCGCCGAGGACCGGTTCCGGCAGGGTGCCGGCGTTGTGCTCCAGCAGGCGCCAGCCGCGCGCGCCGACGCCGAGGACGGACCAGCAGCAGTTGGAGAGGCCGCCGAGGCTCTCCCAGTGGCGGGAGTCCAGGCCGAGCAGGCGCCCGATGGTCGTGCGGATGGTGCCGCCGTGGCTGACGACGACGAGGGTGCCGTCCTCGGGCAGCTTGTCCGCGTGCCGCAGCACGACGGGGGCGGCCCGGTCGGCGACCTCGGTCTCCAGCTCACCGCCGCCCCGGCGGACCGGTTCGCCGCGCTTCCACGCCCGGTACTCGTCGCCATGCCGGGCGATGATCTCGGTGTGGGTCAGCCCCTGCCAGACGCCCGCGTACGTCTCGCGCAGCCCCTCGTCGTGCGTGACGTCGAGGCCGGTCAGCGCGGCCAGCTCGGCGGCCGTCGCGGCGGCCCGGCCGAGGTCCGAGGCCACGATGGCGTCGGGGTTCAGCGAGGCGAGCAGCCGCGCGGCGCGGCGGGCCTGGCCGACCCCGGTCTCGGTGAGGGGGACGTCGGTGGTGCCCTGGAAGCGGCTCTCCACGTTCCAGGCGGTCTGGCCGTGCCGCCAGAGGATGACCCGGCGGCCGCGGCCGGCCGGCCGGCCGGTGCCCTCGGGGGCCGCGGTCATCGCCAGTCACCCCCGGGGCCGTCCGCCTCCTCGGCGTCCTGGGTGCGGGCGTGCTCCGCGCCCTTGCCGCGGGTCGCCTTCGCGTCCTCGGGCAGCTCCAGCTCGGGGCAGTCCTTCCACAGCCGCTCCAGGGCGTAGAAGACGCGCTCCTCGCTGTGCTGGACGTGGACGACGATGTCGACGTAGTCGAGCAGCACCCAGCGGGCCTCGCGGTCGCCCTCGCGGCGGACCGGCTTGGCGCCGAGCTCCTTGCTGAGCCGCTCCTCGATCTCGTCGACGATCGACTTGACCTGACGGTCGTTGGGCGCGGAGGCCAGCAGGAAGGCGTCCGTGATCGACAGGACGTCGCTGACGTCGTAGGCGATGATGTCGTGCGCGAGCTTGTCGGCAGCCGCCTGCGCGGCGGCGGTGATGAGTTCGAGGGAACGGTCAGTGGCGGTCACTACAAGGCTTTCCGTCGGCGGTCGCTGAACCCCAAGGGTCTCACGGACCGCCGACGGCACCCGCCGCACGAACGGGACGCCGCACGTCGCGCGCGCCCCGCCCGTGCGCCGGGCTACGACGAGGCCGGCTTGTAGTCCTGGCCGAGAACGACGGAGACGTCCGCGTTGGCGCCGACCTTGCCCTTGGCGACCGCGCTCGCGGCCAGGCCCAGGGTCTTGGCGGCCTCGGTGGCGTTCTCCTTGTCGGAGGCGTCCGCGTACAGCACCCGGGACGCCGCCTGCGACGCGGCGGGGGTGCCGCCGTCCAGGTAGGTGAAGCCGCCGTTGAGGAGGGCCACGCGGGCCTTCTCGGCGTCGGCCTTGACGCCGGTGGCGTTCTGCACGGAGACCCGTACGGCGCTGCTCTCGTCGGGGCTCTTGGCGGTGCCGCCGAGGATGTCCTTGACCACGCTGTCGCTGGTCGCGGCGGTCAGGGTGCCGTCGGACTGCACGGGCAGCAGGGCCGACCTGTAGTCGCCGTCCTTGGCGAGGTCGGCGAGCTTGGCGAGGAAGGTGCCGAGGTCCTTGTCGGTGAGCGGCGGGTCGAGGATCTGCGCCAGGGTCTGCACGGTGATCGTCGCGGCGCCCGCGTCGGACGACATCTTGCGCAGCACGCCCTGCATGACCTGTCCGAACCGCTGGAGCTGGGCGTTCTCGCTCTCGCCGGACGCCTGGTAGGTGGCGTACGCGACGGCCATCTCACCGCTGAGGGTCTGGTCCTTGCCCTGGTGGACGAGGGGCGCGGTGCCCTTCGTCTTCGCGTCCGGGTCGGGGACGGCGGCGTCGGTGTCGACGTCGATGCCGCCGACGAGGTCGACCAGGGTCTGGAGGTAGGGGGTGTCCAGCCGCCAGGTGCCCTCGATGTCGGTGCCGAGGACGGTGTCGAGCTGGTCCTGGGTCCCGGAGGAGCCGTCGTCCTTGACCGACTTGGCGAGGGTGGTGGTGGCGCCGTCGTCGTCGGTGAGCGCGAGGGAGTTCGGCAGCAGGACGGTGGTGCCCTGCTTGGTGGTGGTGTTGTCGACGAGCAGCGCCGTGGACGTGCCGCCCTTGGCGGTGTTGTGCAGGTGGACGACGAGCACGTCGCGGTTCTGGGCGCCGGCCGCGGTGGTGGCGCCCTTCTTCGCGGCGGTGGACGACAGGCCCGGGATCTTGCCGGCGTGCCAGAGGTAGCCGACACCGCCGGCGACGACGAGCGCGAGGACCACCACGAGGGCGACGACGCGGCTGCGGGCGCGGCGTCTGGCCTCCTCGCGGCGCTCGGTGCGGTTCTCCGTGAACTTCATCCAGTCGATGACGTCCTCGGAGTCGGCGGCCGGCTCCTCGACGAACGCGAACTGCTCGGTGCGGTAGTCCCGTTCGGGTTCCCGTCCGTCGGCGCCGCCCGGTCCGCCCTGCTGCGGGATGTACGCGGTGCGGCCGGACTGCTCCTGGTGCGGCGCCTGTTGGCCCGGGTACTGCCCCGACTGCCGTGCCTGCGCGGCCTGTTCGGGAACGCGCGGCTGCTGCCCGGTCCCGGTGACGGCGCCGTACGGATCCTGGGCGGGCGCGGTGCCGGTGCCGTACTGCTGCTGCGCCTGCCGGTCGGCCCCGTAGGAGGGCACCTGACGGTGCGCGCCGGTGTCGTAGGGCGACGCGACCGGCTGGGCACCGGTGTCGTAGGGCGACACGTTCCGGTGGGCGCCCGTGTCGTACGGGGAGACCGCCGGGTGGGCGCCCGTGTCGTAGGGGGACGCCGCCGGGGCCGCCCCGGTGTCGTACGGGCCGGAGCCGTAGGGGTCCTGCTGCTGGGCGCCCTGGGCGTACGGGTCGTAGCCGTAGCCCTGTTGCTGGGCGTACGGGTCGTAGGTCTGCCGGGGGGCCTGCTGTTCCGGCTGCCGGTAGACCGGCCTGCCGTACTCGTCGTAGCCGACGACCTGGTAGTCGTCGCCCCCGTACCCCGCGTCGTATCGGTCGTTCACCGGTGCCCCTCTCGGTTCACTCGCCGCGGTACAGCTCGCGCTTGTCGATGTAGCGCACGACACCGTCGGGCACCAGGTACCAGACGGGGTCACCCTTGGCGACTCTCGCACGGCAGTCTGTGGACGAGATCGCGAGCGCGGGGACCTCCACGAGGGACACCCCGCCCTCCGGGAGCCCCGGGTCGGACAGCACGTGTCCGGGCCGGGTCACGCCGATGAAGTGCGCGAGGGAGAACAGTTCGTCGGTGTCCCGCCAGGTGAGGATCTGGCCGAGGGCGTCGGCGCCCGTGATGAAGAACAGGTCCGTGTCCGGGTTCAGGGCGCGCAGGTCCCGCAGGGTGTCCGTGGTGTACGTCGGGCCGCCGCGGTCGATGTCGATGCGGCTGACGGAGAACTGCGGGTTCTCGGCGGTCGCGATGACCGTCATCAGGTAGCGGTCCTCGGCGGGGGTGACCTGGCGGTCGCTCTTCTGCCAGGGCTGCCCGGTCGGCACGAACATCACCTCGTCGAGGTGGAACTGCGCGGCGACCTCACTGGCCGCCACGAGGTGTCCGTGGTGGATCGGGTCGAACGTCCCGCCCATCACGCCGAGTCGGCGTTTTCCCGGGTTGGACGGACCCCTGCCGGGCCCGTACTCGGGGGGCCTCACCTGGTCGCTCGTGGGACCGGTGGGCATGTCCTGCTCTCCCATGCGTGCAGACACTACCGGCCCTGCCGGGCGGGTCCGCCCGCCAGACCCCCCGGCGGGCGCCGGGGGCGGGTCCGGGCGGGGCTCAGCGGTCGCGGTTGAAGCGCGTGACGATGAACAGCAGGAGCAGCAGGATGATGAACGCGCTGCCACCCGTGACGATGGGGTTGAGGCTGTCGTGGTTGCCTCCGCCCTCACCCTCGGCGGCGAGCGAGACCAACTGGGCGGCGGTGGCGTTGAGGCTCATCTTCGGCAGACCTATCCGGTGTGTGCGGGATAAAGATGTCGGCCCATCGTAAGCGGGGACCGCCGGGACGATCACGCCGACTCCGCCGTTGGGGAAGCGGGTTGCCGCGTCCGGGGCCGCCGGGTGTCACCGGCGGGGCGGACGCCGGACTCCGGACGCCCGCGGGAACCTCACGGGTCCCTCAGTCGTCCTCCCGTTTGTAGCCCCGCAGCAGGAACCAGGCGGTGAGGACGCAGCCGAGGACCATCACGACGAGGACGATCCGCAGCAGGTCGCCCGCTCCTTGCTGCTGGGCGGCGGCCGCGGCCTCGGTGAGGCCGGTGGTGAGGGGACTGTGCTCCATGTGCGGGCTCCTTCGCTGTACTGCCCGTCCACGGTATCTCCGCCTAGGCTGGGCGCTGCTTCGGGGGCACCTCGGGCCGTTCGGGCCCGGATCGACGCGCTTGTGGGCACACTGACGCAACTGGGGGACGGCATGGCCGACGAAGGGCACGAGCACGACCTGCGCAAGAACCTGCCGGGACGGCAGCGCAGGCGCTTCCCGGGGATCTCCTCGCGCGCCTACGAGCACCCCGCCGACCGGTCGGCGCTGGTCGCGCTGCGCAGGCTGACGGGTTTCGACACGGTGTTCAAGGCGCTCAGCGGGATGCTGCCGGAGCGCAGCCTGAAGCTGCTGTTCCTCTCGGACTCGGTCCGGGTCTCGGACCAGCAGTTCGCGCACCTCAACGACATGCTGCGGGACGCCTGTTACATCCTGGACCTGGAGAAGGTCCCGTCGATGTACGTGACGCAGGACCCGCGGCCCAACGCGATGTGCATCGGTCTGGACGAGCCGATCGTGGTCGTCACGACGGGCCTGGTCGAACTGCTCGACGAGGAGGAGATGCGGGCGGTCGTCGGCCACGAGGTGGGGCACGCGCTGTCGGGCCACGCGGTGTACCGCACGATCCTGCTGTTCCTGACGACGCTGGCGCTGCGGGTGGCGTGGATACCGCTGGGCAACGTCGCGATCATGGCGATCGTGACGGCGCTGCGCGAGTGGTTCCGCAAGTCGGAGCTGTCGGCGGACCGGGCGGGTCTGCTGGTGGGCCAGGACCTGCGGGCCTCGATGCGCGGCCTGATGAAGATCGCGGGCGGCAACCACCTGCACGAGATGAACGTCGACGCGTTCCTCCAGCAGGCCGAGGAGTACGAGGCCGGGGGCAGCCTGCGCGACTCGGTGCTGAAGATCCTCAACGTCCTGCCGCGTTCGCACCCGTTCACCACGGTGCGGGCGGCGGAGCTGAAGAAGTGGGCCGAGTCCCGCGACCACCAGCGGATCATGGACGGGCACTACCCGCGGCGCGAGGAGGACAAGGACACCTCGGTGCGGGACGCGTTCCGCGAGTCGGCGGCGAGCTACGCGGGCACGGTGCGCGACTCGAAGGACCCGCTGATGAAGTTCGTGAGCGATCTCGCGGGCGGGGCGGGCGACCTGGGCGGCCGGGTGCGGCGCGGCTTCGGCGGCTTCACGGGGTCCGCCCCGCCCAAGGACGCGAACGGCTCCGGGGCGCCCGGGGACACCCCGCCGGAGGGCGGCACGGCTCCGGCCTAGGCCGGGCCCCGCGGGCTGGCCGCGACGTGGCACGGCAGGGGCGCGCTCCCATGGCGCGCCCCCGTCACAGCTTCGGCTGGGCGGCGTTCGCGAGGGTGCCGCACAGGGCGGTCGCGTCGGCGTTGGCGTACGGGTCGGTGCCGGCCGGGCCGCCCGCCTTGGCGCTCTGCCCGGCGAACAGCGGGTGCAGGCCGCTGGTGGCGTCCTCGGAACAGGACGCGGGCCCGGCCTGCGTGGACGAGACGACCAGCCGGGTCTGGCGCAGCCGCAGGTCGTCGCGGTCGAAGCGGAAGTGCAGTTCGCGGCGCACGGTGAAGAGCGAGGCGGCGGCGTGCGCCCCGGCCCCGGCCGGCCGCAGCGCGTAGACGAGGGTGTGGTCGGCGACGACCTCCAGGGTGTCCGGGCCGGCCTCGTCGATCCGCAGGGTGCCGTTGACCCTGATCCTGCTGTCGGCGAGTTCGGTGCCGGCCGGGTCGAAGCGCACCACCCAGCCGGTGGGCACGTGCCGTCCGTCGGCCGCGGGCCGCCGGAAGCTCAGGTCGAACTGGTCGAGCTGGTCGGCGTCGAGCAGTGCGCGCGCGGGGGCGGTCCGGCCGCCGGTGAGCACCTCCGGGTAGAGCGCGGAGTGCACGACGTAGTCCTTGGCGACGGTGAGGGCGGCCAGTACCTGGCTCTCGGTGAAGTGCGTGGTGCGGCGCACGGCCGGCAGGGTGACGCCGTCGGCGCCGACGCGGAACTGGGCGGCGGGGCTGTGCGCGAAGAGCCGTTCGGGGTCGTCCGACCCGGGCACCCGGCCCAGCGGCGAGAGCGGCACGACGGTGGCGCGCAGGCTCTCGGCGGGGGTGGTCCGGCCGGGGTGCGAGGACTGGTACGGGTGTCTGACGCCCATGTAGATCGCGGTGCCGAAGGCGACGGAGATCAGCAGCACGAGGACCAGCGCCTGGAGCGGCAGCCCCCGGCGCAGTGCGGGACGGCGGCGCACGGCGGGCGCGTGGTCGGCCATGCGCTCGCGGGCGGAGGACTCCTGGAGCCGGGCAGCACGGACGAACGATTCGTCGAAGACGACGGATCGGTACTCGTCCTCACCGCCCTGGGGGGTGCCCTCGGGTGCCCCCTCAGGTGGGTCCGCTGGCCCGCCCATACCTTCAGGGTAGGTCCGCCGAAGCTCGCATAAACGCCCTGGTACGCGACAAGTTCTGACAGGTTCTCACCACAACGGCCGAGAACCGACGCCATCGCCGGACCGCTACCGGCCGCCGCGCGGGACGGCGGGCACCGCCGGCTGGGAGTAGTCCGCCGAGGCCGAGGGAACGGCCGTGACGCCTTGTTCCAGGCCGGTGGAGGCGGGCGGCGGGGCCTGGTCCCTGCTGTCCGCGGAGGCGCCGCGGTAGACCGCGGAGAAGGCCAGCGCGACCATGCCGACGCCCATCACCACGGCCAGCAGCCACGCGACGGGCCGATGCCACCGAACGGGTCGCCCGTACGCCCAACCGGGGCTGTGGCGGCCGTCGTCGGCGTCGGTGCCGTCCAGGTCGTCGAGGTCGGCGTCCAGGCCGAAGCCGTGGTCGCCGGGGCCGAGTCCGTCCCCGGCGCCGCGCGCGGTCCTGCCGCGGGCCCGGCGGGCCTCTGCCTCGGACGCCTCGGCCCTGGCGCGGGCCGCGGCGAGGAGGCGTTCGACGGCGGTCGGCTCGTGCACCACGGCCGACCGTACGAAAGCCTCGTCGAAGACCACGGAGGCGAACTCTTCGTCCGGCACCCCGTGGTCGTGGTCGTCGTCGGGCTCCCAGCCGTCAGCAAACGGCGAACCCCCCACGTCCTCCGGCACGTGTCCAGACTAGACCTGGGGGGTCATTTTGGGCAGACGGTACGGAAATTCGTCCCCGGCTCCCGGGAGCTTCCGGGAGCTCCCGCGGAGGGCGCCGGGTCAGCGGCGGACGTGGCCGTCGCCGGTGACGATGTACTTGGTGCTGGTGAGTTCGGGCAGTCCCATGGGGCCGCGCGCGTGGAGCTTCTGGGTGGAGATGCCGATCTCGGCGCCGAAGCCGAACTGGCCGCCGTCCGTGAACCGGGTGGAGGCGTTGACCGTGACGGTCGTGGAGTCGACGAGCTGCGTGAACCGGCGGGCCGCCCGCTGCGACGACGTCACGATGACCTCGGTGTGGCCGGAGCTCCACAGCCGGATGTGCTGCACGGCCCGGTCCAGGGAGTCGACGACGCCGGCGGCGATGTCGTAGGAGAGGTACTCGGTCTCCCAGTCCTCCGGGGTCGCCTCGACGACGGTGGCCTTGGAGTTCTCCCCGTAGGCGGCGACGCGCTCGTCGGCGTGCACGGTCACGCCGGCCTCCGCGAGGGCGTCGAGGGCGCGGGGCAGGAACGCGTCGGCGATGTCCTGGTGGACCAGCAGGGTCTCGGCGGCGTTGCAGACGCTGACGCGCTGCGCCTTGGAGTTGATGAGGATGTCGATCGCCATGTCGATGTCCGCGTCGGCGTCGACGTACACGTGGCAGTTGCCGGTGCCGGTCTCGATGACGGGGACGGTCGACTCCTGGACGACCGTGCGGATCAGGGAGGCGCCGCCGCGCGGGATGAGGACGTCCACCAGGCCGCGGGCGCGCATCAGTTCGCCCACCGACTCGCGGCCCTCGCCGGGCACGAGCTGCACGGCGTCGGCGGGCAGTCCGGCGCCCCCCACGGCGTCGCGGACGACGCGCACCAGCGCGGTGTTGGAGCGGTAGGCGGAGGCGGAGCCGCGCAGCAGGACCGCGTTGCCCGACTTCAGGCACAGGGCGGCGGCGTCCACGGTCACGTTGGGGCGGGCCTCGTAGATGATGCCGACGACGCCGAGCGGCACGCGGACCTGGCGCAGGTCGATGCCGTTGGGCAGGGTGGACCCGCGCACGACCTCGCCCACCGGGTCGGGCAGGGCCACCACGTCGCGCACGTCGGAGGCGATGGCGCGCACCCGCTCGGGGGTGAGGGTGAGGCGGTCGACGACGGACTCGGCGGTGCCGGCCTCGCGGGCCTTCGCGACGTCCTCGGCGTTGGCCTCGACGATCTCCCGCGTGCGTACTTCCAGGGCGTCCGCGATGGCGAGGAGCGCGTCGTCCTTCTCGGCCCGCGGCAGCGGCGCGAGGTCGGCGGCGGCGGACTTCGCCCGGTAGGCGGCACGGGCGACCGGGGACATGGAGTCGTACGGCGAGAGCGTCGTCATGGGGGAAGGGTAGTGCGCCGGACGGGGCCGGCCGGTGGTGTTCCACAGCGCGAGACGGGCGCCAACGGGGCAAACCGGCGGTCAGAAGGGGTGCACGCCGACCGGCGCCGCGGGCAGCGGGCCGTACCCCTCGGCGATGCGCTGGTGGTAGGTGTCGCGGTCGACGACCTCCAGGCCGACGATCTCCCAGGGCGGCAGCTTCGCGGTGCGGCGGTGCTCGCCCCACAGGCGCAGGGCGACGGCCGCGGCGTCGTGCAGGTCGCGGGCCTCCTCCCAGTACCGGATCTCGGCGTGGTCGTTGGCGTATCTGCTGGTCAGCAGGAAGGGGTGGTCGTGGGCGAGCTGTTCGAGGGCGCGGCGCACCTCCTTGAGGGGTGCCTCCTCGCCGGAGACGCTGAGGGTGACGTGCCACAGCCGCGGAACGTCCTTGGCCTCCGGCTCCTCGTAGCGCTCGCCCGCGGCGACGCTCGTGAGGGTGCGCTCCTCGCCGGGCGCGCGGGAGGGGGCGCCGCCGCGGGATGCCGCCGCCCCGGGGCGTACTCGTCTCACGACGGCCTCCTTCCACTGCGCGGTGCGCGACCGGACGTGTCCCTGCGCACAGTTGACCAGCCCGCACGCCGCCGCGGGGCGGTTTTGCGGAACGTCCACCTCGGGGCACGGGCTTTGCCGGACGTTCTCCCGGTTTTCGGGCACCGTGCCGGACGGACCGCGGGTGCGGCCGGGGCGGTGTCAGGGGCGGAGGATCACCAGGTCGTCGCGGTGCACGACCTCCCGCTCGTAGGCGGGGCCGAGCTCGCGGGCGAGGTCGTGGGTGGAGCGGCCGAGGAGCTGGGGGATCTCGCGGGCGTCGAAGTTGACGAGCCCGCGGGCCACCGCGCGCCCCCGGGTGTCGCGCAGCTCGACGGGGTCACCGGCGCTGAACTCGCCCTCCACGGCGGCGATCCCGGCCGGCAGCAGCGAGGTGCGGCGTTCGACGACCGCGCGCACCGCGCCGTCGTCGAGGGTGAGGGAGCCCTGCGGGGCCGAGGCGTGCTGGAGCCACAGGAGGCGGTCGGCGGAGCGCTTGCCGGTGGGGTGGAAGTACGTGCCGGTGTCGCCGCCGCCGAGGGCGTCGGCGGCCCGGGGCGCGCTGGTCAGCACGACGGGGATGCCCGCGGCGGCGGCGATGGAGGCGGCCTCGACCTTGGTGACCATGCCGCCGGTGCCGACTCCGGCCCGGCCCGCGCTGCCGATCTCCACGTGCGCGAGGTCGGCGGGGCCGCGCACCTCGGCGACGCGCGCGGTGCCGGGCTTCGCGGGGTCGCCGTCGTAGACGCCGTCCACGTCGGAGAGCAGCACCAGCAGGTCGGCGCGCACGAGGTGGGCGACGAGGGCGGCGAGCCGGTCGTTGTCGCCGAAGCGGATCTCGTCGGTGGCGACGGTGTCGTTCTCGTTCACGATCGGGAACGCGCCCATGGCGAGCAGCTCGTCGAGGGTGCGCGACGCGTTGCGGTGCTGGGAGCGGCGGCTCATGTCGTCCGAGGTGAGCAGCACCTGCCCCACGCGCACTCCGTACCGGGCGAAGGAGGCGGCGTACCGGGCGACGAGCAGGCCCTGTCCGACGCTGGCCGCGGCCTGCTGCCGGGCGAGGTCGCGCGGCCGGCGGCGCAGGCCGAGCGGGGCGAGTCCGGCGGCGATCGCGCCGGAGGAGACGAGCACGATCTCCTTGTCGCCCTCCTCGCCGTGGCCGGTGCCCCGGCTCTTGGCGAGCGAGTCGACGAGCGCGTCGACCCGGTCGGCGTCGAGACCGCCCGCGGCCGTGGTCAACGAGGACGAGCCGACCTTGACGACGATCCTGCGGGCCTCGGTGACGGCCTGCCTTGCCCCTGCCACGTGCTGACTTCCCCTCGCGTAGGTCCGGCTGCGCCGGTGGGCAATTTACGCGACGGCGGCGGGCGGCGCTGCGGGGTCCAGTGCGCGGACAGGATCGGGACGTTCGCGGCCGTACGGTGCGCCACCGGTCGTTCACGGTATGCAAACGAACAAAAAGTTGTACTCAAGGCCTATGGCATTCAAAGACGAAGTAAACTTAACTTTGCTCGTGTGGCACCTACCGTTCCGCGCACCAAGCGCATCCTGCTCCGGTCGGGCAAGAGCCCGTACGACGTCGTCTCCGTCGAAGAGGCGATCCGTCGGGACGTCATCGGCACCAATTCGGGCAACCTGATCTTCAGCGACGCCTCTCACAAGATCCTGGAGACACCCGGCACCGAGATCGTGTCCAACGGCATAGCCACCGACGTGGCCGCCGCCGGACGCATCAACGAGCAGTACGACGCGTTCGTGGTACCGCTGGCGAACGCCTTCCGGCCGTCCTTCGAGAACTCGCTGGCCCGGCTCACCCGGCTCATCGGCCGGCTGAAGATACCCGTCGTGGTGCTCGGCAGCGGCGCGCAGGCGGGGCTCGACTACAACGCCGACCGGCTCAAGCCGATGGAGCCGACGGTCCGCGCCTTCGTCTCCGCGGTGCTCGACCACAGCGCGTCCATCGGCGTGCGGGGCGAGTTCACCGAGAAGTACCTCAAGGACATGGGCTTCCGCGACGTCGAGGTCATCGGCTGCCCGTCCATGTTCCTGCACGGCAAGGACCTCGCCGTGCACAAGCGGGTCGCCGCCCTCGGCCCCGACTCGCGCATCTCCGTGAACGGCTCGCACAACGCGGTGCAGAAGCAGCGGCTCGGCCAGATCATCGACAACGCCCACGCCCGCTACCCGCACCTGCGCTTCGTCGGCCAGAACCTCACCGACGCCCAGCAGCTGCACTGGCGCGACCTCTCCCACCCGAACTCCCGGGTGACGGCGCTGCCGACCCACCCGGACCACCCGATGTACCGCGAGGACAAGGTCCGCGTCTACATCGACCCGGTGCGCTGGATGGACGACCTGAAGGAGTTCGACTTCTCCTTCGGCTCCCGCATCCACGGCAACATCGCGGCGCTGCTGGCCGGTACGCCGGCCACCGTGCTGTGCGGCGACGCGCGCACGCTGGAGCTGTGCCGCTACTTCGGCATCCCGCACCGCAGGATCGGCGACGTGCCCGCGGACCTCGACCCGGCGCAGCTCTACGAGGAGGCCGACCTCGCCCCGCTGATGGACGGCCACCAGGAGCGGTTCGAGCGCTTCACGGCGTTCCTCGACCGCAACGGGCTGCAGAACACCTTCACCCACGGGGACGGCGGCGCCGCCTACGAGAAGCGCGTGCGGTCGCTGGACCTCCCGGCGGGCATCCGCCCGTGGAACGACGTCGACATCGCCTCGATGGCCTCCCGGATGAGCTGGCTCCAGGGCCGTACCACCGAACTGGCCGCGGAGAACACACGGTTGAGGCAGGAGCTGGCCCAGGCCCGCCGCAGTTCCCGGGCGCAGGCGGCCGTCCAGCCCGCCGTGAAGACGGCGGCGAAGTCGGGCTCCACGGTCTACCGCCGCGCCCGCCGCGTGGTGGGCGGCCCGATCCGCCGGGCACTGAACCCGGGCCGCGGCACGGGCACTTCGTAGGCGCCCCGCCCGACCGGCAGCAGAACGGCGCCCGTTCCCCCGGGGGGAGCGGGCGCCGCCCTGTGCCGCTCGCGGCCGTCAGGCCGCCGTGGCCGCTCCGCCGGCGCCGCGCGCGAGCAGGGCGCGGCGGGCGCCCCGGGCCGCGCGGCGCAGCACGCCGCCGTCCTCGGCCGGGCCGCGGAAGCCCTCGAAGGGGGCCGCCTCGCGCGCGGTCGCGCGGTAGACCCAGTCCGGTATCCCGGCCCGGCGCGAGCGGAAGTGCGGATAGACCAGGTAGACGCGGCGCCCGCGGCGCTCCAGGACGGCGGCGGCCGTCCGCTTGGACTTGACGAACTTCACCACGTCCGCCAGGAGTTCGGGCCGCCGCTGCGCCACCAGGTACAGCCGCAGCCGCTGGTGGACGTTGAGCCGGCGGGCGAGGCCCTCGTTCCAGTAGGCGTCCATCAGCGGTGCCGCCAGCTCGAACTTGTGGCGCCTGACCTCTTCGCTGTCGGTGAGGTAGCGCGGGCCGAACTGCCCGAGCAGGGTGACGCCGAACGGCCGCACCATGAGCACGTCGCGCCGGCCGCCCGGCGGCACGTGCTCGGCTATCAGGTTCATGAGGGCCCGCGCGGAGTCGAAGCGCAGGGTGTAACTCCCGCTCTGCGTCACGTGTTTGCCGTCGTCGCGGCGGACCAGGTAGTAGCAGGTGCGGTCGGCGAGCACGGAGACGCCGTCGGCCCGCAGATAGGCCTCCATCGTGAACAGCGCGTCCTCGCCGGTGTACAGCGACTCGTCGAACCGCATGCCGTGCCGTTCGAGCAGCGCCCGGCGGAACAGCTTCTGGGCGCTCAGCGTGAACTTGATGTTGGAGGAGTAGACGTCGGTGCGCTCCTGGGTCTCCTTCCACACCGACCTCGGCGCGGGCCGCCCGACGCCCTCGACGCGGCCGACCACGACGTCGGTGCCGTTGCGGTCGGCCATGGCGACCATCTGCTCCAGCGCGTCGGGGCCCAGCCGGTCGTCGGCGTCGAGGAAGAAGACGTACCGCCCCGCCGCCTTGCCGAGCCCGACGTTGCGCGGGCCGCTGGGGCCGCCGGAGTTGTCCTGCCGGACCACCGTCACCGTCATGGCGGCGCGGGCCGCGAACTCCTCCAGGCACTCCCCCGAGCCGTCGGTGGAACCGTCGTCGACGGCTATCACCTCCAGGCGGTCCGCCCCGATGGTCTGTGCCTCGACGGACGCCAGGCACTCGACCAGATAGGGCATCGCCTCGTACGCCCCGATGATCACGCTGACGTCAGGCTGTGTCGTCGCCACGTAACCCCCTCCTCATCGCTTCCCCCCTCTTGAACGGACGCTCCCCCGGTGTCCGTTCATCGGTCACCTGCAAGACGGCCGTACGCCGCCCCCGGTTGTCCCCGGGTGTCGTCTTCGTGACCGGAGTCACAACGGAAACGGACAGCCGGCGCACCGGAACCGCATGGGGGCCGGATCGGCGGGCGGCCGGGCGGGACGGAAACGGCCCGGCCCCCGAGGAGTCCCTCGGGGGCCGGGCCGTTCGCCGGTGCGTGACGGGCCGTCAGCCCGCGTTCACGCCGCCGTCCGGGGTGCCGGTGGCCGACGCCCACTGCTCGTTCAGGATGTCGCCGGGCTCCGCCTCGGCGGCGCCCGCCTCGGCGCCCCGCGGCTCCTGGCCGAGGTTGCGCGCCTCGGCCTTGGCGGCGAGGTCCGCGACCGCGGTGTTGAACTGGTCGATGGACGCCGGTTCGTCGGGGCCGAGCAGGTACTGCTTGAGCTCCGTGCGCTCCGCCGCCAGCGGGTCGGCGGCCGGGTCGCGCACCGCCGCCAGCAGCCGGCCGAGTTCGGTGGCCTTGTTGGAGAGGATCACCGCGGCGCGCACCGCGGTGTTCTGCCGCTTGAACTCCTCGACGCCCAGCTCGGCGGAGTCGGTCACCGCGTACGGCTTGCCGCTCGCGATGAAGTCGGAGACCACGCTGGAGATGTCGGAGACCATGGCGTCGGAGACGTTGAAGCAGTCGTACAGGCGCGGTTCGGCGCCCGTGATGACCCGGTGCTCCCAGCTGCCGAAGGAACGCCAGTAGGCGTCGTTCCACTCGGCGCGCAGCCGGGCGACCTCGGCGTGCCGCTCGACGTCGATGACGCCGTCGCGGGTGGCCTCGGCCTCGTCGCCCTTCTCGGTGCCGGTGCCCGACAGCTCGTCGATGCGGGCCTGGATGCGGGCCAGGTCCGCGGCGGCCTGCGCCTTGACCGTCACGTCCGCGGTGAACGCGGGGTCGGCGGCGCGGGCCGCGGCGGCCTTCTGCACGAGGGCGGTGATCCGGTCGTGCGTGGCCTTGGCCGCGGGGCTGCGGGTGCCGGTGAAGGGGTGCGGCTTGTACAGGACGCGCACCGGCGGGTCGGCCTTCACGAGGCTGCGCACGATGTTCTCGCCGGCCAGCAGCAGGGAGGTGTTGCCGGGGTTGTCGTCCCAGCCCTCCCAGGTCGGCGCGTACAGGACCGTGGGCATCCGGTCCGCGGGCACGCCACGCCAGGTCTCGATCGGCGCGAGCTGCGGGCGGCCGACCTCGACGATGTCCTCGTCGCGCACACCGACGTCCGCTATGGCGTAGCGGTCGCGTCCGGCGCGTCCGGCGGTCCAGACCTCGTCGTAGACCTTGCTGAACGGGTTGACGCTGGCGAGCTTGTCGCTGTCGCCGTGGCCGATGAAGACGTGCTGGACGGTCGGAACGCGCAGCATGTGGATGTTCTTGCCGACGTTCGCCGCGTACAGGGCGACGCGCACCGTGGAGAGGTCCATGTTCATCAGGTGCACCCCTCCGGGCACGCAGACGACGGGGACCGTGGTGGGCGTCATGCGCTCCAGGATGGCGCGCTCGCGCAGCAGGACCAGCGGACGGGAGTCCAGCTGCTCCATCGTCTCCAGCCACATGTTGACCTGGTAGGCGGAGTCCTTGGAGCCGGAGAAGTAGAGGACCGTCTCCGGCTTGTAGGCGCCGAGCCACTTGTCGACGGCGCCCAGGACCACGTCCGTGCCCGGCGGTATTTTCGAGCCGCGCACGTAGGGAAGCAGCGCGAGGGTGTAGACGCAGCCCAGGACGAGGGTGACCGCTATGCCGACGACACCGGGCAGCGCCGTGTCGGTGGCGCCGGAGACCAGCAGGCCCACGACGGCCGGCAGGTCGAGGTGGAGCATCTTCTCGGCCGAGCGGTTGAGCAGCGAGCGCGGCGGCGCGTCCGGGATGCGGATGTACGACGTCAGGTCGACGTTGCGGGTGGCCACCGGCATCTTGCGGCGCAGCCTGATCAGGGTGACCAGGGTGCTGTGCGGTGCCTGGAGGCCGTAGAAGACGATGAAGCAGGCGATGGCGCTGTAGAAGACGGCGTCCTGCGTCAGCGCGAGGCGCGCCAGGAGCAGCAGCAGGAGCAGCTGCCGGACCAGGAACCGGATCGACAGACCGGCCCGGACCTTGCTGAGCCGGTTGATCAGGTAGCTGCCCTGGCGGTGCAGGTAGTGGTCCGTCAGGTACGTGACGGCGGCCGCGGCCGCGAACACGGGCACGCTCGGGACGAGGGCCGCGACCATGAGGACGGGGAAGCCCAGCATCATGAGCGCCGCCGCGGCCAGCTCGGCCACGCTGCCCACCCGGGCGACGCGAATAGCAGTGGATATCACGGAAAACCTGCTCTGGGAGGGGTGCCGGTTTCTTGGTACCGAAAAGACCTGAAAAGATCCGGAAAGCGTATTGTGCGCGATCGGTGTGAATTACGGACTCAGGCCCCCGTGAATGCGCCATGAACGGGCAAACACAGAGGCCTGAATGACCGAAGGCTAATTGATGTTGATTATGCCACGCCGTCCTGCCGGTCCAGGACACTGGCGAGCGCCTGCTCGAAGCCCGTCGCGCGGCTGGCACCGGCGGTCGGGTCCTGCTGGCGGACGTCGATGACATGTCCGTTCAGTTCCGAAAGCAGCACGTCGAGCGAGGTGCGGGCGACCGCCTCCGAGGAGAGCAGGCTGCCCGCGGGCTCGTCGCCGAACGCCTTGGTGCGCATCGGGGTCGCGGTCCGCTCCGGGTTCACGCAGTTCACCCGGATGCCGTCACCGGCCCACTCGTCGGACAGGGCCTGGGTGAGGTTCACCATGGCGGCCTTGGTCGAGGAGTAGAGGCTGTACTCGGCGCGGCCCCGGGTGTAGCTGCTGGAGGTGTACAGCAGCAGCTGGCCCTTGGTCTCCGACAGGTACTTGTAGGAGGAGCGGGCGATCTGCACGGGCGCCAGGTAGTTGACCTTCAGCGCTTCCTCGATGGTCGCGTTGTCGGTCTCGGCGAGCTTGCCGATGCGCAGGACGCCGGCCGTGTTCACCACGTAGTCGATGCGCCCGGTCTCGCCGTACGCCTTGGACAGGGCGTCGTCGACCTCCTCCGGGTTCTCCACGTGGGTCCCGGTGGTGGAGCGGCCCAGCGCGTAGACCTTGGCGCCGTAGGACTCCGCCAGTTCGGCGATGTCCTTGCCGATGCCGTACGAACCGCCGAAGACGACGAGCGTCTTCCCGGTGAGCAGGCTGCGGTACGCCTCCTCGTCCTTCTGCTCGGGGGCCGCCGTGGAGGCGAGCTGGAAGAGCTTGTCGGCGATGAAGACGTCGACCGGCTGGGTGACCTTCATGTTGTACTCGTCGCCCGCGACGACGTGCACCGGCACGTCCGGCAGGTACTTGAGCACGACGGAACAGTCGTCCGTGGCCTGGAAGTTGGGGTCGTCCGCGGCGACCTCGTAGGCGCGGCGGATGGTGGACAGCTTGAACGCCTGGGGCGTCTGGCCGCGGCGCAGCCGGGAGCGGTCCGGGATCTCGGTGATGAACTCGCCGTCCTCGCCGTGCGTGCGGGTCACGATGATCGTGTCCGCGGACGGGATGGCGACGTCGACGGCCTGGAAGCGGTCCAGCGCGACGACGCAGTCGTCGATGACGCGCTGCGACAGCAGCGGGCGCACGGCGTCGTGGAACAGGACGTTGCGGTCCTCGCCCTCGGCCAGGCCCTCGCCGAGGGCCGCGATGGCGCGCTCGGTGGTCTCGTTGCGCGTGGAGCCGCCCTCGATGACCTTGGCGACCTTGCGGAAGCCGGCCTTCGCGACGATCTTCTCGACGTCGGGGACGTACCCGGGCGCCATCAGCACGATGATGTCGTCGATCGAGTCCGCGTTCTCGAAGGTGGTCAGCGTGTGCTCGATGACTGCCTTGCCGGCGATCTTCAGCAGCTGCTTCGGGATCGACAGACCCACGCGCTGGCCGGTACCCCCGGCCAGGATCACTGCGGTGGTACGGGGCTTGGCTATGCGCTGAGACACAGGTGACCTACCTCGGGACAACGGGGAACCGGGAAATGGTCCCACTTGTGGTTACCGCAGTGCAAGGTGAGCGCCTCCCGACGCATTTGTGCGCGCCATCTGTCATTCACCTCGCACTCCTGATGATGGGCGGTTCCCCCGTAACGTGCCCCCGGAGTCGCTGTGCGTCACCCCGTCGGCCTTCCGCCGTGACTGTGAGTCGTACCGTACGCGCTCAGTGCCGCCGCAGTCGCCTCAGGGCGCGGCCGCCGATGACCTTCACCAGATCTTTGGAAGAGGTCTGCTGCACCGTGCGCGCCTTGACCGGCGCCGTGTGCCGCACGGGGGCGTCGGCCGCGGCGGCCAGCGCGCCGTAGAGCGCCTGCGCGGCGGCCTCCGCGGA
Organism: Streptomyces sp. NPDC008150; assembly: GCF_042956945.1. Classification (NCBI taxonomy): domain Bacteria; kingdom Bacillati; phylum Actinomycetota; class Actinomycetes; order Kitasatosporales; family Streptomycetaceae; genus Streptomyces; species Streptomyces sp. NPDC008150. The sequence continues at coordinate 448,856 of NZ_JBIBHJ010000001.1, read as the reverse complement.
GACCCGGGGCGGCCCGGCCGGCGCCGGCAGCGTCGGTGCCGCGGCGGGACGCGCGACGGCCGACAGCAGGGCCGGGTCGCCGATCACCCGGACGCCCATCGCACCGATCCGCTCGGTGATCTCCGCGCCCACGGCGGCGGCGGCCTCGACGGCCCACGGCGGTGTCACGATCCGCGCCTCGTCCTTCGAGGGCGCGCACGTGTTCTTCATGTGCATGATCGCGCCGTACCGGATCAGCCGGGAGTACAGCTCCTCGGGCAGCTCGTGCCCGCGGAACTCCACGTTGAGCTTGCGCAGCATCTCGGTCTCGGCCAGCGTGAGCGAGCGGTTGGCGGTGTCCGGCACTTCCCGGAGCAGGTCGGCGGGCAGGCCGAGCAGGGTCTCGAAGGTCCGCATCAGGCCGCCCCGGTCGCGGTCGTCGACGACGACCACCATGAGGTTGTCCCGGCCGACCACGCGCGCCCAGCGCTCCACCAGCCGGTCGTGGCGGTGGCGGCGCCAGAAGCTCGGGTTCGGCTTCTCGTAGGGCGCCTTGCGCAGCATGTGGTCGAGCCAGTCCTCGTAGCCCATGCGCAGCCCGTTCTGGACGTACTGCTGCCACTGCGACGGCATGATCTTCACCAGCGGGCGCAGGGTGACCAGCACGTGCACCCGCTCGCCGCCCAGTTCCCGCACGACTCGCGCGACGATCTCGTCGTCGGCGGCGTCGGCGAAGAACTCGCTGCTGATCACCGAGGTGCGGTCGCCCGTCGCGTCCACCTGGGCGACCAGCCGGTCCCAGTGCTTGTCGGTGGGCCGGGTGTTGCCCATCATCCCGGGCCGCGCGCAGACCGCGAGGACGGCCTCCATGGGGTGCCGCGTGGCGGCCGGGAACGCGACGCCGTGCGCCGCCATCGCGTCCTTGGCGGCGAACAGCGCGCCCTGGATGGATGTCGTGCCGGTCTTGTGCGGCCCGATGTGCAGCAGCCGCGTCCCGGCCGGGAGGGGCCTGGCCCCTTCTGTTCTTCTACAGTCCGTCTCCATACCCGCAGGATGTTAAGGACGGTTCCTGAGAACGTGCTGAGAACGGTGTGGAACGGACATGAGTGTTCCCCGCCCCCGGCGGCGTCCCGGGGCCCCGCGCGCCCCGGCGGCCCGCGCCGCCCCGCCGCCGGTCAGACCGTGCGCACGCCCGGCTTCCCGGCGTCGACGCGCAGCCGGCTCAGGGTGGAGAACAGGGCGTCGGGCCGCGTCACGGTGTCCACCACGCGGACGGTGGCGTCGATGCCGTCGCGGTCGATGTCGAAGAGGTGGTAGCCGCGGTGGGCGTCGATCACCTTCCAGTGCGGGTTGTCCGGCATCCGGGGGTCCCACTCGTCGTGGAACGCGGCCTGGTCCTGGTCGCCGTTGCTGGAGACCGACGTGCCGACGAACTCGGCGCCGACGACCGCGGACGCCGGGTCGGCGAAGTCGGCCTTCAGGTCGCTGATCATCGTCAGGTGCCGGTCGCCGCTGAGCACGACCGGGTTGCGCACCGTCCTCAACTCCCCCAGCAGGGCGTTGCGTTCGGCCTGGTAGCCGTCCCAGGCGTCGTAGTACCAGAGCTTGCCCTCGCCGATCTGGAGGTCCGTCTCCGCCATCATGATCTGCGAGGCGATCAGGTTCCAGCGCGCCGGTGACCCGTGCAGCCCGTCCACCAGCCACTTCTTCTGCTTCGCCCCGAGCATCGTCATGGCCGGGGACAGGGCGCCGGCCTGCGTGGTCGTCTGGTCGGAGCGGAACTGGCGGGTGTCCAGCACGTTGAGGCGCACCAGCGCGCCGAACTCCAGGCGCCGGTACATCTGGATGTGCGGCCCGCTCGGCACGGCGGTCGCGCGGACCGGCATGTGCTCGTAGTACGCCTGGTAGGCGGCGGTCAGCCGGGCGGCGAACGCCTCCGGCGACTGCTTCGCGGGGTCCTGCGGCACACCGCCCGCGAAGTCGTTGTCGACCTCGTGGTCGTCGAAGGTGACCACCCAGGGTGCGCGCGCGTGCATCGCCCTGAGGTGCGGGTCGGTGCGGTACTGCGCGTAGCGGTTGCGGTACTGGGTGAGGGTGTACGGCTCGTCGCTCCCCTCGTGGCGCCGCACGGCGGTGGCCGAGGGGGCGGACTCGTAGATGTAGTCGCCGACGAAGAGGACCACGTCCGGGTCCTGGGCCAGCATGTCCTGGTACGCCGTGAAGTAGCCCTGCTGCCAGTTCTGGCAGGACGCGAGGGCGACGCGCAGGCTGCCGCCGGTGCTGCCCGGCGCGGGCGCGGTCCGGGTGCGGCCGGTCGGCGAGATCTGCCCTCCGGCGCGGAAGCGGTACCAGTACGTGCGACCGGGCCGCAGCCCGCGGACATCGACGTGAACGCTGTGCCCGTACGTGGGCAGGGCGGTGGCGGATCCCCGGCGGGCGATCTTCGCGAAGCGTTCGTCCTCGGCCAGCTCCCAGGTCACCACCACCGAGCGGTCGGGCATGCCGCCGCCGTCGAGCGGGTCGGGGGCGAGCCGCGTCCACAGCACGATGCCGTCCGGCAGGGGGTCGCCGGAGGCCACGCCAAGGCTGAACACCCCCGCGGGCAGGGCGCCTTCGGCGGCGCGGGCGGATCCGGGCAACCAGAGCTGGGCGGTGGCGGCGGCGCCGAGGGCGGCGGCACCGGCGGTCAGAAAACGGCGACGGTCGGGCGACTGCGCGGCGGTCATCGGCGGACTCCCTCTGCTCGCGGAAAGGTCGGGCAGCGAACAACCGGAAGCTCCCACGCCCGCACGGTCCGCCCGCTGAACACCAACATGCGCGTGCATGACAAGTGGGCAGACAACGAGAGACCACCGTGGCACGGGCCCCGCGGGCGACAGCTCAACGGCCCGGTGCGGTCGGAACCGCCCGGTGCGGTCCGGTCAGAACGGCTCGAAGTCGTCGAACTCCTGCTGCGACTCGTCGCGTTCGGCGTCGCGCTCGCGCTTGCGCTGCGCCGCGGGCCGCACGCCTTCGAGGCGGTGGTCCTCGCCGCGCCGGCCGAGCATCTCCGCGCCGGCCATGACGGACGGCTCCCAGTCGAAGACGACCGCGTTGTCCTCGGGACCGATGGCGACGCCGTCGCCGCCGCGGGCGCCGGCCTTCAGCAGCCGGTCCTCGACACCGAGGCGGTTGAGGCGGTCGGCGAGGTAGCCGACGGCCTCGTCGTTGTTGAAGTCGGTCTGGCGCACCCAGCGTTCGGGCTTCTCGCCGCGGACGCGGAAGAGGCCGTCCTCCTCCTGGGTGACGGTGAAGCCCGCGTCGTCGACGGCCTTGGGCCGGATGACGATCCGGGTCGCCTCCTCCTGCGGGCGGGCCGCGCGGGCCTTGCCGACGAGGTCGGCGAGCGCGAACGACAGCTCGCGCAGGCCGATGTGGGCGACCGCCGAGACCGCGAACACGCGGTAGCCGCGCGCCTCCAGGTCGGGGCGGACCATCTCGGCGAGGTCGGCGCCGTCCGGCACGTCGGTCTTGTTCAGGACGACGATGCGGGGCCGGTCGTCGAGGCCGCCGTACTGCTTCAGCTCCTCCTCGATGATGTCGAGGTCGGAGACCGGGTCGCGGTCGGACTCCAGGGTCGCCGTGTCCAGCACGTGCACGAGGACGCTGCACCGCTCCACGTGCCGCAGGAACTCCAGGCCCAGGCCCTTGCCCTGGCTCGCGCCGGGGATCAGACCGGGCACGTCGGCCACGGTGTAGACGGTCGAACCGGCCGTCACCACACCGAGGTTGGGGACCAGCGTCGTGAACGGGTAGTCCGCGATCTTCGGCTTGGCCGCACTGAGCACGGAGATGAGCGACGACTTGCCGGCGCTCGGGTAGCCCACGAGCGCGACGTCGGCGACCGTCTTCAGCTCCAGGACGATGTCCTGGAGGTCACCGGGCACGCCGAGCAGCGCGAAGCCGGGCGCCTTGCGGCGGGCCGAGGCCAGCGCCGCGTTGCCGAGGCCCCCGCGGCCGCCCTGGGCGGCGACGAACGAGGTGCCGTGGCCGACGAGGTCCGCGAGGACGTTGCCGGCCTTGTCGAGGACGACGGTGCCGTCCGGCACGGGCAGGACCAGGTCCTCGCCCTCCTTGCCGGAGCGGTTGCCGCCCTCGCCGGGCTTGCCGTTGGTCGCCTTGCGGTGCGGCGAGTGGTGGTAGTCGAGAAGCGTCGTCACGGACTGGTCGACGGTGAGGATCACGTCGCCGCCACGGCCGCCGTTGCCGCCGTCCGGTCCGCCGAGCGGCTTGAACTTCTCACGGTGGACGGAGGCACAGCCGTGGCCTCCGTTACCCGCGGCGACATGGAGTTCGACGCGGTCCACGAAGGTGGTCATGGTAGGTGCCTCCAGCACTGTGGTTCTGCGGTTCTACGTGTGGTCGTGCGTTCGCGTTCTCCTGCGTAACACGCGAAAGGCGGACCCGCCTTCCCGCCCGGGAAGTGAGGTCCGCCTCGCGAGTTTCCGCGAAAGGATCGCGAAGGTGTCGAACTGTGTCCGGGTCAGCCGACCGGGACGATGTTGACGACCTTGCGGCCGCGGTGGGTACCGAACTCCACCGCACCGGGAAGCAGCGCGAACAGCGTGTCGTCGCCGCCGCGGCCGACGCCGGCGCCGGGGTGGAAGTGGGTGCCGCGCTGGCGGACCAGGATCTCACCGGCGTTGACGGTCTGACCGCCGAAGCGCTTCACACCGAGCCGCTGAGCGTTGGAGTCGCGACCGTTCCGAGTGGACGATGCGCCCTTCTTGTGTGCCATGTCTCAGTCCCTACCCTTACTTCGCAGCCGCGGGGATCTCAGTGACCTTGATCGCCGTGTACTGCTGGCGGTGGCCCTGACGACGGCGGTAGCCGGTCTTGTTCTTGTAGCGAAGGATGTCGATCTTCACACCCTTGTGGTGGTCCACGACCTCGGCCTGGACCTTGATGCCGGCCAGCACCCACGGGTCGCTGGTCACAGCGTCGCCGTCGACAACGAGCAGGGTCGAGAGCTCGACCGTGTCGCCAACCTTGGCAGTGGAAATCTTGTCAACCTCAACGATGTCGCCGACAGCAACCTTGTGCTGGCGACCACCGCTGCGCACGATGGCGTACACGCGGATCTCACTCTCTCGCTCGGGAACGGCACCCCCGCAGTCCAGCCGCCCGGCACGCGAGCGGCCTCTCCCGACCGGAACCGACCGGGAGGATGAGGTTTACGGGGATGTGACGCGTCTAGGGACACGCCGACGGTCAAGGTTACGGGGCCACGGCCGAACGGGTCAAACCGGGCCGCGGCCGCTCAGCCGCCGGAGGTCCCCCCACCGGCCCCGAGGGCCTGCCGGTGGGCGACGCACTCCTCGTAGGAGGGGAGCAGACCGCGCTCGCGGGCCTCGGCGAGGCTCGGGGCCTGCCGGTCCTTCGGCGACAGCAGCGGGGTGACGTCGGCGGGCCACCCGATGCCGAGTTCGGGGTCCAGCGGGTCGATGCCGTGCTCCCGCTCGGGCGCGTACCCCTCCGAGCAGAGGTAGACGACGGTGGCGTCGTCGGTGAGCGCCATGAACCCGTGGCCCAGCCCCTCGGACAGGTACACCGCGTGGTGGTCGCGGTCGTCGAGGCGGACCGCCTCCCAGCTGCCGAACGTGGGCGAGCCGGTGCGGATGTCCACGATCACGTCGAGGACCTCGCCGCGCACGCACTTGACGTACTTGGCCTGGCCCGGCGGCACGTCCGCGAAGTGGACGCCGCGCAGGGTGCCCCGGCTGGAGACGGACATGTTGGCCTGCGCGAGGGTGAGCGGATGGCGGGCCGCGTCCTCGAAGACGGGGGCCTTGAACCACTCGTGGAAGCTGCCCCGACCGTCGGGGAAGACCTTCGGTTCGTACACCCACGCGCCGGAAATCGAAAGAGGTCGCATCTCGGGTCCTTCAGCTCCTCAGCTCTTCTTCTGCGGGTTGGTCAGGGCACGGCCGCTCCGGCGTCTCGTCGCCGAGCCGGTCGCCGTGGTCGACGATCATCACGTACTCGCCGCGCGCCGCGTCGGTGCCGGGGCCGCAGACAGCCAACTCCCGGTGCCCCGCGTCAGCTCAGCGCCGCCCGTTCCTTCAGCGGCTCCCACCAGGCGCGGTTGTCGCGGTACCACTGGACGGTCTCCGCGAGGCCCTGCTCGAAGCTCTTGCGCGGCTCGTAGCCGAGTTCGTCGCGGATCTTGGCGCAGTCCACGGAGTAGCGGCGGTCGTGGCCCTTGCGGTCCTCGACGTACTCGACGGAGGTCTCCCAGTCGGCGCCGCACGCGGCGAGCAGCAGACCGGTCAGCTCCTTGTTGGAGAGCTCGGTGCCGCCGCCGATGTTGTAGACCTCGCCTGCGCGGCCCTTCGTGCGGACCAGTTCGATGCCCTGGACGTGGTCGTCGATGTGCAGCCAGTCGCGGACGTTGGCGCCGTCGCCGTAGAGGGGGACCTTCTTCCCGTCGAGGAGGTTGGTCACGAACAGCGGGATGACCTTCTCCGGGAAGTGGTGGTGCCCGTAGTTGTTGGAGCAGCGGGTGACGCGGACGTCCAGGCCGTGGGTGCGGTGGTAGGACAGCGCGATCAGGTCGCTGGACGCCTTCGCCGAGGAATAGGGCGAGTTGGGCTGGAGCGGGTGGGTCTCGGGCCAGGAGCCCTCGTCGATCGAGCCGTAGACCTCGTCGGTGGAGATGTGCACGAAGACCCCGATGCCGGCCCGGTGGGCGGCGTCGACCAGCGTGTGCGTGCCGACCACGTTGGTGCGCACGAACTCGGCGCCGCCGTCGATGGACCGGTCCACGTGCGACTCGGCGGCGAAGTGCACCACCTGGTCGTGCTCGGCCATCAGCTTCGCGGCAAGCGCGGGGTCGCAGATGTCCCCCTCCACGAAGGCGAAGCCGGGGTGCTCGCGCACCTCGTCGAGGTTGGCCGGGTTGCCCGCGTACGTCAGCTTGTCCAGGACGGTGATCTCGACGTCACCGGGGCCCTGCGGGCCGAGCAGCGTGCGGACGTAGTGCGAGCCGATGAAACCGGCGCCGCCGGTCACCAGAATCCGCGTGGGGCGCACGGGAGTCGTGGGGTGCGCGGGGTTCGGGGAGGCCGTCATGAAGAGATCTGCACCTTGCTGTGATCGCCCAGTACGAGGCGGTGGGCCGAGGGGTGACGGGGTGCGGGCGTGATCTCGACGTCGCGCCCGATGAGCGAGGCCTCCACGCGGCGCACGCCGGTCAGCGACGAGCCGCGCAGCACGATGGAGTACTCGATTTCGCTGTCCTCGATCCGGCAGTCCTCGGAGACCGAGGTGAACGGACCGACGTAGGCGTCGCGCACGACCGTGCCCGCGCCGATGATCACGGGGCCGACGATCCGGCTGCCGCTCACGCGGGCACCCGCCTCGACGCGCACCCGGCCGATGAGTTCGCTGCTCTCGTCCACCGTGCCCGCGTTCAGGGGCTCCAGGGTCTCCAGGACGGACCGGTTGACCTCCAGCATGTCGGTGACGTTGCCGGTGTCCTTCCAGTAGCCCGAGATGGTCGTGGACCGGACGTCGCGCTTCTCGTCGATCAGCCACTGGAGGGCGTGGGTGATCTCCAACTCCCCGCGCCAGGAGGGCTGGATGGCGCGGACGGCCTCGTGCACGGCCGGGGTGAACAGGTAGACGCCGACGAGGGCGAGGTCGCTGCGGGGCTCCTTCGGCTTCTCCTCCAGGCCCACCACCCGCCCGTCCGGGCCGAGTTCGGCGACGCCGAAGGACGTCGGGTTCGGCACCCGGGTCAACAGGATCTGCGCGTCCGGGCGTTCGGCCCGGAACGCCTCGACCACACCGGTGATGCCGCCCACGATGAAGTTGTCGCCGAGGTACATCACGAAGTCGTCGTCACCGAGGAAGTCCCGCGCGACGAGCACCGCGTGGGCCAGCCCGAGCGGGGCCTCCTGCGGGATGTAGGTGACGCGGAGCCCGAACCGGGAGCCGTCCCCCACCGCTTCGCGGATCTCGTCCGCGGTGTCGCCGACGACGATGCCGACCTCTTCGACGCCCGCGTCGGCGATCGACTCCAGCCCGTAGAAGAGGACGGGCTTGTTGGCGACGGGGACCAGTTGTTTGGCGGATGTGTGCGTGATCGGCCGCAGGCGCGTACCCGATCCCCCGGAAAGCACGAGAGCTTTCACGTGATCCCCCCATGTTGCGGCGGGCGCGGAATGCCACTCCACCCGCCGGAATTGGTTTTGTTTCCCCGTACATATCGTATCCACTTGTGGATCTCGGGTTTACCTTGCATTAACTTGACCGAACGGCGGGTACCCCTGGGCGGCCGGAATGCACGGCCCCGGAAAAACGAACCCGCCCCCGGCCGATGCGGCCGGGGGCGGGTTCGTTCACCGCGGGTGACGGGACGGATCAGTCCTCGTCGGCACTGCTCGAAACGGACCGGGGCGGCTGCTGTTCCGCCGCCGAGGTCTTCTTCGCCGTGCTCTTCTTGGCGGCCGTCTTGGCGGTGGTGGTCTTCGCCGCCTTCTTCGCCGTGGCCTTCTTCGCGGCCGTCTTCTTGGCCGGGGCCTTCTTGGCGGCGGCGGCCTTCGTCGCCGTCGCCTTCTTGGCCGTCTTGCGCGCCGTCTTCTTCGCGGGAGCCGCCTCCTCGGCGCTCTCCTGCCCGGCGGCCTCCGCCGGGGTCTCCGCGGCCGACGGGACGACCGTGACGGCCGCCTCCTCGGACGCGGTCGGCGCGGTGGCCTTGCGCACGGCACGGCGTCGCGGCCTGGCCGGGGCCTCGGCGACCGGCTCGGGCGGCTGGACGACCGGGTCCTCGACGGCCTCCGGCTGGGCGTGCGCCTCGGCCGCCGACGGCACGGTCTCCGGGACCGTCACCACGGCCGCCTCGGCCCCCGCCGGCGAACCGGCGGGCGCGGAGGCCGTACGGGTGGCCCGGCGGCGGGTGCGGCCCTTGGGCGCGCTCTCGGCCGGGGCCTCGACGGGCGCCGGGGTCTCGGCCGGGGCCGGGGCCTCGACGACCGGGTCCTCGACGGCGACGGGCTCGGCCTGCGCCTCGGCGACCGGCGCGGGCGCCGGCTCGGACGTGCGGGCGTCGTCGCGGACGGCGGCCTTCGGCGCGCCCGCCGGGGCGGACGCGCGGCGGCTCGCCCGGCGGCGGCCCCTGCCGCGGGACGCGGCGGCCTCCGCCTCGGCGGCGCTGCTGTACAGCTCCTCGTCGGGCGTGAACTCCGGCTCGGGCAGCGCGCGCGGCGCGGCGGCCTCGGCGGCCACCTCGGCCACGGACTCCTCGGCGGTGTCCGCCGCCGCGTAGTCGTCGTGCTCGTGCTCGTCGTGACGGCCGTCGTGGTCGTGGTCGTGCTGGTGCTCGGAGCCGCCGCGGCCGCGCTTCTTGCGCTTGCCGCCACCGCCGCCACCACCGGAGCTGGGCTGCTCCAGGTGGACGATGACACCGCGTCCGTTGCAGTGGACGCAGGTCTCCGAGAACGACTCCAGCAGGCCCTGGCCGACGCGCTTGCGGGTCATCTGGACCAGACCCAGCGAGGTCACCTCGGCGACCTGGTGCTTCGTACGGTCCCGGCCCAGGCACTCCAGCAGGCGCCGCAGCACGAGGTCCCGGTTGGACTCCAGCACCATGTCGATGAAGTCGATGACGATGATGCCGCCGAGGTCGCGCAGCCGGAGCTGGCGCACGATCTCCTCGGCCGCCTCCAGGTTGTTCCTGGTGACGGTCTCCTCCAGGTTGCCGCCCTGGCCGGTGAACTTGCCGGTGTTGACGTCGACGACGACCATCGCCTCGGTCCGGTCGATCACCAGCGAGCCGCCGCTGGGCAGCCACACCTTGCGGTCCAGCGCCTTGGCGAGCTGCTCGTCGATCCGGTACGACGCGAAGACGTCGACCTCGCTGGTCCAGCGCTGGAGGCGGTCGGTCAGGTCCGGGGCGACGTGCGAGACGTACCCGTGGACGGTCTGCCACGCCTCGTCGCCGCTGACGACGACCTTGGTGAAGTCCTCGTTGAAGATGTCGCGCACGACACGGACGGTCATGTCCGGCTCGCCGTAGAGAAGGGTCGGGGCGTTGCCGCTCTTCGCCTTCTTCTGGATCTCCTCCCACTGCGCCTGGAGGCGCTCGACGTCGTGCCGCAGCTCCTCCTCGCTGGCGCCCTCGGCGGCGGTGCGCACGATGACGCCCGCGTCCTCGGGGACGATCTTCTTGAGGATGGTCTTCAGCCGGGCGCGCTCGGTGTCGGGCAGCTTGCGGCTGATGCCGGTCATCGAGCCCTCGGGCACGTAGACCAGGTACCGGCCGGGCAGCGAGACCTGGCTGGTCAGGCGGGCGCCCTTGTGGCCGATGGGGTCCTTGGTGACCTGGGTCAGCACGGACTGCCCGGACTTCAGCGCGACCTCGATGCGGCGCGGCCCGTTGGCCATGCCGAGCGCCTCGAAGTTGACCTCGCCCGCGTACAGGACGGCGTTGCGGCCCTTGCCGATGTCGATGAAGGCGGCCTCCATCGAGGGCAGGACGTTCTGCACCTTGCCGAGGTAGACGTTGCCGACGTACGAGGTCGCCTGCTCCTTGTTGACGTAGTGCTCGACGAGCACCCCGTCCTCCAGGACGCCGATCTGCGTGCGCTCGCCGTACTGGCGCACCACCATCACGCGCTCGACGGCCTCGCGGCGGGCCAGGAACTCGGCCTCGGTGATGATCGGAACGCGGCGGCGGCCCTGCTCGCGGCCCTCGCGGCGGCGCTGCTTCTTGGCCTCCAGGCGGGTCGAGCCCTTGATGGACTGGACCTCGTCGGAGGCGTCGCCCGAGCGCTCGTCCTTCTTGCGGGGCTCGCGGACCTTGACGACGGTGCGCTCCGGGTCGTCGGCGGGCGTGTCGCCGTCGCCGCCCGCGTCACCGGCCCGGCGCCTGCGGCGGCGCCGGCGGCGGCTGCTGGAGCTGCCGCCCGCCTGGTCGCCCGCGTCGTCCTGCTCGTCGTCGCCCTCGGCGTCGGTGTCGTCCTCGGCCTGCGCGGAGTCGTCCTCCTGCGCGGGCTCGTCGGCGTCGCCGTTGTCGTCGTGCTCGGCGTCGCCCGCGTCGCCCCGGCGGCGGCGACGGCCGCCCCGGCGACGACGGCGGCGCGAGCCGGTGTCCTCGTGGTCGTTGTCGTCGTGCTCGGCGTCGTCGGCGTCCTCGACCTGGTCGTCGGCCTGGTCGTCGGCGTGCTCGTCCTGGGCGGCGGGCTCGGCGGCCGGCGGCACGGGCTGCTGCGGGGCGGCGTCCTGGGCGACGGCCTCGTCGCCCTGGTCCGCACCGCGGCGACGGCGCCGGCGGCGGCCGGGCTGCTCGTCGGCCTGCTGCTCGGCGGCACGGGCCGGGGCCTGCGCCGGGGCGGGCTGCTGCCGGGGGGTGCGCTCCTCGGCCTCGACGGCGGCGTCGTCGTCGTTGCCCGCGCGGGACGCGGCGGCCTCGGCGGCGGCGCGCTGCGGCGTCTGGAACTGGAACTTGGGCTCGGCGAACACCGGCGCCTGGAACACGGCGACCGAGGGGCGCGCGGGGCGGCGTCCGGAGTCGTCGCCGGAGGCCTCGGCGGGGGCCGGCGCGGAGAAGCCGCCGGCGGCCTTGCGGGCGGCCCGGCGGCGGCCGCGGCGCGGGGCCGCGTCCTCGGCGGGGGCGTCCCGCGCGGGCTCGGGCTCGGCGGGCTGCTCGGCGGCGGGCGCCGGCTGCTCGGGCTCGGCGGCAGCGGCGGGCGCGGTGACCCGGCGGGTGGCACGACGACGGGCACGCGGCGGAGCCGCCTCCTCGACGGCCGGCTCGGGCTCGGCGGCCACGGCCTGCGCAGCCTCGGCAGGCGCCTCGGCGGACACCACCGTCTCGGCGGCCTCCTCCGACGCGGGCGCGGCGACCGGCGCGGACACCCGGCGGGTGGCACGACGACGGGCACGCGGCGGAGCCGCCTCCTCGACGGCCGGCTCGGGCTCGGCGGCCACGGCCTGCGCAGCCTCGGCAGGCGCCTCGGCGGACACCACCGTCTCGGCGGCCTCCTCCGACGCGGGCGCGGCGACCGGCGCGGACACCCGGCGGGTGGCACGGCGACGGGCACGCGGCGGAGCCGCCTCGGTCTCCACGGGGGCGGCGGCCTCCGTGACGGGGGTCTCCTGCTGCTCCTCGGCGTCCTCGGCCGGGGAGTCGGCGGAGGCGACGGCCGGTATGGCCGGCGCGTCGTCCGCGGCCGCGGAGGCGGCGGGACCGGCGGGCGGACCCGCGGGGCGCGACGCGGCGCGGCGCCTGCGGCGCGGCGGCAGGGTGTCGCTGGGGGTGTTGTCGGTTTCGGAACCCGTTGCGGGTCCGGCGGATTCGATCGGTTCGAGCATGCGGGCGTTTCTCCCGTCAGGCTCCCGGGCGCCGCGCCTGGTCCGGCAGTACCGGTGACGTCCGCGGCTCGCGCGATGCGCGGTGCCGCCGTCCGGGGCGCGTGCGCCGCACGGGAGCTCTCCGTGTCCTGTCTCGCCGGTTCCGTCCGCCGATTTGCGGACGGCCTGGCGAAAGTCTTGTGGTCGGGTGCGCCGCCCGACCCAGGTGGCTCCCGGATACGAGGGCTGCGCTACGACGTGCGTCCCTGCGCGGGACCTTCCTTACGCCGGCGCCTTCGCGGTGGCAGTCGCTCCGGCCATGGGCGGCTCGGTCGCTACTGCCTCGCGGTCGGGCGCGAGCGGGTCGGTCACCTCGCCGGTCTCTTCATCGAACAGCCCCTGCGCCAGCCTGGTCACCGCTGCGGGGACCGGCGGCGCCAGGTCGGCCACGGCGCGAAGACCGGACAGGACGTCGTCGGGTCGTACGGCAGGCGTCACGTGCCGAACAACCAGCCGCAGTATCGCACAGGGCCGGTCGCTCGGCCTATCAGCCTGGGAAGTGTCCGTCCCCACGCGTTCGAGCCCGGCGACGGCGGAGCGGGCGTCGAAGGTGCGGACGCCGTTCTTCGCCATGCGCGAGACCTCGACGGTGGCGGCCCGGTTGAAGGCCTCCACCGCGCGGTCCGCGTCCTCGGGGTCCACGCCGTCGAGGCGCAGTTCCCACACGGACGCCGTGAGCCGGTCGGCGAGACCCGGGGTACGGGCCTCCACCGCGTCGACGATGTCGAGCCCGGCGGGCAGCGACTCGTCCAGCAGCTCGCGCAGCGTCTGCGGATCACGTGCCGCGGCGAGGGCGATCTCCAGGTATTCCGCCTCACTGCCCGTGCCGGTGGGTGCGGCATTGGCGTACGACACCTTCGGATGCGGCGTGAACCCCGCCGAGTACGCCATGGGCACCTCGGCGCGGCGCAGCGCACGCTCGAAGGCGCGCTGGAAGTCACGGTGGCTGGTGAACCGGAGGCGGCCGCGCTTGGTGTAGCGCAGGCGGATGCGCTGCACCGCGGGTGCGGGCGGCGGGCCTTCGGGCTGTCGCTTGCCCAGTGGTACGTCTCCTTGTGTACGGCGGCCCGGGGCCCTCACCGCAGGTGCGGGGAGCGGGGGCCGGCCCCCTGCCGGGCGCCGGCGCCGGGGGACGCCCCCCGAGGGGGTCGTTCAGCTTCCGGGCCTTTTCTCTAGAGTACGCGCAACGTCCCCCGCCGGTTCCCGCACCGGGACGGGCGCCCGTCCGGGCGCCCCGGACCCCGGCAGCAGCCGGCGCAGGTCGGCACGGGCCCGACGGACGGCGTCGCGCGCCGAGCCCAGCGCCTGCCGGACGGTACGGCCCGCGGCACGCGCGGCAGCGGCGGCGGGGCGCAGCAAGAGGTCCCGCACGACGTGGCCGACGGGTGTCAGAACGTACGCGTGGACGGCGCGGGCCGGAGTGACGACCAGCACCCGGAGAACGGCGGCGAGGAAGCGGCCCACGGCGGCGGAGACCGGACCGGTGATCCGCCACGCGTGGCCGAGGGCCGCCACGAGCTCGCCGAGGAGTACCGCGAGCACCCGGCCGACGGGCACGAGGACCCACCGCCACAGGGCTGCCGCGGGGAGCACGAGCAGCACGCGCCCGGTCCGGTACAGGGCGAGGCCGACGCCCCGCAGCGTCCACCGGGCCGTCCGCGCGAGCAGCCGCCCGGCCGGGGCCAGCACCCACCGGTACAGGGCCGCGGCCGGAACGGCGACCAGGACGCGCAGCACGGCCGAGACCCCGGCCCACCCGCCCCGGCCGACGGCGGCGAGCAGCCGGGCGAGGCCGCTCGCCAGGGGGACGCAGACGTGCGCCCACAGCCAGGCGGCGCCGTGCCCGAGGGGGGTCAGGACGTGGCGGTACAGCAGGACCAGCGGGGCGACGACGAGCACCTCGACGAGCCACGCGGTCGCCCTGCCGCACGGCACGACGGCGTACCGCCACAGCACCCCCAGCGGCACGCCGACGAGGATCCGCGCGGCCCACAGCAGGCCCCGCCCCAGCGGCCGGAGCACCGACCGGCGGGCGAACCGTCCGGCCGCGACGAGCCCGTCCCACGCCAGCCGCACCGGCAGCACCAGCAGCACGACGGCGATGCGCAGCGGCAGCCGGACCGCGACGACGAGGCAGCCGCCCTCCCCCGGGCCGGGCCGGGCGGTGGACGCGACGGCGGGCGGGGCCGGTTCGGGGCGCATGCAGAGCAGGACGCGCGGGCCGCCCCGACGGATGCGCGGGAACACGCGGGAGATTCGCCACACTCCGGCCATTTTTGTTTTGTCGGACATGTGAACGGGGTAGTCCCCCGCAACTCAGGGGGAGAGGCGGCCGGGGCATGACCGAACTGACGCGATTTCAGGTGGCCGGCGCGGAGCCGGTGATCGTGGAGACGGACGGCCCGGACGGCCCGCGTCCGGCGTCGGGACGCCGCCCGGTGCGGGAGGCCCACGCGGAGTTCACCGCGCGGCTCGACGCGATCGGGGACGCGGTCGCGGTGTCGCTGCACACCCTGCGCGGGAGCCTGCGGCCCGACGGGATGACCGTGACGTTCGGCGTGACCATGAGCGCGGAGGCGGGCGCCGTCATCGCCAGGACCGTGCAGGAGGCGACCTTCCAGGTGGAGATGGTGTGGTCCCGCAACCGGCAGGGGCCGACCGGGAGCACCGGGACCGGATCGTGAAGAACGCCCGCCCCGTGGACCGACCGGTCCCCGGGGCGGGCGCGCAGGTCGCGCGTCTCAGTGCGCGTGGCCGCCGGACGCCGACGCGGGCGCCGGTGCCGCGTTCTTCACCGTCAGCGGGAGCAGCTTCTTGCCCGTCGGGCCGACCTGGATGTCCAGGTCGAGCTGCGGGCAGACGCCGCAGTCGAAGCACGGGGTCCAGCGGCAGTCCTCGACCTCGGTCTCGTCGAGGGAGTCCTGCCAGTCCTCCCACAGCCAGTCCTTGTCGAGGCCGGAGTCGAGGTGGTCCCAGGGCAGGACCTCCTCGTAGCCGCGCTCGCGGGTGGTGTACCAGTCGACGTCGACGCCGAACGGGGCCAGCGCCTTGTCCGCGCAGCTCATCCAGCGGTCGTACGAGAAGTGCTCGCGCCAGCCGTCGAAGCGGCCGCCGTCCTCGTACACCGCGCGGATGACCGCGCCGGTGCGGCGGTCGCCGCGGGAGAGCAGGCCCTCGACGATGCCGGGCTTGCCGTCGTGGTAGCGGAAGCCGATGGAGCGGCCGTACTTCTTGTCGCCGCGGATCTTGTCGCGGAGCTTCGCGAGGCGCGCGTCGGTCTCCTCGGCGGAGAGCTGCGGCGCCCACTGGAACGGGGTGTGCGGCTTGGGCACGAAGCCGCCGATGGAGACGGTGCAGCGGATGTCGTTGGCGCCGGAGACCTCGCGGCCCTTCTGGATGACGTGCGTCGCCATGTCGGCGATCTGCAGGACGTCCTCGTCGGTCTCGGTGGGCAGGCCGCACATGAAGTACAGCTTCACCTGGCGCCAGCCGTTGCCGTACGCGGTGGAGACCGTGCGGATCAGGTCCTCCTCCGAGACCATCTTGTTGATGACCTTGCGCAGCCGTTCCGAGCCGCCCTCGGGCGCGAAGGTCAGGCCCGAACGGCGGCCGTTGCGGGTCAGCTCGTTGGCGAGGTCGACGTTGAACGCGTCCACGCGGGTCGACGGCAGCGACAGGCCGATCTTGTCGTCGGTGTAGCGGTCGGCGAGGCCCTTGGCGATGTCGCCGATCTCGGAGTGGTCGGCGGAGGACAGCGACAGCAGGCCGACCTCCTCGAAGCCGGTGGCGGACAGGCCCTTCTCGACCATCTCGCCGATGCCGGTGATGGAGCGCTCGCGCACCGGGCGGGTGATCATGCCGGCCTGGCAGAAGCGGCAGCCGCGGGTGCAGCCGCGGAAGATCTCCACGGACATCCGCTCGTGCACCGTCTCCGCCAGCGGGACCAGCGGCTGCTTCGGGTAGGGCCACTCGTCGAGGTCCATCACGGTGTGCTTGGACACCCGCCACGGCACGCCGGAGCGGTTGGGCACGACGCGGGCGATGCGGCCGTCGGGCAGGTACTCGACGTCGTAGAACGCGGGGACGTAGACGCCGCCGGTGCGGGCGAGGCGGAACAGGATCTCCTCGCGCCCGCCGGGGCGGCCCTCCGCCTTCCAGGCGCGGACCAGCTCGGTGACCTCCAGGACCGCCTGCTCGCCGTCGCCGATCACCGCGCAGTCGATGAAGTCCGCGATGGGCTCCGGGTTGAACGCCGCGTGCCCGCCCGCCATGACGATCGGGTCGTCCAGGGTGCGGTCCTTCGCCTCCAGCGGGATGCCCGCGAGGTCCAGGGCGGTGAGCATGTTGGTGTAGCCCAGCTCGGTCGAGAAGGACAGGCCGAACAGGTCGAACGCCTTCACCGGCCGGTGGCTGTCCACCGTGAACTGCGGGACGTGGTGCTCCCGCATCAGCTCCTCCAGGTCGGGCCACACGCTGTACGTGCGCTCCGCGAGGACGCGGTCCCGCTCGTTGAGCACCTCGTAGAGGATCATGACGCCCTGGTTGGGCAGTCCGACCTCGTACGCGTCCGGGTACATGAGCGCCCAGTGGACGTCGCAGTCGTCCCATGGCTTGACGGTGGAGTTGAGCTCTCCGCCGACGTACTGGATCGGCTTCTGCACATGCGGGAGCAAGGCTTCGAGCTGCGGGAAAACCGACTCGACGGGCATCGCGGGAACTTTCGTCGCGGGGATGGTCTGACAGGCGTGACCATCCAGGCTAACGCGGGCCGGCGACCGCTCCGTACGGCCGGACCCCGGCCCGCCGCCGGTTCACAGCGCCGTGCCCGGCCCGATCTTGGCCCAGCGGCGCGGGAGTTGGGCCTCCACGGCGCTCGCGCCGCGCTCCTCGCGCCCGTACAGCAGGCCCCAGGTGAAGGAGCTCTCCCCCGCCGCCTGCGCCGCGTCCGCGATGTCCAGGAGGGCCTCGCGGGCCATGACGGCGTCCTGGTGCTCGCCGAGCAGCTTGGTCAGTCTCTTCGTGTTCCCGGCGACGCGGGACGCCCTCTCCCCCAGTGCCGGGACGGCCGCCTCGGCCGCGTAACGGGCCCGCTTGGCCTTCTTGCGGGCCTCGTGCAGCGCCACGTCCAGCTCGGGTCCGGGTGACAGGCCGAGCGCGTGCCCGATCCGGTCGGCCACCTTCCGGGTGTCCTTGCGCACGGCCTTGGCCAGCACCTTCTCCGGTTTGCGGGCGGCGGCCGGGCGCAGCGGCGGATCGGCGGCGAGGGCGTCCAGGGAGGCGAGCAGGGCGAGGTAGCGGTCGCTGTCGAGGGCGTCGAGCAGCCGTTCGCGGGCGCCCGCGTGCCGGCCGTCGGACCAGGCGTGCAGCCTGCCGCGGACGGGTCCGGTGCGCAGCCGGGCGGGGAGGCCGTCGAAGGCGCCGGTCAGGCGCTCGGTGAGCACCTCGCGGTCGCGGTCCACGCCCAGCTCGCCGGCCAGCCACTTCAGCTCCGCGCGCAGCGGTTCGGTGGCCCGGCGGTCCAGCACCTTGCCGTACGAGCGGAAGACGCTGCGCAGCCGCCGGGTGGCGACCCGCATGCGGTGCACCGCGTCCTCCGCGTCGCGCCGCACGCCGGGGTCGAGGTCGACGAGGGCGTCGACCTGTTCGCGCACGTAGGCGAGGACGTGGTCGCCGGCCGTGCCGGGCGGCCCGGCGGCGGGGGCGCGGGGCACCTCGGCGCCGGTGTCGGCGAGGGCGCGGGCGAGCTTGGACGGGGAGTCGGCGGGGCGCACGCCGGCCTCGCGGAGCCGTTCCTCCACGGTGTCGAGGAAGGCGGGGTCGCCGCCCGGGGCCAGTTCCACCTCGATCTCGGTCCAGCGGGCGGTGCCGCCGTCGCCGGTGAGGCGTTCCGCGTGGACGGTGTCGACGCTCGCCTCCGCCAGCAGGGCGCCCTCCGCGTCCACGAGGTGCCGCAGGTCGCGCTCGGTGCGCAGCCGGACCACGGGGGCCAGCGGCAGTTCCCGGGCCCGGGAGCGGACCAGGGCGGTGAGCGCGGGCGGCGGCTCGTCGGAGAGCGGGGCGTGGATCTCCTCGCGGACTCCCGGCGCCACCGGGAGCTTGAGGTGCCAGCCCGCGTCACGGCCCCCGGTTCTGCGGCGCAGGGTGAGCCGGGCGGCGGCCAGGCGCTGGTCGGCGGTGTCGTAGTAGGTCGCGTCCAGGTGCTCCACGCCCTCGTCCCGGACGGCCGCGACACCGGCCACGCCGGTCAGGTCGGGCAGCGGTCCCCGGTCGGTGACGTACTTACGCTCGATTTCGCGCTGAGTGTCCGCCATGGTTCGAATCTAGTCGCCGGCTGATCGGAACGGGAGAGTCCGTACCGGCCCGGACGCGGCCGGGCGGCGGCCGGAAAACGGCGCGGGGCCCCGGTCACCTCGCGGGTGACCGGGGCCCCGTACGTCGTGCGTGGCCGGCTCAGGCCGACATGGGCCGCTGCACCCTGATCGACTGGAGCAGCCCCACCGCGACCCAGACGGCGAACATCGACGATCCTCCGTACGAGACGAACGGCAGCGGCAGACCCGCCACCGGCATGATGCCGAGGGTCATGCCGATGTTCTCGAACGCCTGGAACGCGAACCAGGCGATGATCCCGGCGGCGACGATCGTGCCGTACAGCTCGGTCGTCTCGCGGGCGATGCGGCAGGCGCGCCAGAGGATGACGCCGAGGAGAACCAGTATCAACCCGGCGCCCAGGAAGCCGAGTTCCTCGCCGGCGACGGTGAACACGAAGTCGGTCTGCTGCTCGGGCACGAACTGGCCGGTGGTCTGCGAGCCGTGGAACAGCCCCTCGCCGGTCAGTCCGCCCGAACCGATCGCGATGCGGGCCTGGTTGGTGTTGTAGCCGACACCGGCCGGGTCGAGGTCCGGGTTGGCGAAGGCCGCGAAGCGGTTGATCTGGTACTCGTCGAGGATGTGGAGCTGCCACACGGCGACGGCGCCGAGGACGCCGACGCCGAGCAGTCCGAAGATCCAGCGGTTGGACGAGCCGGACGCCAGCAGCACCCCGAGGATGATGATCACCATGACCATGACCGACCCCAGGTCGGGCATCAGCATGACGATCAGGATCGGCACGGCGGCCAGGCCCAGGGCCTGGAGGACCGTGCGGTGGTCGGGGTAGGGCTTGTCGCCGGCGTCGACCCGCGCGGACAGCAGCATCGCCATCCCCAGGATGATCGTGATCTTCACGAACTCCGAGGGCTGGAGCGAGAATCCGCCGCCGAACACGATCCACGCGTGCGCGCCGTTGACGGTCGCGCCGAGCGGGGTGAGCACCAGCAGGATCATGAACACCGAGAGCCCGTACAGGATCGGGACCGCGGTGCGCAGGGTGCGGTGGCCGAGCCAGATGGTGCCGATCATCAGGGCGAGCCCGATGCCGGTGTTCATGAGGTGCCGGATGAGGAAGTAGTACGGGTCGCCCTGGTTGATCTCGGTGCGGTTGCGGGTCGCCGAGAAGACGAGGGCGGAGCCGATGCCGGAGAGCGCGAGCGCGGACAGCAGTATCGGCCAGTCGAGCCTGCGGGTCACCGAGTCGCGGGCCAGCAGCCTGGTCCAGCCCGCGCGTTCGGGCCCGTACCCGGAGACGGAGAAGGTGTTCGCGCCGGTCATGTGAGCATCCTCCGGCTTCCGGTGCCGCCCCGCCGTCCGCCCCCGCGCCGTCTGGTGTCACGGTTGGGGTTGGCGGCCGGTGTCGCGGTCGTGGCGGGTGTCTGCTGGTCGTCCGTGGGGGTCTCGCCCTCCTCGGTGGCCTTCTCCTTCTTGACCGCCGGGTCGCCCGTGACCTTCGGCGAGGCGATCGTGCCGTCGGTCTTGATCTTCGGCAGCGACTTCTGCGGCGTGGACAGCAGCGCCTTGCTCTTGTCGATCGAGCCGTCCTCCTGCACCCCGTACAGCGCGTCGTAGATCTTGCGCACGGCGGGGCCGGAGGCGCCGGAGCCCGTACCGCCCTGGGAGATCGTCATGACGATCGTGTAGTCCTTGGTGTACGTGGTGAACCAGGACGTCGTCTGCTTGCCGTAGACCTCGGCGGTACCGGTCTTGGCGTGCATCGGGATCTTGTCCTGCGGCCAGCCCTGGAACCGCCAGGCGGCGGTACCCCGGGTGGCGACGCCCGCGAGGGCCGAGTCGATCTGCTTGATCGTCGCGGCGCTGTCGGGGAGCTTGCCGCGCACCTGCGGCTTGATCGTCTGCACGGTCTTGCCGTCCGCGCTCACGATCGCCTTGCCGACGGTCGGCGTGTAGAGGGTGCCGCCGTTGGCGAGCGCGCCGTAGATGCTGGCCATCTGCACCGGGGTGACGAGGGTGTCGCCCTGGCCGATGGAGTAGTTGATCTCGTCGCCCTCGCGCATCTTGTTGCCTTCGAGGCAGTTCTCGTACGCGATCTTCTGGACGTAACTGCCGTCCTTCTTACCGGTCTTGCACCAGGAGTCCTTGTTGGCCGCCCAGTACTCCTGCTTCCACTTGCGGTCCGGGACGCGGCCCGCGACCTCGTTGGGCAGGTCGATGCCGGTGGTCTTGCCGAGGCCGAACTGGTGGGCCGCCTTGAAGAAGTAGTCGTTCGTCTTCTTCTTGGGGTTGATCCCTCCGTCCTTCTTCCACTCCTTGTCGGCGATGCCGTAGAACACGGTGTCGCAGGAGACCTCCAGGGCGCGGCCCAGGGAGATCGGCCCGAAGTTCTCCGACTCGAAGTTCTTGAAGACCTGGCCGCCCACCGAATAGGAGCTGGTGCAGGGGTAGTTGCCGTCGAAGGGGTAGCCGGCCTCGATCGCGGCGCTCGTGGAGATCACCTTGAACGTGGAGCCCGGCGCGGACTGACCCTGTATGGCGCGGTTCAGCAGCGGGTAGTTGCTGTCCTTGCCGGTCAACTGGTCGTAGTCCTTGGCGGAGATGCCGCCGACCCAGGCGTTCGGGTCGTACGACGGGTTCGACGCCATCGCGACGACCCGGCCGGTCTTGGCCTCCATCACGACGACGGCGCCCGAGTCGGCCTTGTAGTTCTCGTTGGTGTTGGTGTCGAACTCCTTGCGCGCCGCCTTCATCGCCTCGTTCAGCTCGTACTCGGAGATCCGCTGGACCCGGGAGTCGATGCTGGTGACGAGGTTGGAGCCGGGCTGCGCCTGGTCGCTCTCGGCCTTGCCGATGACGCGGCCGAGGTTGTCGACCTCGTAGCGGGTGACGCCGGCCTTGCCGCGCAGCTGCTTGTCGTACTGGCGCTCCAGGCCGTTGCGGCCGACCTGGTCCGAGCGCAGGTAGGGCGAGTCGGTGTCCTCGGCCTGCTTGATCTCGTCGTCGGTGACGGGCGAGAGGTAGCCGAGCGCCTGGGCCGCGTTGGCGTTGCCGGGACTCGGGTAGCGGCGCACGGCCTCGGGCTCGGCGGTGATGCCGGGGAAGTCCTCGGAGCGCTCGCGGATCTGGAGGGCCTGCTTGGCGGTGGCCTCGTCGGTGATCGGGATCGGCTGGTAGGGCGAACCGTTCCAGCACGGCTGCGGCGTCTTCGCGTCGCAGAGCCGGACCTTCTCCTGGACCTCCGACGGCTTCATGCCGAGGACGGCGGCGAGTTTGGCGAGGACCGCCTTGCCGTCGTCCTTCTGCTTCATGAGGTCGGTGCGGGAGGCGGAGACCACGAGGCGGGTCTCGTTGTCGGCGAGCGGAACGCCGCGCGCGTCCAGTATCGAACCGCGGGTGGCGGGCTGGACGACCTGCTGGACGTGGTTGCCGGAGGCTTCCTTGGCGTACTCGTCACCGTTGCGGATCTGGAGGTACCACAGGCGCCCGCCGAGGGTGCCGAGCAGGGAGAGCACGAGGACCTGGATGACGACGAGCCGGATCTGCACCCGGGGGGTGCGGCCGGTCTCGGGGATGTTGGTCATGGGCGAGGCCCATTCGTCGTAGCGAGGGCCGAGGATGAAGTCGCTTGCGGCCGGGGTGCGTTGGTCATGGGCGGAGCCCATTCTGGCGAGGGGTGGTGGGAGAGGTGCGGGCGGGGCCCGCCGCCGGCGGTCCGCCCCCTCTCCGGCACTGACGAGTCATACGAGTACACGCTCAACCTGTGTGCGCGGAAGCCGCGTTGGCGCCGCGAGGTTGCCGTGACGACACCGCTCACAGCCGCTTGACCCCCTTGATACGGCCGGCCCGCGCCATGCGCGCCCGCGTGGTGCGCACCTTCAGCCCGCCGCGCTGACGTCCGATGCGCAGCCCGGTGCCGGCGGACAGCCACCCGGCGGCGATGTCGCCGCCGCTCCCGGCGGAGGTGCTCTCGCCGAGCGGGTCGTTCTCCGCGCGGCGGGCCAGCCACATCACGCCGGGCACGACGAAGGGGGCGAGCAGCAGGTCGTACAGGGCGGCGCTGAACAGCAGCCCGCCCAGGCCCACATGGCGGGCGGCGGTGTCGCCGACGAGGGCGCCGACACCGGCGTACAGCAGGGTGGAGCCGACCGCGGCGGCGACCACGACGGTCATCGGCGCGAGGGCGGACTTGATCCGTCCGGTCTCGGGCTTGATCAGGCCGGCGCAGTAACCGACGACGCAGAGCACCAGGGCGTACCGCCCCGCGGCATGGTCGGCGGGCGGCGCGAGGTCGGCGAGCAGTCCGGCGCCGAACCCGACGAGGGCGCCGCCGACGTGGCCGTAGACCATCGCGAGGCCGAGGACGGTGAGCAGCAGCAGGTCGGGGACGGCACCGGGCAGGTGGAGCCGGGCCAGGACGCTGACCTGGACCACCAGGGCGACGACCACCAGTGCGGTGGAGAGCAGGATCCGGTTGACGCGCATGGGGAGTTCAGCTCCTACTGCTCTTGTTGCTGGTCGCCGGCGGGCGCGTTCGCCGACGGGGTGACCGTCACGGTCACCGTCGGGGTGGGGATGGGCTTCGCCTTCTTCGGCAGCACCGTGTCGCGCGGGTCCTTCTTGGGCGCCTCGACGACGACCCCGACGACGTCGAGCTTGGTGAAGCCGACGTACGGGGTGACGTAGACGGTGCGCGTCAGGTCGCCGCCGGAGGGGTCGACGCGGGAGACGACGCCGACCGGGACACCCGGCACGAACGGCTTGTCGTGCTGCGAGCCGAAGGTGACGAGCCGGTCGCCCTTCTTCACGTCGGCCTTGCCGTTGAGCAGTTGGACGCGCAGCGGGCGGTCGCCCTGCCCGGAGGCGAAGCCGAGTTCGTCGCTGCCCTCCATACGGGTGCCGACGGTGAAGTCGGGGTCGTTGGCGAGCAGGACCGTGGCGGAGTCGGGCCCGACGGTGGTGACGCGGCCGACGAGGCCGTCGCCGTTGAGGACGGTCATGTCGCGCTGGATGCCGTCGTGCGCGCCGACGTCGATGGTGACCGTCCAGGAGAAGCCCTGCGCCGCCCCTATGGCGATGACCTGGGCGCCCTTGATGCCGTACTGGCCCTCGCCCGCGAGCTTGAGCATGCCGTCGAGCTGGGCGAGGCGGCTGCGGTTGCGGGCGCCGCTGCCGAGCTTCGCCTTGAGCGCCGCGTTCTCGCGCTCCAGCGTGGCGAGCCTGCTGTGCCGGTCACCGGAGTCGCGGACCGCGGCGACCGCGTCGCCGACGGGGTTGACCGCGGAGGAGACACCGTTCTCCACCGGGCCGAAAACGGTGGCTGCTGCCTGACGGGCGCCGTCGACGGGGGAGTTCTGCCCGCCGCGGATGTCGACTGTGATCAGCGCGAACGCGACGGCGACCAGCAGCACCAGGAGCAGCCGGCTTTCTCGTGTGTCCCTCACGTGCTGCGGCCGTGCCCTTCCTCGTAGGAATTCGGGGGAAACCTGAAAACGTGGAACGACCCGGGAGATCCCGGGGAGGATTCTTTTGTGGGAGCTTATGCCTCTATATCAACGATCCGCCGCACGAGAGGAGATCATCTCGTACGGCGGAATCGAAGAGTTACCTCATCTGCGCGGCTGGGCGTCCAGAACCTGCTGAAGTGCCTCGAATTCCTCGACGCACTTTCCGGAGCCGAGCGCCACGCTGTCCAGCGGGTCCTCGGCGATGTGGATGGGCATGCCCGTCTCGCGGCGCAGCCGCTCGTCGAGGCCCCGCAGCAGGGCGCCGCCACCGGTGAGGACGATGCCGCGGTCCATGATGTCGCCGGACAGCTCCGGCGGGCACTTGTCCAGGGTCGTCTTCACGGCGTCCACGATCGCGTTGACCGGTTCTTCGATCGCCTTGCGGACTTCGCCGGCCGAGATGACGACGGTCTTCGGCAGGCCGGAGACCAGGTCCCGGCCACGGATTTCGGTGTGCTCGTCGGAGTCCAGGTCGTACGCCGAACCGATCGTGATCTTGATCTGTTCCGCCGTCCGCTCACCCAGCAGAAGGGAGTACTCCTTCTTGACGTGCTGGATGATCGCGTTGTCCAGTTCGTCGCCGGCGACGCGGATGGACTGCGCGGTGACGATGCCGCCGAGGGAGATGACCGCGACCTCCGTGGTGCCGCCGCCGATGTCCACCACCATGTTGCCCGTGGCCTCGTGGACCGGCAGGCCGGAACCGATGGCCGCGGCCATGGGCTCCTCGATGATGTGCACCTGGCGGGCGCCGGCCTGGGTCGACGCCTCGATGACGGCGCGGCGCTCGACTCCCGTGATGCCCGAGGGCACGCAGACGACCACACGCGGGCGCGCGAGATAGCGCCGCTTGTGGATCTTCAGGATGAAGTAGCGGAGCATCCGCTCGGTGATCTCGAAGTCGGCGATGACGCCGTCCTTCAGCGGTCGCACGGCCACGATGTTGCCGGGCGTGCGGCCGATCATCTTCTTCGCTTCGGCACCGACCGCCAGGATCCCACCGGTGTTGGTGTTGATCGCGACGACGGACGGCTCGTTGAGTACGATCCCGCGACCCCTGACGTACACCAGCGTGTTGGCGGTCCCGAGGTCGACAGCCATGTCACGGCCGATGAACGACATTGAGTTCCCCATCAGGATTCGTCTGGCCTTCCCAGGAGCTTTTGAGGGCTTTTCAGGTAGGCGAGGTGGGTGCTGTGACGTGAAGGCTTCCATCGTAGACGCGCCTGCACGAACACTGCGCGAGGGTCTTCGCCATTGTCAGCAGATGATGCGCCGCCGCGCTCCCGGAGACGGCCCATCGGGGGCGTCCTTCCCCCGATCGGCGCGCACACGCAAACTCGTGACAGGTGTGGACGGCGATCTGCCCGGGGCTGTCCGGGGCCTTTCCGGAACGCTTCCGGAAAGGTCCGCGAACCTTCGCGGCACCGCCCGGCGGCGTCCGGACGGGCGCCTGACGGGGCGTCGGGACGCCCCGCCCGAGGGGCCGGCTCAGACGCGGCCGGGGAAGAAGATCTTCAGCTCGCGTTCGGCGGACTCCGGCGAGTCGGAGGCGTGGATCAGGTTCTCGCGGACGATCGAACCGAAGTCGCCGCGGATGGAACCGGGGGCCGCGGCGATCGGGTCGGTCGGGCCGGCCAGGGTGCGCACGCCCTCGATGACCCGCTCGCCCTCGACGACCAGCGCGACGACCGGACCGGACGCCATGAACTCCATGAGCGGCTCGTAGAAGGGCTTTCCCTTGTGCTCGCCGTAGTGCTGCTCCAGCGTGTCCCCGTCGAGGGTGCGCAGCTCCAGTGCCGTGATCGCCCAGCCGGCCTTGCGCTCGATACGGCTGATGATCTCGCCGGTCAGGCCGCGACGGACGGCGTCGGGCTTGAGCAGGACGAGGGTGCGCTGGGTCACGGAAGGGCTCCTTCGATCAAGGATGGTGCGGGGAGAAGAGGCTACAGGGCCCCACCGCGGGGTCGTCACGCAGCGTCAGGCTTGTGACGAGGCTGTCGCGGTGGGCTGCCGGGACGCCACCCCACTGTCGCACCGGGGTCACGCTCCGTTCCCCGGCGGGAGCGCGCCGCGCCGCTCAGGCGCCCGCGCCCGCCGGGCCGGCCGGCTCCGCCGCGTCCGCCGCGCGGGCCGCGAACCGCGCCTTCGCCTCGTCGATCTTGCGGCCGTAGTGCACCGACGCCCACCACAGGGCGCCGAAGACCACGCCGAGGAAGAACATCGTCGGGACGACGAACCCGGCGGCGAACAGCGCGACCTGGAAGGCCCAGCCGACGGCCACACCGCCCGGACGGGTGACCACGCCGCACAGCACGAGGGACAGGAACATCGCGACACCGCTGACCGTCCAGACCGTGGCCTGGGTCAGGTCGGGGTCTTTCATCGCCACGAGTCCGGCGAAGCCGATCACGAAGAACTCGCCGATCAGGGTGGAAGCACAGAGCGTACGCACGGAAAGTCAGCCCCTCCCCAGAAGCAGTCGGGCCTCGCCGACGGTGATGACGGAGCCGGTGACGAGGACGCCGCCGCCGCTGAACTCGCCCTCCTCCTCGGCCAGGGTGATCGCGGCCTCCAGGGCGTCCGGGAGGTTCGGCTCGACCTGGACACGGTCCTCGCCGAAGATCTCCACGGCGACGGCCGCCAGTTCGTCGGCGTCCATGGCGCGGTGGCTGCTGTTCTGCGTGACGACGACCTCGGTGAAGATCGGCTCGAACGCCTCCAGGAGCCCGCGCACGTTCTTGTCGCCGCTCGCGCCGACCACGCCGATGAGCCGGCTGAAGTCGAACGCCTCCCGCACCGCCTCGGCCGTCGCGACGGCACCCGCCGGGTTGTGCGCCGCGTCCAGGACGACCGTCGGCGAGCGCCGCACGACCTCCAGGCGGCCCGGCGAGGACACGGCCGCGAACGCCTTGCGGACGGTGTCGATGTCCAGGCGCTGCGAGTGCTGCGCGCCGATCCCGAAGAACGCCTCCACCGCGGCGAGCGCGACCGCCGCGTTGTGCGCCTGGTAGGGGCCGTGCAGCGGCAGGTACACCTCCTCGTACTCGCCGCCGAGACCGCGCAGGGTCAGCAACTGGCCGCCCACGGCGACCTGCCGGGCGAGGACGCCGAACTCCAGGCCCTCGCGGGCCACGGTCGCGTCCACGTCCACGGCCTTCTTCAGCAGGACCTGCGCCGCGTCGACCGGCTGCTGCGCGAGGATCACGGTGGCGCCCTGCTTGACGATGCCCGCCTTCTCGGTGGCGATCTCGCCGGTCGTGGAGCCGAGCCGGTCGGTGTGGTCCAGGGAGATCGGCGTGATCACGGCGACCGAGCCGTCGATGACGTTGGTGGCGTCCCAACTGCCGCCCATGCCGACCTCGACGACGGCCACGTCGACGGGCGCGTCCGCGAACGCCGCGTACGCCATGCCGGTCAGCACCTCGAAGAACGACAGCCGGTACTCCTGCCGCTCGTCGACCATGCCGACGTACGGCTCGATGTCGCGGAACGTCTCGACGAACCGCTCGGCGGAGATCGGGGCCCCGTCCAGGCTGATCCGCTCGGTGATCGACTGCACGTGCGGCGAGGTGTAGCGGCCGGTGCGCAGTTCGAAGGCGCCGAGCAGGGCCTCGATCATGCGGGCCGTGGACGTCTTGCCGTTGGTGCCGGTGATGTGGATCGAGGGGTACGCGCGCTGCGGGTCGCCGAGCACGTCCATGAGGGCGGCGATGCGGGCGACCGACGGCTCCAGCTTGGTCTCGCCCCAGCGCGTCGCCAGTTCGGTCTCGACCTCGCGCAGCGCGGCGTCGACCGCGGGGTCGGCCGGGCGCGCGGGGACGTCGGCCTCGGGCGGGGCGCCCTGCGTGCGCAGGGTGCGGCTGCCGGCCTCGATGACGGCGAGGTCCGGGTCGCGCTCCGTCTCGGCGGCGATGATCTCGTCGAAGGAGTCGAGCGGGTCGGGCTGCTCGCTGCTGTCGTGCGGGGGGTGGTCGCTCACGGTCCCCAGTCTACGGAGGCCGCCGCGGGAAGGCCGAAGGCCCCGGCACCGTACGCGCGGGTACGGTGCCGGGGCCTTCGTGACGCCTGGCCGCCCGGTGGCTGTCAGGCCTCGGGCAGGGCGGCGAGCTGGGCCTCGATACGGGCGGTGTCCTCGTCGGCCTTGGCGAGGCGGGCCCGGATCTTGTCGACGACCGGCTCGGGCGCCTTGGCGAGGAACGCCTCGTTGTTCAGCTTGGCGTCGGCCTGCTGGCGCTCCTTCTGGGCGGCGGCGAGGTCCTTGGCCAGGCGCTTGCGCTCGGCGGCCACGTCGATCGTGCCCGACAGGTCGAGCGCGACCGTGGCGCCGGAGACCGGCAGGGTCGCCGTCGCGGTGAACTCCTCGCCCTCCGGCTGGAGGCGCAGCAGCTGCCGGATGGCGGCCTCGTGCGGGGCGAGCGCCGTCCCGTCGAGGGTGAGCCGGGCGGGAACCCGCTGGCCGGGCTGGAGACCCTGGTCGGCACGGAAGCGGCGGACCTCGGTGATGACCGACTGGACGGTCTCGATCTCCCGCTCGGCGGCGGCGTCCCGGAAACCGGAGTCCCGCGGCCAGTCCGCGACGACGACGGACTCGCCGCCGGTGAGGGTGGTCCACAGGGTGTCCGTGACGAACGGGACGACGGGGTGCAGCAGCCGCAGGGTGACGTCGAGGACCTCGCCGAGGACGCGGCCGGAGACCTTCGCGCCCTCGCCGCCGGCCATGAACGTGGTCTTCGACAGTTCGACGTACCAGTCGAAGACCTCGTCCCAGGCGTAGTGGAACAGCGCGTCGGAGAGCTTCGCGAACTGGAAGTCGTCGTAGAACGCGTCGACCTCGGCGACCGTCTCGTTCAGCCGGGACAGGATCCAGCGGTCGGTCGCCGACATGGCGGACGCGTCCGGGAGCGGGCCCTCGACGGTGGCGCCGTTCATCAGCGCGAACCTGGTCGCGTTCCAGATCTTGTTGGCGAAGTTGCGCGAGGCCTGGACCCAGTCCTCGCCGATCGGCACGTCGGTACCGGGGTTGGCGCCGCGGGCCAGGGTGAAGCGGACGGCGTCGGAGCCGTACTTGTCCATCCAGTCCAGCGGGTCGACGACGTTGCCGAAGGACTTCGACATCTTCTTGCCGCGCTCGTCGCGGACCAGGCCGGTCAACGCGATGGTGCGGAAGGGGACTTCGCCGTCCATGGCGTACAGGCCGAACATCATCATCCGGGCGACCCAGAAGAAGATGATGTCGTGGCCGGTGAGCAGGACGTCGGTCGGGTAGAACTTCGCGAGGTCCGGGGTGCGTTCGGGCCAGCCCAGGGTGGAGAAGGGCCACAGGCCGGAGGAGAACCAGGTGTCCAGGACGTCGGTGTCCTGGGTCCAGCCCTCGCCGGTGGGCGCCTCGTCGTCGGGGCCGACGCAGACGACCTCGCCGTCGGGGCCGTACCAGACGGGGATGCGGTGGCCCCACCAGAGCTGGCGCGAGATGCACCAGTCGTGCATGTTGTCGACCCAGTCGAAGTAGCGCTTCGACATGTCCTCGGGGTGGATGGCGACCCTGCCGTCCCGGACCGCGTCCCCGGCCGCCTTCGCCAGCGGGCCGACCTTGACCCACCACTGCATCGACAGCCGCGGCTCGACGGTGGTGCCGCAGCGGGAGCAGTGCCCGACCGAGTGCTGGTAGGGGCGCTTCTCGGCGACGACGCGGCCCTGCGAGCGCAGCGCGGCGACGATCGCGGAGCGGGCCTCGTAGCGGTCCAGGCCCTCGAACGGGCCGGGGACGGTGATGATCGCCCGCTCGTCCATGACCGTGATCGACTCCAGGCCGTGGCGCTGGCCGATGGCGAAGTCGTTGGGGTCGTGGGCGGGAGTGACCTTGACGGCGCCGGTGCCGAACTCGGGGTCGACGTGCTCGTCGGCGACGACCGGGATGGTGCGGTCGGTCAGCGGCAGCTTGATGCGCCTGCCGACGAGGTGCCGGTAGCGCTCGTCGTCGGGGTGGACCGCGACCGCGGTGTCGCCGAGCATCGTCTCGGCGCGGGTGGTCGCGACGACGAGGGTCTCGTCGCCCTCGCCGTACTTCAGGGAGACGAGCTCGCCGTCGTCGTCCTGGTACTCGACCTCGATGTCGGAGATCGCGGTCAGACAGCGCGGGCACCAGTTGATGATGCGCTCGGCGCGGTAGATCAGCTCGTCGTCGTACAGGCGCTTGAAGATGGTCTGGACGGCCTGCGAGAGGCCCTCGTCCATGGTGAACCGCTCGCGGGACCAGGCGACGCCGTCACCGAGGCGGCGCATCTGGCCGAGGATCTTGCCGCCGTACTCCTCCTTCCACTGCCAGACACGCTCGACGAACTCCTCGCGGCCCAGGTCCTGTCGGGACTTGCCCTCTTCCGCGAGCTGCTGCTCGACCTTGTTCTGGGTGGCGATGCCGGCGTGGTCCATGCCGGGCAGCCACAGCGCCTCGAAGCCCTGCATCCGCTTGCGGCGGGTGAGCGCGTCCATCAGCGTGTGCTGGAAGGCGTGGCCGAGGTGCAGCGAGCCCGTGACGTTCGGCGGCGGGATGACGATGGTGTACGGGGGCTTCTCGCTCGCCGCGTCCGCCTCGAAGTACCCCCGCTCCACCCAGCGCTCGTACAGCGGCCCCTCTACATCGGCCGGCGCGTACTGGGTCGGCAGGTCGGAGACGGGCGCTGGCTGCTGCTGAGGGTTCTCGGTCACGGAGCCAGTTTAGAGGTGTCACGGGGCAGTCCCGAAACGCGTTTCTTGTGTAACGGTGCGGCCCCTGGCACCCGGCCCCGTGACCCCCTGGTCCAGGATGTCAGGGCCACATAAAGCATTCGGGAGGGGAACACCGCGATGAGCCACAACCAGCCGGGCCCGTACGGCGGGCAGCCGCAGCAGCCTGGGCCGTACGGTCAGCAGGGACCCTACGGCCAGCAGCCGCAGGCGCCCCAGCCCGGCTACGGCTACCCGCAGCAGCCGGCCGGTCAGCCCGGTTACGGATACCCGCAGCAGCCCCAGCAGCCGCCGCAGGGCGGCGTCCCGCCGCAGCAGGCCCCGTACGGCCAGCAGCCCGGCCCCTACGGCCAGCAGCCGCCCTACGGCCAACCGCCGTACGGGCAGCCTCCGTACGGTGCCCCGCAGCCCGCGCCGGGCGGCGGCAAGAAGCGGACCGGGCTCGTCGTCGGCGGGGTGGCCGTCGTCGCGGCCATCGCCGTGGGCGCGTACTTCCTGTTCAACTCCGGTGGCGGGGGCGGCCTTTCGGACGACGGCCCGCACAAGCTGTCCGCTCCGGCGTCGGTGCTGGGCGCCAAGTACAAGCGGGTGGGCGCCCCTTCGCAGCAGAAGGTCTCCGCGAGCGACGCGAAGGACCTCGCGACCGCCGGAGTGACCAACGCCACCTCCGTCGCCGCGATCTACTCGACGATCGACCTGTCCAAGCTCGACACGAGCGACCCGGCGGACGTGGCGAAGGCCTCGACCGCCGAGAACTTCACGTACTTCGGGGTCTACGGCAAGATCAAGGACCCGCAGAAGGCGCTGGACACCACCTTCGGCCAGCTCACGAAGGAGATGGACGACGACGACGCGAAGCTGATCGGCGGCGCGAAGACGGTCTCGCCGGACGGGCTCGACGGCGCGGTGATGAAGTGCCAGCAGGCCGAGAGCAAGAACCAGGTGACGGGCAAGACCCAGGACACCTGGATGTGCATCTGGGCCGACTACAGCACGATGGGCATCGTCGAGCCGACGTCGGGCGTCAAGACGTACTCGCTCGACCAGTCCGCGCAGATAGCGGCCAACGTCCGCAAGGAGGTCCGCGTCAAGGTGTGACCCGGGCACGGAAGAGGGGGTTCCCGGCGGCTCTCGCCGCCGGGAACCCCCTCTTCGTGGGCCGGAGTTGCTACGCGCTCTTCTGCTCGCCGGGGCCGCGGCCCCCGCGGGCGTCGCGCGGGATGAGCGTCGGGTTGACGTTGGAGCGCACGACGTCGGCGGTGACGACGACGCGGGCCACGTCCTTGCGGGACGGCACCTCGTACATCACCGACATCAGCACCTCCTCCATGATGGCGCGCAGACCGCGGGCGCCGGTCTGCCGGAGGATGGCCTGGTCGGCGATGGCCTCCAGTGCCTCACGCTCGAAGTCCAGTTCCACACCGTCGAGTTCGAAGAGCCGCTCGTACTGCTTGACGAGTGCGTTGCGCGGCTCGACGAGGATCTGGAGCAGGGCCTCGCGGTCCAGGTTGTGCACCGAGGTGATGACCGGGAGCCGGCCGATGAACTCGGGGATCATGCCGAACTTGACGAGGTCCTCGGGCATGACGTCCTGGAACTGGTCCTTGGCCTCCAGCTCCCGCTTGGACAGGATCGTCGCGCCGAAGCCGATGCCCTTGGCACCCGCGCGGCCCTCGATGATCTTCTCCAGGCCGGCGAACGCGCCGCCCACGATGAACAGGACGTTCGTCGTGTCGATCTGGATGAACTCCTGGTGCGGGTGCTTGCGTCCGCCCTGCGGCGGCACCGACGCGGTGGTGCCCTCCAGGATCTTCAGCAGGGCCTGCTGGACGCCCTCGCCGCTGACGTCGCGCGTGATCGACGGGTTCTCGCTCTTGCGGGCGACCTTGTCGATCTCGTCGATGTAGATGATCCCGGTCTCGGCCTTCTTGACGTCGTAGTCGGCCGCCTGGATCAGCTTGAGCAGGATGTTCTCGACGTCCTCGCCGACGTAGCCCGCCTCGGTCAGCGCCGTGGCGTCCGCGATCGCGAACGGGACGTTGAGCATGCGGGCCAGGGTCTGCGCGAGGAGCGTCTTGCCGGAGCCGGTCGGGCCCAGCAGCAGGATGTTCGACTTCGCCAACTCGATGGCGTCGTCACGTCCTTGGGCCCCGCCGTTCTCGCCGGCCTGGACGCGCTTGTAGTGGTTGTACACCGCCACGGAGAGCGCCTTCTTGGCGGGCTCCTGACCGACGACGTACCCCTCCAGGAACTCGAAGATCTCGCGGGGCTTGGGGAGTTCCTCCCAGCGCACCTCGCTGGTCTCCGCCAGCTCCTCCTCGATGATCTCGTTGCAGAGGTCGATGCACTCGTCGCAGATGTACACACCGGGCCCTGCGATGAGCTTCTTGACCTGCTTCTGGCTCTTGCCGCAGAACGAGCACTTGAGCAGATCGCCGCCGTCACCGATGCGTGCCACGGTGTGCTTCCCCTTCGCCTGGGAGACGCCTGGATCCAGCGGCTCCTGGTGCTGCCTTATGTCCGACGGTACCTTGCCGGGACCCCCGTTCGGGCCCCCCTTGGCACGGTTCACTTCCACGTGCGTCTTTTACCCGCACCGTGTGGTACCCGCGCCAAGGGGCGAGGCGACCCGGCCTCCGCCTCAGCGGACGGACTCGTTGTTCAGCTTGCGCGTCGAGACGATCTGGTCGACAAGGCCGTACGCCAGGGCGTCCTCGGCCGTGAGGATCTTGTCGCGCTCGATGTCCTCGCGGATCTTGTCCAGCGGCGTGGTGGAGTGCTTGGCCAGCATCTCCTCCAGCTGCGAACGCATCCGCAGGATCTCGTTGGCCGCGATCTCCAGGTCGGAGACCTGACCGCGTCCGGTCTCACTGTAGGGCTGGTGGATCAGGACGCGGGCATTGGGGAGCGCCATGCGCTTGCCCGGGGTGCCCGCGGCCAGCAGCACCGCGGCGGCGGAGGCCGCCTGGCCCATGCAGACCGTCTGGATGTCCGGCTTCACGAACTGCATCGTGTCGTAGATCGCGGTGAGCGCGGTGAACGAGCCGCCGGGGCTGTTGATGTAGATCGAGATGTCGCGGTCGGGGTCCATCGACTCCAGGCACAGCAGCTGCGCCATGACGTCGTTGGCGGAGGCGTCGTCGATCTGCACGCCGAGGAAGATCACGCGCTCCTCGAAGAGCTTCGCGTACGGGTCGTACTCGCGCACGCCCTGCGAGGTGCGCTCGACGAAGCGCGGGATGACGTAGCGGGACTCGGCCACGGGGCCGGTGTACTCGGCGCTCGCACGGCCGTAGAGGCCGCTGCCGGAAATGTCGTTCACGGTGTCTCCTGGAAAGGGCTGAGGCGGTGGCTGAGGGCTGGAACGGTCGGCGCCGAACCCGGTCCCGGGCGCCCCGGGCGGCCGTCGCGCGGGGCGCGTGCCGGCCGGGCGGGTGCGCCGCGGGAGGGTCTAGGCCGCGCCGGTGCCGCCGCCGCCCGGCATGCCGGCGGCCGTCGGGATCACGTCGTCGATGAGGCCGTACTCCTTGGCCTCGAAGGCGTCGAACCAGCGGTCGCGGTCCGAGTCACGGGTGATCTGCTCGATCGTCTGGCCCGTGTGCTGGGACGTCAGCTCGGCCATGCGCTTCTTGGTGTGCAGCAGCCGCTCCGCGTGGATCTTGATGTCGGAGGCCGAACCGGCCAGGCCGGCGGAGGGCTGGTGGATCAGGATCTCGGCGTTCGGCAGCGCGAAGCGCTTGCCGGGCGTGCCCGCGCTGAGCAGGAACTGGCCCATCGACGCGGCGAGGCCCATCGCGATCGTCACCACGTCGTTCTTGATGAACTGCATCGTGTCGTAGATCGCCATGCCGGCCGTGATCGAGCCGCCGGGGCTGTTGATGTAGAGGAAGATGTCCTTGTCCGGATCGGCGGCAAGGAGCAGCAACTGCGCGGTGATCTTGTTGGCGATGTCGTCGTCGACCGCCTGGCCGAGGAAGATGATCCGCTCGTTGAGCAGTCGGTTGTAGACCTGGTCGCCGAGGCCACCGATGGAAGGCTCGCCGGCGGCTGAAGGCATCAGATTCGTCACGTATCCACCTGCTCGTCTTACGACGGCGCCGGGCCGTCTCACGTGTTCTGCCGGGGCGTGGGACCCCGGCGCGCGCCGCTCGGGACGGCTTCGGGGACTCCCCTGCCCTCGTATTCATGGACCCTAACGCGCAGGCAGGGCGGCGCCATCCCGGTTCTCGGACTGTTCGCTGTGAGCGCAGGGTCGGCGGCTCCCCGTGGGCGCCCGCGGGCCGGGCGCGGCAAGGGCGCCGGAGGGTGCCGGGCGGGCCCGGGACGGGGCCCCTGCGGGGTCTCCGGGCGGGGACCGGGGCCGACATGCCGACGGGCCCGCCGGGACGCTGTGGTGCGTCGCTGCGGGCCCGTCGTCGAGCGTGCCGGTGCGGCCCCCTCCGCGCGGAGCCGGGGCCGGACCGGAGCGGACCGGGCGCCCTCGCGCCCGGTCCTGGGACTGCTTACGCCTCGGTCTTGTCCTCGGCCTTGTCCTCGGCGTCGGCCTCGGCCGCCTCCGGGGTCTCGGCGGTGACCGTCTCGGCCGTCTCGTCCTCGTCGTCGTCGCTCAGGTCGACGACCTCGCCCTTGGTGTCCTTGACCGTGGCGGCCTCGACCACGACGGCCAGGGCCTTGCCGCGGGCGACCTCACCGACGAGCAGCGGGACCTGGTTGTTCTGGACGATCGCCTGGGCGAACTCGTCGGGCTGCATGCCGGAGGAGGCGGCGCGGCGCATGAGGTGCTCGGTGAGCTCCTCCTGGCTGACGTTCAGCTTCTCCTTGTTGACCAGCTCGTCGAGGACGAACTGGGTCTTGATGCCCTTGACCGCGGCTTCCTTGGTCTCGGTGTCGAACTCCTCGGCGGTCTTGCCCTGGATCTCCAGGTACTTGTCCAGGTCGAGGCCCATCTGACCGAGCTGGTGGTGCTCCAGGTTGTGCTTGCGGGTGTTGATCTCGTCCTCGAGCAGCTTCTCGGGGACGGGCACCTCGACGAGCTCCAGCAGCTTCTCCAGGACGCGCTCCTGGGCCTGCGTGGCCTGGTCGTACTGCTTCATGTTCTCGAGGCGCTTGCGGCTGTCCGCGCGCAGCTCCTCCAGGGTGTCGAACTCCGAGGCGAGCTGCGCGAAGTCGTCGTCCAGCTCGGGCAGTTCGCGCGCGGCGACCTGGGTGACCCTGACGGTGACCTCGGCCGTCTTGCCGGCCGCCGAGCCGCCCTTGAGCTCGGAGGTGAAGGTGGCCTCGCCACCGGCCTCCAGGCCCTTGACGGCGTCGTCGATGCCTTCGAGGAGCTCGCCGGAGCCGATGGTGTAGGAGACGCCCTCGGCGACACCGTCCTCGACGACCTCGCCCTCGACCTTGGCCTCCAGGTCGACGGTGACGACGTCACCGTCCTCGGCAGCGCGCTCGACGGGGGTGGTGGAGGAGAAGCGCTCGCGCAGCTGCTCCACCGACTCGTCGATGTCCTTGTCCTCGACCTCGACGGCGTCGACCTCGACCTCGATGCCGGAGTAGTCCGGGATCTCGATGGCGGGGCGGATGTCGACCTCGGCGGTGAAGTTCAGCGTCTCGCCGTCCTTCAGCTCCGTGATGTCGACCTCGGGCTGGCCCAGGGGGTTCAGCTCGGCCTCGTTGACGGCGTCGGTGTAGAACTTCGGAAGCGCGTCGTTGACGGCCTCCTCCAGGACGGCACCGCGCCCGAACCGCTGGTCGATGACGCGGGCGGGAATCTTGCCCTTCCGGAAGCCCTTGACCGTGACCTGCTGGTTGATCTTCTTGTACGCCGCGTCGAGGCTGTCCTTGAGCTCCTCGAAGGGCACCTCGACAGTGAGCCGAACCCGGGTCGGGTTCAGGGTCTCCACGGCGCTCTTCACGGTTCGGTCTCCTTGTGGCTGACATCTGGGGGTTGCCGGATCCGGATCGGTTCCGGCGGATTGGGTCGCCCGGGAGACTTCAGACGTGAGACCACACGGGCGCGCCGCTTGCATAGTAGCCGCAGCCGCTCAACGCCCCAAAAGGGCGATCTTGGCAGGTGGTGCGCCGCCGGTGCCGCCCGGTGACGAACGACGGGCCGGCGCTTCGCGACAACTGGTCGGGGTGGCGGGATTTGAACCCACGGCCTTCCGCTCCCAAAGCGGACGCGCTACCAAGCTGCGCCACACCCCGTCTGGTGCGTCACGTAGGGTACATGCCCGCGAGGGGTGCGCAGGGCCGCTTTTCGACGTGGCCGGACGGCCTTCCCCAACGGGGTCCGGGGGAACGGGGCGGGGCTCCGCGACGCGGTGTGCGACGAGCGGGTACGACCCGCTACGATGCCTGTGTGCCGCGGCCGGTGACGACTGCGTACAAGTTGTGCGGGCGTAGCTCAATGGTAGAGCACTAGTCTTCCAAACTAGCTACGCGGGTTCGATTCCCGTCGCCCGCTCCAGGTGAACGAAGGGCCAGGTCCGAGAGGTTTCGGACCTGGCCCTTCGGCGTTCACGACAGCCAGTGGCAGGGCAGGCGCAACAGGTCCGCGACGCGGTCGGCGACCGCCTCCGCGTGCGGTGGTGCCGCTTCGCCGGTGATGCCGCGCGTCAGGTGCAGGTGCAGGGACTGGAGGGTGGCGAAGGTGTTGAACGCCCAGACCGGCACCGGGCCGGGGCCGCCCGCCTCCAGGGGCGCCGCCACCACGTCCAGCCAGCCGGTGGCCTCCGCCGGGGTGAGGCCGGGGTCGCGCAGGATGCGGGTGACGGCGCGGGCGACGCGCGCGTCCTCCAACTGGTGGTAGCGGTAAGGGGTTCGGGCCTCTGTGACGCGGCGGGCGCAGAGGTGGAGCAGTTCCCTGCGGCGGGCCGGCAGCGCCTGGGCGAACGCCGCAGCCGCGTCGGCGCCGTGGGCGACGGCGTGCAGCCAGCCCAGGGAGTCGTCCCAGCCGCGGGTGTCCCGCTCGGCCGGGTACCAGGCCGCGAAGCGGGCGTACCAGCGCTCGACGGCCCCGGCGGGAACGAGGCCCGGAACGGCGGCGCCGCGAGTGACGACGCGGCACAGGATCAGGGGCGCGAAGGTGCGGGCCTGCACCTCGGGGTGGTCGAACCGGGTGGCGGCGGTGTCGCCGAGTTCCGTGAGGACCTCGTCGAGGCTGCCCGCGTCGATCCAGCGCGCGGCCGCCGCGTAGGCCAGGTCGTCGCGGATCACCGGGTCCGGCGAGACGAGCATGGCGGACAACTCGGCGGCCAGGCGGGGTGCCCCGGCGCGCTCGGGGAAGGGGAATCCGTCGGCCGCGAGGGACTTCCAGTCCAGGGCCGGGCCGCCCCCCGGGGACGGCGCCACCGTGGTGGCCCCGGCCCCGGCGGCGGTCACGGACGGCTTCTTCGTTCTCGCGGCGGACACCGGTCGGTCAGAAGCTGATCGAGTTGATGGTGTCCGCTATCGAGTTGAGGAATCGGTTGATGGACGGCGCCATCCCGGTCGAGGCCAGGAAGAAGCCGAAGAGGATCGCGACGATGGCGGGGCCCGCCTTGATCGACCCGCCCCGGATCAACACCACCAGGATGATCGCCAACAGCAGCACCACTGACAGCGAAATGGCCACAACTGATCACACCCTCGATCGGTCCACTCTCCCGGTTCGGGGGTGCCAACCCCACACCCCCGCCAGGGACCATCGTGCCACCAACCGGCCCCGGGTATGCGGCTGCTGACGCATCGTCCGCCACGGAAGTCCACTTCCACCCGGTACGTACGGTCGGACGCGAGCCGGGCGCACGCGGGCGCACGTTCACGCGCGGGTCCGCGGGCGGTCGCACACAGGATTCCAACAGGGTTGTGCGGGGCGGAAATTGAACACGACCGTTGCCGTGTCCACACAACTCGCGCCCAGCTAATTCGAATTCGGACCGAACGCCGGGACGGGTACCCCCGCCTCCCACCCGGCCGCCCCCTTCGGGGCACACCATAACGGGACCAAAACGGTCAAACTGGGCTTAGGTGAAGGGTGTGTTGGAGTCGGACGGGTACACCGGTTTCTGTGAATGCGTGAAGCACGGGAATCCCCGGAACGAATAGCGGGCGGAGTTTTACGGAATCGGTCGGCGCCGCTAAGGTGCCTCAAATGTTCCACGCTGCCTCGTCCCCCGCTCACGCGGCGAGGTCCCGGTCGCCCTTCCCCCGTTCTCGGCGGGAGGGCCTGTGACACATTCGCCGCGGCCGCACGACCACAGCAGAACTCCCCTCCCGGCCGCGCGGCGGCCGGAGCCCGGAGCGCCCGGGGCCGCCGCCCCGCCGGCCGCCCCGTCGGCCCCGCCTCCCGGCAGACAGCGCGACGCGTTCTTCGACAACGCCAAGTACCTGGCGATCGTGCTCGTCGCCATGGGGCACTCCTGGGAGCCCCTCAAGAGCGGCCACCGCGTCCTCGAAGCCGTGTACATGGTCGTGTACGCGCTCCACATGCCGGCGTTCATCGTCATCTCGGGCTTCTTCTCCCGGAACTTCGAGATGCGCCCGGACAAGATCAAGCGGCTGATCACCGGTGTCGCCGTGCCGTACATCGTGTTCGAGACGGCCTACCCGCTGTTCAAGCGCTGGGTGTTCGACTCCCCCGACCAGGAGATCAGCCTTCTCGACCCCTGGTTCCTGACCTGGTTCCTCGCCGCGCTGTTCATCTGGCGGCTGACCACCCCGCTGTGGAGGACCGTGCGGTGGCCGCTGCCTCTCGCGCTGGTCGTCGCGATGCTCGCGACCCTGTCGCCGAGCATCGGTGACGACCTCGACCTCCAGCGCGTGCTCCAGTTCCTGCCCTACTTCGTGCTCGGCCTGTGCCTGAAGCCGGAGCACTTCCGGGCGGTGCGCAGCCGCCGGGTGCGCGCCGCGGCGGGGCCGGTGTTCGCCGCCGCCCTCGTCACGGCCTGGTGGGCCGTGCCCCGGATGAACGCCGCGTGGTTCTACCACCGGGACTCCGCACGGGAGTTGGGCGCACCCAGCTGGGTGGGGCCGGTCATGGTCCTCGCCCTGTTCGGGTGCTCGCTGGTGCTGACCGCCTGCTTCTACTCGTGGGTGCCCGGCCGCCGGACGTGGTTCACGTCACTGGGCGCCGGCACGCTCTACGGCTACCTGCTGCACGGTTTCCTGATCAAGGGGGCCGACTACGCGGGCTGGTTCGACCACGCCCGGCTGCACCGCCCGGCCGGCGAACTGCTGGTGACCGTCCTCGCGGGCGCGGCCGTCACGCTGCTGTGCACGGCGCCGGTGCGGAAGGTCTTCCGGTGCGTGATGGAGCCGCGGATGGACTGGGCCTTCAAGCGGGACCAGGGGCGCCCGGCCGCCCGCGGCGCCGGTACCGCCCCCACCGCCGTCGCCGTGGAGGCGCCCGCCGCCCGGGAGCGGGCGGAGTCGTCCGCCGGCGCCGGGGCCTGACCCGGGAGCAGCGCCCCCGTTCCCGTGCCGGGCGACCGCGTACGGGACCGGGGGCGCCCCTCGTCGAGGGCCGGGGTCAGCGCAGCGCCTGGGCCGTGGGGCCCTCGCGGCAGACCAGGAGCAGTGCCCGGTCGTCGTTGACGTCCTTGGCGACCGCCTCGATGAGGTGCCAGGCGGCGCCGTGGAAGCCGCCCGCGACGTAGCGGTCGGCCTCGCCGGTCAGCCGGTCGATGCCCTCGGCGATGTCCCGGTCGGAGGTCTCCACCAGGCCGTCGGTGAACAGCATCAGCACGTCGCCGGGGCGCAGGGTGCCCTTCACCGAGTGGAACTGGGCGCCGTCGTACACGCCGAGCAGCGGGCCGTCGGCGGACTTCTCCTCCCAGCGTCCGCTGCCCGCGCTGAGCTGGAGGCCCGGCGGATGTCCGGCCGAGTACAGCTCGTAGTCGCCGGACTCCAGGTCGAGGACGAGGTGGATCGACGTCGCGAAGCCCTCGTCCCAGTCCTGGCGCAGCAGGTAGCCGTTGGCGGCGGGCAGGAAGGCATGCGGGGGCAGCGAGCCGAGCAGGCCGCCGAACGCCCCGGACAGCAGCAGCGCGCGGGAGCCGGCGTCCATGCCCTTGCCGGACACGTCGGTCAGCACGACCTCCATGGTGCGCCCGTTGTTGGTGCGGGCCGCGACCACGAAGTCGCCGGAGAAGGACTGGCCGCCGGCCGGGCGCAGCGCCATCTCGCGGTGCCAGCCCTGGGGCAGCTTCGGCAACTTGCTCTGCACGCGGATGCGTTCGCGCAGGTCGAACAGCATGGTGCCGCCGCGCCGCCAGGGCACGCCGACCCGGCTGCGGAACTGGGCGATGAGCAGCCCGAAGAAGCCGCAGGCGGCGACGACGAGGACGACGCCGGGGGTGACCCTGGACGGGCCCTCGGTGTAGGGGCCCAGCCGTACCGACTCGACGATCAGGGCGGTGGCCGCCGCCGCGTACAGGCCGAGCAGGCTCGCGGGGCGCAGCAGCAGCCCGCCGGCGACGATCGGCAGGACCAGCGCGGCCGGTGAGCACCAGACGGAGTTGGCGAGTGTGACGGCCGCGATCACGGGCACGGTGAGGAACAGTCCGACCAGTGCGATCCAGTCCGAGCCGTCGCCGCGGAAGTAGTCCACGGCGGCTCGGCGCACGGCGATGCGGGCCCGGTGCCACCGCATCTTCCACCGGGCCGTGAACGTCTCGGCTTCCGATCGCCGCTCTCGTCCTGCTGCCATTAGTTCGGGACCCTATCCATCGGACCGGCTGCTTGGCACGGGAGGTCCCACTTGTCCTCCCTCCGAGGCTCGACTTCACAGTGAACTTGAAGGAACGCCGCCGCGCTGCCACCCGGCCGAAATTGTCTCGCTCCTTGTGGACGGCGCTGGTAGGGATGGGGACATGACTACTGACCTCGGGATCGAACTGCGGGCACCACGACCGGAGGAATGGGACGTCTGGTACGGGAGCGTGCTGCGGGCGTTCGGCGGGGTCGCGGAGGCTCCCGAGGAGCGCGAGCTGTGGCGTGAACTCACCGACTTCGGCCGCACACTGGGCAGTTGGGAGGGCGACGCCTGCGTGGGCACGGCGGGCGCCTTCGACTTCCGGCTGACCGTGCCGGGCGGCGCGCAGGTGGCCGCGGCGGGGATCACGATGGTCTCGGTGGCCGCGACGCACCGGCGGCGCGGGATCCTCACGTCGATGATGCGGCGGCAGCTCGACGACGTCCGGTCCTGGGGCGAACCGCTGGCGGTGCTGACGGCGTCGGAACCGGCGATCTACGGACGGTTCGGCTACGGCGCCGCGACCTTCCACGTCAGCGCGGAGATCGACACCCGTCTCGTCCGTCTGTCCGTGCCGGCGGGGACGGACGACGTACAGGTGCGGTACGCGGACGCGGCGGACGTCCTGGACGCGTGCGAGGCGGTCTACGCGCGGCTGGTGCCCCGCCGGGCGGGCATGACGGCCCGGCGGCCCGGCTGGGAGCGGCTCGCGCTGCTCGACGCGGAGAGCGACCGCAAGGGGGCGTCGCCGCTCCAGTGCGTGGTGGCGCGCCTCGACGGCGAGGTCACCGGGTACGCGCGCTTCCGCGTCAAGCCCGCCTGGGAGCGCGGCGGACCCGCGGGCGAGGTGGTCCTCCAGGACCTGGACGCGCTCGACCCCGCCTCCGGGGCGGCCCTGTGGCGGTTCCTGTTCGGGATCGACCTGACGTCGCGGCTGACCGCGCGCGGGCGTCCGGTGGACGAGGCCTGGCAGTACCAGGTGTCGGACATCCGGCGCTGCCAGGTGCAGTCGCGGGACTCCCTGTACGTGCGGCTCGTCGAGCTGGGCGCGGCGCTGGAGGCCCGTACCTACCAGGCGCCCGTGGACGTCGTGCTGGAGGTCGAGGACGCCTTCTGCCCCTGGAACCAAGGGCGTTGGCGGCTGACCGGCGACGCGAAGGGCGCGGTGTGCTCGCGCACCGCGGACCGTGCCGATCTCGCCCTGTCGGCACGGGAGTTGGGCGCCGTCTACCTGGGCGGGGTACCGCTGGACGCGCTGGCGGCGGCCGGGCGGGTGCGGGAACTGCGGCCGGGTGCGGTGGCGGAGGCGTCGACGGCCTTCGGCACGGTGTCCGCGCCGTGGCTGTCGCACGGGTTCTAGGAACGGTCCGGCGGGCGGGCCGTCAGGTCCGCTGGCAGGCCGGGCACCAGAAGAGGTTGCGGGCGGCCAGTTCGGCGGTGCGGATCTCGCCGCCGCACAGGTGACAGGGGCGGCCCGCCCTGCGGTACACGTAGACCTCGCCGCCGTGGTCGTCGACGCGCGGCGGGCGGGCCATCGCCTCGGGGGTGTGCTCGGGGCGGACGGTGTCGATGCGGTTGTTGCGCACGCCCTCGCGCATGAGGTCCACGAGGTCGGCCCAGATCGCGTCCCACTCGGCCCGGTCGAGGTCCCGGCCCGGACGCCGCGGGTCGATGCCGTGCCGGAACAGCACCTCGGCCCGGTAGACGTTGCCGACGCCCGCGACGACCTTCTGGTCCATCAGCAGCGCCGCGACGCTCGTACGGCTCCGGGAGATCCGCCGGAACGCGGCGTCCGGATCGGCGTCCGCGCGCAGCGGGTCGGGGCCGAGGCGCGCGTGTATCGCGTCCTTCTCGGCGTCGTTGACCAGCGCGCACGCGGTGGGACCGCGCAGGTCCATGTGGGCCGTGTCGTTCTCCAGGCGCAGCCGCACGGTCGGGGCGGGCGCCGGGGCGGGCACGGCACCGAAGTTCACCTTGCCGAAGAGGCCGAGGTGGATGTGGACCCAGTCGCCCGACGCGGCGGCGCCGAAGCCGAGGAAGAGGTGCTTGCCGTGCGCGTCGGCGGTGCGCAGGAGCGCGCCGTCGAGCAGGGCGGCGGAGTCGGCGAACCGGCCCTGGGGACTGCCGACGCGCACGGGGGCGCCGCCGAAGCGGGCCGCGCAGTCCTGTGCCAGGCGGTGGATCGTGTGCCCTTCCGGCACGGTACGTGCTTCCTTCCTCGACCGGCTCCGGCCGCGGCCCCGCACGGCGGACCGTGCGGGGCCGACGGGCCGCCTGCTACTGCTGGGGGTGGTGCGCCGGTACGGGCGGCAGGTCGCCGGTGGCCTCGTAGCCGAGCAGCATGTCGATGCGGCGCTGGTGGCGCTCGTCGCCGGAGAAGGGCGTGTTGACGAAGGTCTCGACGAACTTCGTGGCCTCCTCGGTGCTGTGCATGCGCGCACCGACGGCGACGACGTTCGCGTTGTTGTGCTGGCGGCCCAGCGAGGCGGTCTCCTCGCTCCAGGCCAGCGCCGCGCGGACGCCCTTGAC
The DNA here is from genome assembly GCF_042956945.1 of Streptomyces sp. NPDC008150. Taxonomy (NCBI): domain Bacteria; kingdom Bacillati; phylum Actinomycetota; class Actinomycetes; order Kitasatosporales; family Streptomycetaceae; genus Streptomyces; species Streptomyces sp. NPDC008150. The sequence continues at coordinate 404,666 of NZ_JBIBHJ010000001.1, read as the reverse complement.
CTTGTTCGCCGCGATCTGCTCGCCGTTGCCGGAACCGCCGATCACGATGCCCAGCGAGCCGGGGTCCGCGACGGTGCGCTCGGCGGCGCGCAGGCAGAAGGGCGGGTAGTCGTCCTGGGCGTCGAAGATGTGGGGTCCGCAGTCGACGGGCTCGTGCCCCGCCTCCTTCAGCCACTCGACGAGGTGGTTCTTGAGTTCGAAGCCGGCATGGTCCGAGCCGAGATACACGCGCATGCTCCGAGTGTGACACGAGGGAATCCCGGCGGCAGTGCCGGGGGACGCCCCCTCCCCCGCGTCCCGGCCGGGCGCCGCCCGTGTCCTCACAGCACCGTGAAACCGTCCCTGACCCGGTGGTAGGTCCGCACCGCCTGGTCGGCGACGGCCGGCTGGTACCAGGTGTTGACCTGGAACGACGTGCCCCTGGCGTCGAACCCGAGCAGCCGCGCGTGCCAGGGAACACCCTGAAGCGTGAACGTGTACTCCCACACGACCGCGGGATACCCCCGGAACGTCGTCCGCTCCAGGCGGATCTTGCGGTAGTCGGTGCCCTGGTGCGCGTTCTGCTCGGAGGTCTGCCAGGACTCGAACAGGTCGCCGCGGGCCAGCGCGGACTTGGCGACCAGTTCCTGCCGGCCGTCCGGCGACGTGTAGTGCACCTCGGCACCGGTCTTCACGTCCCGCCGCCAGCCCGCCGGGGGCGCCCACGCGTAGCCGCCGGCCTCCCGGTGCGCGCCCGGCGGCAGGCTCTCGGGGCGCGCGGTGCCGGCCACGGTGGACGACGCGGAGGGCGACGGCGAGGAGGTGGCCCCGGAGGACGGCGGGCCGCTCGACGCGGACCCGGACACGGAGGCGGAGGCCGCCCCGCCCGCCGCGGTCGCGTCGTCGCCGCCACCGCCCGTTCCGCCGTCGGCGAGGAGGACGGCCGCCACGACCGCGCCCGCGACGGCGACCGCCGCCCCCGCCAGCAGGCCCGCACGGCGCGCGCGGCGCGGGCGCCCGGCCGGTACGGCGGGACCGGGGAGCTCGCCGGGAGGCGTCGGCGGGACGCCGGACGGCGTCACCACCCCGGCGTCCGGCGCGGGGTGCGGGGCGGGGTGCGGGGCGGCGCCCCCGCCGGGTCCGGGGGTGGGCTGCACCTCGGTGGGCGCGTGCGCACGGTTCAGGGAGACCCCCGGACGCGCGGAACCGCCGGAGGCGGGCGCGGAGTCGGGGCTCCGGGAGGGCCGGGCGGAGCGGGGCACGGCCGGCGGGGCGGCGGTGCGCGGGTCGGCGGGCCGGACCAGGGACACGGGGGTCGCCGCCGCGTCGGGAACGGGGGGAGGCGGTCCGCCCCTGCCCAGGACCTGCGTGCCGGTGGGGACGGCGTCCGAGGGTTCGCCGGGGACGCCGGGTTCGCCGGGGGCGCCGGGGACGTCAGGGGTGTCGGGGGCGTCGGCCGTGGGGGGCCGCTCGGGCTTCCGGGCCTCCGGGGGCGTCCCGTCCGGGGCACCGGTGGGCCGCGGGCGCGGGGAAGCCACCGAGCGTTCCCCGGTGGGCGGGCGCTCGCCCGCCGGGGCCTCGGCGGGCACCCCGGCCGGGGAGGGCCCGGCAGCATCGGCCGGCCGCGGAAGGGCGGCCTCCTCGGCGAGACGGCCGGACGCCGCGCCCCGGAGCGCCTCCCCTGCGGAGCCGGACGGCGCGGGCCGGGGCCCGGACCCGGGATCGGGCTCGGCATCGGGATCGAGGTCAGGGGCGGGTTCGGGTTCGAGGCCGGGGCCGAGGCCGGAGCCGGGGCCGGGCGATCCCTCCGCTTCGGGCTCACGCGCGGGCTCCGCCGGTGCGGGGGTCGGCTCCGCTACCTCCGGCTCACCGGGTGACGGGTCAAGCCCCGCTTCCGGGCTGGGAGTTGGCGCGAGTGCCGGGGCCTGATCCGGCACCGGACCCGGAGTCGCCCTCGCGGCCGGGGTCGGGGCCGGATCCGCAGCCGGACCCGGAGTCGCCGTCGGGGTCGGACCCGGACCTGGACCCGGCCCCGGAGCCGAGGTCGACCCAGGGGTGGTCGCCCGGCCCGGTGGCACGGCGGTTCCCCACCCCGGCGGACCCTCCGCCGGCTGCATGCCTCCGGCCGCCGGCAGGGTCGGTGTGGGCGACGGGTACGCGACCGGGCGCAACGCCTCCGCCACCTCCGCGAGGCCGGGCCGCACCTCGGGTTCCTTCTCCAGCAGCGCGCCCAGGATCCGCGTCAACGGGCCCGCGCTCGGCGGCAGTCGGGGCTCCTCGTAGAGGACCGCGTGCAGGGTCGCCAGGGTGGTGGCGCGGGAGAACGGCGAGCGGCCGTCCAGGGCGGCGCAGAGGGTCGCGCCGAGGGACCAGACGTCGGACGGCGGCCCCTGATGCCGGCCGGAGATGCGCTCGGGGGCCATGTAGTCGGGCGAGCCGACGAGCATGCCGACCATCGTGAGCGCCTTGGTGTCCTGGATGGCCGCGATGCCGAAGTCCGTGAGGACGACCCGGCGCCGGACGGTCTCCACGAGGACGTTGCCCGGCTTGATGTCGCGGTGCAGGACACCGCCCGCGTGCACCTCGCGCAGCGCGTCCACGAGCCCGAGGCCCACCCGGGCGGCCTCCGCCGGACCGATCGGGCCGTCCTCGGCGACGATCTGCTCCAGGGACCGCCCGGCCACCAGCTCCATCACGATCCACAGGTGCTCGCCCTCGTCCACCACGTCGTACACGCGCACGACGTTGGGGTGGTCGATGCGCGCGGTGGCGCGGGCCTCGCGCAGGGTGCGTTCACGGCGGGTGCGGGAGTCCTCGGCGTCCACGCCGCCGATGCGCATTTCCTTGACCGCGACCGGCCGGTCGAGAATTTCGTCGACCGCTCGCCACACCCGCCCCATTCCCCCCTGGCCGATACTTTCGGCCAGCCTGTACCGCCCCGTCACCAGTAACCCTGGAATCCCGCCGCCACTCGCTTTTCCCGGCAATCCGCCGCACCCCCCTGACGACCGCCCCGCCCGGAACACAATGGTCACACTTCGTGCGGTACCAGCATAGTGCGGAGAAATCTTGTGGTACCTCTTCAAGTACTGCGAATTCAGGCGCAGCCAAGGGGGACGAACATGATTGCTCGTCGTACGACGACCATCACGGGATCACTGGTCGCAGGAGCCTTCTCGGTGGTGATGATCCTTCCGTTCACCGCCGGTGCGGACGATCAGGGACCCGCGAGCAGCAAGGGGGGAAAGGCCGTCGACGAGGCACCGGCGGGCGTGCGGACGACCACCACACTGCCCGAGAAAATCTCGGTCGACAACAGTTCGAAAAAGACAGAAATCACCGCGACGGTGAAGAACGGGGGGACCAAGGAAAGCGGCGGTCTCCGCCTTCTCGTGGTCGGATTCGACGGACTCGTGGTCAAGGACGTGCAGGGCTGTTCCGCACTGGCGAAAAAGGATCTCCCGCCGGGTTCGAACAGTGCGTTCAGCTGCGCGGTCGGAAGTCTGAAGGCGGGTGCGTCGAAGTCCTATTCCGTGGACGCCACGTTCGACCTGGGAAAGACCGGGAAGATCTGCCTCCCGGTGCAGACGGCCGACGGGAAGAAGACCTACTGGCAGCAGGGCCCGGTCCCCTTCGGCACGACGAACCCGTCACCGAACGCGCCGGCCACCCCGCTGCTGCTCGGCACCGACAACAAGCCGGTCGCGCCCGCCGGTGACACGACCCTGCCGAAGACCGGTGTGGGCGACGACGTGCTGCCGTGGGGCGCGGCAGGCGCGGCCCTGCTCGCGGTGGGGGCGGGCGGCCTCTGGTGGTCGCAGCGCAGGCTGGCGGGACGGCCCGCGGGCTGACCGGTCCGGAAACGCGGAAGGGGCGCCCGGCAGGCGGGCGCCCCTTCTCGAACGGTGTCGCCGGACGTCAGTCCTTGGCGAGCTTCCACGCGGTGGGCAGCACGCCCATCGCGAGGGCGGCCTTGAGCGCGTCACCGAGCAGGAACGGCGTGAGGCCGGCCGCGACGGCGGCGGAGGCGGACATCCCGGTGGCGAAAGCCAGGTAGGGGACGCCGACGGCGTAGATGATCGCCTCGCCGAGCAGCATCGTCCCGGCGGTGCGCAGCACCGAGCGGTCGGCGCCGCGGCGGGCCAGCGCGCCGACGGCGGCGGAGGCGAGCAGCATGCCGAGGACGTAGCCGAAGGAGGGGGCGCCCGCACCGGAGCCGCCGCCCGCGAACCACGGCACCCCGGCGACGCCGGCCAGCGCGTACAGGGCGAGGGAGAGGAAGCCGCGGCGGGTGCCGAGCGCGGTGCCGACGAGCAGCGCGGCGAAGGTCTGGCCGGTGACGGGGACCGGGGAGCCGGGCACGGGGAGCGAGATCTGCGCGGCGACGCCCACCAGCGCGGCACCGCCGAGCACGAGCGCGACGTCACGGACACGGGACGCGGGGAGCAGGTCGGCGAGGACCTGACCGGGGCGGGCGGGTGCTGCGGCAGTCGTGCTCATGGGGGCTCCCCGGAGGTGAGGGCAGTGCGGGACACGGCGACGCTATCCCAGCGCCCTGGAGCCGATCACCGTCTGCGCTCGACAAAGGGTGGATCACCGCCGTGGTGGACTCCCGACAAACCCCGGGGAGTACACCCCCTGGCGCGTGACGCCGGTCACTTGGGCGGCGAGTGCTTCCGCACGCCGGGCGGCGCGGGGGCCGTCTGTGGGGTTTCGCCAATTCGCCCGCGGACCGCGCGCTCTTGGCTTCCTGACGGTCCGTCGGCCCCTAGGCTCTGCGCACCGGCGGGCGCGGGTCCGCGCGTCCGGCGCCCCCGTTCCCACCCGGAGGTGGTCACCCTGTACGTATGGTGTCCGAATTGCCGAGGAATGCAGGACTTCGGGCGGCTCGGCCCGGACGAGGAGGAGCACGTCCGCACCGCACACGGGAACCCCCGCCCCGGCGGGTTCCGGCGCTGCCTGCGGGACGGCTGCCGCCGCTTCCAGTGGTGGTCCGACTGGCGTGACGGCGGCAGCTTCCCGAAGAAGGACGACTCCGCGTAGGAGGCGACTTCGCGCAGGAGGGCCTACAGGTTGCTGAAGTCCGGGCCCACCGTGCGCGAGCGCTTCAGCTCGTAGAAGCCGGGGACCGAGGCGACCGCCACGGTGCCGTCCCACAGCCGGGCCGCCTGCTCGCCCTTGGGGGCGGGGGTGACGACCGGGCCGAAGAAGGCGATCTGCTCGCCGTCGGGGCCGGGCACCGCGATGACCGGGGTACCGACGTCCTGGCCGACCTTGTCGATGCCCTCCTTGTGGGAGGCGCGCAGCTCGGCGTCGAACTCGAAGTCCTCCTGGTCCGCGTACTCGATCAGGTCGGCCGGCAGGCCCACCTCGGCGAGGGCGGCGGCGATGCCCTCGCGGGTCGGGCCCTCGCCCTCGTTGTGGAAGCGGGTGCCGAGGGCCGTGTACAGCGGGCCGAGGACGTCCGCGCCGTGCTTCTGCCAGGCCGCGGTGACCACGCGGACGGGCGCCCACGCGGTGGTCGTCATCATCTCCTTGTACTTGTCGGGCAGCTCGTCCAGACGGGGCTCGTTGAGGACGGCGAGGCTCATGATGTGCCAGTGCACCTCGATGTCCCGAACCTTCTCCACTTCGAGGACCCAGCGGGACGTCATCCACGCCCAGGGGCACAGCGGATCGAACCAGAAGTCGACGGGGGTCCTCGCGGACGTGGTCGCGCTCTCGGACATGGCTCTCCTCGGAAAAGCGGTGGAATACCGGGTACCGCGCTACGGCACGGGCTCGCCTGAAGCCCGTGTCCGGGCAACACCGATCCGGGCCCGTGCCATTCCCCGTGTGCCGCGACAGGAGCACATGGCAGGATCGGTGCTGTTCCAGCGTGTCCGGCAGGGGTCGGCACGCCCGACGAACGTAGCGAAGAGAACCTGAGGGAGTGCAGCCGGTGCCCGGTGAGAATCTGACCCGCGACGAGGCCCGGGAGCGGGCCGCCCTGCTGTCCGTCGAGGGGTACGAGGTGTCCCTCGACCTGCGGTCGGGGGTCGGCGACGCACCGGAGGAGGGCCCCCGGACCTTCCGTTCGGTGACCACGCTGCGGTTCCGCTGCGCCGAGCCCGGCGCGTCCAGCTTCGCCGACCTGATCGCGCCGGCCGTCACGAGCGTCTCCCTGAACGGGCGGGACCTGGACCCCGGCGCGGTCTTCGACGGCACGCGGATCCTGCTGGAGGACCTCGCCGCCGACAACGAGCTCGTGGTGGACGCGCAGTGCGCCTACTCCCGCACCGGCGAGGGCATGCACCGCTTCGTCGACCCGGAGGACGGCGAGGTGTACCTGTACACCCAGTACGAGCCCGCCGACTCGCGGCGCGTCTTCGCCAACTTCGAGCAGCCCGACCTCAAGGCGCCGTTCCGCTTCGAGGTGCGCGCCCCCGAGGGCTGGACGGCGTGGAGCAACGGCGTGGGTGAACTCACGGACGGCGTCTGGCGGTTCGCGGAGACCAAGCCGATCTCCACGTACATCACGTCGGTCCTCGCCGGCCCGTACCACTACGTCACGGACTCCTACAGCCGTGTGTTCGCGGACGGTTCGAAGCTGGAGATCCCGCTCGGCGCCATGTGCCGCAAGGGTCTCGCCCCGCACTTCGACGCCGACGACGTGTTCCTGGTGACGAAGCAGGGCCTGGACTTCTTCCACGACCACTTCGACTACCCGTACCCGTTCGGCAAGTACGACCAGGCCTTCGTGCCCGAGTACAACCTCGGTGCCATGGAAAACCCCGGACTGGTCACGTTCCGCGAGGAGTTCATCTTCCGCGGCAAGGTCACGCAGACCTCGTACGAGGGCCGCGCCAACGTGATCCTGCACGAGATGGCCCACATGTGGTTCGGCGACCTGGTCACCATGGTGTGGTGGGACGACCTGTGGCTGAAGGAGTCCTTCGCCGACTTCATGGGCACGTTCGCCAACGTCGGCGCGACCCGCTTCAAGGACGCCTGGATCACCTTCGCCAACCGCCGCAAGGCGTGGGCGTACCGCGCGGACCAGCTGCCCTCCACGCACCCGATCACGGCCGACATCCGCGACCTCCAGGACGCCAAGCTCAACTTCGACGGCATCACGTACGCCAAGGGCGCCTCCGTCCTCAAGCAGCTCGTCGCGTACGTCGGCCAGGACGCGTTCCTCGAAGGCGCCCGCCGCTACTTCAAGCGCAACGCGTACGGCAACACCCGCCTGGGCGACCTGCTCTCGGTGCTGGAGGAGACCAGCGGCCGGGACATGGCCGGCTGGGCGCGCGCCTGGCTCCAGACGGCCGGCGTCAACTCCCTCACGCCGCAGACCCTGTTGAGCGCCGACGGCAGGATCACCGAGCTGGCCGTGCTCCAGGAGGCCGCCCCCTCGCACCCCGAACTGCGCCCGCACCGCGTCGCGGTGGGCCTGTACCGGCGCACGCCCGAGGGCGCCCTGGAGCGGTACGCGCGCGCCGAGGCCGACGTCGACGGGCCGCGCACGGTGGTGACCGAGCTGGCCGGGGCCGAGGCGCCCGAGCTGGTCCTGGTCAACGACGACGACCTCACGTACTGCAAGATCCGGTTCGACGAGACCTCCCTCGACACGCTGCGCGCCCACCTCGGCGACCTCACCGACCCGCTCGCGCGGGCCCTCGCCTGGTCGGCGCTGTGGAACATGACGCGGGACGCGCTGCTGCCCGCGCGGGACTTCGTCGACCTGGTGCTGCGGTACGCGGGCCGCGAGTCGGACATCGGCGTGCTCCAGATGCTGCACGCGTGGTCGGGCACCGCGCTCGTCCACTACGCGGCGCCCGACTGGCGCGGGACGGGCGGGCGGCTGCTCGCCGAGGGCGCGGTCGCCGAACTGCGGCGGGCGGAGCCGGGCAGCGGGCAGCAGCTGGCCTGGGCCCGCTTCCTCGCCTCGGTCGCCGCCGCCCCCGCCGACCTGCAACTGCTGCGGGGTCTGCTGGACGGCACGGCCCGGATCGACGGCCTGGAGGTCGACCAGGAGCTGCGCTGGACGTTCCTGGAGCAGCTCACCGCGCACGGCGAGGCCGACGAGGCGGCGCTCGACGCCGAACTGGCCCGCGACGACACGGCCACCGGCAAGCGCCACCAGGTCCGCTGCCTGGCCGCCCGGCCGTCCGCGGCCGTGAAGGCGCAGGCGTGGGCACAGGTCGTCGAGTCGGACGCGCTGTCCAACGCGCTGGTCGAGGCGACGATCGCGGGCTTCGAGCGGTCCTCGCAGCGGGACCTGCTCGCCCCGTACGCGGGGAAGTACTTCGCGGCGATCGCGCGGGTGTGGGACGAGCGGTCGATCCAGATCGGCATGGACGTGGTGCGGGGCCTGTTCCCCGCGCTCCAGGACTCGCAGGCCACCCTGGACGCGACCGACGCGTGGCTGACGGCCCACGAGGACGCGGCCCCCGCCCTGCGCCGCCTGGTCCTGGAGGCACGCGACGACCTGGCCCGCGCCCTGCGCGCGCAGGACTGCGACGCGGCGGCGACGACGCGCTGACGCCCGCCGCGACCACCCGTGCCCTCCCCGGCCGCCCGGCCGGGGAGGGCACGGCCGTTTCCGGGCGCCCGTCGCCGGACGGTCCGCCGGACCTCCGCCCCCGGCCCGACTCTCCGCGACCGTTACGCAATGCAGAAAATCCCACCCGTAACCCCCGAACGGACCAGGGCTTTTCGGCAGCCGGACTCGAACCCTTTAGTGCGAGAGTGTCCTGGTTTTCCGACAGACGTGTAACAGGGGTTAAAGGACGGATCGGACGCGGGAAATCCCCGGACATGAAGAACAACACCCCGCTCTCCCCCCGCCCCCTGCGCCACCTCTGCGACGCCCAGCGCCGGGTCCTGACGACCGCTCAGCTCCGCGCCCACGGGGTGTCGTCGGCCGAGACCAACGAGCGGTGCCGGCCGGGCGGGCCCTGGCAGCAGGTGCTGCCGGGCGTCGTCATGCTGCACGCGGGGCCGCCCACCACGGAGGAGCGGCTGCACGCGGTGCTGCTGTACGCGGGGCGGGGACCGCGCGGGGGCAAGGGGCCCGGGGTGCCGGCCCAGCCGGGGGCGGAGTCGCCGCACCGCCCGGTGTACACGGAGGCCGTGGTCACCGGACCGGCCGCGCTGACCCTGCACGGCTTCACCGAGGGGCCCGCGCTGTTCGGCGTGGAGCGGATCGACGTCCTGGTCCCCCGCTCGCGGCGGCTGCGCTCCACCGGCTGCGCCCGCCTCCTGCGCACCCCCGCGCTGCCCCTGCCGCAGTACGTCGCCGGTCTCCCGGTCGCCCCGGCGGCACGGGCCGTCGCGGACACGGTGGCCGAGATGACCGACCCGGACCGGGTGCGCCGCCTGCTGACCGAGGCGGTCCGCGACGGCCACTGCGAACCGGCGGCCGTCGTAAGGGAGTTGACGCAGGCGCGGCTGCTCGGCCTGCCGCACGTGGTGGACGCCGTGGACGCGCTGCTCGCGGAGGGGCGCGGCGTCGCCGAGGACCGGCTGTACCGGATGGTGCGGGACTTCGGACTGCCGGACCCGGTGTGGAACGTGGACCTGCGGCTGCCCGGCGGCCCCCACCTCGGGGGGCTCGACGCCTACTGGCCCGAGGAGGGGGTGGCCGTCGAGCTGGACACCCGGGCGCCCCGCCAGGACGAGGACGCCCTGTGGGCGGAGTACGCCCGCAAGCGCGAGACGCTGGAACGTCTCGGCATCACCGTCGTGCACATCACGCCCCACAAGCTGCGCGAGGCGGTCGAGCAGCAGGCGGCCGTGGTCCGCACCGCCCTGATGGCGGCGGGCGACCGCGATCCGGCCGCGTACGTCGTGGTGCTGCCCCGGTAGTGCGCCGGCCGGGGCAGCGCCACGACCGGCGGGGAGGGGGAGGAGGGGCCGCGGGGCCGCCGGGGCACCCGCCGGCCCCTCCTCGCGTCCCGGCAACTCCCGCCCCGGCGTGGTCGGTCACGCCTTCTTCAGCAGCAACTCGGTGTTGCGGTCGGCCGCGTGGCCGCCCAGTGCCGTGCTGGCTCCCGCCGCGTTGACGGCGAACTCGCGGTAGAGGGCGGCGAGTCCGGGCTGGGACAGGTCCGCGAAGTCGGTGCGGTGCGGTGCCGCCGACTCGACGAGGGTGGTGAGCACGGAGAGCGTGCCGTCGGCGTTGTCCACCAGCTCGATCACGCGGGCGAGTTGGGGGTGGTCGACGTGGGAGGCCGTGGAGATCTCCCAGAACGTGTGGCCGCCGGACGTCCTGTGCGGGGTGATGTCGTTGCGGTGGATGTGCCCGTTCACCCAGGCGACGACATGGGCGTGCCGGCCGAGCAGCGCGAGCAGGTCGTCGCCGCCGTGCCGCTTCTCGTGCGGACGGGCGGGATCCGTACGGGTGTTGGTCATCGTCCTGCTCGTGTGGTGGCTGAACACCACCACGTGCTCGTCGCGGTGCGCGGCCAGGGTGGTGTCGAGCCAGCTCAACTGGGCGGCGCCGACGGACCCTTCGTAGAAGCCGCCCGGGTCGGTGGTGTCGAGGCTGACGCCGAGCACGTCGTCGGAGATCCGGAAGGCGTAGTACTGCGTGCCCTCGTCGAGGTTCGCGGCGGTGTAGCCGTGGCCGGTCGGTCCCGCGCCGGTGTACGCGGTGTCGAGGTGGGCGCGCAGGTAGTCGGCCGGCGTGTACGGCGCGCGCCGTTCGTCCGGGGTGACGGGCCGCATGGCGCGGGTGTGCGCCCGGAGCATGTCGCGGAAGCCGGCACCGGCCGGGTCGGCCGCCGTCTTGAGGGCCTTCTGGAGCTTCTTCGCCTCCGCGGCGGACAGCGTCATCAGCTTCCGGTCGCCGACGGCGTACTCGGCCAGGTACGGGTCGCCGTGCCCGTAGCAGCCCAGCGGCATCGCGTCGTGGTTGCCGACCGTGGAGTACCAGGGCAGGTCGAGGCCGGGGCTGCGCACCTCGCGGATCGCGGCCGCCAGGAAGCCCTCGATGCGCGGGAAGCCGCGCTGCTTGTCGGCGTCCCGCAGGGCGGCGTCGGCCTGCCAGTACTGGGCGAGTCCGCTGTTCTGGACCCCCTCGTAGCGGCCGGCGGCACCGGAGTCGGGGCTGAACCGGCCGCCGCTCATGATCTTCATGAACCATTCGAGCTCGGTCTTCGCGTTGTTGTCGGTGTTGTCGCCGGTGGTCATGACGAAGTCGAGCGGGGCGCCGGTGACGGGGGCGCCCCGCAGCGAGTTGATCCGCTCGACGAGCGAGATCGCGCCGTGCACGGTCAGCGCCTCCTGGGGGCGCCAGGCGTGCGGGTCGGTCGAGCGCAGGTACTCCAGGCGCATCGGGTGCTGGGTGTCCATCAGGTGCAGGTCGGTGACCTGCACGAACGCGGCGAGGGTCCGGCGCCGGTCGGCGCGGCCGGACGTGGCGGCGGCGAGGTCGTCGCGCACCACGCGGCGCCAGCCCGGCCCGTCGCCGAGCCGCCGGTAGCCGGACCCGGAGCCCGGGGTGGCGACCGTGGCGAGGGTGGTGCCGCCGGTGTACGGGGCGAGCGGCGCGGCCGGTGCCGCCGCGGCGGTCGTGCGGGAGGCGGCGGGGACCCCGGAGGCGGCGGGCGCGGCGGTCGCCGCCTCGCTGTCGGTGGGCCGCAGGGCGTAGCCGACGCCGGCGGTCAGGGACACGGCACCGGCGGCGGCGAGGACGGTACGGCGGTCGACTCCCCGGGCCGCTTCGGCGGCGTGGGCGGCGGTCGTGGTGACGGAAGTGACTACAGAGCGTATGCGCGGCATGGCGCGGTCTCCCCGAGTGCGGACGCGTCGGCAGTGGGCGGCGGCCGGCCGCCTGGGCGGACCGGACGCTCCTACCGGATGCTTGGCACCGGGAATGGCCTGCGCGTGAACGAGACGGCAACGCGCAACACCGATCACCGTACGTGGATCTTGGGCCACCCTCCGCGTCCTCGGACCGCTCCCGGACGTGCGGAGGGCGGTCACTCCGTGTTCATGTCGCGGGGTAGGGGTGGGGTTCACGCGGGGCCGCGGGGCCGCCCGCCGGGGGAACGGCCGGCCCCGCCCCGTCAGTCCTTGGTGTCCGCCGCGCGGCCCACCGCGGGCCGCTCGCGCCACAGCCGCAGGCCCACGTCGACGAGGTCGACGCGTTCGAGCGCGGCCACCTCGCCGAGCGGGTGCCAGGCCGCCATGTCCGTCGAGCCGTCGACCTCGAAGCGCAGTTCGCCCCCGGTGATCCGGCCCTCGTACACGATCCGCAGGCCCTGGAGGTCGGTGCTCGCACGGCCCATGCGGCGCTCGGCGATCCGCCGGTTCGTGTCGAGGCCGAGCAGGGCGACCGGCTCGACGGTGTAGCCGGTCTCCTCGTCGACCTCGCGGACGACGGTGTCGTAGGGGTCCTCGCCGTGGTCCATGCCGCCGCCGGGAAGTGTCCAGCGCCGGGTGCCGTCGCGGGCGACCCAGCGGGCCAGCAGTATCCGTTCGTCCTGTACGCACACGGCGTACGCGGCCACTCTCAACTCCTGTCGCATGGGCAGACGCTACGGCAGCGCGGGCGCGGGGCGGCGGGACTCCGCCCCGGCGCGGGAGACCGGCGCGGGCGAGTCGTACGTCACACCGGTACGGGCGCGGGAGCCGGCCGCGGCCGGACCGGGGCGCCCCGGCGCGGTCCGGCCGCGGGGCGCGCGCCGCAGGAACGCCTGTGCGCCGTGGGCCGCCCGCGCACGGCTTGCGGCGCACGGCCCGTTCCCGGCGCAACATCCGCACCGGGGCGCGGACGGCGCACGTCCGCCCGGCCCGGTACCGGACGGGGGGACCGCACGCCCGTACGCCCCGTCGCGCGGGCAAAGGATTGGACACGCACGCCCTGGTGAGACGCATGATGGAAACGCCCCGGCCACGCGGAAGGCCGGGCAGAGGGCGCAACTGCCACACGAAGGAGTCGCTGTGAGGGTCGGAATCGTCGGAGCCACCGGGCAGGTCGGCACGGTCATGCGCAGGATCCTGGTGGAACGGGACTTCCCCCTCGACGAGCTGCGCCTGTTCGCCTCGGCACGCTCCACGGGGACGGTCCTCGACGGCGTGACGGTGGAGGACGCGTCGACGGCCGACTACACGGGCCTCGACATCGTGCTGTTCTCCGCGGGCGGCGCCACGTCCAAGGCGCTCGCGGAGAAGGTCGCCGCCCAGGGTCCGGTCGTGATCGACAACTCCTCGGCCTGGCGCCGCGACCCCGACGTGCCGCTGGTGGTGTCCGAGGTGAACCCGCACGCGATCGCGGACCGCCCCAAGGGCATCATCGCCAACCCGAACTGCACCACGATGGCCGCGATGCCGGTTCTCGCCCCCCTGCACCGCGAGGCGGGCCTCGCCGCCCTGGTCGTCGCGACCTACCAGGCGGTCTCCGGCTCGGGCCTCGCGGGCGTCGCCGAGCTGCACGGACAGGCGCAGAAGGTCGTCGCCGACGCCGACAGGCTGACCCACGACGGCGGCGCGGTCGACTTCCCGGAGCCCGGCGTCTACAAGCGCCCCATCGCCTTCAACGTCCTGCCGCTGGCGGGCAGCATCGTGGACGACGGCCTCAACGAGACCGACGAGGAGCAGAAGCTCCGCAACGAGTCGCGCAAGATCCTGGAGATCCCCGGCCTGAAGGTCTCCGGCACCTGCGTGCGCGTACCGGTCTTCTCCGGCCACTCCCTCCAGGTCAACGCCCGCTTCGAGCGCCCGCTCAGCCCGGAGCGCGCCGCCGAGCTGCTCGCCGACGCGCCGGGCGTCGAGGTGACCGACATCCCGACCCCGCTCCAGGCGGCCGGCAAGGACCCGTCCTTCGTGGGCCGCATCCGGGCCGACGAGACGGTCGACAACGGCCTCGCGCTGTTCGTCTCCAACGACAACCTCCGCAAGGGCGCGGCGCTGAACGCCGTGCAGATCGCGGAGCTGGTCGCCGCCGAGCTGCGCGGCTGACGCCCTCCGCGACGGCCCCCGGGCGGGGCGGGACGGCCGGTTCCCCGGCCCTCCCGCCCCGCCCGTCGTCGTACCCGGACCGGGCCGCCCACCGGCGCGGACATCGGCATCGCGCGCCGTGCGCGTCGCGTGGAAGGATGGCGCAACCCACACATAACGAGGAGATGACCGCGTGCCTGGCACAAACCTGACTCGCGAAGAGGCGCGGCAGCGGGCGAAGCTGCTCACCGTTGACTCGTACGAGATCGATCTCGACCTCTCCGGAGCGCAGGAGGGAGGGACCTACCGGTCCGTCACCACGGTGCGCTTCAACGTCGCGGAGGGCGGCACCGAGTCCTTCGTCGACCTGGTCGCCCCCACCGTCCACGAGGTGACCCTCAACGGGGACGCGCTCGACCCGGACGCCGTCTTCAAGGACTCCCGGATCGCGCTCGCCGGCCTGCTCGACGGCCCGAACGTGCTGCGGGTCGTCGCGGACTGCGCGTACACCAACACCGGCGAGGGTCTGCACCGGTTCGTCGACCCGGTCGACCAGCAGGCTTATCTGTACACGCAGTTCGAGGTGCCGGACGCCCGCCGCGTCTTCGCCTCCTTCGAGCAGCCCGACCTCAAGGCCACGTTCCAGTTCACGGTGAAGGCCCCCTCGGGCTGGACCGTGATCTCGAACTCGCCGACGCCGGAGCCGAAGGACGACGTCTGGACCTTCGAGCCGACGCCGCGGATCTCGTCGTACATCACGGCCCTGATCGTCGGCCCGTACCACAGCGTGCACAGCGTGTACGAGAAGGACGGCCGGTCCGTCCCGCTCGGCATCTACTGCCGCCCCTCGCTCGCCGAGTTCCTGGACTCCGACGCCATCTTCGAGGTGACGCGCCAGGGCTTCGACTGGTTCGAGGAGAAGTTCGACCACGCGTACCCGTTCAAGAAGTACGACCAGCTCTTCGTGCCCGAGTTCAACGCGGGCGCCATGGAGAACGCGGGCGCGGTCACCATCCGCGACCAGTACGTCTTCCGCTCCAAGGTGACCGACGCGTCGTACGAGCTGCGCGCCGAGACCATCCTGCACGAGCTGGCCCACATGTGGTTCGGCGACCTCGTGACCATGGAGTGGTGGAACGACCTGTGGCTGAACGAGTCGTTCGCCACGTACACGTCGATCGCCTGCCAGGCGTACGCGCCGGACAGCCGCTGGCAGCACTCGTGGACGACGTTCGCCAACTCCATGAAGACGTGGGCCTACCGGCAGGACCAACTGCCGTCCACCCACCCGATCATGGCGGAGATCAACGACCTCGACGACGTCCTGGTCAACTTCGACGGCATCACGTACGCCAAGGGCGCCTCCGTCCTCAAGCAGCTCGTCGCCTACGTCGGCCAGGACGAGTTCTTCGCCGGTGTGCAGGCGTACTTCAAGCGGCACGCGTTCGGCAACACTCGCCTCTCCGACCTGCTGAGCGCGCTGGAGGAGACCTCCGGGCGCGACCTGAAGAACTGGTCGAAGCAGTGGCTGGAGACGGCCGGCATCAACGTCCTGCGCCCGGAGATCGAGACCGCCGAGGACGGCACCGTCACCTCGTTCGCGATCCGCCAGGAGGCCCCCGCGCTGCCCGCCGGCGCGAAGGGCGAGCCGACGCTGCGCCCGCACCGCATCGCGGTCGGCCTCTACGACCTGGACCCGGACAGCGGCAAGCTGGTGCGCGACGAGCGCGTCGAGCTCGACGTCGACGGTGAACTCACCCCGGTCCCGCAGCTCCTGGGCCGCCGCCGTCCCGACGTGATCCTGCTCAACGACGACGACCTCTCGTACGCGAAGGTCCGCCTCGACGAGCAGTCCCTCGCGTTCGTCACCGAGCACCTGGGCGACTTCGAGTCCTCCCTGCCGCGCGCCCTGTGCTGGGCGTCGGCGTGGGACATGACCCGGGACGCCGAACTGCCCACCCGCGACTACCTGTCGCTGGTGCTGTCGGGCATCGGCAAGGAGTCCGACATCGGTGTCGTGCAGTCGCTGCACCGCCAGGTCAAGCTCGCGATCGACCTCTACGCGGACCCGTCCGCCCGTGAGGCGCTGCTGACCCGCTGGACCGACGCGACGCTCGCGCACCTGCGCGCCGCCGACGCCGGCAGCGACCACCAGCTCGCGTGGGCGCGGGCGTTCAGCGCCACGGCTCGCACGCCCGAGCAGCTCGACCTGCTCGAAGCGCTGCTCGACGGCTCGCAGACCGTGGAGGGCCTGGCCGTCGACACCGAGCTGCGCTGGGCGTTCGTGCTGCGCCTCGCCGCGGTCGGCCGCTTCGACGAGGCGGAGATCGCGAGCGAGTACGAGCGCGACCGCACCGCGGCCGGCGAGCGCCACGCGGCGACCGCCCGCGCGGCCCGCCCGACGGCGGAGGCCAAGGCCGAGGCCTGGGCGTCGGTCGTCGAGTCGGACAAGCTGCCCAACGCCGTGCAGGAGGCGGTCATCGGGGGCTTCGTCGAGACGGACCAGCGCGAGCTGCTGGCCTCGTACACCGACAGGTACTTCGAGGTGCTGAAGAGCGTGTGGGACTCGCGCTCGCACGAGATGGCCCAGCAGATCGCGGTCGGCCTGTACCCGGGCATCCAGGTCTCGCAGGACACCCTGGACCGCACGG
The DNA here is from genome assembly GCF_042956945.1 of Streptomyces sp. NPDC008150. Taxonomy (NCBI): domain Bacteria; kingdom Bacillati; phylum Actinomycetota; class Actinomycetes; order Kitasatosporales; family Streptomycetaceae; genus Streptomyces; species Streptomyces sp. NPDC008150. Next base: position 388,110 of record NZ_JBIBHJ010000001.1, on the reverse strand, counting down.
ACGCGTGGCTGGCCTCCGCCGAACCGGGCGCCGCGCTGCGCCGCCTGGTCTCGGAGTCCCGCTCCGGCGTGGAGCGCGCCCTGCGCGCCCAGGCCGCGGACGCGGCGGCACCGCGGGCGTAACCCCGCGAACGGCAGGAGGAGGCCGCCCGGTCGCAGCGACCGGGCGGCTTCGTCGTACAGGGCCGAGGACGGGGCCGGGGCCGAACGGCGACAGGCGTCGGCCCGTGCCCCGTACGGCAGTTGCTCGTACGGGGCACGGGCCGACGCCTGTGCGGACGCCGTCAGCGGGCCGCCGGTGTCGGCGGGCACCGCGGCGGCCGGGCGGCCTCGCGGGGGTGTCGTCAGACCTTCGCGTCGGCCTTCGCGACCGCGGAGGAGGGCTTGGGCTTCAGCACCCGGTGCTCCTTCTTCGACTTGTCGAGGGCGACCACCAGGCCCGCGATCACACCGAAGATCACCAGCGGGGCGAAGACGTAGAGACCCAGCGTCTGGATGACACTCAGGCCAGAGCCGGGGTCGTCGCCGTCGTCACGCGTGAGCGCGAGCGCGGGAGACGACATGAGCAGCATCATCAGCGTCGTACCGGCGGCCAGGGCGCCGGCGCGCAGGGCGTTCTTGTTGTCCACGGTGCAAAAGTAGCGAACGCCCGGACGGGCCGCGCGCCCGGGGTGCCGTACGGGGCCCCCGGCCGGGCGGACGGCGTGCTCGTGCCGCGGGTCCCAACGCCCTTGCCGGGGGCGGCCGGACCCCTGCCGTGCGGCTCCCGCGGCGGGCCCGTGCGGGACGCGCGCGGCGGGGTTGGCCCGTTGGGGGCACACGGGGGCCGCGGTTGACCCCCGTGCGCCCGCCGCGGCTACCCGGGCCCGGCCCCCGGCGTCCCCGTGGCCGTCGGGACGGCCGCCGGGGCCGGTGCGGCGCTTCCCGCCCGCCCGGTCCCCGGGTCCGGGCCGAGCACCGTGCCGCGCGGTCCGGCCTCCGAGCGCACCATGCCGAGGAGGGCGCGCAGCCGCGGCGACGACGTCAGCTCCTCCAGCGTCACCGGGCGGCCCGCCGCGTCGGCGATCGGCAGCCGCCAGTTCGGGTACTGGTCCCAGGTGCCCGGCAGGTTCTGCGGCCGCCGGTCCCCCACCCCGTCCGGCAGCCAGACGCCGACCATGCGGGCCGGGGTGCGCAGCAGGAAGCGGTGGACGGCCCGGATCTCGGCCTCCTCCGTCTCCTCCGGCGTCCCGGCGCCGCTCCCCGCGGTCTCCCGCAGCAGGCCGAGCCGGGTGAGCAGGTCCAGCCACTCGGCCGTGTCGGCGGCGGCCTCGGCCCGCTCCTCCGCGACCGGGCGGGTCAACAGGCCGAGCCTGTCCCGGAGTTCGACGTGGTCCCCGGTCAGCCGGGAGGCCGTGGGCGGCAGGTCGTGGGTGGTGGCGGTGGCCAGGCAGTCGGCGCGCCACCGCTCCGGGGGCAGCGGGTGCCCGTCGCCGTCCCAGTCGCGCTCGAACCACAGCACGGACGTGCCGAGGACCCCGCGCCGGTCCAGCGTCTCGCGCACCCCGGGCTCGACGGTGCCGAGGTCCTCGCCGATCACCAGCGAGCCGGCCCGGGACGCCTCCAGGACCAGGACCGCCAGCATGGCCTCGGCGTCGTAGCGCACGTACGTGCCCTCGGTGGGCGGCCGGCCCTCCGGCACCCACCAGAGCCGGAACAGGCCCATGACGTGGTCGATGCGCAGGGCGCCCGCGTACCGGAACAGGGCGCGCAGCAGGCGGCGGTAGGGCGCGTAGCCCGACGCGGCGAGCCGGTCGGGGCGCCAGGGCGGCAGGCCCCAGTCCTGGCCGCGCGCGTTGAACGCGTCGGGCGGCGCGCCGACCGACATCCCGGCCGCGAAGTGGTCCTGCTGCGCCCACGCGTCGGCGCCCTGCGGGTGCACGCCGACCGCGAGGTCGTGGACGACGCCGACGGGCATGCCGGCCTCGCGGGCGGCGCGCTGCGCGGCCGTGAGCTGGATGTCGGTGAGCCAGGCCAGGCGGCTGTGGAGGTCGACGCGGTCGGCGAGGGCGCGGCGGGCGTCGGCGGTGGCGGGCGAGCGCGGGTCGCGCAGTCCGTCCGGCCAGGAACGCCAGTCGGGGCCGTGCGTCTCGGCGAGCGCGTACCAGGTGGCGTGGTCCTCCAGGGCCTGGCCCTGCTCGGCGAGGAAGTCCTGGTAGGCGGCCCGGCGGCCGGGGCCCAGCGGCACGGCCAGGACCTGTTCCAGTGCCTCGCGCTTGAGCGCCCAGACGGCGTCCCGGTCGATGAGGGCGCCCTCGTCGAGCACGGCCGCGCGCAGCCGCTCCGCGCGCGCGAGGACGGCGTGCAGCCGCTCGCGGTCCGGTACGTGCGCGAACTCGGGGACGTCCTCGACGCGCAGGTGCACCGGGTCCGGGAAGCGGCGGGACGAGGGCCGGTACGGGGACGGGTCGGTGGGGGCGCCGGGTACCGCCGCGTGCAGCGGGTTGACCTGGACGAACCCCGCCCCGAAGGCGCGGCCGGCCCAGCCGGCGAGTTCGGCGAGGTCACCGAGGTCGCCCATGCCCCAGGACCGGCGGGACAGCAGGGAGTAGAGCTGCACGAGCAGTCCGTACGAGCGCCCCGCGGGGGTGGGCAGCCGGGCCGGGGCCACGACGAGGTGCGCCTCGCCGGTCCGGCCGTCGGGCGCGGTGGCACTCACCCGGTGCACGCCGGGCGGCAGGTCCTCGGCACCGGCGCGGGTCTCGCCCTGCTCGGTGTCGACGCGCAGGACGGTGCCGGGCGGCAGGTCGGCGAGGGCGGTCGGCGGGTCGCCCTGCCAGCACACGACGGTCGGCGGCAGGAGCCGTCCGGCCAGTTCGCGCTCACGGGCGGCGAGGGCGTCCCGTACGGCCTCCGGGGTGGCCGCGGGAACGCCGAGGGCCGCGAGGGCGGCGACGACGGCGAGCGGCGAGGCGGGGACCGTCCGGTCGGGCGAGGGGCTGTAGGAGGCGGCGACGCCGTGCAGGGCGGCGAGCCGGGTCAGGTCCTCGGACAGGGGCTGGGCCGGCCGGGGTGCCGTCATCTACAACTCCGCGCGGAAGAGGTCCGGGTACGACGGGTACGAAGGGGCGCCGGCCGGCCCGGGAACGTCGTCGGGGCCGTCGGCGGTGTCGGCCTCGCTGGTCAGCGGCGCGGCGTCGGCGAGCGGCGGTTCGCTGGTGAGCGGTTCCGCGTCGGGCAGCGGGGGTTCGCTGGTGAGGGGGGCCTCGGCACGGCTGCCGGGCACGCCCACGGTGCCGAGGACGCCGGGCGGCGGGTCCTCGGGGAGGGTCTCGGGGAACGCGGGGCCGGCGGACGCCTCCCCCGCGTGTTTGGACAGGGCCGAGAGCAGCAGGTGCGCGGATGCGGCCACGGGGGCCTCCTTGTCGTGTACGGCGTGGGGCCCGCGGCCCGACCGGCGGGTCGCCCGCGGCCCCCGGCGGGTTCTTGCAGCCCTACCCAGCGGGCGCGACGGCAGACACGACCGGGCCGACAAGGTGGCTGTGCTCACACTGGGGCAGCCGCGGCGCGCACGCCCGGTGACACGGCGGAACGCGCGCCCGCGTACGCGCGTGCGGCCCCGCGGGCGGGCGCGGGCCGCCCTCCGCCGCCGGTCCGGGCGCACCCGTACGCGCGCGCGTACGCACCCGGTGGCGCCCGGCCGGACCGGGCCACCAGGTGCGCGAAGGCCCGGACCGTCAGGCGGAGATGCCGTCGATCCGGGCCAGGGCGTCGTCCGCGCCGTACGGCTGCAAGTAGGGCAGCCAGCGCGGGTCCCGGTGCCCGGTGCCGATGATGCGCCAGGCGAGTCCGGTGGGCGGGGCGGGTTTGTGGCGCAGGCGCCAGCCGATCTCGGTGAGGTGCCGGTCGGCCTTCACGTGGTTGCAGCGGCGGCAGGAGGCCACCACGTTGTCCCAGACGTGCTTGCCACCGCGTGAGCGCGGGACGACGTGGTCGACGCTGGTTGCGACGCCACCGCAGTACATGCACCGGCCGCCGTCGCGCGCGAAGAGCGCCCGCCGGGTGAGCGGGACCGGTCCCCGGTAGGGAACGCGGACGAAACGCTTGAGCCGGACCACGCTGGGTGCGGGGACTGTGACGGTCGCGCTGTGCAGATAGGCGCCGGACTCCTCGAGGCTGACGGCCTTGTTCTCCAGGACGAGGACGAGCGCGCGGCGGAGCGGTACGACGCCGAGTGGCTCGTACGACGCGTTGAGGACCAGGACATGCGGCACGGGTGCCTCCTTGTACGCCGGCGGCGCGTGGCTCGCGCCGGGACGATCTGTGGTCAGTGTCCCCTCATGCCTGGTGGATGCGCCACCATGTCCGGGTAACGGGCCATGAGTGTTTTCGACCACAGCCCGTACGCCCCCGCGGACCGCGGCCGTCCTCCCCGGGTGAGCATGGTCTCTCCTCCCCGGATCGCGCCGACCGGCCCCCGCTCCCCCGTTAGTGTGGTGGTTCTGCCCGTCCGGTGACCCTTCCGTGAACCAGGCGGCGTCGGCCACGGTGGTCGCCGACGGCCGACGCCCGACCCGCCGTACCCGGGGCAGACCACTGCACCTGGAGGTACCAGCCGTGTTCCTGTCCGACGTCCTCATGGCCGCCGGCCCGTCGCCGTCACCGTCCCCCACCCGGACGTCCGGATCGACGACACCGACCCTCCAGGACGCGCAGGAGGGCGCGACGAACGCGGCGAGCTGGGTGTCCCAGAACTGGTCGACCTGGCTGGCCATCGGTCTGCGGGTGCTGCTGATCCTGGTGATCGCGACCGTGCTGCGGGTGGTGGTGCGGCGGGCGATCACCAAGCTCATCGACCGGATGAGCCGCACCGTGCAGGCGGTCGACGGCACCGCGTTCGGCGGCCTGCTGGTCAACGCCGAGCGGCGCCGCCAGCGCTCGCAGGCGATAGGTTCCGTGCTGCGCTCGGTGGCGAGCTTCATCATCCTGGGCACGGCCGCCCTCATGGTCCTGGGCACCTTCCAGATCAACCTGGCCCCGCTGCTCGCGTCGGCCGGTGTGGCCGGTGTCGCGATCGGTTTCGGCGCCCGCAACCTGGTGACGGACTTCCTGTCCGGCGTCTTCATGATCCTGGAGGACCAGTACGGCGTCGGGGACACGATCGACGCGGGGGTCGCCTCCGGCGAGGTGATCGAGGTCGGGCTGCGCGTGACGAAGCTGCGCGGCGACGGCGGCGAGATCTGGTACGTCCGCAACGGCGAGGTCAAGCGGATCGGCAACCTCTCGCAGGGCTGGGCGACGGCCGGGGTCGACGTGACCGTCAAGTCGTCCGAGGACCTGGACAAGGTGAAGGCGACGCTCGACGAGGTCGCGGAGCGGATGACCAAGGAGGAGCCCTGGAACGAGCTCCTGTGGGGCCCGGTCGAGGTGCTCGGGCTGGACAGCGTGCTGCTGGACTCCATGGTCGTGCGGCTCACCGCGAAGACGATGCCCGGCAAGTCGCTGGCGGTCGAACGCGAACTGCGCTGGCGCGTCAAGCGGGCCTTCGACGCGGCGGACATCCGCATCGTGGGCGGTGCCACCGCGGTCGTCGAGGAGTCCGAGACCGTCGACCCCACCGAGTCGGTCGCCGCCCCCTCGGCGTTCTCCAACGCGGCCTCCCCGCAGGTGGCCGCGGCCTCGCCGATCGTCCCGGTGCAGAACGTCCCGGCCCAGGGCGCCGGAAAGCAGGACAACCCGGCCAGGTAGCGGCCGGACCGGCCCGGGACGCCCGCCCCCGGGCGCCCCGGGCCCTCCGCACGCCCCGCGCGCTCCCCGCCCGCGTCCCGGGAACCGAAGCCCTTCCCGGGACGTATTCATGCTCAAGGGGGGCCGTGGGGCGTCGCGTTGGACCGGCGGGGCAGACTGTGCCGCCGGAGGACGCCGCGATCCGATCAAGATCCGGCGAAGGCGGGTGCGGATGTCGGTGTCCGCGGCGATACTTGCGGCGACCGATGACCATGGGGGAGGTCGACAGTGACACAGCCGCCGAACGGCAGCGCGGGACCGCCCGGTTCGCGCACGCCCACGATGCCCGCCGTGCCGCCGCCCGGCGCCCCCCGCGCGCCCGTGGCGCCCGCACCGCGCGCCGCGGTTCCCCCGCCCCCGGCGGGCGCACCGCGCCGCACCGCCTTCGCGGAGGGCACCGAGCGGCTGCGCGCCGCGGCGACGACGGAACCGGGGCGGCTGCGGCTGATAGGCGCCGTACTGGCCCTGCTCGTCGTCGCGTTCGGGGCGGTGGGCGCCTGGCAGATGAACGACCGGGCCGACGCCGCGGACGACGTGCTGCACAGCAGCCAGCCCCTCACGGCGGCCTCCGCCGCCATCTACCGCTCCCTCGCCGACGCCAACACGGCAGCCTCCAGCGGCTTCCTGGCCGGCGGGCAGGAGACGAAGGCGTCCCGCGACCTGTACGAGCGGGACATCCGGACCGCCGCCGGCAAGCTCGTCACGGCGGCCAACAGCTCCGAGCCCGGCTCCTCGTCCGCGAAGACCATCGAGCAGCTCAACACCCTGCTGCCGCAGTACAAGGGCCTCGTCGAACGCGCCCGCGCCAACAACCGCCTGGGCTATCCGCTGGGCGGCGCGTACCTGCGCTACGCGAACGACATGATGCAGAACCAGATGCTCCCGAAGGCCAAGTCCCTCTACACCAGCGAGAACGAGCGGCTGCGGGACGACTACGCGGACGCCACGCCCTACCCGTGGGCCGCGCTCGCCCTCGGGGTCGCCGCGGTCGCCGTCCTGGTGTGGGCGCAGCGGCGCAACTACCGCCGTACGAACCGGCTGTTGAACCACGGTCTGGTCGCGGCCACCGCGAGCGCGGCCGTCGTGCTGCTGTGGATGGCCGTCGGCCACACGGTGGCGCGGGCCGGGCTCGACGACTCCTACGACCACGGCGTGCGCTCGCTGCGCGTCCTGGACGACGCGCGCATCGCCGCCCTCAGCGCCCGCAGCAACGAGAACCTCACCCTGGTGAGCCGGGGCGCGGACACGGTCGAGGTGAACGGCGTCGACGAGGACAAGTACGACGTCGAGTTCAACGCGTCGATGAAGACCCTCGACCAGGGGCTCGCGCGGGCGGAGTCCCTGGCGGACGACAAGGCGGGCGCGCAGCCCGTGAAGACCGCGACGGACGACATGCAGGAGTGGAAGCGCCGCCACACGCAGGCCCGCGACAAGGACAACGACGGCGACTACCAGGACGCGCTCTACCTGGTCATCGGCGGCTCCGACGACCCGGAGCTCAAGCCGACCGGCGACTGCTTCGCCGGTGTCGACGAGAGTCTCGGCGCGGCCGTCGACCACGAACAGGCGGAGTTCGAGCGGGCTGCGGCCGACGGGCGGGACGCGATGACCGGACTGCCGGCCGGCGCCGCGGTCCTCGCGCTGCTCGGCGCGGCCGGCGCGCTGCTGGGCGTCGGGCGCAGGCTGGCGGAGTACCGGTGAGGGCGGGAGGGGGCGTCACCATGCGAGGCATACGCGCGCGTACGGGTCTCACGGGCCCACGCACGGGTCTTCGGGGATGGGGCGGCGTCGCCGCCATGGCGTTCGTGTGCGCCCTGGCGGTGGTCTGCGCGCTGCTCCTGCCGCGCGCCGCCGGACCGCACACGGCGGCGTCGGCGGCGGGCGGCGGGCGGACCGCGCGCGCGGCCCAGGCCGAGGCCGACGCGTGCACGGACCCGCAGGATCAGAGCGTCCCCCCGTCGACGGCCGAGGGCACGGCGATCGCGGCGATCAAGAAGAGGGGCCACCTGTCGGTCGGCGTCGACCAGAACAGCTTCAACTGGGGCTACCGGGACCCCAACAGCACGGACAAGAACGTCCAGTTGGAGGGCTTCGACATCGACCTGGCCCGCCGGCTGGCGAAGGACATCTTCAACGACTCGGACCCCGCCAGGATCCGCTTCCAGGCGATCCCCACCACCGAGCGCGTGCCGGCCATCCGGAAGGCCCGGGTCGACGTCGTGGTCCGCACCATGACGATCACCTGCGACCGGCTGAAGGACGTGGCGTTCTCCGCGCCGTACTTCGTCACGGGCCAGCAGGTCCTCGCCCCCAAGTCGTCCGACATCACGGGCTACAACGACACCCTCGACGGCAAGAAGGTGTGTTCCGCGAAGAGTTCGACGGCGCTCGACCGGCTCACCGCCGACAGGAAGAGCGGCGAGCTGGCCTCCTCGGTGGACATCAGCACGGTGGTCCCCAACCAGCTCGACTGCCTGGTGCGGCTCCAACTCGGCCAGGTGGACGCGGTGCTGACCGACGGCGCGCTCGCCGCGAGCCAGGCGGCGCAGGACCCGACGGTGGAGCTGAAGGGCGACCCGCTCACGCCGGAGTACTACGGCGTGGCGATGAAGAAGGACGCCACGGACCTGGAGGCCCGGGTCAACAAAATCCTTGAGGACTACCGCAAGGACGGCAGCTGGGCCGACTCGTACCGGAAGTGGCTGGCACCGACACTGGGGGCGGACTTCGGCCCCGCGATGCCGCCGGAGCCCCACTACCGCGCAGGATGAGGGACCGGGGGCGCACCGCCCCCGACTTCCCTACCGCGAGCCAGAGTTCGGTACCGACAGCGGCACCACAGGCAGAACCCGACAGCAGCGAGAGGTGATCGATGGGCGTCACGGGACCCCCCGAGCCGGTGCTCGACCGGGACGAGGTGGACCGTGCGCTGGCGCGCCTCGGCGCGGAGCACGAGGCGATCGAGACGTCGCTGCTCGCCCTCCAGGACCACGCGGGCCGCCGGCTCCTCGAAGGCGCCGAACTCACCGGCACCACCAAGGACCGCTGGGCGTCCACGGAGGCGTCCATCACGCTGCTGTGGGCCTACTACGACGCCTACACGGCCACCCTGCGCACCGCCCGGGAGATCCGCTCCCGGCGCCGCTGGTCCAGCCGCGAGGACCTGGTGGAGCTGACGGAGCTGCTGCGCGGCGAGTCCGTCACGGTCGCCGACACCCCGGGCACCGCGGGCGCGTCCACCCCGGCCGGGCCGGGGAAGCTGAGCCGGCGGTTCTCGCTCGGCACGCTGGTCGACCTGATGAACGAGCTGTACGCGACGTCGCTGGACGTCGTCGTGACCGCCGACGCGGTGTGGTCGGCGCTGCCCGCGCGGATAGATTTACTGGCCGCGGAGCTCCAGCGCACCCGGCGCCTGGCCCACTCCGTGGGCGTGCGCCCCGGCGAACACCCCGCGGGCGACGACCTGGAGCGCATCACCCGCACCCTGACCTCGCTGCGCGAGCGCGTGGTGTCGGACCCGCTGGACTTCTGGGTGCCCGCGCAGGGCAGTTCCGCGCCCGGCGGCGGCCGGCCGGACACCGCGGTCTACGACCGCGAGGCCCGCGCCCTGGACGACGTGCGCCGTGAGATCGACGCGGTGCTCACCGTCCGGCAGGACGCCGAACAGCGCCTGGTGCGGCTGCGGGACGTCCTCAGCCGCGCGGACCGCACCCTCGCCGAGGCGCGCACCGCGCGCGGCGAGGTGCTGGCGAAGATCGCGGCGACCGAGGTGCCGGTGGTGAGCGGCCCGCCGACGGCGCTCCAGGAGCAGCTGTCGAACGCCGCCGAGTACCGCAGGCACGCGCAGTGGCACCGGCTGTCGCCGCTGCTGGAGTCGCTCGAACAGCAGGCGGAGGACGAACTGCTGCGCGCACGCGAGTCGTTGACGGCCGTGACCGCGCCGCTCGCGGTCCGCGCCGAGCTGCGCGGGCGCCTGGACGCGTACCGGGCGAAGGTGTCGCGGCACGGGTTCGCGGAGGACCCGCTGCTGGTGGAGCGGTACGACGCGGCGCGGCGCATGCTGTGGAGCGCGCCCTGCGACCTGCGCGTCGCCGAACAGGCCGTGCTGCGCTACCAGCACGCGGCCGTCGAGCTGCTCGGCGGCCCGCGGGTGCCGCAGCAGAGCGGTCCCGAGGACCGGAGGGGGCAGTCATGAGTCAGGCAGGTCAGCCGTGCCAGCGGCCCGGCTGCGACGGGTCGTACGAGGACGTGGGCGGGGGCGAGCTGTACTGCGACACCTGCGGTCTGGCGCCGGTCGTCGCGGCGAACGGTGTGGTCGGCTCCCCGGCCACCGGCGTCGCCGGGGGCGGCAACTCACGTTCCAGTGAGCCGAGTTCACCCGGTTCCGCCGGTTCCGGCATGTCCTCGCAGCCGTCGTCGCGGTCCTCGCAGTCGGCGCGGTCGCGGCGGTCGGTGTCGGGGCGGCTCTCCCGCTCGGGAAGCTCCGCGAGCCGCTCGGTGTCGGTGCGCAGTTCCGGTTCCGCGTCCGGGTCGAGCACGCGCGGCCGGCTGGGCGTGGGCCTGGTGCAGGTGCCGGACGTGCCGCGGCCGGACCCGCGGGCGATGGTGCAGGAGAACCCGGAGGTCCCCGAGCGCAAGCGGTTCTGCTCGCGTTCGGACTGCGGCGCGCCCGTCGGGCGCTCGCGGGGCAACAGCGCCGGGCGCACGGAGGGCTTCTGCACCAAGTGCGGCCACCCGTACTCGTTCGTGCCGAAGCTGAAGTCGGGCGACGTCGTGCACGGGCAGTACGAGGTGGCGGGCTGTCTCGCCCACGGGGGCCTCGGCTGGGTGTACCTCGCCGTGGACCGCGCGGTGTCCGACCGGTGGGTGGTGCTCAAGGGCCTGCTCGACACCGGCGACCAGGACGCGATGGCGGCGGCGATCTCCGAGCGGCGCTTCCTCGCGGAGATCGAGCACTCCAACATCGTGCGGATCTACAACTTCGTCGAGCACCTCGACCAGCGCACGGGTTCGCTCGACGGCTACATCGTCATGGAGTACGTCGGCGGCAAGTCGCTCAAGGAGATCGCCAACGACCGCCGCACGCCGGACGGCAGACGCGACCCGCTGCCGGTGGAGCAGGCGTGCGCGTACGGCATCGAGGCGCTGGAGGCGCTCGGCCACCTGCACAGCCGCAACCTCCTGTACTGCGACTTCAAGGTCGACAACGCGATCCAGACCGAGGACCAGCTCAAGCTGATCGACATGGGCGCGGTCCGCCGCATGGACGACGACGAGTCGGCCATCTACGGCACGGTCGGCTACCAGGCGCCCGAGGTCGCGGAGACCGGCCCGTCGGTGGCGAGCGACCTGTACACGGTGGGCCGCACGCTCGCCGTCCTCGCGTTCGACTTCCAGGGCTACACGAACGTCTACGTGGACTCCCTGCCCGACCCCGACCACATCGAGGTCTTCCGCCGCTACGAGTCCTTCTACCGGCTGCTGGTGCGCGCCACCGACCCGGACCCGCACCGCAGGTTCGCCTCCGCGACGGAGATGGCGGAGCAGCTCACCGGCGTGCTGCGCGAGGTCGTCTCCGTGCAGACGGGCCGGGCGCGGCCCGCGCTGTCGACGCTGTTCGGCCCCGAACTGCGGGTGACGGACACCGAGTTGTTCCCCGAGCTGCTGGACGACGTGTCGCGCCTCGGCGCGCGCTTCCCGGTGCGGCGGGGTTCCGGCGCCGCACGGCGCGGCGCCCCGCCCGTGGTGGCCGGCGCCCTGCCGGGTGCCGCGCCCGCGGCACCGGCCCTGTCGGGCCCGGGAGTTCCGGAGGCGGCCCGGATCGGGGCGGTCGTGCCGGCGCAGGCCGGACCGCTCGTCCCCGCGCCCGACGCGCCGCCCGTCCCGCCCTCCGGGCCGCCGGAGGGTGCCCGGCTGGTGCGCCGGATCGACGCCGTGGCGGCCGGACTCGCCCTGCCCGTACCGCGGGTGGATCCCGCCGACCCCAACGCGGGTTTCCTGGCGGGCCTGTTGACCTCGGCTCCCGGCGAACTGCTCGCCGCGCTCGCGGCGGTGCCCGCCCCCTCGGTGGAGACCCGGCTGCGGCAGATCCGCGCCCGCCTGGAGAACGGTGAAACCGCCGCCGCACACCAGGAGTTGACGGCCCTGGAGGCGGAACGCCCGGACGACTGGCGGGTGGTCTGGTACCGGGGCGTCGCCGCCCTGGTGACGGGCGACCACGAGGGCGCCGCGCTCTCCTTCGACGCGATCTACGACGCGTTCCCGGGCGAGATCGCGCCCAAGCTCGCGCTCGGCCTGTGCGCGGAGGTGCTGGGCCAGCTCGACAACGCGGCCGAGTACTACCGCCTGGTGTGGTCGACCGACCCGAGCTGGGTCAGCGGCGCGTTCGGCCTGGCCCGCGTCCAGCTCGCCGGCGGCGACCGGCCGGGCTCGGTGCGGACGCTGGAGTCGGTGCCGGAGTCGTCGATCCACTACACGGCCGCCCGGGTCGCGGCGGTCCGGGCCCGGCTGCGGCACCGCGCGGCGTCCGCGTCCGACGGGCCGTTCCTCGACGACCTGACGGCCGCCGCGGGACAGGTCGAGGCGCTCGACGCGTACGGCCTCGACCCGGCCCGGCGCGAACAGTTGTCGGCGGAAGTCCTCGGTTGCGCCCTGGACTGGATACTCTCCGGTGGCCGTAGTTCCGCTCCTGCCGCCCGGCGGGCGCTGCTCGGCAGCGACCTGGACGAGCGGGGCCTCCGCTTCGGCCTGGAGCGTTCGTACCGCACGCTCGCCCGGCTCGCGCCCGGCGGTGAGAAGAGGATCGAACTGGTGGAACGTGCCAACCGTTACCGCCCCCGGACATGGGTGTAGTTGATGTCGCAGATCCCCCAGCTGTCCGCCTGCCCGAGCTGCGAGGAGCCGCTCGAGTCGGGTGACCGTTTCTGCGGTGCGTGCGGATTCGACCTGTCGGCGACCCCGCCGACGGCCCGGCCCGCCGTGCCCGCGCCCGCTCCCGAACCGGGCGGTCCGCCCGCACCGCCGCACGCGGCGGGCGTGGACTGGCCGACGGCCTCCGGGCCGGGCGCCACCGGCGCGCCCGCCCTGCTGCCGACCGACCTGCCGGGCACCGACTCGGCCGGCGGCCTCCTGCCCCCGGCCGCACCGCCCCCGCCACCGCCGCTCCCGGTGGCGGGCCCCCACCCGGGCGCGCCCGACGCGGGTGCGCCCGTGCCGTCCGCCTCCCCCGAGGCGTCGCAGGCGCCCGCCGCGGGCGTCCGGTTCGACCGTCCGGCCGAGGCCGGGACCGTCGCCGGGGCCGGGGCCGGGGCCGGGGCCGGGGCCGGGGCTCCCGAGGAGTACCCGCTCCAGGCGCCCGACCCGCGCACCGCGGGCGCCGCGGCCTCCCCCGCCGGGAGCACGGCGGTGTGCGTGGCCTGCCGGGCCGGCCGGGTCGACGACGACGGTTACTGCGAGAACTGCGGGCACGCCCAGCCGCGCGAACGGGACCACATGGAGCAGGAGTCGGGGCCCGTCGCCGCCGTCAGCGACCGCGGTCTGCGCCACCACCGCAACGAGGACGCCTTCGCGCTCGGCAACACCGTGCTGCCCGACGGTTCCCCGGCGCTCACGGCGATCGTCTGCGACGGGGTGTCCTCGGCGACCCGTCCCGACGACGCCTCCCTCGCCGCGTCACGCACCGCGAGCGCCGCCCTGCTGGCGGCCCTCGGCCAGGGCACCCACCCGCAGCAGGCCATGCACGAGGCGATCGTCGCCGCGTCGCAGGCGGTCAACGCCCTCGCCGAGGAACCCGAGACGGCCCGCCAGCACGCCCCGCACCAGAACGCCCCGGCCTGCACCCTGGTCGGCGCGGTCGTCGCCGGGGGACTCCTGGTCGTCGGCTGGGTCGGCGACAGCCGCGCCTACTGGCTGCCCGCCGACCCGAACTCGGTGCCGGTCCGGCTCACCGAGGACGACTCGTGGGCCGCGCAGATGGTGGCCGCGGGAGTGATGAACGAGGCCGAGGCGTACGCCGACGAGCGGGCCCACGCGATCACCGGCTGGCTCGGCGCGGACGCCTACGAACTCGACCCGCACACCGCCTCGTTCAAGCCCGACCGGCCCGGCGTGATCGTGGTCTGCACGGACGGGCTGTGGAACTACGCGGAGGCGGCGGAGGAGATGGCCCGCGCGGTTCCCCCCGACGCGGCGGCCCGCCCGCTGCACAGCGCGCAGGTTCTGGTCGGCCTCGCCCTGGACGGCGGGGGCCACGACAACGTAACAGTGGCCCTCCTGCCGTTCCCGGCTCCGCCGCAGGGGGCAGGATCGGCCTGAGACGCCGCGTCCGGACGACCGGCGGCCCGCACCGCGCGGGCCGTCGCCGGACCGGGCGGCACGCGTACGGGTTTCAGGCCCCGTACGCGTCGCTCGCACAGGCCGGCGGCCCCGGACGGGACCGCGCGGCCGCAGCGGTCTCAGCGGTCTCAGCGGTTTCAGCGGTTTCAGCGGTTTGAGCACACGCAGGCCCCGGCGGGCCGGCCGGGGAACCGGTCCGCCGCGGAAGACCGTCTCCACCTCGGGTGGAGGCACGAGGGGGAGCCGGACAACCATGGCCAATTTCTCGAAGCCGAACGTTCCGCAGTTCTCGGTGGACGTGTACCAGAACGAGTTCCTGCCGGACGGCGGCCGCGAGGTCAACGCGATCGTCACCGTCACGTCGACGGGAGGCGGCACGGTCGGCACCGCGGCCGGTGCACCGCACCAGTACGCCGCGGCCCGGACACCGGACGCCGCCGTGGCGCTCATGGTCGACTGCTCGGGGTCGATGGACTACCCGCAGAGCAAGATGCGCAACGCCCGCAACGCCACGGCCGCCGCGATCGACACCCTGCGCGACGGCACGCACTTCGCGGTGATCGGCGGCACGCACGTCGCCCGGGAGGTCTACCCCGGCAACGGCCGCCTGGCGGTCGCCGACTCCGCCACCCGCGAGCAGGCCAAGCAGGCGCTGCGCAAACTGACCGCGGGCGGCGGCACCGCCATCGGCACCTGGCTGAGACTGGCGGACCGGCTGCTGTCGTCGGCCGGCGTCGCCATCCGGCACGGCATCCTGCTGACCGACGGCCGCAACGAGCACGAGTCGCCCGAGGACCTGAAGGCCGCGCTGGACGCGTGCGCGGGCCGTTTCACGTGCGACGCACGCGGTGTGGGCACCGACTGGGAAGTGAAAGAAGTCACAGGGATAGCCTCCGCGTTGCTCGGCAGCGCGGACATCGTCGCCGATCCGGAGGGCCTCGCCGAGGACTTCACGCGGATGATGGAGGCGGCGATGGGCAAGGAGGTCGCGGACGTCGCCCTGCGGCTGTGGACGCCGGTCGGCACGACGGTGAAGTTCGTGAAGCAAGTGGCGCCCAGCGTCGAGCAGTTGACCGACCGCCGCACCGAGGCCGGGCCGCGTGCCGGTGACTACCCCACCGGTTCCTGGGGCGACGAGTCCCGCGACTACCACGTCTGCGTGGAGGTCCCGGCGGCCAGTCTCGGCCAGGAGATGCTGGCCGCCCGCGTCTCCCTGGTGGTGCCGCAGCCCGACGGGTCCGCCCAGCCCCTCGGCGCCCAGGGCCTGGTGAAGGCCGTGTGGACCGACGACATGGTGGCGTCCACCTCCATCAACCCGCAGGTCGCGCACTACACGGGCCAGGCGGAACTGGCCCGTGCCATCCAGCAGGGCCTGGACCTCCGCAAGGCCGGCGACATGGACGGGGCAACGGCCAAACTGGGAAGGGCCGTTCAGCTGGCGAGCGCCTCCGGCAACGCCGATACTGCGAAACTGCTTGCGAAGGTGGTGGACGTCGTCGACGCCGCGGCGGGTACTGTGCGATTGAAGGCCCGGGTCGCGGAGGCCGACGAGATGACCCTGGAGACACGGTCCACAAAGACTGTTCGTGTAAAGAAGTGACCTGACGCAACGCCGTACCGCCGCATCGCGCCCGCCGCGTCGGCGTCCGCGAAGACCGACCTGCCCCCCGGGGCCGGAGCAAACCGGCCCGAGGGCCGGAAGAGGAGAGGGGGAAGCGCCGACATGCCGACCTGCCCGAACGGACACCAGTCGGGTTCCGACGACTGGTGCGAGGTCTGCGGTCACCGCATGGCCGGTGCCGTACCTCCGCCCCCGCCGCCGCCCCCGGCCGGCGGCTACGGCTTCCCGCCGCCGCCCGGCCCGTCCGGCGGCCGTCAGGGCGCCGAGCCCGAGCTGTGCCCGCAGTGCCGCACCCCGCGCGAGGGCGGGGCGCCCTTCTGCGAGGAGTGCCGGTGGAACTTCCTCACCAACACCGCCACCTCGTACACCCCGGCCGCGCCGCGCCCCGCGACGCCGAGCCCCACGTCGCAGGGTCCGGGCGCCCGCTTCCAGCCTCCCGGCCAGGGCTACGGCACCACCGACTCCTTCGACTACCAGGGCAGCCGGCCGTCCCAGATAAACCGGCCCGCGGAGCCGATCCCGGCGTTCGGCGACCCGGGCGGTCCGGGCGGCCAGGGCGGTCCCGGCGGTCAGGGCGGCGCGGGCTACGGCAACCCCGGACAGGGCCCCGGCGGCCCCGGATACGGGGGCCCCTCGCGTCCCGGGCCCCAGCAGCCCGGCCCCGCGCAGACGGCGGGCGCCCCGCAGGCGTTCCAGCAGCCCGGCACGCAGGCTCCGCGGGGCTTCCCGCAGACGGGCACCCAGGCTCCGTCCGGTTTCCCGCAGGAGACCCGCAGGCCCCCGCAGCAGGGCGGTCCGGGTCAGGGCGGTCCCGGGCAGCAGGGCGGACAGCCCTTCGGCGGCGGCAACGACGACTGGGTGATCTCCCCGCCGTCGTCCCAGGGCCAGGGCGGCCCCGGCGGTCCCGGCGGTCCCGGCGCGGGACAGGGCGGCGGCACGTACGGGTACCCGCAGGCGGGCCCGCAGCAGCAGCAACAGCAGGCGGGGCCGGCGACCTGGCTGGCGACGATCGGCCCGGACCGCGACTACTTCATGGCGATGATGCAGCGCTCCGGCCCCGAGGCGGCGGGCCTCAACCTGCCCGCGTACTCGCCGGAGCAGCAGCGCACCCTCACCGGCAACCAGATCACCATCGGCCGGCGCCGCCACTCCACCGGTGACACCCCCGACATCGACCTGTCGGTGCCGCCGGAGGACCCGGGCGTCTCGCACCAGCACGCGGTGCTGGTGCAGCAGCCGGACGGAAGCTGGGCGGTCGTCGACCAGAACTCGACGAACGGTACGACGGTCAACGGCGGCGAGGAGCCGATCCAGCCCTTCGTCCCGGTGCCGCTCCAGGACGGCGACCGCGTGCACGTGGGCGCCTGGACGACGATCACCGTCCGCCGGGGCTGACGGCCCCCTCCGACGACACACGGCCCGGCACCCCCGGCAGGGGTGCCGGGCCGTCGCACGCGCCCGGCCCACCCGGGCGCCCGCCTCACAGTCGGCTCGCGGCACCCGACGCGCGGCTCGCGGTCGGCTCGCGGCTCTCAGCCGAGCGGCCACACGTCCGGGCCCGCCGGATCGTCCAGCCAGGCCCGTGCACCGTCCGGCCCCGCCGTGACCCCGAACCGCTCACGGCCCGGCCGCTCCGCGCGCTCCCACAACCGGTACGCCTCCCGGGGGCCGAGCAGCCCCCGGGTGAGCCCCGCCAGGAACCGGAACCGTTCGTTCTCCCGCACCCGGCGCGGCAGCCCGCCCCACTCCCCCTCGTCGTCCCGCCCGTCCGCGCCGGGCTGCCCTCCGGCGGGCGGTCCGGCGCCGCGCAGGGGCACGAAGTAGGCGGGCGTGTGCAGGAACCGCCCCGCTGCCCGCCCGTCGTCCCCCACCCGCAGGAGCAGCAGCCCCGTGGCCAGCGGCGTGAGCACGAGCGCCCCGGGCCTGCACTGGGCGAGCCAGGCACCGGGCACCGTCGACAGCTCGCAGGTGGCGACGATCCGGTCGTACGGCGCCCGCTCCGGCACCCCGCGCATGCCGTCCCCGGTGACGACCGCCGGGCGGTGTCCGGCGGCGGCCAGGTGTGCGCGGGCCGACTCGGTGATCTCGGGGTCGAGGTCGACGCTGGTCACCAGGCCGTCGCCGAGCCGGTGCGCGAGCAGCGCCGCGTTGTAGCCGGTCCCCGCGCCCACTTCGAGGACCCGGTCACCGGCGCGGACCCGCAGCGCGACGAGCATCGTGGCCATCAGCGACGGCTGGCTGCTGGACGACAGCAGTTCCCCGTCCCGCATCCGCGTGGCCAGCGGGGTGTCGGCGTACGCACCGCGCACCCAGCGCTCCCGCACCGCCGGGTCGTGGCTCTCGCCCCACAGCCGCTCGTACCCGCCGGGTCCGGCCACGTAGTAGTACGGCACGAACAGATGGCGCGGCACCGCCAGGAACGCCTCCCGCCACACGGGGTCGGCCGCCCAGGCCCCCTGCGCGTCGATCTCCCGCACGAGCGCCTGCCGCGCGGAGCGGGCGAGTTCGCCGAGGGTGCCCGGTTCGTCCGGGCCACCGGGGCGGTCGGAGCGTGCTGCGGCCATACGTCCACTGTGGGGCCCCGGCGCGACGGGGGCGAGCGGCGGGCCCCGCCCCGGGCGGGTGGTCCGCAGCCCCGGGGCCCGGTCGCCGCGTCTGAGACCATGGAGGGGTGAGTGAGATTCGGCGCGGCACGCTTCAGGAGCAGACCTTCTACGAGCAGGTCGGCGGGGAGAAGACCTTCCGCCGGCTCGTTCACCGTTTCTACGAGGGGGTCGCGGAGGATCCGGTCCTGCGGCCCATGTACCCCGAGGAGGACCTCGGCCCCGCCGAGGAACGCCTCGTGCTGTTCCTGATCCAGTACTGGGGCGGCCCCACGACCTACAGCGACCAACGCGGACACCCGCGGCTGCGCATGCGGCACGCGCCCTTCACCGTGGACCGGGCCGCGCACGACGCCTGGCTGAAGCACATGCGGGATGCTGTGGACGACCTGGGCCTGTCCGAGGAGCACGAGCAGACGCTGTGGAAGTACCTGACGTACGCGGCGGCGTCGATGGTCAACACCCCCGGCTGACGGCGCGGTCGGGCTCCCCGCCGGGGCAGGGCGCCGCGCGCGCCCGCCTCAGCGGACGCTGAGCCCCAGCGTCCCGGCGCCCGCCCGGCGGACGGCGACCGAGCCGTACGGCGTGCGCAGCCGCAGCCAGCTCCCCGACGAGAAGAGCCCCAAGTGCCCCTCGCCCGCGGGGCGCAGGAAACCGAGGGACTGGGCCGCGTGCACGGCGCGCACCGGGAGCGGGGTGCCGCCCACCGTCCGGGACCAGATGTCCCGCCCGATCCGGTCGAGTTCACCGCGCGTGCGCAGCTCCGGCGCCAACTCCCCCGTACGGGACTTGAATTCACCGACCGCAGCGGCGACCAGCGCCCGCAGCGCCTCCGGCGCGGGGAGCCCCGGCTCGGCCTTCCAGCCGCCGCGCGGGGGCAGCACACCGGCCCACGGCGGCCCGGTCACCGCCGCCGGCACGGTCAGCGTCGCGGCCGACTCGTCGACGGACTCCAGGAGTTCACCGGCGGAGACGGTCACGTCCAGCGTGGATTCGAGACCCTTCTCGTACGGCTTCGCGAGCCGCGCCGCGCGGACCACGAGAACCTCGAAGGACGGGGGCCTGCCGAACACCGCGAGGGCCGTCCCGGCCGCCTGGAGGCGCACCGCGGCCGCCCGGTCGTAGTGGACGAGACGGGACAGGAACGCGGCGAGGTCCGCCGCCTCCCCGTCCTCGGCGAGCTGGAGCGCCGTCATACGACGACGGCCTTCCTCGCGCCGTCCTTGTCCTCGCCGGCCTCGTCCATGTACCCGCGCAGGAACGCCCGTTCCTCCGCGGTGATGCGGCGGGGCCGCTGCGCCTCGAAGTCGAACGGCACTATCACCGTGGAGGCCCGGACGTACAGCACGCCCGGGTCCTTGACCTCGTAGGCGAGCGTGAACGACGCCGCCTTCGTCTCGGTGACCCACAGCTCCACGTCCACCGGCTCGTGCCGGTGGACGAGTTGCCGCTTGTAGTCGATCTCGTGCCGCGCCACCACGGACCCCTGCCGGAACTCGATGTCCGGGCGGAACAGGAAGTCGATACGGGCTTCCTCCAGGTAGCGGAGGAAGACCACGTTGTTGACGTGGCCGTACGCGTCCATGTCCGCCCAGCGCAACGGGCAGCGGTAGATGTGGCGCAAGATCAGCCCCGGGTCAGCTTCTTGTGGGTGGCCCGGTGCGGACGAGCCGCGTCGGCGCCGAGACGGTCGATCTTGTTCTTCTCGTACGACTCGAAGTTGCCCTCGAACCAGTACCACCGCGACTCACCCTCGTACGCGAGGATGTGCGTCGCGACCCGGTCCAGGAACCAGCGGTCGTGGGAGATGACCACCGCCGCACCCGGGAACTCCAGCAGCGCGTTCTCGAGCGAGGACAGGGTCTCCACGTCGAGGTCGTTGGTGGGCTCGTCGAGGAGCAGCAGGTTGCCGCCCTCCTTGAGGGTCAGCGCCAGGTTCAGCCGGTTGCGCTCACCGCCGGAGAGGACACCCGCGGGCTTCTGCTGGTCCGGGCCCTTGAAACCGAAGGCGGACACGTAGGCCCGCGACGGCATCTCGACCTGGCCGACGTTGATGTAGTCGAGCTCGTCGGAGACGACGGCCCACAGCGTCTTCTTGGGGTCGATGTTGGCGCGGCTCTGGTCGACGTAGCTGATCTTGACCGTTTCGCCGACCTTGATCGTGCCGGAGTCCGGCGTCTCCAGGCCCTGGATCATCTTGAACAGCGTGGTCTTGCCGGCGCCGTTCGGGCCGATGACGCCGACGATGCCGTTGCGCGGCAGGGTGAAGCTGAGGTCGTCGATGAGGACCTTGTCGCCGAACGCCTTGGAGAGGTTCTGGACCTCGACGACGATCGAGCCCAGTCGCGGGCCCGGCGGGATCTGGATCTCCTCGAAGTCCAGCTTCCGCATCTTGTCGGCCTCGGCCGCCATCTCCTCGTAACGGGCGAGGCGGGCCTTGGACTTGGTCTGGCGGCCCTTGGCGTTGGACCGGACCCACTCCAGCTCTTCCTTGAGCCGCTTGGCGCGCTTCTCGTCCTTGCGGCCCTCGACCTTGAGGCGGCTGGCCTTCTTGTCCAGGTAGGTGGAGTAGTTGCCCTCGTAGGGGATGGCGCGGCCGCGGTCCAGTTCGAGGATCCACTCGGCGACGTTGTTCAGGAAGTACCGGTCGTGCGTGACGGCGACGACGGCGCCCGCGTACTTCTGGAGGTGCTGCTCCAGCCAGTTCACCGACTCGGCGTCGAGGTGGTTGGTGGGCTCGTCGAGGAGGAGCAGGTCCGGAGCCTCGATCAGCAGCTTGCAGAGCGCCACGCGGCGCTTCTCGCCACCGGACAGGTTGGTGACCGGCCAGTCGCCGGGCGGGCAGCCCAGGGCGTCCATGGCCTGTTCGAGCTGCGCGTCGAGGTCCCAGGCGTTGGCGTGGTCCAGGTCGTCCTGGAGCTTGCCCATCTCTTCCATGAGCGCGTCCGAGTAGTCGGTCGCCATCAGCTCGGCGACCTCGTTGAAACGGCTCAGCTTGCCCATCAGCTCGGCGGCGCCGTCCTGGACGTTCTCCAGCACCGTCTTGGACTCGTCCAGCTCCGGCTCCTGCATGAGGATGCCGACGCTGAAGCCGGGCGACAGGAACGCATCTCCGTTGGAGGGCTGCTCGAGGCCCGCCATGATCTTGAGAACGGTGGACTTACCCGCACCGTTCGGCCCGACCACGCCGATCTTCGCACCCGGGAGGAAGCTCAGGGTGACGTCGTCGAGAATCACCTTGTCGCCGTGCGCCTTGCGCGTCTTGCGCATGGTGTAAATGAACTCAGCCAAGAGAAACCGTCCGGACGCTTGAAATCGGCAGTGGGCAGATACACCCCATCTTGCCGCATGGCCCGCTACCGGCGAAAACCGCCTGGTGACCGTGGTCCGGGAGACCGCCGCAGGGCCGATGCGGGGGCGCACCCGCTGTTCCGCGCCCATGACTCACTGTTGATTTGCCAAGGTTCGGGGTCGAGGTCGGTATCGGGGTTCGGTCTTCGATGTCGGGGTTCGGGGTCGGAGCCCGGGGTCCCGCGGGTTCAGTTGCCGGCGGGCCTGCGCTTGCGGATCACCGCGAGCGTCAGGGCGCCGATCGCGACGAACGCGAGGCCGGCGGCCGTCAGCTCCGACGTAGCGCCCGAGCTGCCCGTGTCGGCGAGGTCGACCCCGCCCGTGGTGGTGTCGCCCACCGCGACCGGGCTGGGTTCGTCGAGCGTCTGCGTGGAGTCGCCGCTCGCCGCCACCGCCTGCGTACGGCAGTCGAGGACGCCGGTGAACCGCTTCTCGAAATTGTTGGGTCCGGTGATGGTGAAGTCGTAGGCCTGGTCCTCCTCCAGCGGGACCGTCACCGTCTGCCTGGTCCCGGCCGCGATGGTGTGCTCGGTGCCGAGCAGCTCGTACGTGAACGGCTGGTCGCCCTGGTTGTCCGTGCTGATGTCCACCCCGCCCGCGGCGCAGTTCTTCGCCGCGGACAGCGCCGGTATCGCGCCCTTCACGGCCCAGGCCGCGCTCGCGGTGGCGGAGACAGTGGACTCGCTGGAACCGGCGAGTATCTGCGTCTGACTGTGGCTCTCCGAGGTGAACGCGCGGCCGACCGGGACGGTGGCCGACGCCTGCACGGTCAGGTCGGCCGACCCGTCGGCGGCGTCCGCGGGGACGTCGAAGTAGAGCTGCCCGCCGTCGGCGACCGACGTGACCTCCTTGCCCTTCTTGTCCACGATCCGCACGCCGCTCGTGACGGCGTCCGCCGGCGGAGCCACCGTCGCGGTGCCGGCGTTGGTGTGCACGGTCACCGGCCCGACGAGTTCACCGGGGTGCCCGGACACGGCGGCCGGAGCGAGGGACAGCGACGCCTTCGGCTCCGCCGCCCCGCGGGCGTTCTTCTCCAGGTAGTCGGCGAGCTTCTCCGCCTGCGGATCGACGGCGTCGACGTCCGCCCCGTCCGAGTAGCGCCAGATGGCGACCTGGGTGCCCGCCGCGGCGTCCTGCTCGGTCAGCCCGCTCCTGACCCCGGCCCTGGCCGCGAGCGCGGCGAGGTCGTTGACCTGCGGGTAGGAGTTGCGCAGGATCCAACGGATCCTGCCCGCGTCCTTGTTGGTGCCCAACGACGTGCCGCTCCAGTCGGTCTCCTGGTACTTCGCGTCCTTCTGCGTGGGGTTGTGGAGGTCGACGCAGTAGGTCTGGAGGGTGCCGCCGTCGTCCACCGACATCTCGAACAGCCCTGCGGAGACGGTCTGTTCGTCGCCGTTCTCCTCGTGGATCACCGCGTCGCCGTAGGTCTTGAGGCCGCCGATGGTCGCGGTGGCGCCCGCCGGAACCTGCGGCGCCACGTCGTCGGCGGCGGCCGGCTGGGCGACGACCGCGAGGCCGGTGACAACTACGCCCGACATCAGCGCCGTTGCCGCGGCACGCGCCGCGCCCCGTCCGTGGCGGGACCACACAGCGAACACAGAATGCACAGAATTCCCTTTCAGGCAGGGCGTGTTGAGGTGAGCAAACCCGCCCCGCCGACAGAATCAGGAGCCACCAGGACTCCGTTCGGCATCCTAAGTACCTCCCGCACCGGACTCTCGGAGTCCGAACCTCACGGGCTCGATCCGACTCGGAATCGTTATCGCCCGGCCTGTATCCAGCCGCGTCCGGCCGTGCCGGGCGACTCAGGGCGTCCTCAGGGTGACTCCGGGCGGTTCCGCGGTGCTCCCCACTCAGGCGAGCACGGCGGGCTCCCACTCCGGTCGGCGGTCGCCGTCCGGCACGGGCGTCTCCCACACCGGCTCCGCGTCCGGCACCTGCCCGGCCCCCGTCCGCGACTCCGGTCCGGCCCCGCCGCCACCGCCGCCACCGCCCCCTCCGGCGCCGACGCCGGTTCCCGGCCCGCCACCCTCCGGCGGCCCCACGGCCGCACCCCCCGCTTCCGGCCGGTTCACCCGCCGGAAGGCCGACGTGCCCCGCGCCAGGTCGTGCCCCACGGCCACCGCCTCGACGTCCGCCGACGTCCGTGACTGCCTGTCACGGTTCTCCACCCGCACCTTCAACCGCCCCTGCACCACCACCGGATCCCCCACGGCGAGGGACGCCGCCGCGTTCGTCGCCAGTTGCCGGCGGGCCCACACCGTGAAGAAGTTGGTGTGCCCGTCCGTCCACGCGCTCCGCTCGCGGTCCCAGTACCGCGAGGTGACGGCCAGTCGGAACCTCGCCGAGGCACCGGCCGCCGTGTCCCGGTACACCGGCTGGGTCGCCACGTTCCCCACCACGCACACCATCGTCTCGTTCATCGCACACCCCTCCCAGCCCGGACACTCACGCCGGGCGGACACCCGAACGGGCCCGTCCCGTACGGCTGCGTCTGCCGCGGCGACCGCTTCCGTCGCGATCCCCGCACTGACAGACTGCCTCCGTCCGGGCGAGCCCGCTGGAGCCTGTGGACCACCGCCCACCTGTGGAAAACCTCGTCGCCCTCCCGGGGGACGGAACGGCCGAGGGCGACCGCGGCACCGCGCCGCGGCAGGGCCTTCACGCCGGTGCGGGGCCGCTCCCCGCGGGGACCGGCCCCGCACCTGGACCGGGACCGGGACTGGGACTGAGATCGGGACTGGGACCGGGACCTCCCGCCCGGCCCGCGCTCAGTGCGCGGCCACCTGCGCCCCCGTGACCCGTACGTACTGCTCCCTGACCTCCCGGTACCGCAGCAGTTCCGCCGCCACCGGATCGAGCACCCGGGCCCGGCCGCAGCCCGCCGAGGCCTCCCGCAGCCGCCGTTCCGCGTCGAGCCCGTAGCGCCGGGCGGGACCGCGCGCGGCCATCCGGGAGCCCCACTCCACGAGCGGACCGCCCACGATGCCGATCACCATCAGCAGGACGGGCACTCCGAGGTTGGGCGACATGAACCCGATGATCTGGCCCGTCAGCCACAGGCCGCCCACGACCTGGAGGATCGTCATGGCCGCCTGGGTCAGCACGGCCACCGGCCACCAGCCCGGCCGCGGCGGCCTGCCCGTCGGCAGTCCGGCCCGTACGGCCAGTTCGTCGAGCGCCTCCGGCAGCCCGTGCGAGCCCCGCACGGCGGCCTCCCGCACGGCCTGGGCCCACGGCGTCGGCAGCCCGGCGGACGCCCGCTCGGACACCGTGCGCACCGCCTGCTCCACCCGCTGGCGTGCCGTGACCTCCTCGTCCTCCTGCGTCCGCAGCACGAGCCGCCCCGTGACGGGCTCGCGGCGCTCCTGGTGCCAGCGCCACAGCCGCAGCCAGGGCGTGCCGCAGGCGCGGTTCGCGTTGCGCAGCCAGGCGCGTTCGGCCGCCTCACCGGCGGCGGTGGCCCCCACGGCGTCCGCGAGCCGGGCGGCGAACTCGTCGCGCGCCTCCTCGCTCAGTCCGGCGCGGCGCCCCGTGGCGTAGACCGGCCGGAGCCCCGCGGCCGCGGCGTCCACGTCGGCGGCGATGCGCCGGGCGGCGGCACCCCGCTCGGACACGAACTGGCCGAGCGCCTCGCGCAGTTCGTCGACGCCGTCACCGGTGCACGCGGAGAGGGCGAGGACGTTCGCGCCCGGGTCGCCGTACTCGCCGAGGGCGATGCCGTCGTCGTCGAGCAGCCGCCGCAGGTCGTCGAGGACCTGTTCGGCGGCCTCCCCGGGCAGCCGGTCGACCTGGTTGAGCACGACGAACATCACCTCGGCGTGCCCGGCCATGGGCCGCAGGTAGCGCTCGTGGAGGATCGCGTCGGCGTACTTCTCGGGGTCCACGACCCAGATGACCGCGTCGACCAGCCGCAGGATGCGGTCCACCTGCTCACGGTGCTGCACGGCCGCCGAGTCGTGGTCGGGCAGGTCGACAAGGACCAGCCCGCGCAACTGGCCGTCCGGGTCGGAGCTGTGCGTGGGGCGGCGCCGCAGCCGGCCGGGGATGCCGAGCCGGTCGATGAGGGTCGCGGCGCCGTCGCTCCAGCTGCACGCGATCGGCGCGGAGGTGGTCGGCCGCCGTACGCCCGTCTCGGAGATCGCCACCCCGGCAAGGGTGTTGAAGAGCTGCGACTTGCCGCTGCCGGTCGCCCCCGCGATGGCGACGACCGTGTGCTCGCCGGAGAGCCTGCGCCGCGCGGCGGCCTCGTCGAGGACCCGGCCCGCCTCGGCGAGCGTGCGGCTGTCCAGCCGCGTGCGGGACAGGCCCACCAGCTCGCGCAGCGCGTCGAGCCGGGAACGCAGCGGCCCGTCGTACGCGAGCGGCTCGACGGTCTGCGGGGTCGAGGCGCGCGCCTCGACCGCGAGGGCGGCGGGGGCCGACGGGGCGAACACGGCCTCGTCGGGCGCGAGATGCGCGGAGTAGGCGGAGAGGCGCGGGGAGGTGTGCGGGCCGGCGGCTCCCGCCGCTCCGCTCACCCGGCGGGCGATCAGCCCGTCGTCCCAGACACCCGTGCCGCCGGGCTCCTCGCCGTCCTCGCCGTCATCGTCGATGCCGGAGTCGCGGTCGGGACCGGAGTCGTGCTCGGGGTCGAGGTCGAGATCGGCCTCGGTGTCGGGGCCGACCTCGAAGGCGTCGTCGTCGTGACCGTGTTCGTGGTCGTGCCCGAGGTCGTCGCCCCGGAGGACGCCCGGTCCGGCGGCGACCACGCGCGCGGAGTCCTCCCCGTCCGGTACGTGCGCGTGGTCGACGCCCGCGCCGGGCTCGGCGGGGGAGGCGGCGTGCTCTCCCGCGTCCTCCGTTCCGCCCTCGGGCGCCGGGGCCGGGGACGCCGCCGGGACGGTCTCCCCCGCCCCTCGGCCGGCGCGATCGGCGTCCCTGTCCGCGTCCGCGTGCCCGGGGCGGGTGTGATCCGTGTGATCCGTGTGGTCGTGGTCCGTGACGGCGGTCATCGGTCACCTCTCCTTCTGCAGAACGGACAGCGCGGCGATGAGTTCGGCCTGGGGTTCCGGGTGCACTTCGAGGGCGTCGAGGGGGGCGAGGCGGCGCTCGCGCTCGTTGCCGACGACGCGGTCGAGCTGCTCGTTGAGCAGGCGTCCGCCGCGGTCGCGCAGCCGCAGCGCGCCCTGGGCGCCGACACGCTCGGCGAGGCTCTCGCCGGCCGAGCGGACGCGGTGTCCGCCCAGCAGCACGATCGCGACGAGCGCGGCGACGGCCTCGGGGTCCGGCGCGACACTGCGGTCCAGGTCGCGCACCTCCTCCTCGGCGTACTCCTCGATCTCCCGGCGCCAGCGGCGCACGGCCATGCCGATCCGGTGCTCCGCGCTCTCCAGCACCGGGTCGCGGCCCGCGAGGAGGCCCGGGGCACCGGCCCCGGGCTCGCGCCGCCAGGCCTCGTCGACGCGCTCGTCGGCCGCGGTGACCGCGCACAGCAGGAGCGCGCTGAGGCTCTCCACGAGCGCGTCGAGCAGCTCCCCGGCCGAGCAGTCGAGGGGGAAGGCACGCCACCGCTTGAGCGCGTCCCCCGCGAGCACGGCCCCGGCCTGGAGCCGCCCCCGCAACCGCCCGTACTCGGAGTCGTACGCGGTGTCCACGGCGCCGGTGAGCCGGAGCGCCGCGGCGTACTGGGCGGCGGCGGCACCCGCCAGCTCGGGCATCCGCGACTTGAGGGAGTCGAGGACGCCGTACGCGGTGCGGGCCATGGAGTGCTGGCGGGCGGCGGGGTCCTGGGACTGGTGCACGAGCCAGGTACGCAGTGACGCCACCGCGGTGGACGGCAGGAGCCCGCCGCCCCAGGCGGACTCGGGCAGCTCGGGGACGGTGAAGCGCGGCACCTCTCCGAGGCCCGCCTTGGTGAGCAGCGCCCCGTACTGCCGGGAGACCTCGGAGACGACCTGGTGCGGCACCCGGTCGAGCACCGTGACGAGGGTGACGTCGTACTCCTTGGCGGTGCGCAGCAGGTGCCACGGCACGGCGTCGGCGTAACGGGCGGCGGTGGTGACCATCACCCAGACGTCGGCGGCGCAGATGAGCTCCGCGGCGAGCGCGCGGTTGTCGGCGAGCAGGGAGTCGACGTCCGGTGCGTCGAGCAGGGCGAGGCCGGCGGGGAGGGTGTCGGCGGTTTCGATGCGCAGTACGCGCGTGGAGTCGCCGTCGGGAAGCAGCAGTTCGTCCCCCGGCTCCTGGTGGGGGACCCAGGCGCGGGTGAGGTCGGGCAGGATGCGCATGCTGCTGAACCAGTGGTGGTCCTCGGGGTTGCACACGAGCACGGGCGTACGGGTCGTCGGCCGCAGCACCCCCGCCTCGCTGATGCGGCGCCCGACGAGGGAGTTGACGAGGGTCGACTTGCCGGCGCCGGTCGATCCGCCCACCACGGCCAGCAGCGGTGCGTCCGGATCTCTGAGCCGGGGCACCAGGTAGTCGTCCAGTTGGGCGAGCAGTTCGTCGCGGTTGGCACGCGCGCGTGGAGCCCCCAGCAAGGGCAACGGGAAGCGTGCGGAGGCGACACGGTCGCGCAGGGCTGACAGTGCGTCGAGCAGTTGAGGCCGTACGTCCAAGGTCACCACATGCGAAGAATGCCCAATTTCGGGGCATTTATGAAGCACATAGACATACCTGCGCGCCGACCGGACACCGAGGAGACACGGGGGACGGAAGGGACGACCGGGACGTGCGCCCGGCAGAGGCATAACGAGTGCACAACACCCGTGGCGCGAGACGCCAAAAGCGATGCACGATTCGTACCTGCCTGCGATTATCAGGAGCGCTTCACCGAACCTCCACATCGAGCCACGGAGGCGAAGCTGCCGGGACAAGGATCCGGGAGCCCTATCCTTGACCCCGGCAACGTCGAGGATCAGCCCACCCCAGGGCACCACGACAGAGGCCAGCACACACCCGGCCCCCGTAGCTCAGTGGATAGAGCAGGCGCCTTCTAAGCGCTTGGCCGCAGGTTCGAGTCCTGCCGGGGGCGCCCACTCCGACCCTCCCTCCGGGGAGGGTTCTCTGCTGCCACCCGCGGTTTCCTCCGGGTGCGCGAAGCCGTCGGCCCACCCGCTCCCCAGCCGCGCGACCGCCATCCCGGCGCCGAAGAGACGCCGTCAAGCCGAGGCCGCCCGGAACGAGTGACCTGGAAACGAAGAAGGCGAGCAAGCGACGCCGGCGTCGACTGCGGATTCGTCGGGCGCTCAACAGCGGGTTCTGCAATTGGCGCATCGACTTCACCTACGCCGACACCGGTAACCGGACATACCGGGTCGCCCGGGGAACAACGCACCGGGAGTGCAGGATCGACCCGATGCGCAACAACTCGCCCAGCCGCCTTCGGCATTTCGGCAAGGCGTGCGCCCGGCTCTACGTCACCGGCAAGCGCCTTGCCGGCCAATGCCACGACATCACGAAGTGAGCGCGCGCGTGACTGATCAACGGCACAGCACCAATGGCGCCGGTACGGCGGAGAAGCAGGACGAGGTCCGGATTCGCCGGGCGTGCGTCGCCGCGTTCGTCGTCGGCTTCGGGACGTCCCTCGCGTTCTTCGTCCTCTTTCCCGGGATGCCGCACGTCGTCGACCTGGGCGCCCTCCTGGCGTCCTTCCTCGTCGGAGGTCTCGCGCAGTGGGGGTGCCGGGTCCTGATGGTGCGGCGGGTGGGTGGCCGGGGCTGACCGGGGCTGCGGGGGCTCCCGGCCGCCCCTCCGATAGGGTCGCCGAGGGAAACGAGGAGGGTGTGACGTGCGGTTTCGGTGTGCTGTGCTGGACGACTTCCAGGGTGTCGCTCTCGACTGTGCCGACTGGGGCGCGATCGCCGGAGACGTCGAAGTCGTCGCGTTCCGGGAGCACTTCGAGGGCGAGGACGCTCTCGCCGGCGCCCTCGCCGACTTCGACTTCGTCGTCACACTGCGCGAACGCGTGCCGTTTCCCGCCTCGTTGATCGCCCGGCTGCCGCGGCTGAGGCTGCTCGTGGCCACCGGGATGCGCAACAGCGTCATCGACTACGAGGCCGCCGCCGCGCACGGCGTCACCGTGTGCGGGACCCAGAGTTCCTCCGCGCCCGCCGTCGAGCTGACCTGGGCGCTCCTGCTCGGTCTCGCCCGAGGGGTGGTGACCGAGAACAACTCCCTGCGCGGGAACGGGCCTTGGCAGAGCACAGTGGGGGCCGACCTGGAGGGGAGGCGGCTCGGGCTGCTGGGACTCGGGAAGATCGGCGGGCGGGTCGCCCGGATCGGGAACGCCTTCGGGATGAAGGTCGGCGCCTGGAGTCAGAACCTGACCGCCGAACGCGCCGCCGAGCACGGCGTCGAGCTCGCTCCCGACAAGGAGACCCTGCTCGCCGGGAGCGACTTCGTCTCCGTGCACCTCGCGCTCGGTGACCGCACCCGCGGCCTGCTCGGTGCCGCCGAACTCGCCCTGCTGAAGCCCTCCGCGTACCTGATCAACACCTCGCGCGCGGCCATCGTCGACCAGGACGCCCTGCTCGCCGCCCTCCACGAGGGCCGTCTCGCCGGCGCCGGGCTCGACGTCTTCGACATCGAGCCACTGCCCGCCGGCCACCCCGTGCGCACCGCTCCCCGGCTGCTGGCCACGCCCCACATCGGTTACGTGTCGCGCGCCAACTACGAGACGTTCTACGGCCAGGCGGTCGAGGACGTCGCCGCGTTCCTCGCCGGGGCGCCGGTGCGGCTGCTCCCCTGAACCGTCGGCCGGGGGTTTTTCAGTCCGTCCCGGCCGGATCCGCCGTCCGGACGTAGACGCCGTCGCTCCGGCGCAGGTGGGCCAGGTCCACCAGGTAGCGCCGGAGCGTCACATGGTCGACCTCGCCGTCCTCGCACCAGGCGCGCAGTTTGTCGTTGACCATCCGCTCCGGGTACTCGACGTCCGGCTCGAAGGTGCGCTCCGCGATGTGCCGCAGCACGATCTTCTTGCGGGTCCAGCGGGCCGGGAGCCGGACCAGGCGGCCGTCGCGCACGAACGTCCGCAGGATCATCTCCGTCGGCCCGTCGTCGCCCTCGCCGCCCTCGGCGGCACCCCCGTCACCGGCGTCCGCCCGCTCCGCCGCGGTCACCGCGGCACGTGCGGCGTCACGCAAGTGACCGTAGTCGACACCCAGTTGGCCGTACCTGCCGGCCACCACCGCGCCGCTGTCCGTCAGGCGCCGCAGCGCCGCCGCCGTCTCGCGCGCGGTCAGGCCGGCCGCGCTCGCCACCTCGCCGGGGCGCTGGGCGCCGAGCACGACGGCGGCGAAGGCCCGCACCCTGCTCTCCTCGGCGAAGAGGCGGACGAGGTGGGAACCGGCGCGGTCGGCGGCCGGAGCCGCGGGCCCGGTGGACCGCTCGGCGGTGGGTGCGATGGCGGGTTCGGCGGTGGCCGCTTTCTCCGGTTCGTCGGTTGGCATGCCGGGAGGGTAGCGGCGGGCGCGGGCCGGGACGAAGTGAGTTTTTCTGTCCACCTCCACGGCCGCGATGCTCCGGACGGGCCGATTCCGCAGGTGAAGAAACGGGAACCCGGCCGTTCGCCGTGACCAGCGGTCGGTGACCGCGTTGAAGGGGAAGTGCGGGTGGCGAGTCCTGCTTCCGCACTCACCGAGTCACTAAGGAGAACGTGATGTCTTCTCGCATCGCGAAGGCAGCAGCCGTCGCTCTCGGCACGGGTGCCGTGGTGGTCAGCGGAGCGGGTCTGGCCATGGCGGACGCGGGCGCCCAGGGTGCGGCCGTCGGCTCGCCCGGCGTCGTGTCGGGCAACGTCATCCAGGTTCCGGTCAACGTCCCGGTCAACCTCTGCGGCAACACCGTCGACGTCATCGGCCTGCTGAACCCGGCCTTCGGCAACACCTGCGTCAACGGCGGCGGCCACGACCGTCACCACGACGACGGCGGCTACGGCCACGACCGTCACCAGGGCGGCAACCACGGCGGCTACGGCAGCTGACGCCCCCTTCGCACCGCGTACGACCTCCCCGCCGGCCCACGGCGGGAACCGGACGCACGAAGAGCCCCGGCACCCTGAGCGCCGGGGCTCTTCCCCGCGGCGGGCACGGCCCCGCCGCATCCGCTCCGCCGGTCAGGCGTAGCGGTACAGCGCGCCGTGGTCCTCCAGCGACTGGGGGGTCACGTCCCACGGCGGCATCTTCTGGTTCCGCGCGACGATCCGGCCGTACTGGGCGTTCCCCCGCCCCGGCGGCTCGGCCGGCAGGTAGCGGGCGCCCTTGTGCCTGGTCTGCCAGCGCGACCACTGGAGGTCAAGGAACGCGTGGTGCAGCCAGAAGACCGGGTCGTTGACGGACGCCCCGCCGAGCATCGCGCCGCCGACCCACCGGTGGACGCGGTTGTGGTTGCGCCACGACACACTGCCCCGGCCGCTCCCCCACCCCTCCAGCTTGTTGCGGAAGCCCGAGCGCGCCGTCGAGTCCCACGGCGACACGTCGTAGACGGTGGCGGCGAGCGCGTCGTCCAGCTCGCTCCGCGTGGGCAGGTCGATCGGGTCGCGGGAGCGGCCCAGGTCCCGGGTCAGGTACTTCTCGTCGGTGACGTTCACGGTGATCCTCCAGTCGCCCGCCGCGTAGGCGAACGGCCCGTCCAGCACCTGCCCGTCGGAGCGGCGGCCGGTGCCGCCCAGCAGGTCGGCGGTCCACGGCGACGACGTCCTCGTGCGGTCCCGGGTCCAGTCCCAGTACGGCAGGGTGACCGACGCGTCGACCTCGCGCAGCGCCCGCTCCAGCTCCAGCAGGAAGCGGCGGTGCCAGGGCAGGAAGGACGGCGTCATGTGCGCGGCCCGCAGGCCCTTCTCGCCGTCCGGCACGTAGAACTGGACGTGCGTGCGCACCAGTTCGTCGTACTCGCCGCGCCGTTTGACCGCGAGCATCGCGTTGACGAACCGCCGCTTCTCGGCGCCGGTGAGCGTGCTGACGTCCTTACGCGTGTACACCACCGCGGTGGCCTCCCATCCGCATTCCGCCGGAGCCGGCGCCCGCACCGTCGCCGTGGGCTCCCTCGCCCTCGTAAGTGCCGTGTTCCGCAAGGAGGTTGCGGTGGGGGCCGAGAGCGTCGACCGCCGCTCGCGCCGCCGCGAGCGGGGTCGGGTACGAGCAGTAGTGGTCGACCATGCTGAGCCAGGTGCCGTCCGCGCGGCGCATCAGGTGCAGCGGACGGCCGTCGACGGTGACGTGCCACGCCTCGCCGTCCGACCCCGCCGGGGCGACCCGGACACGGCGCCCGAGGTAGGTCTCCTCGAAGTTCCCGGGGCCGAAGTCCTCGTCGCCGGAAGCCTGTTGCTGCTTTCGGTGGGCGGCGCGCACGGCTGCCGCGACCGGTGCGAGGACCGCGACCAGTCCGGCGGCGAGCAGCCCCCGGGCCACGCCCCGCCGGGCCGGGCGGGCGGGCGCCCCGCCCGTGCAGGCCGCCGTGTCCCACGCCGGGTGCGGGCCCGGGGGCGACTCCCGCGCTCCGGTGTCCGTTTCCGCCGGTGTTCCGCCGACGCTGAAGGCCATGACTCACTCTCCTCGTCCGGTTCGGTTGTCCACAGCCGTAACCGAGGAAAGGCCCGTGGAGTCACCGCCGGGCGGCGGAACACCGGCGGAGCGGCGCGGTCGTACCGCGTGGGTCGGGCGTCGTGCGGCGGTGCTACAGGCCGGGGCCCGTCGCCAGGTCCGCCGCCGGGACGGCGCTCA
The DNA here is from genome assembly GCF_042956945.1 of Streptomyces sp. NPDC008150. NCBI lineage: Bacteria > Bacillati > Actinomycetota > Actinomycetes > Kitasatosporales > Streptomycetaceae > Streptomyces > Streptomyces sp. NPDC008150. Next base: position 354,734 of record NZ_JBIBHJ010000001.1, on the reverse strand, counting down.
GCGCCGGTGCCAGGACGCCCGCCTGCGGCGGCTTCAGGCCGGGGACACCGAAGTTGCCGGCGTCCGGCGCGGTCAGCGGGGCGTCCAGGGAGGCGCCGGGGGCCAGGGCGTTCACGGCGCTCGCCGGGGCGCCGGCCGCCGCGTGGTCGAAGTCGTCGCCGAGGACGCGCGGCAGCGGGGCCCTGACGTCGGCGCCGGGAAGTCCGGCCTCCACGGGCAGTTGGGGCAGCGCGCGGTCGGGCAGCAGTCGCCCCTCGGTGTACCGGGGAGCCTCGGGCGAGCCCGGCGTCGGCAGCGGCAACTCGACTCCGGCGTGCGGCAGTTCCATGTTGAGGGAGTTCTCGACGCCTTCGAGCGGCACCGGGACGGGCACCGAGCCGGCCGCGGCGGCGGGCGACGCGGCCACGGCTCCGGCCGCCGCTGCCGCCACGCAGGTGATCACGGCGGCCAGGGTTCCTCGGACAGTGGGCTTCATCTCGGGTACGGTCCCTTTCACTTGCGGGAGGCGCCACGGGCCCGCGGACGGCGGGCGCGGCGTGCTTACCTCGTAACGAGCCCGGAAACCGCTTCAGTTCAAGAATCGCCCGTCTGCCGCAGTAGTACGACGGCAGACGGGCGGTGGCTCCGGTGCCGTCAGCCGCGCAGGGACTTGGCCGGCAGGACGACGTGCGCCGCGGCGTTCAGCGTCTCGTCGGCGCCCGCGAACTCGGCCAGCGCCTCCGGGGTGACCGGCTTGCCGGGCTCGGCCTCGGGCCAGGGCCGGGTGGTGAACACGAAGTAGGCGAAGCCCCGTTCGGCGATCGCGTCCAGCCACTCCGGGGGCGGCGTGCACTGGGCGTTGAGGGACGGCATCCGGACCACGGCCTGGCCGGCCTCGACGAGCAGACTGACGGGCAGGCTCGGCTTGTTGGCGCCGTCGACCAGTTCGCCGCCGACGGGCAGGCCGTTGCTGACGAGGAGGTTCTCCACGGCGGCGGACGTGACGTCCGGGCCGCCCGCGGCGTCACCGAGGGAGTAGGCGAGCAGGTAGGGCATGTCGCCGTCGGGAGCCTCGCCGCTCCAGGGCATCACGACGAGCGTGCCGAGGTCGGCGACGCTGAACGGGCGTGTTTCGCTTGGGGTTGAGGTCACCGCGCGACCATATCGACGGGCCGCCGGGCGCCCCGGGCCCACTCACCCGACCGGGCGACGCCCCGCACGGTGTCCACACGAACGAGGGACGCGCCTTCGAACAGGGCCTGCCCGCACCGACCGCGGGCCGCCCCGGACACCGGGAGCCGAAAGGCAGGACGGCGGGGGGCGAAAGGCAGGACGCCGGAGGCGGAAGGCAGGACATCGGAAAGGGAAAACGCCGAGGGCCGATTCCGCGCGATGCGAAATCGGCCCTCCGGGAAAACACTTCGGCCGCGCCGCCGACGACAACTCCCATAAAAAGCAACTTCGTTGAGAGCAACCGTTTCGGCGTGACCGGGTGTCCGGCTGCGTCAGCCCTGGAGCGGAAGGCCGCCGAGCAGCTTGCTGTGGCTGTTGAGGGCGCCGGTCGCACCCTTGACGGCGTTCAGCGCGGAGCCCTTGTTCTCGGTGTCGAGGGCGTCGGACTGGTTCTGCAGCGGCATCAGGTCGACGGGGCCCCTGAGGCCCTCCGCGATCGAGTTCACGCCGCCGTTGAGGCTGGTGGGCGTGAGGTTGGCGGTGTTCTGGGCGAACGCGGGAGTCGCGGCACCGGCGAGGGCCACGGTTCCGGCGACGACGGCTACGGCCTTGAGGGACTTCATCGGATTCGGGTTCCTTTCGTCGGCAACTCACGTCGCCGCGGGCGTTGGTGACGCCATGCCCAACGACGACCGGCCACGACGGAAACCCCGGTCACGGAATTTTTCCGGGTCCCACCCGAATACGGGGATCGGCTCGTCCGCGTTTCCCGACCTCGTACGGGAAGACGCCGTCGAACCGCCGCGCACGCGAAAGGCCGTTGGGTCGGACCGGTGCGAACGGCCGACCCAACGGCCTTTTCGGAGCGCCCTGTTGACCTCGCTCACATCACCTCAGGAGGCGGACGGCGCGGCCAGTCCCGTCAGACTCGGCGCGGGCAGGCCGCCGGTGGCGAGCGCGGCGGCGATGACGTCCACCAGGCCCTGCACCAGCTTCTTGACCGTGGCGTCCAGGGTCCCGTTCCCGCTTCCGGCGTCGCCGGAGGTGGATGCCGTGAGCAGCGCGTCGACGGCGCCCGCGAGGTCGGCGCGCGCGGTGCCCGCGGCGTCGGGGGCGGGGGCCGGGTCGCTCTTCGGGAGGGCCGGTGCCGCCGGGGCGGGCACGGCGGTCGTGGCGGGAAGCGCCGCGAGGGCTTCCTTCACCGCGTCGGTGAGCTTCTGCGCCTGGGCGGGCTGGAGTTGACCGTTGTCGGCCTTGAGCACGGCGTTCAGCAGGGCGGTGACCGGAGTGAGGATGCCGAGGACGTCCCCCAGATCCCTGGTCTGCGCGAGCAGTGCGTCGTTGTCGGAGGTGGGCGTCCGGGGGACGGCGAGCGGGCGCTGGTGGGCGGGCTCGGCGGCCGCGGCCAACGGACCGGTGATGCCGGTCAGGAGGCAGGAGCAGAGGACGGTGGACGCGATGCGCCGCGCGGGCAGACCACGCATGGGTGTTCCCTTCGATGTGCAACAAACCTGAGCCCACCGTGGAATCGCCGGGCACCCGGCGCAACCGCGCACGGACGGCCGACGGCCGCCGCGTCCCGGGGGTGACGGCATCGGCCCTGGTGGGACGGCGCGCGACGGCCGTCCGGCCGCGGGGCGGCGCAGGTCCGTACGGGGGAACGCACAACCGGCCGCCCCCACGGGAGAAGCACGTGGGGGCGGCCGGCCGAAGGGAAGCGCGTCGACGTCAGCCGTTGACGCAGGTGTTGCCGAACGCCGGGTTCAGGAGACCGATGACGTTCACGGTGTTGCCGCAGACGTTGACCGGGATGTGGACCGGAACCTGGATGACGTTGCCGGAGAGCACACCCGGGGAGTGGGCGGCAGCGCCCTGCGCGCCGCTGTCGGCGGCGGCGATGCCGGCGGTGCCCGCCACGGCGGCGGCGGCAACAGTGGTGAGGGCCAGGCCCTTCGCGATACGCGACATGGAGAAGTGCTCCTTGGATTGACGCAAACATCCGGGCGGTATGGCCCGGCGCTGTGTCAACGCGTCGAGCCGCCCGGGGTTGTGCCGCCAATGGGGTGATCCCGCACGGAAGTTGCTTCACCAGTCCGACACACATGTCTGTTTTCTGTGGATTAGTACGGATAGCGACTAGTGTTGCGCACCGCGCTCCGCACGCTTATGACGCCGATACGCCGTACCACCGGCCGCCGACCGCCGCTTCGCGCGGGGCTGCCGTTCCACGAGCGATTCTCGAAAGGGCAATGACGGCCATGCGCACAAACCCGGGCCCCCCGCTGCGCCGCACGATCGTGGGCGCCCTCGCGCTCGGAGCGCTCTGCGTCCCGGCCGCCGCCGGTGCCGCCACCCCGCCGCCCGCGCCACCGGCCCAACTCGCCGCCCCCGCCCCGTCCGTCGGGGCCGCGCAGGCCGGACCCCAGCAGACCGGGCAGGGCGCGGCCGCCGCGCCGGGCGAGGCACGGGAGGTTCCCTTCGCGCAGCGCTACCACGCGCTCCAGCACGGCGGCATCGTCCGCGCCGCCAACTCCTCCATCAGCTGCCGGGCCACCTCGCCCGCCTGCGCGAACGCCCGCGCCGGCCGGTCCGTGGCCGGGGCGCGGGCCAAGGGGCCGAGGGCCGGCGTCAACGGCGACTTCGACATGTTCTACGTCGACACCGACACCGACCCGAACACCTACAACTCCTCCCGCGCGGAGGTCCGGACGCCCAAGGGCTCCCGGGTGTCGTACGCGCGGCTGTACTGGGGCGGCAACCTGCGCGTCGGCGAGCAGAAGCCGCCGAAGGACAACGGGCGCGTGCTGTTCGCGGAGCCCGGCGGTTCCTACAAGGCGGTGACGGCCGACACCGTGGTCGGGCACCGGGCGGCGTACGGCGCGGACGCCTACCAGGCCTCCGCCGACGTCACCCGGCTGGTGCGCGACAGCGGCCCGGGGCAGTACACGGTGGCGCAGGTCAACGTGGCGATGGGCCGTTCGGCCGCCGGGGCGTGGGGCGGCTGGACGCTGGTCGTCGCGTACGAGAACCCGGCGGAGCCGCTGCGGCACCTGGCGCTGTGGGACGGGTTCGGTCCGCTCGGCGCGGGGGCGGACCGCACGGTGCGGCTGCGCGGGATGCCCTTCCCGGCGAAGGCGTCCGGCCGCGCGGGTCTGGTGGCGTACGACGGCGACCGGGGCACCACGGGCGACTCGCTCACACTGTCGACCGGCCGTACGGCGACGACCGTGCTCGGCGACGGGGCCAACCCCGGTGCCGACGTACTGAATTCCACGATCAGCGAGCCCGGACGCGCCGTCTCGGGCCGTACGCCCGCGTACGCGAACACGCTCGGCTACGACTCCGACGTGTTCGAACTCGGCAAGGCGCTGCGCCGCGGTGGTGACCAGCTGGCCTTCCGGCTCGTTTCCCAGCGGGACGCGGCGTGGGCGGGTGCGCTCTTCGTCGCGGTCGACGCCCGGAAGTAGGGCGCGCTCCCGTCCGTCCCGAGCGCCCCGTGAGCGAGGAAGCCCCGCCATGCACCAGTCAGCAACCGACCCTCCGCCACGCGTCCTGCACCTCGCGCAGCCCGTGGACGGCGGCGTCGCCCGCGTCGTCGTGGACCTGGTGCGCGCCCAGCTCGCGTCCGGTCTCGACGTGACGGTGGCCTGCCCCGGCGGTGCCCTCGCCGACGACGCCGCCGCGCTGGGCGCCGGGGTGCGGCACTGGCGGGCCTCCCGGTCGCCGGGGCCCGGCCTGTGGTCCGAGGTACGGGGTCTGGCCCGGCTGCTCGACGAGGTGCGGCCCGACCTCGTGCACGCGCACAGCGCCAAGGCCGGCCTCGCCGGGCGACTCGCGCTGCGGGGCCGCGTGCCGACCGTCTTCCAGCCGCACGCCTGGTCGTTCGAGGCGGTCGGGGGCGTCACCGCCGCGCTCGCGCTGCGCTGGGAGCGGTGGGGCGCGCGGTGGGCGTCGCGGCTGGTGTGCGTGAGCGAGGCGGAGCGGCGCACCGGGGAGCGGTCCGGGATCGCCGGGCGGTGGAGCGTCGTCGCCAACGGCGTGGACGCCCGCCGCTTCCGCCCCGCCCGCGTCGGCGCCGTCCGCACCGCCCTGCCCGCACTCGCCGAACTGCCGCCCTCGGCACCGCTGGTGGTCTGCGTGGGGCGGCTGTGCCGGCAGAAGGGGCAGGACGTCCTGCTCGACGCCTGGTCGACGATTGTCACACAACTGCCGGGTGCGCGGCTCGTGTTGGTCGGTGACGGACCCGACCTCGACGAACTGCGCTCCCGTGCCCCGGAGTCGGTGCTGTTCACCGGCGCCGTCGAGGACACCGTGCCCTGGTACCAGGCGGCCGACCTGGTCGTCCTGCCGTCCCGCTGGGAGGGCATGGCGCTGGCCCCGCTGGAGGCGATGGCGTGCGGACGGCCCGTGGTCGTCACCGACGTCGACGGCGCCCGCGAGAGCCTGCCGCCGGGGCTGGCCGGGCGCTGCCTGGTACCGCCGGGCAGCCCGGCGGCGCTGGCGGAGGCGGTCACCGGCCTGCTGCGCGACCCACTGCTGCGCGAGTCCCTCGGCGAACGCGCACGCCGTTACGTCCTGTCCACGCACGACGTGCGGCACACCGCCGAGCAGTTCGCGGACGTGTACCGCGACCTGCTCGGCCACGGGGCCGCAGCGCTCGTCGAGCCCACCGAGTGCAGGGAGTCCATCCACTCGTGACTGCGGAAAGCACCGTCCCCTCCCCCGGCGGACAGCCACGGGAGCACGGACTCTCGGCCGTCTCGGTCATCGCCTCGCGCGGCACGTCCGGGCTCCGGTTCCCGGCCGCCTTCCGCTTCCCGGCCGGCCGAAGACCTCCACTGCGCCGCCCCTCCGCCGTGCCGCTGCTCGCCGCGGACTGCGCGGCCGCGCTGTGCGGCGCGCTGGTCCTGACCGGCGAGCGGATCCAACCGGCCTTCGCAGCAGCCCTGTTGATCGGCGTCGTGCTCCTCAACGCACAGGCGGCCCTGTACCGCTCGACCGGTGTGCCGGCCGTCCTCGGCGAAGTGCCCGCCGTGTGCGGGCGGATCGCGGTCGGCTGGGCGGTCCTCGCGGCGGCCGTGGCCGCGCGGGCCCCCGAACACGCGCTGCCCGCGGCCGTCCTGGCCGCCGGGCCCCTCGCGCAGGCCGCGGTGAGCTGCGCGGGCCGGGGCCTGGTCCACTGGCGCCGCCGCACCCGCCTGCTGCGCCGCCCGCACGCCGCGCTGGTGGTGGGCCCGGCGGCGACCGCCCAGCGGGTGGCCGCCGCCGTGCTGCGCCACCCGGCGTGCGGGGTGCGGCCGGTGGGTGTCGTCGCGGAGCGGCCCGAGGGCACCGGCGGGCTGCCGGTGCTGACGACCGGCGACGACGTGGAGCGCGCCCTGGTGCAGAACGGGGTGCGCGCGGTGCTCGCGGTGCACCCCTCGGTGCGCACCGAACAGGGGCCGTTGCTGCGGGCGTTGGCCGAGTCGGGCTGCGCGGTGTGGGAGGTCGACGCGGACTCCCCGTCGTACGAGTCGCGCGAACGTCTCGCCGGGTTCTCCTGCCGCCGCCTGGAGACGGGCGTACGGCGGCGGCCGCACCCGGGCAAGCGGGCGCTGGACGTCGCGGTGTCCGGGACGCTGCTGCTCGCGGTGAGCCCGCTGCTGCTGCTGTGCGCGGTCGTGCTCAGGGCGTGCGACGGACCGGGCGTGGTGTTCCGGCAGGAGCGGATCGGCCGGGGCGGACGGCCGTTCACCCTGCTGAAGTTCCGCACCCACAGCCCGGTCGACGCGCACGAGTCGGCGACCCGGTGGAGCGTGGCGAACGAGCAACAGATGCGCTGGTTCTGCCGGTTGCTGCGCCGCACCTCGCTGGACGAACTGCTCCAGCTCTGGAACGTCCTGCGCGGCGACATGAGCCTGGTCGGTCCGCGCCCCGAACGCCCGTACTTCGTCGGCCAGTTCAGCCAGACCTACCCCGGCTACGCGGCCCGGCACCGGATGCAGACCGGCATCACCGGCCTCGCCCAGGTGCACGGGCTGCGCGGTGACACCTCCATCGAGGACCGCTGCCGGTTCGACAACGCCTACATCGACAACTGGTCGCTGTGGCAGGACATCTGTCTGCTGCTGCGCACCGCGGTCGCCCTCGTGCGGCCGACGGGGAGCTGAGTTCATGAGCCTCGCACTCGCGCTGCCGCGCCGGGTGGCGTCCTTCACGCCGGTGCTGCCCGTGGTGGCGGTGATCGCCCTGCTCGGGCTGCCGCTGGCACCGGGCGACGACGGCGGTGCGGGGCCGGCCGACGCGGTCTCCGGCCTCGTGGTGCTGGCCTGCGCCGTACGGCTGCTGCGGGCCCGGCGCCGGCCGCTGACCCGGACGGCCGCCGTGGTGCTGGGGCTGCCGGTGGTCGGGCTCGCCGTCGCGGCGGTGGGCGCCTCCTCGCCGGAGGCCGGGCTGACCGGTCTGGGCCGCTACCTCCAGGTGTTCGTGCTGGTGCCCGCCGCGGTCCTGCTGCTGATCCGCGACCGGGCCGACTTCCGCACCCTGGCCTGGTCGTTCGTCGGTCTGGCCGGATGGCAGGGCGCGGTCGGCGTGCACCAGTACGTCACCGGTACGGGCGCCTCGTACCAGGGCGAGGACGTGCGCGCGGTCGGCACGTTCGGGCCGACCGACGTGATGGGCATGGCCACGGTGGTGGCGTTCGGGCTGGTGTGCGCGCTCGGGCTGGCGCTCGGGCGGGGTCCGGCGCGGCAGCGGGCGGTGGCCGCCGCGTGCGCGCTGGCGCTGCTGGTGCCGCTCGCGCTGTCGTTCAGCCGGGGCGCCTGGATCGCCACGGTCGTGACGTGCGGGCTCCAGCTCGTCCTGGCCGGTGTGCGGCGGGCGTTGAAGGTCGCGGCGGTCGCCGTCGCGGCCGGGGTGGTGCTGGTCGGCGGTTTCGGGGTCGGCTCGGCGATGCTCCAGGACCGCATCGACAGCATCACCCGCGTCACCGACGCCCCCGACCAGTCGGTGGTCGACCGCTACACGATGTGGGCGGCGGCGACTTCGATGTGGCGCGAGCAGCCGCTGACCGGGGTCGGCCTCAAGGGCTTCCCCGAACACCGCGACAGCCACGCCTCGCTGGCGCTGTCGTCCGGCAGCGACACGGAGGGCGCGGGCGCCTCGTTCCAGCGCCAGCCGCTGCTGTCGCCGCACAACATGTACCTGCTCGTGCTGAGCGAGCAGGGCCTGATCGGTCTGCTCGCCCTCGGCGGGAGCTGGCTCGCGCTGCTGGTGTGCGGACTGCACGGGCTGCTGCGGGCGCGCGGCCCGCGGAGCGACGCGGACGGTGCGGAGTCCGGCGGCACGCGCGCACCGGGTGTCCCGGAGTGCGGGCTCGTCGCGTGCGGGCTGCTGGTGTGGCAGCTCGTCGACTTCCTGTACGCCGACATCGGCGGCCCCTCCACCGTGCTGACCGCCGTCGTACTGGGCCTGGTGGCGTGGTGGTCGCTGGCCAGCCGGCACGCCGACGCCGTGCCCGGTGCGCCGGCCGCGCCGGTCCGCGAGCGCGCCGGGGAGGCCGTGTCCCGATGACGGTGACGCCCCGCCCCCTGCCCGACGCGCCCGGCACCGCCCCCGGGGCGCCCGGCGCCCCGGGAGCCCTCGCGACGGACGACGGCACTGCCGCCGCGCGCCAGCTCCCGCACGCCGAGGTCCACGTGCCGGGTCCGGGCGGTGGCCCGCCGGCGGAGCGGGGCACGGAGGCGGACGTGCTCACGGCTCCCGCTCCCCCGCCGGACGCGGCCCCCGGAACGGAGGTCCCGGGCGCGGAGCCCGACGCCGCCCCGGGCACCGGGGGCTCCGCCCCCGAGTCGCGCGGCTTCCTCGCCCGCGCCACCCTCCTCACCGCCGCCCTGTCCGTCGCCGGCGCCCTGCTGGGGCTGGTCCGGGACCAGGCGCTCGCGCGGCTGTTCGGGGCCGGGTCGGAGACGGACGCCTTCCTGGTCGCCTGGACGGTGCCGGAGTTCGCGTCCACCCTGCTGATCGAGGACGGGCTCGCCTTCGCCCTCGTACCGGCGTTCAGCGTGGCGCTGGCCCTGCGGGCGCGCGGGGGTGCGGGCGATCCCGTACGGGCGCTGGTGGCGGCCACGCTGCCGCGGCTCTCGCTGGCGTTCGTCGCGGTGTCGGCGCTGCTCGTGGCGACCGCCCCGTACCTCGTCGAGGCCCTCGCGCCCGGTCTGCCCGACCCGGCCCTCGCGGTGGACTGCACCCGGCTGACCGCGACCTGTGTGCTCAGCTTCGGTCTCGCCGGGTACTGCAGCGCCGCGCTGCGGGCGCACCGCAGCTTCCTGGCACCGGCGGCGATCTACGTGGCCTACAACGTGGGCATCGTCTCCGGGATGTTCCTGCTCGGCGGGCGCTGGGGCGTGCGCTCGGCGGCGGCCGGTGTCGCGATCGGCGGCTGCCTGATGGTGGCCGTCCAACTGCCCTCGCTGTGGCGGAGGTTGCGCACCACGAACGCGGGGGCGGCGGTCACTGCGGGCGGTGCGCGGACCGCGGCGGCACGTCCGATGGACATCGCGCTGCTGTCGACCGTGCTGCTCTTCGCGCTGTGCCGGCAGACCCAGGTCCTCATCGAGCGCTTCCTCGCCTCGCACCTCCCGGCCGGCGCCATCTCGCACCTGAACTACGCGCAGAAGGTCGCGCAGATGCCGATGATGCTCTCGATGATGCTGTGCACCGTCACCTTCCCGGTGGTGGCGCGGGCGCTCGCCGAGGGCGACACCGAACGGGCCCGCGACCGGGTCGAACAGGACCTGGCGGTCGCCGCGTGCACGGTCCTCCTCGGTACCGCGGCCGTCGTCGCGTGCGCCCCGCAGATCGTCGAACTCCTCTTCCAGCGCGGCGCGTTCACCGCCCGCGACACGGCCGCCACCGCGGACGTGATGCGGGTGTACGCGCTCGGACTGCTCGGCCAGACCCTGGTCGGTGTCCTGGTCCGCTCGTACTTCTCGGCGGGCCGTCCCTCCTGGTACCCGGTCGCCGCGATGGCGGCCGGGATCGTCGCCACCGCGTGGATCGGGGTGTGGGCCGTGGACGCCTGGGGCGTCTGCGGCATCGCCGCCGCCAACGCGGCCGGCATCACCCTGACCGCCGTACTGCTGCTGTACGGCACGGGCCCCCGCAGCGTTCCGATCCGCGTGCGCCGCGTCCTCACCGAGCTGAGCCGCCCGGTGCGGGCGGCGGTGGCCGCGGCCGTGGCCGGGGTCTTCGCGGGAAGGTGGCCGGCCTCCCCGGTCGCCGGTCTCGCGGCCGGTTCGCTCACCGTCACCGTCGTCTTCGTCCTGCTCTGCGGCGTCCTCGGCGCCCAGGGCTTCGCCCCCGCATTCCGTTCCGTACGTACCGTCACACGAAGGCTTGCGCATGTCCGCTTCCGTTGACACCGGTGCCAGAGGCACACGCGTCGCTCCGCGACCGGGCCCCGTCCCGTGGGTGGCGATGTACCACTCGGTCGGCGACTGTTCCGCCGACCCCTACCGCATCACCGTGACCCCCGACCGGCTCGCCCGGCAGCTGCGCTGGCTCACCCGGCGCGGGCTGCGCGGCGTGTCCGTCGGCGACCTGCTCGCGGCGCGCGCCCGCGGCCGGGGCGACGGCCTGGTCGGGCTCACCTTCGACGACGGGTACGCCGACTTCGTCGACAACGCGCTGCCCGTGCTGCGCCGCTGGCAGTGCGGCGCGACCCTGTTCGTCCTGCCGGGGCGGCTCGGCGGGGAGAACGCGTGGGACCCGCTGGGGCCGCGCAAGCCGCTGCTGACCGCCGACGGCATCCGGCACGCGGCGAGCGAGGGCGTGGAGATCGGCTCGCACGGTCTCACCCACGTCGACCTGACCCGCGCGGACGGCGACCTGCTGCGCGCCGAGGTGCACGAGAGCCGCGACCGCCTCGCCGAGCTGACGGGCACGGCCGTGCAGGGCTTCTGCTACCCGTACGGGTCGGTGGACCGTCGTGCGGTGGACGCCGTCCGGGACGCCGGCTACGACTACGGGTGCGCCATCGCGCCGGGCCGGCTGACCGGGCCGCACGCGCTGCCGCGGCTGCACATCGGGCAGAACGACACCTCCCCGCGGCTGCACCTGAAGCACAAGCTGCACCGGCTGCGCAGGCGCCCGGTGGAGGGCGTGTGATGCGGGCCGCGCGGCGCTCCCCGGCCCGCCGCCGGGACCCGGACGCCCGGCTGCGCGCCCTGCACGTCATCACCGGGCTCGGGGTGGGCGGCGCGGAGCAGCAACTGCGGCTGCTGGTGCGCCATCTGCCCGTCGACTGCGACGTGGTGACCCTGACCAACCCGGGCGCGGTCGCCGACGGGCTGGGCGCGGACGGGGTGCGCGTCGTGCACCTCGGCATGGCCGGCAACCGCGACCTGGGCGCGCTGCCGCGCCTGGTGCGGCTGATCCGCGCGGGCGGCTACGACCTCGTGCACACGCATCTGTACCGGGCCTGCGTCTACGGGCGGCTCGCGGCGCGGCTGGCCGGGGTGCGGGCGGTGGTGGCCACCGAACACTCGCTGGGCGACTCCCAGATGGAGGGGCGGCCCCTCGGCGCGGGCGTGCGCGGCCTCTACCTCGCCAGCGAGCGGCTCGGCTCGTCGACCGTCGCCGTCTCGTCCACGGTCGCGGAACGGCTGCGGCGGTGGGGCGTGCCCGCGCCGCGCATCGAGGTCGTGCCCAACGGCATCGACCTGGACCGCTTCCGCTTCGACCCGCTGACCCGGCTGCGCACCCGCGAGCGCCTCGGGCTGCCCGACGACGCGTACGTGATCGGCGGGGTCGGCCGGCTCGCGCCCGGCAAGCGCTTCGACGTCCTGGTGCGGGCGCTCGTGGACCTCCCGCGCGCGTGCCGGCTGCTCCTCGTGGGCGGCGGCGAGGAGGAGCGGGCCCTGCGGGCGGGCGCGGCCGAGGCGGGCGTGGGGGACCGGGTGCTGTTCACCGGAGAACGCCCCTACCTGCCCGACGGTTCCCCGGGGCCCGACCTGCCCGCCCTGCTCTCCGCGATGGACGTGTTCGCGTCGCCGTCGCACGAGGAGGCGTTCGGGCTCGCGGCCGTCGAGGCCCTGGCGTCCGGGCTGCCCGTGCTCTACGCCTCGTGCCCCGCGATCGAGGACCTGCCCGCCGGGTCCGCGCCCGGCGCGCGGCGCGTCACCGGCGGACCCGACGCCTTCGCCGACGCGCTCGCCGCGGCCCGCGCGCGGGGGCCGCTGCCCCGGCACGCGGCCGACGCCGCGCACCACTACAACATCGCGCGCAGTGCCGCCCAGCTCATGGACGTGTACGCCGCCGCCGTCTCCAGCCAGCAGTCCTCCACACCTCAGCAGGGAGCCCGTTCCTCATGACCGACATCCCCAACCGGCACCACCGCCAGGCCCCGGCCCTCCTGCGCGGCAGGAGACTCCCGGCCTGGTCGCTGCTCGCGGCGGGTGCCGTGGCGGGCGGCGTCCTCGGCGGCACGTACGGCGTGCTCAGGACGCCGACCTACACGGCGACGAGCTACGTCGTGGCCGTGCCGATCCAGAGCGCCGACCCGGCCGCCGCCCTCGGCTTCGCGCAGGCGTACGGGCGGGTCGCCACGCAGGTCGCGGTGCTCGGGGACGCGCAGGTGTGGGCGGGCGTGCCGGTGAAGACGCTCCAGAAGAGCGTGCAGGCCGAGACCTCGCCGGACGCGCCGATGGTGTCGGTGACGGCGACGTCGTCCCGCGCGGACGTCGCGGCCGACATGGCCAACGCGGTGACCCGGGCGCTGACCCGGCACGCCAACGACACGAAGGCCGACACCCACGTCGAACTGCTCCAGTTCTCCCGGGCGGTGAAGCCCGCCGCGCCGTCCTCGGCGTCCTGGGCGGTGACCGGTCTGGTGGGCGCGAGCGCGGGCGGCCTGCTGGGCGGTCTCGCGCTGCTGGTGCGCCCGCGCCGCGAGGCGGAGGCCACCGCCCGCCCGGCCTCGGTCCCCGGCCCGGCGCACGCCGCCGACGTGCACGGTCAACTGTGAAGCCGGTGTACACGACGCAACTGGTCACCGAGGAAGCCGACTTCGCGGCGCTCGCCCCCGAGTGGGGCCGCCTGTACGGGCGTTGCGCGTCGGCGACCCCGTTCCAGAGCCACGCCTGGCTGCACTCGTGGTGGCTGTCGTACGGCGTTCCGGGCCGGCTGCGGCTGGTCCTGGTGCGCGACGGCGCCGAACTCGTCGCCGCGGCGCCCCTGTTGCTCGTACGGGGACCGGTGCCGTCGCTGGTGCCGCTCGGCGGGGCGATCTCCGACTACGGGGACGTGCTGATCGACGACGAGCGGGCCGACGCCGCCGCGGACGCGCTCGCGCGGGGTCTGTCGGCCGTCGCGCGGACCGCGGTCATCGACTTCCGGGAGGTGCGGCCGGGCGGCGCGATCGAGCACGTGTGGGAGCGCTGGCGCGGTCCGCGCCGCCGGGTCCTGGACTCGCTGTGCCTGGAGCTGCCCGCCGTGCCGATGGACGAGCTGGTGTCCCGCCTGCCGTCGAACAAGGCGCAGCGGGTGCGGGCGAAACTGCGCAAGCTGACGGCGCTCGGTGTGCAGCGGCACGTGGTCGGGGCCGACGGCGTCGACGCGGCGCTGCGCCGGCTGCTCGAACTGCACGCGCTCCAGTGGCAGGGCCGCAAGGTGACCACCGAGCACCTGCGCACCCGCTTCTGCGAGCACCTGGTGCGCTCGGTGGGCCCGATGGTCCGCTCCGGGAACGCGGTGGTCACCGAGTTCCGGCTCGACGACGACGTGGTGGCCGTGGACCTGACCCTGGTGTCCCGGCGGCTGGCGGGCGGTTATCTGTACGGCGCGCACCCGCGGCTGCGGGAGCGCAAGGCGGACGTCGCGGTGATGCTGCTGGACGCCTGCGCCGAGCGGACCGGCGCGCACGGCGGCGGCACGCTGAGCCTGCTGCGCGGCAACGAGCCGTACAAGCACCACTGGCGCCCCGAGCAGGTCGTCAACGAGCGGCTGCTGCTCGCCCGTCGGCGTACCGCGCCGCTGATGTCGGCGGTCGTGTGCGACGTGGCGGCGCGCCGGCACGGCAAGGAGCTGCTGCGCCGCTGGGAGGAGCGCCGGGGCGAGCGTGCCGCGGCCGGCCGCGGCGGGGAACGTGCCGGTGGCGGCGGACCCTGACGCGGGCCCGCCGCCACCGGCGGGTTCGGCGGCCGGGGTCGCACCGGCCGGCGGTTCAGTTGTCGCGGGACCACCAGTCGAGGCGGACGCAGAGCTTGCCGCCCAGCCAGTACTCGACCCAGTCGCCGAGGTCCAGCCGCGAGCAGTTCGCCGGGGGCTTCGGCGCGACGGGCTCGGTGGGCGTGGGCGTCGGCTTCGGGGTGGGGGTGGGTGTCGGCGTCGGGGTGGGCGTCGGGTTCGGGTCGTCGGTGCGGCCGTAGAGCACGGACCGGTAGACCTTGGACGCCTGCGGGTTCTGCGCGCACTGCCACACGCCGTGCGGGCAGTAGTCGGTCAGCGTGTTGTACAGCGGGTGGTGGTCGTCCATCCACCGGAGCATGCGGCGCATGTAGTCGGCGTTGTCACCGTTGCGGAAGAGTCCCCATTCCGGATAGGAGATCTCCTTTCCGTGCGCCTTGGCGAAGTCGACGTGCTGCTGAAGCCCGTAGGGCTCCTTGATCTGCTCGTCGAACGACTCCCCGGAAGGCTGGTCGTACGAATCCATTCCGACGATGTCGACGACGTCGTCACCGGGATAGCACTCGGTCCACGGAACGGCGTCACGCCCGCGGGTCGGCGCGAAGTCGAACCGGAATTTCTGTCCCGGCACCGACCGCATGGTGGTGACGATCCGGTTCCAGTACGCCTTCCAGGCGGCGGGGTCGGGCCCGCAACGGCTGGTGTAGGTGGTGCCGTTCATCTCCCAGCCGAGCACGACGACGGTGTCCGGCACCTTCAGGTCGACGAGCCGCTGGGCGAGCGCCCTGTAGTGCTGGTCGAAGTCGCCGGCGGAGCCCCTGCGCAGCAGGGTGCGGACCTCGGCGTCGGAGACGTTGCCCTCGTTGTTCTCCTGCATCGGGACGTTGAGCACGAGCATCCGGTCGGCCTTCTCGCGCCGCCAGTCCGCCCACACGTCGAGGAAGCCGTTGGCACCCTCGATGTTGCTCCACCGGTCGCCCGGCAGATAGGTGTGCCCGACGCGCAGTTCGGCACCGCCCAGCCACTCGCTGAGCTGCGCGATCCGCGAGACGCCGCGTGCCCCGTAGTCGAGGTACGCGCCGAACGCGGAGGCCTTGCCGGCCGGTCGCGGGGAGGCGGACGGCGCCACGGAGGCGCCGACGGACGGTGCCGGGGAGGCGCCCGGGGGGACCGCCGCGGCGGCGGCCGGCGACGCCGCCGGGCGCTCGGGAACCGGCGGGATCTGCGGGACCGGCGTGTTGTCGGCGGGCGCGGGCCCGGTGGCCGGTTGGATCACTCCGGGGGCCGTTGCGGCCGGCGTCGGAGCGGGCGCGCCGGCGGCCCGCACCACCCCCGCCGAGAATCCGGGACCGGTTGTCAGCGCGGCCGACGCGGCGACCGTCGCCGCGATGACGGCCAGCCTTTTCGACCGGGTCCGCAGTCGCTGCTGTGGAGCCATGCCTGCTCCTTTCTCCACTCTTGTCTCGATGCCCCTGAAGGTCATCTTCTTTTGCTCTCAGGGTTACTGACACTCAGTCATACGAATAGGAATTACGCCACTTGTCGGTGTGGCTTTCGAGTGCTCCGACCGCCCGTACGGGTGACAGCCGATGCAATGGGAGAGAAATCCGTGTCGCTCCTGGACACTCGCGTTCCCGCCGTTCTGCTGCGTGTCGACCGCAATCCCTTTCACCACGGAACCCTGGGCGCCGTCCGCTCGTTGGGCCGGGCCGGTGTCGACGTCCACCTGGTCGCCGACACCGCCGGCGGACCGGTCGGCGCCTCGCGCTACGTGCGTCAACTGCATCCTCCGCCCCGGCCCGGCGCGTCGGCGGACGACATCGCCGGGGTGCTGCGGCGTGTCGCGCGGGAGATCGGCCGGCCAGCCGTCCTGGTCCCGATGGACGACGTCGGCGCGATCGCGTCCAGTGCCCTGCGCGACACGCTCGCGCCGCACTACCTGCTGCCCGACCCGCCGGGCGCGCTGCCCGAACGGGTGGCCGACAAGGCCGAACTCGCCGCCGTCTGCCGTGCCCTCGGCGTGCCGCACCCGGTGACGCTGGTGCCGGGAAGCGCGGCCGAGGCGGCGGCCGCCGTCCGGCGCCTGGGCCTGCCGCTGGTCGCGAAGTGGAGCCGCCCCTGGCAGCTCCCCACCGGCGTCGGGCTGCGCAGCACGGTGCTGGTGCGGGACGCGCGGCAGGCGCGGGAGCTGTACCTGCGCTCCGAGGAGGCGGGCAGCAGGCTGCTGTTGCAGGAGTTCCTCGCCCCCGGCCCGGACCGCGACTGGTTCTTCCACGCCTACGCCGACCGCTCCGGGGTGCTCAGGGCGTCCGGCGCGGGCCGCAAGCGCCGCGCCTGGCCGCCGGGCGCGGGCCTCACCGCCGTCGGCTCGTGGACGCCCAACCCCCGGGTGGAGGCGCTCGCCACGCGGCTGTGCGCGGAGCTGGGCTACCGCGGCGTCCTCGACCTCGACTTCCGCCGCTGCGGCGTCGACGGCCGCTACCACCTGCTCGACTTCAACCCCCGCCCCGGCGCCCAGTTCCGGCTGTTCACGGACACCGCCGGCGTGGACGTCGTGCGCGCCCTGCACCTGGACCTGACCCGGCGCGCCCCGTCCACGGGCGGGGCGCGGCCCGACCGGACGTTCGTGGTGGAGAACTACGCGCCGCTGACGGCCCTGCGTCCGGCGCGCGGGCGCGAACTGGCCTGGCACGCCCGGGACGATCCCGCCCCCGGGCGCGCGCTGCGCTCGCTGTGGTGCCGCCACGTGGCCCGCAGGCTGCTGGCGCGCGTCGGGCGGCGCGCCGAGCGGGAGCCCCGCCCGTACGTGGTGCGGCAGGCGGTGCCGGCCCAGGCCGGTCCGGCGGCTTCCGGTCCCCTCAACGACGACGAGAGAGCGAGCAGTTGCTGATGTACGACCTGTTGGTGGTGGGCGCGGGCCCGTACGGCCTGTCCATCGCGTCGCACGCCGCGGCGGCCGGACTGAGGATGCGTGTCCTGGGCCGGCCCATGGCGTCCTGGCGCGACCACATGCCCCGGGGCATGTTCCTGAAGTCGGAGCCGTGGGCCTCGGACCTCTCCGACCCCGGGGGCCGCAGGCGCCTGGGCGCCTACTGCGCCGGGCAGGGGGTGACGGCGCGGCACGGCGAGCCGATCCCGGTGGAGATGTTCGCGGACTACGGCCTGTGGTTCGCGCGGCACGCGGTGCCGGAGGTGGACGAGCGGATGGTGTCCCTGGTGGCGCCGGTGCCGGGCGGCTTCGAGGTGGTCCTCGCGGACGGCGAGACGCTGCACGCGCGCACCGTCGCGCTCGCGGTGGGCGTGATGCCCTTCACGGAGATCCCGGCGGCCCTGCACGGCCTCGACGCGTCCCTCGTCTCGCACAGCAGCGACCACGCCGACCTGGACCGTTTCCGCGGTACGGACGTGACGGTCGTCGGCGGCGGACAGGCGGCGCTGGAGACGGCCACGCTGCTCGCGGAACAGGGCACCCGCACCCGGGTGCTGGCCCGCGCCGACCGGCTGTACTGGAACGACGTGCCGCCGCCGTGGCAGCGCCCCTGGTGGCGTTCCGCCCGCAGCCCGCACAGCGGCCTGGGCTGCGGCTGGCGCAACTGGTTCTACGCGGAACGCCCCGGCGTCTTCCACCGGCTCCCCGAGGCGACCCGGACCCGCGTCGCCGACAGCGCGCTCGGCCCGGCGGGCGCGTGGTGGGTGCGCGACCGCTTCGAGCCCCGTGTCGAGGTGCTGCTCGGCCACGGGATCACGGCGGCGCGCCCGGTGCCGGGCGGCGGGGTGCGGCTGGAGGTGGCCGACCGCGCGGGCGCCGTGCGGTCGCTGGAGACGGGCCACGTGGTGGCGGCCACCGGGTTCCGGGCGACCCGGGAGCGGCTGGCGATGCTGGAGGCGGACCTGCGCGCCGGGCTCGCCGAGCTGGCCGACGGATCGCCTTACGTGGGGCGGGAGTTCGAGTCGTCGCACCCCGGTCTCTTCATGGCGGGGCTGGTGACGGCGTCGGGCTTCGGCCCGGCGATGCGGTTCGTGCACGGCGCGGGCTTCACCGCCTCGACGCTGGTGCGCGGGGTGCGGCGGCGGCTGCGCTCCGGCCCGCTCGGGGTGACGGTGCCGGCCCCGGCCGGCCGTGCGCGCGGCGGCGCCGCGAGGGCGGTCGCGGGCAACTGACCGGGCTCGGGAGCCCGGGTCCCGGCCGGCGACCTCCCCGCCGGCCGGGACCCGGGCTCCCGTCAACTCCGTTTTCAGGTGGCTGAGTTGGTCTGACTGCTAACGCTGCGACGCGACCCGGCCGCGGCGGTAGAGGACGGCGCCGCCCGCGATCAGCGCGGCAGCGGCCGCGGCGGCACCCGCCAGGTCCGAGCCGGCGCCGGTCTCCGCGAGCGCGGGCGCCGCCGCGTGGTGGCGGGCGACGGAGGAGCCCCGCGGGTGCGCGGGCGGGGTGCCGTGCGACGGAGGCGTGCCGGGCGGGGTCTCGCCGGGCGGCATGTTGCGGGTCGTCGGCGGGTGGTGGGGGTGGCCCGGCGGCGTCCTCGTGGGCGGGGTGTCGTCGCCGTAGCCGCCCGGGGTGTCGCCGTAGCCGCCGGGGCTGTCGTCGCCGTAACCGCCCTGCTCGCCGCAGGAGTTGCCGAAGGCGCCGTTGCCGATGCCGACGATGTCGACCGTGTTGCCGCACAGGTTGACCGGCGCGTGGACGGGGACCTCGACGCTGTTGCCCGAGCCGATGCCCGGGGAGTCCGATGCGGGACCGTGCGCGAAGGAGCCCTCGTGCCCGCCGC
The DNA here is from genome assembly GCF_042956945.1 of Streptomyces sp. NPDC008150. Taxonomy (NCBI): domain Bacteria; kingdom Bacillati; phylum Actinomycetota; class Actinomycetes; order Kitasatosporales; family Streptomycetaceae; genus Streptomyces; species Streptomyces sp. NPDC008150. The sequence continues at coordinate 335,649 of NZ_JBIBHJ010000001.1, read as the reverse complement.
GGCCGTGCCCGGAGTTTCCGTAACCCGAGTCGCCGTAGCCCGAGTCCCCGTAGCCCGAGTCCCCGTAGCCGGAGTCCCCGTGACCCGAGCCGCCGCGACCGGATTCCCCGTAGCCGGTGCCGCCGGTGCCGCCGTGGGTGCCCCGAGCGCCGTGCGCGGCGGACGGGGTGTGCTGGGCGGGGACGTGGGCCTGGCCGTGGTGAAGACCCTGCGAACCGCTGCCGCCGCCGCAGGAGTTGCCGAAGGCGGGGTTGAGCGCGCCGACCGCGTCCACGGAGTTGCCGCAGGCGTTCACCGGGGCGTCGACGGGGGCCTGGATGCTGTTGCCCGACAGCAGACCGGGCGAGTCCGAGGCGCCGCCGCTCGCGTACGTGTCGGCCTGAGCGGTGCCGCCGCACAGGGACAGAATGCTCGTCGCGGCGGTCGCCGCGACCACTGACCGGCTCAGGGTCTGTCGCATTTCGTGGTCTTCCTGCTGGTAGAAGTGGGAAAAGCCGGCCCCGGAGCGGAAAGCGGTCCGGGGCCGGCCACAGCCGATGCGGCTGAGAGGTGACGTCAGCCGTTGGCGCAGACGTTGCCGAACGCCGGGTTGAGCAGGCCGACCACGTCGATCGAGTTGCCGCACACGTTGACGGGCACGTGGACGGGAACCTGGATGACGTTGCCCGACAGGACACCGGGGGAACCGACGGCGGCACCCTCGGCTCCGGCGTCGGCGAAGGCCGGGGCGGCCATGCCCAGGGCCATGATGACGCCCGCGACGACAGCAGCGCTCTTCTTCATGAAACTTCCCTTCTCTGCGGTCATGCCTCTTTGACGGCCGAAACCGGGCGAGCACGACATGAACGGCTCACCTCATGACCTGCAGGCTGTAAACGAGGGATAGACGAATCAAGAAACGACGGAACGTGCGTCGCCCGGGAATTCACTCGAACGCCCCCGCAGAACCCCGTCGCGGGGCAAGAACGCCCGCACAGAAAATACAGGGGGGCCAGAAAGTACAGAACAAACAGAAAGAACAGGACCGGACCGGGCCGCGCCGACGGCAAAGAGCTCGGGCAGCCCCGGAGTCCGGAGCTGCCCGAGCCGCCTTCGGGGAACGTCAGCCGTTGCGGACGCCGTTGCCCGCGAGGACGGAGATGTCGTCCACGAGGTGCGACAGCGGCTCGTCGCCCTTGGCCTGCGTCGAGTTCTCGGCGCACTGCTGGTTCTGCGGCGCCGACAGGATCGGGACGTCCTGGACCGCGATCGGCACGAGACCGACGAGCGAACCGACGTTGGCCTTGACCGGGATGCCGGCGCAGAGCTTGTTGACCGAGCCCTGGACGAGGGCACCCTGCGGGCTCAGGTTGCCCTTGGTGACCGCGTTGCCGAACGCCTCGTGGGCGCCGTTGCCACTGGCCGAGGTGGTGCCGGTGTCGTCACCGATGGCAAGCGCCTGGGGGGCTGCCGCCGCCGACACGCCGACGACAGATGCGGCGACCGCCGCAACGGCCATTGCCTTCTTCAGCATTTCGATATTCCTTTCCTGGTCCCGTACGACGAGGTCGCCGGCCGGGACGCGCGTTCCTGCCTCCGCATCAACCTGATCGGCGGGATTTGGTTGCGGCGTGTCACCCGATCGGAGCGTGTCGGCGACCGGAATTCCCCGGAAACAACGGGGAGGCCCGCGCGGGGCGCGTTTTCCGTGATGTGGGCCATCGGAGTGAAGTGGCACAACCAAACGGGGCCGGGGGAGTTGACCAGCGTGGCTCCGGTGGACGGGGTTTCCTCAGAAGGGACATCAAGTGATCAAGAAGGTTCTGGCCACCGCCGCGGTCGCCGCTTCCGTCGTCGGCGCTTCCGCCGCTGTCGCGTCGCCGGCCCTGGCGATCGGCAACGACGGCGGCACCACGTCCGCCAGCGGCAACGGTGCCATGCAGTCGTTCGGCAACTCCGCCACGTACGGCAACATGAGCCCGCAGATGGCGCTCATCCAGGGCTCGCTCAACAAGCCCTGCATCGGCCTGCCGGCCAAGGCGAACCTCGGCTCCCTGGTCGGCCTCGTGCCGATCGCCGTCCAGGACATCCCGGTCCTGTCGGCCCCGCAGAACCAGCAGTGTGTCGAGAACTCGACGCAGGCCAAGGGCGACGAGCCGCTGTCGCACATCCTGGACGACATCTCGGCCCTGTCGGGCAACGGCGCCGGCAACCGCTGAACCTCGCGGCGGCCACCACCGTACGAACGACGGGCTTCGCCGCCTCGCGGCTGAGCCCGGGGGCTTGATTTTCCAGTCCCGCCAGCGGGCCGCCGGTCACCCGGCGGCCCGCTCGCCTAGCGTGCGCCGGGTGACGCAGAAGAGAATCCTTTCTTCCCTGTCCCCCTCCCCCGGCACGGCCTTCCCCGTTCTTCCCGCGCGCGGCCGGTCGGCCCGGCCGCTCCTCGGTGCCGCGCTCACGGCCGTCGCCGCGCTGCTCGTCGGCGGCGCCGCCCTGCCGGGCCCCCCGTCGCCGCCGCACGGGACGAACATCCTGGTGATGGGCACCGACGGCCGCCCCACCGCCGGGGGCGCCTGCGACTGCGCCGACGCGCTGATGCTGGTCCACGTCTCCGCCGCCGAGGACCGCGTCAGCGTGGTCGGTCTGCCGCGCGAGTCCGCCGCCCGCCTCCCCGCGCACCGCGACGTGCGCACCGGCCGGGAGCGTCCCGCGCGCACCGCGCGACTCGGCACCGCGTACGCGGAGGGCGGGTCCGCGCTGACCGTCCGCACCGTCGAGGCGACGACCGGACTGCGCGTGGACCGGTACCTCCAGGTCGACTTCCGGCGGTTCACCGCCGCCGTCGACCGGGTGGGCGGCGTCGAGACGTGCGGCGCGCGTCCGCCGGAGGGCGCGTCGCCCGCCCGCCGGCTGCTCGCGGGCGGGCCCGCCCTGCGGTACCTCCGCTCGCGGCACGCCGACGGCGGCGCCGGCCGGGTCCGGCGCCTGCAGCGGTTCCTGGTCGACGCGTTGCGGCGGCTCCAGGCCCGGCGGCTGCTCACCGACCCGGTGGGCGCGGCCCGGCTGGCGCGCACGGTGCTGGGCGGTGCCGAGCAGGGCTACGACACGGCGGGGCTGGTGCGGCTGGCCGGCGTGCTGGACCGGGTCCCGGCGACGGCCACGGAGTTCGCGGAGGTGCCGGTCACCCGGTTCGCCCCGGCCCGGCGCGGCAGCGGCGCCGCCGTGGCGTGGGACGGGGAGCGGGCGGCGCGGATGTTCTCGACCCTGGACGCGGACCACTCGCTGACCGGCGCGGCCGGGGCCCCGGCCGCCGGGGACCCGCCGCGCTTCGGCAACCACCCTGCGGTGCGCGGCGGTTCGCTGGCCTGCCCCTGACGTGCGGGGCTCGTGGGGCGTGGGGGGCGTTCTTCCCTTCATCGGAATGCGCTGGTCCGATCGGGGCAAACTGCGCAACCCCCGGGCGGGCGACGGCGTTGACGATCACGCAGCTCCTCACCGGAGTCCGCTCTTCGAAGGGAATGAACATGAAGAAGCTGTGGGCAACCGCGGCCATTGCCGCCTCGGTCGCCGGTGTCGCCGGCGCGGCAGCCCCCCAGGCGATGGCGATCGGCAACGACGGCGGCACCACGTCCGCCAGCGGCAACGGCGCCTCGCAGGAGTTCGGCAACTCGGCCACGTTCGGGGACATGAGCCCGCAGCTCTCCCTGGTCCAGGGTTCGCTGAACAAGCCCTGCATCGGCCTGCCCGCGAAGGTCAACGCCGGTTCGCTCGTCGGCCTGGTGCCGATCGCCGTCCAGGACATCCCCGTCCTGTCGGCGCCGCAGAACCAGCAGTGCGTCGAGAACTCGACGCAGGCCAAGGGCGACGAGCCGCTGTCGCACATCCTGGACGACATCTCGGCGCTGTCCGGCAACGGCCAGGGCAACCGCTGAGCTTCGGCTCCGCGCTGAGTCCTCCCGCTCCGCACCGACGGCGGGTCACCGGTCTCCGGTGGCCCGCCGTCGTGCTGTTCCCAGGGGGCGGCGGGCGGGGTCAGCCGCCGTACAGCTCGTCGATCTCCGCCGCGTACGCCGTGGTCACCTCGCGGCGCCTGATCTTCAGGGACGGGGTGAGCAGCCCGTTCTCCTCGGTGAACTCGGCGCCGACGAGCCGGAAGGCGCGGATCGACTCGGCGCGCGAGACGGCCTCGTTGGCGTAGTCGACGGCCTTCTGCACCTCGGCGACCAGTCGCGGGTCCTCGACCAGCTCGGTGAGCGGGGTGTCGGCGGGCAGCCCGCGCAGCGCCAGCCAGTGCGCGACGACCTCGGGGTCGAGGGTGACCAGGGCAGCGACGAATGGGCGGTTGTCGCCGACCACGACGCACTGGCCGACCGGCGGGCGGCTGCGCAGCCGGTCCTCCAGGACGGCCGGGGAGACGTTCTTGCCGCCGGAGGTGACGAGGATGTCCTTCTTGCGGCCCGTGATCGTCAGGTAGCCGTCGTCGTCGAGGGCGCCGAGGTCGCCGGTGGCGAACCAGTCGCCGCGCAGTACGCCCGCGGTGGCGACCGGGTTGTTCCAGTAGGCGCCGAAGACCGCGCCGCCGCGGACCAGGACCTCACCGTCCTCGGCGATCCGGATCGCGGTGCCGGGGACGGGCAGGCCGACGGTGCCGGGGCGCGGTGCCAGAGGCGGGACGACGGTGGCGGCGGCCGTGGTCTCGGTGAGGCCGTAGCCCTCGTAGATCATGATGCCGGCGGCCTGGAAGAAGAGGTTGAGGTTGCGGTCGAGCGGGGAGCCGCCGCTGATGGCGTAGCGGACCCGGCCGCCGAGTTCCTTGCGGATGCGGCGGTAGACCAGCAGGTCGTACAGCGCCCAGGCCGCGTACAGCCGGGGGGCGGGGCCCGGACCGGTGCCCAGGAAGCGGCGGATCACCGCCTCGCCGAAGCGGACGCCGATCCGGTCGGCGCGGTCGAAGGAGGCGCCGCGGCCGATCTTCTCGGCGGTGGCCCGCCCGGTGTCGTGGATCTTCTCGAAGAGGTACGGCACCCCGACCAGGAACGTGGGCCTGAACTCCTTGAGCATGGGCCGCAGTTCGGCGGGCTTGATGCTGGGGCAGTGGCCCAGCTCGATGCGGGCGAGCAGGCAGGCGATCTGGATGGTGCGGCCCAGGACGTGGGCGAGCGGCAGGAACAGCAGGGTCGACGCGGACTGCCCGGTGACCTCCTTGAAGATCGGGTGCAGCAGCTCGACCGTGTTGGCGGCCTCCGCGTGCAGGTTGGCGTGGGTGAGCACGCAGCCCTTGGGGCGCCCGGTGGTGCCGGAGGTGTAGCAGATGGTGGCGACGTCGTCGGGGGTCAGGGCGGCGCGCCGCGCGGTGACCTCCTCGTCGGGTATCTCCCGTCCCAGTGCCGTGAGTTGGCCGATGGCGTCGGCGTCGAGGCGCCACACGCGCGGGGGTTCGGAGTGTCCGGCGGTGGCGGAGGCGACGGTGGCGGCCATGTCCGCGGTCTCGGTGACGACGAACCGGGTGACGGAGTCCCGGACGATCCACTCGACCTGTTCGGCGGAGGAGGTCGCGTACACGGGGACGGACCGGCCGCCGGCCGCCCAGACGGCGAAGTCCAGCACCGTCCACTCGTAGCGGGTGGCGGACATGAGGGCGACGCGGCCGCCCGGCTCCAGGCCCGCCGCGATCAACCCCTTGGCCACCGCGGTGACTTGGGCGGCGAACTCCGCCGCCGTCACCGGCTGCCACGCGCCGCCCGCTCTGCGGCGCAGCACCACGGCGCCGGGCGCCTCGGCCGCGTTGGTGAAGGGCAGGTCGGCGACGCTGCCCGTCTTCCGCTCCGGCGCGAGGGCGGCTGTGCTCACCTCGCGGACGGTGCCCTTCTCGTCCCTGACCAGCTCGACCCGGGTGCGGCCCGCCAGGTCGGTGCGCTGCCGCGCCTGCTTGAGTTCCCTGCGTACGCCCACGACGGCTCCCGTTGACGGCTCTACTGGCGTGCTGAAGACCGTACTTACCGGGGAGTAAACTTACTCGCGCGTAGCCGGAGGTCAATGGGGCGGGCGTTCCCCGTCGGACCTCGCGGTCCCCTCCCGGCTACGACACGATGTCCTTGCCCGCGAACCCCCGGAACGCCAGGGCGAACAGGATCAGCGCGTACGCCACGGACACCGAGGCGCCCTGGACCATGCCGGACCACTCGGCGTGCGGCTGGAGGACGTCGGCCCACGCGAACTGCCAGTGCGCGGGCAGGAAGTCGCGCCAGTGGCCGAGCGCGGTGACCGCGTCCAGGACGTTGCCGACGATGGTCAGGCCCACCGCGCCGCCGACCGCGCCGAGCGGGGCGTCCGTCTTGGTGGAGAGCCAGAACGCCAGTGCTGCGGTGACCAGTTGGGACACGAAGAGGTACCCGACGGCCACCGCGAGACCGCGTACGGCGGTGCCCGCGTCGAGGGCGCCGCCGGTGGGGACCTGCAACGGACCCCAGCCGTAGGCGGCGGCGCCGACCGCCAGCGCGACCAGCGGCAGCAGCACCATCGCCGCGAGGCTCAGGCCGAGCCCGACGACGAGCTTGGACCACAGCAGCCGGGCCCGGGGCACGGGCGCCGCGAGCAGGTAGCGCAGCGAGGACCAGCTCGCCTCCGAGGCGACGGTGTCGCCGCAGAACAGCGCGACCGGCACCACCAGCAGGAAGCCCGCCGAGACGAACAGGTTGACGGCCGCGAAGTTGGCGGCGGACGAGGTGGCCGTGTCCATCAGGGTCACCTGGTTGTTGCGCGCCCCGGGGGCGCCGCCGATCGCGAAGGCGACGGTCAGCACGAACGGCAGGGCGAACAGGATCGCGCCCATCACGAGGGTGCGGCGGCGCTTCAACTGCCGTACCAGTTCCACCCGTACGGGCAGGGTGCGGCCCGCGCGGTAGCCGGTGGCGACCTCGGTGCGGCCGGTGAGCGTGCTCATGCGGAACCTCCGATGAGGGTCAGGAAGGCGTCCTCCAGGCGGCGGTGCGGGCCGACCGACGCGACGGGCACGCCGAGCCGGACCAGTTCCGCGACCAGGCCCACGGTGCCGGTGCCGGGGTCGAGCCGGACCAGGACGCCGCCGTCGACGGGCAGGGCGGACGCGACACCCGGCAGGGCGGCGACCTTCTCCAGGAGGGCCGCGTCCAGCGGCGCCGGGGTGCCGACCAGCAGGGTGTCGCCGGAGCCGACGATCTCCCGCACCGGGCCGGCCTGCACCAGCCGGCCGCGGTCCATGACGACCAGGTGGGTGCAGGACTGCTCGACCTCGGAGAGCAGGTGGCTGGAGACGATCACGGTGCGGCCGGCCGCCGCGTACCGGATCATCACCTCGCGCATCTCGCGGATCTGCGGCGGGTCGAGGCCGTTGGTCGGTTCGTCCAGGATCAGCAGGTCGGGCAGGCCCAGCATGGCCTGCGCGATGGCCAGGCGCTGGCGCATGCCCTGCGAGTACGTGCGCACCGCGCGGGACAGCGCCTCGCCGAGGCCGGCGATCTCCAGGGCCTCGTCCAGGTGCGCGTCGCCGGGCGGGCGGCCCGTGGCGCGCCAGTACAGCTCCAGGTTGTCGCGGCCGGAGAGGTGCGGCAGGAAGCCCGAGCCCTCGACGAAGGCGCCGACGCGCGACAGGACGGGCGCGCCGGGGCGGACCGCGTGGCCGAAGACGCGGATGTCGCCGTCGTCGGGGCTGATCAGTCCCATCAGCATGCGCAGGGTCGTCGTCTTGCCCGCGCCGTTCGGGCCGAGCAGCCCGAGCACCTGGCCCTTCTCCACGCCGAAGGTCAACTCCCGTACGGCGTACCGGTCGTTGGAGCGTGCGTAGCGCTTGCTGAGGCCCGTGATGCGCAGCGGGACCTCGGCGAGCGCGGGGTCCGGGGCCGGGTGCGCGGTGCGGCGGCGTGCCGTGAGCAGCAGGGCGAGCGCGACGGCGGCCGCGGCGAGCGGCAGCCACCACACCCACGCCGGCAGCGGCGCCGCCGCGGTGGTGACCCCGGGCGCGGTCGGCACCGTCAGCCGGTCGGACCCGGCGAGGGAGACGGTGTACGTGGCGGGGGCCGCCGGGGAGGCGTAGGCGAGGTCGGTGGAGGCGAGGACCAGGCGCAGCCGGTGGCCCTTCTGCACCTCGTGGTCGACGGCGGGCAGGGTGACCCGGACGTCCTTGCCCTGCTTCGCGCCCTCCACCCTTAGGGGCGTGACCAGTTGGGCGGGCAGCACCTGCTGCGCGTCCGTGCCGACGTCGTACAGCTTGGCGAACAGGACGGCGTCGTCGCTCGTCGAGGTGACGTGCACGGTGACCGTGGGCGAACCGGTGATGCGCAGGTTGTCCGGCAGTGGCGCGGAGTCGAAGCGGGCGAACTGGCCGGGGAAGTCCAGCGAGACGCCGACGCCCAGCGAGGAGAGGCTCGACAGCCCCGCCGCGCCGCCGAGGCCGGGCAGGGCGGAGACCGCGGGCGGGGTGCCGCCGGCCGGGTTGACGACGCGCTGCGTGGTGCTGTCCAGGCGCACGGCGTGCGGGCCGCTGTCGAGGCCGGGGTAGCTGTCGCTGCTCGCGCCGCGTTCCTGGGCGGCGCCGTCGGTGGTGTCGACGCCGCCGGTGCGAGTGACGCGGAAGGCGGGGCCGGTGTCGGCGCCCTTGTCGCCCTTGAGGTACCGGTCGAACCAGGACGTGACCCGGCCCTGCACGCGGGACGCCTCCATGTCGCCGCCGTCGTGGCCGCCCGCGATCCAGTCGACGTCCACGGGCGCGCCGTTGGCGCGGATCGCGCGGGCGGCGGCGTCGGCCTGGCCGAGCGGGAAGAGGGAGTCGGTCTGGCCCTGCACGAGGAGGGCCGGCACGTCGATGCGGTCCGCCACGGCGGACGGCGAGCGCTCTTCGAGGAGGGAGCGGGCGGCGGCGTCGGGCTTCCCCGACTCGGCGACCCGCTCGTACATCGCGCAGAGCTTCTTCTCGAACTGGGCGCAGCCGCCGCCGGAGTTGACGAAGATGCCCGCCCACAGCTTCTTGAACACGCCGTCGGGGAACAGGGCGTCGGCGAGGTTCCAGTAGGTGATCTCGGGCGCGATGGCGTCGATCCGGTCGTCGTACCCGGCGGCGAGCAGGGAGACCGCACCGCCGTAGGAGGCCCCGGTGACACCGACGCGCGGGTCGCCCTTCGCGTCGAGCTCCACCTCGGGTCGGGCCGCCAGCCAGTCGACGAGCCGGGAGACGTCGGCGACCTCGCCCGCGGGGTCGTTGAGCCCGATGCTGCCGCTCGACTTCCCGAAGCCGCGCGCCGACCAGGTCAGCACCGCGTACCCGTCGGCGGCGAGCCTCTGGGCCTGGCCCCGCACGTCGTCCTTGCTCCCGCCGAACCCGTGGGCGAGCAGCACGGCGGGGCGGCGGCCGGTGGCGTCCGAGGTGAAGTACGTGGTGTCGAGGCGTACTCGGCCCCCCATGGACAGGGTCCGGTCGGTGCTGTGCACGGTGCCGGAGCCGCCGGCGGCGGCGGCCGGCACCCCGGACGCGGTGGCGGCCCCGGCCAGCACGGCGAGCACCGCGAACAGGGCCGGCAGGCGCCGCGGCCCGCGTGCGCGGCGCGGCGGACCCGGGCGGCGCCGCGCTCCGGGGAGTCGAAGATCCATGACTCAACGGTAAGCGGGGCGCGGGCCGCAATCTGCCGCCTGAGGTCTGAACCGCGTTTCCTCCCAAGGGAGTAGAGCGGGCCTACTCCCGCATGTCTTCCGGGATCGACACCAGCCAGCGGGTGTCGCGGCGGGGACGGAGGTAGAGGGCCCAGTAGAGCGTGGCCACCAGGACGATGCCGCCCGTCCACAGCAGGTAGCCGGTCTCCTGCTGGGTCAGGACGTAGCCGAGGACCACGATCAGCAGGATCGGCAGGGCCGGCCACAGGGGCATGCGCCAGGCCTTGGCGTGGCGGTGGGCGCCGCGGCGGGAGAGCAGGGCGGCGACCGCGACGAGGAGGTACATGCCGGTCACGGAGACGCCGGTGACGCCGTAGAGGGTGTCCAGGTTGACGAAGCAGAGGATCGCGCCGGGCACGCCGACCGCGAGGGTGGACACCCACGGGGAGCCGAAGCGGCCGAGCTTCGCGAAGACGTTGTTGACCGGCTCGGGCCACGCCTTGTCGCGCGCCGAGGCGAACAGGACGCGGGAGTTCTGGATGACCATGACGATGCCCGCGTTGATGATCGCGAGGGCGACGCAGAGGCTGACGAAGGTGCCGACGGCGGAGTTGGACCACGCGGTGACCATGCCGCCGAGGTCGCCGGAGGTGAGCTGCTGGAGGCTGTCGGCACCCATGGTGATGGCGACGACCGGGACCAGGATGATCACGGTGGAGATCGCGAGGGTGGCGAGCACCGTGCGGGCGACGTTGCGGCGCGGGTTCTCCAGCTCCTCGGAGAGGTAGACCGCCGTGGAGAAGCCCTGCGTGACGAACAGCGCGATGGCGAGGCCGGAGACCACCAGCATCGCGGTGACGGCGTCGGTGTGGCCGTGCTCGCCCGCCACCTGCATGGAGACGAGGCTGCCGGCGCCGCGGTGGCTGTGCGCGAAGCCGAGGACGGCGACGACACCGGCCGCGATGACTTCGAGGACCAGGAAGATGCCGGTGATCCAGGCGTTGGCGCGCAGGTCGAGCAGACCGGCCAGGGTGGCCAGGATCATCACGCCCGCGCCGGCCATCGACGCGTTGAGATGGACCAGGGGCGCGAGATAGTCGGCGGTGCCGATCGCGATCACCGGCGGCACGATCATCACGACCAGCAGCGACAGCACGAAGACGAGCCAGCCCGCGAGCCGCCCGGCCATCGTGGAGACCATGGCGTACTCGCCGCCCGCGCTGGGGATGAGGGTGCCCAGCTCCGAGTAGCAGAACGCCACGGCGATACAGATCAGGGAGCCGATGGCGATCGTGAGGGCGGTCGCGGTGCCGAGGGTGCCGAACAGGTCGGGGACCACCACGAAGAGCGTCGAGGCGGGCGTCACGCAGGACAGCGTCAGCAGGGTGCCGCCGACGACGCCGATGGAACGCTTGAGCTTCCGGGACCCGTCGTCGATCCTGTCGATCGTGTCGGCGACGGCGTGCTCGACGGAGCGGAGCGTGTCGGTCATGCGCGGTTCCGTTCGGTCAGTACGTGAGAAGGTCGCGTCCGGGAGCGCCATCGCCTCCGGCGGCTGCTCTGCGTGCTGTTCGTCCGCTCCCGGTGCTGCATGGAACCCCGACGAAAACCATCACGTCAATGGCCGTTTACCTGCGGAATCCGCAGCCGCGGAGCGACGCAGGTCACATCGATTTCCCAGGACATCCGGGCTCGACAGCTCATTCATCACCCTTGTGCGCGACACGACCTTGCTTTCCAAGGTGATCGAGCGGAGTGACCTACGTCATCCTTTTCCTCCCGGATGAACGGGAACCGCAGCGGGGGTGACGAAAAAATGTCGGGCCGTCCGCATAGCGAACAGCCCGACACGGCGTGACGGTGACGGTCAGTGGTTGCTGGGGAACCCGAGGTCGACGCCGGAGGGGCCCTCGGCCGGGTCGGGCCAGCGGGTGGTGACGACCTTGCCGCGCGTGTAGAAGTGCGTGCCGTCGTTGCCGTAGACGTGGTGGTCCCCGAACAGGGAGTCCTTCCAGCCGCCGAAGGAGTGGTAGCCCACCGGCACCGGGATCGGCACGTTCACGCCGACCATGCCCGCCTCCACCTCCAGCTGGAAGCGGCGGGCCGCGCCGCCGTCGCGGGTGAAGATCGCGGTGCCGTTGCCGAACGGCGAGGCGTTGACGACCGCGAGGGCCTCCTCGTAGGTGTCCGCGCGCAGCACGCACAGCACCGGGCCGAAGATCTCGTCCGTGTACGCCTTCGCCGTGACCGGCACCCGGTCGAGCAGGGAGATGCCGATCCAGTGCCCGTCCTCGTGGCCCTCGACCGTGTGGCCGGTGCCGTCGAGGACGACCTCGGCGCCCTCGGCCGCCGCGCCGCTCACGTACGAGGCGACCTTGTCGCGGTGGGCCGCGGTGATCAGCGGGCCCATCTCGGAGGCCGGGTCGTTGCCGGGGCCGATGACGATCTTCTCGGCCCGCTCGCGGATCTTCGCGACCAGTTCGTCGCCGATCGCGCCGACCGCGACGACAGCGGAGATCGCCATGCAGCGCTCGCCGGCCGAGCCGTACGCGGCGGAGACGGCGGCGTCGGCCGCGGCGTCCAGGTCGGCGTCGGGCAGCACCAGCATGTGGTTCTTGGCGCCGCCGAGCGCCTGGACCCGCTTGCCGTGCGCGGTGGCCGTGGTGTGGATGTAGCGGGCGATGGGCGTCGAGCCGACGAAGGAGACGGCCTTGACGTCCGGGTGCTCCAGCAGGCGGTCCACGGCCGTCTTGTCGCCGTGCACGACGTTGAAGACGCCGTCGGGCAGCCCGGCCTCGCTCAGCAGCTCCGCGATGCGCACGGCGGCCGACGGGTCCTTCTCGGACGGCTTGAGCACGAAGGTGTTGCCGCACGCGATGGCGATCGGGAACATCCACATCGGCACCATGGCCGGGAAGTTGAACGGCGTGATGCCCGCGACGACGCCCAGCGGCTGGCGGATCGAGGACACGTCGACCCGGCTGGCGACCTGCGTGGACAGCTCGCCCTTGAGCTGGACGGTGATGCCGCAGGCCAGTTCGACGATCTCCAGGCCGCGGGCGACCTCGCCGAGCGCGTCGGAGTGGACCTTGCCGTGCTCGGCGGTGATCAGCCCGGCGATCTCGTCGCGGTGGGCGTCGAGCAGCGCGCGGAACGCGAACAGGATCGAGGTGCGCTTCGCGAGGGACGACTGGCCCCAGCTCACGTAGGCGTCCTTGGCCGCGGCGACCGCGGCGTCGACCTCCTCGACGGAGGCGAAGGCGACCTTGGTGGTGACCGCGCCGGTCGCCGGGTCGGTCACCGGCCCGTACGTGCCCGACGCGCCCTCGGCGGGCTTGCCGCCGATCCAGTGGTTGACGATCTTCGTCATTCCCCAGTACTCCTTCACAGATGGCGGCGTCGCGTCATGGCCTGACGTTCGTACGACTCCCGGGCCCGCACCGCGGACGGCCGGGTCGCGGTCTCGGCCACGGGTACATCCCACCAGGCCTGCCCGCCCGGCGCCCCCGACACTGTGTCTGCCGTTGCGGTCTCCACGTAGACACATGTGGGAGTGGCCGCGTCCCGGGCCTCCAGGAGGGCGGAGCCCAGTTCCCGCACGGTGGTGGCGCGCAGCACACGCATGCCGAGGCTCGCCGCGTTGGCCGCGAGATCGACCGGCAGCGGAGCGCCCGTCAGGGAGCCGTCGGCCGCCGGGAGGCGGTACGCGGTGCCGAACCGCTCGCCGCCGACCGCCTCGGACAGGCCCCCGATGGAGGCGTATCCGTGGTTCTGCACGAGGACGACCTTGAGCGGCACGCCCTCCTGCACGGCGGTCACGATCTCCGTCGGCATCATCAGGTACGTGCCGTCGCCCACCAGTGCCCACACCGGGCGCCCGGGGGCCGCGAGGCTCACCCCGATCGCGGCGGGGATCTCGTAGCCCATGCAGGAGTACCCGTACTCCACGTGGTACTGGTCGCGCGAGCGCGCCCGCCACAGCCGGTGCAGGTCGCCGGGGAGCGAGCCGGCCGCGTTGATCACGACGTCGGTGGCGTCGACGACCGCGTCGAGGGCGCCGAGGACCTGCTCCTGCGTGGGGCGCGCGTCCGGGTCGGCGGCGGTGAAGCAGGCGTCGACGCCGCGTTCCCAGGCGGCCTTGCCGCGCGCGTACTCGGCGGCGTAGTCGTCCGCCACCCGGTACGCGTGCGGGCGCAGCGCGGCGGTCAGTTCGGACAGGCCGGTGCGGGCGTCGGCGATCAGCGGGGTGCCGGCGAGCTTGTGGCCGTCGTGGGGCGCGACGGTGAGGTTGAGGAAGCGGACGCCGGGTTCGGCGAACAGGGTGCCGGAGGCGGTGGTGAAGTCCGTCCAGCGGGTGCCGACGCCGATCACCAGGTCCGCGGTGCGGGCGAGCGCGTCGGCGACGGCCGTGCCGGTGTGCCCGACACCGCCGACGTCCTGCGGATGGTCGAAGCGCAGCGAGCCCTTGCCGGACTGGGTGGAGGCGACGGGGATGCCGGTGGTCGCGGCGAACTCGCAGAGGGTGTCCTCGGCGCGGCTGTGGTGGACCCCGCCGCCCGCGACCAGCAGGGGGCGCCGCGCGGACCTGATCAGCCGTACGGCGGCGGCGAGTTCGGCCGGGTCGGCGCCCGGCCGGCGCACCGCCCAGACCCGTTCCGCGAAGAACTCCTCGGGCCAGTCGTACGCCTCCGCCTGGACGTCCTGCGGCAGGGCGAGGGTGACGGCGCCCGTCTCTACGGGGTCGGTGAGCACCCGCATCGCTTCGAGCGCGGCCGGGACCAGCGCCTCGGGGCGGGTGATCCGGTCGAACCAGCGGGACACCGGGCGCAGGCAGTCGTTGACCGACACGTCGCCGGCGTAGGGGACTTCGAGCTGCTGGAGGACCGGGTCGGCGGGCCGCGTCGCGAACACGTCGCCGGGGAGCAGCAGGACGGGCAGGTGGTTGACGGTGGCGAGCGCGGCACCGGTCACCAGGTTGGTGGCGCCCGGTCCGATCGACGTCGTCACCGCGTGCGTGGAGAGCCGGCCCGACTGCCGGGCGTAGCCGGTCGCCGCGTGCACCATGGCCTGTTCGTTGCGGCCCTGGTGAAAGGGCATGACGTCGGCGTACTCCAGGAGCGCCTGGCCGATCCCGGCGACGTTGCCGTGCCCGAAGATGCCCCACGTCGCGCCGATCAGCCGGGCGCGGGCGCCGTCCCGTTCGGTGTACTGGGCGGCGAGGAACCGCACCAGTGCCTGGGCCGTCGTCAGCCTCACCGTCGCCGTCACCGGTAGCCTCCCGCGGTCGCCGTGTGGTCGGGGTGGAAGCAGATCCGCCACTCGCGCTCGGCGCCGGGCCCCGCCATGACGTTGAGGTAGTACATGTCGTGGCCGGGCTGCGCGACGGACGGGCCGTGCCAGCCGTCGGGGACGAGGACGGCGTCGCCCGAGCGGACCTCGGCGAGCACGTCGGCGCCGCCCTCGCGGGAGGGGAACACCCGCTGGTAGCCGAAGCCGCCGCCCTCGATCTCGAAGTAGTAGATCTCGCAAAGCTCCGACTCCAGCCCGGGGCGGTCCTCGTCGTGCTTGTGCGGCGGGTACGAGGACCAGTTGCCGCCGGGGGTGATGACCTCCACGGCGATGAGCCGGTCGCACGCGAACCCCTCGGCCGAGGCGAAGTTCCGTACCCGGCGGGCCGTCTGGCCGCTGCCGCGCACCTCGACCGGTACCTCCGGTGCGGGACCGTAGCGGGCGGGGAGTCGTCGCCCGCACTTCGCTCCTGCCAGGGCGAAGCGGCCTCCCGCACCGGAGGCGATCTGTGCGCGGGCGTCCCGGGGCAGGTACGCGAAGTCACTGACGGACGCGAACACGCTGTCCCTGCCCAGCAGATGGAACGTCTGCTCCGCCACGCGCACGGTACAGCCGCCGGTGAGCGGCAGCACGATCCACTCGCTTTCCCCGGTGTCCAGTTCGTGAACACCGCCCGCCGCCAACTCCAGTACGCGCAGGGCCCCGTGGGGCCAATCGAGCACGTCGGGTCCGATGTCGAGGGCGTAATCCCCTTGCGCTGTCGTGCCGTTGGGGAGGTGGAGCTCGCGGCGCGCCGCCGGCCGGCCGGTACCGTCCGCCGTCACAGGACGGCCCCGGCGGTGAGCGCGCCCTCGATCTCGGCGACCGTCGGCATGGCGGAGGAACACTCCAGGCGGGAGGCGACGATCGCGCCGGCCGCGTTCGCGTACCGCAGGGTGCGGGCCAACTCCCAGCCGGACAGCAGTCCGTGGCAGAGCGAGCCGCCGAAGGCGTCGCCCGCCCCGAGGCCGTTGAGGACGTCGACCGGCAGCGGCGGGACCTCGGCCTCGGTGCCGTCGCGGTGCAGGGCGAGCACACCGAGCGGGCCCTGCTTGACGACGGCGAGTTCGGCACCGGCGTCGAGCAACGCCTGGGCCGCGGCGCGCGGTTCGCGCTCGCCGGTGGCGACCTCCACCTCGTCCACGTTGCCGACGGCGACGGTGGCGTGCCGCAGCGCCTCGGTGTAGAAGGGGCGGGCGGCCCGCGGGTCGGGCCAGAACATGGGGCGCCAGTCGAGGTCGAAGACGGTGGTGCCGGCGCGGGCGCGGTGCGCGAGGGCGGCGAGGGTCGCGGTGCGGCTGGGCTCCTCGCTCAGGCCCGTCCCGGTCACCCAGAAGACCCGGGCGCGGCGGACGGCGTCGAGGTCCACGTCGTGGGCGTCGATCTCCAGGTCGGGCGCCTTGGGCTGCCGGTAGAAGTGCAGCGGGAAGTCGTCGGGCGGGAACACCTCGCAGAAGGTGACCGGGGTCGGCAGGCCCGCGACGGGGGTGACCCAGCGGTCGTCCACGCCGAAGTCGCGCAGGGCCTGGTGGAGATAGGCACCGAAGCCGTCGGCCCCGGTGCGGGTGACGACGGCGGTGCGCCGGCCGAGCCGGGCCGCCGCGACCGCGACGTTCGCCGCCGAACCGCCGAGGAACTTCCCGAACGAGGACACCTGCGCCAGCGGCACACCGGTCTGCAACGGGTAGAGGTCCACCCCGATCCGCCCCATGGTGATCAGGTCGTAGGCCATCAGGTCGTCGGCCATCAAGTCCCCTTCGTGTCGCTCCTCACGGTTTCTAGCCCCGCCCGGGGAACCGTGTCAATGCTTTGTCCGGACATTCGGACCAGATGGTGGCACCCTCGTGCGGGGCATCTCCTGCCCACTCCTCCACCCTGCCCCGTCGCGCCCTCCCGGTTCCGTCCTCTCACGTTTCCCCCGCCCTGTCCCGCCCTCCCGCGCCCCGCCTCCGCCGGGTTCCCTTTCCTGTTCCTCTCCCTTCTCCTCCCTTTCTCCTCCCCGGTGCGATTCCGCGATCCGCCGTGCCGTAGCACCATGGGCGCTCTCGAACGGGTGCCCGAAGACGCGGGGGTCACGGGTGCCGTCCGGCAGGGACGGGGAGAAGCGAATGGCCAGTGCGGTGCGCACCCGGTCGGGCCGGGGGCCCGACGGGACCTGGGAGATCGCGTTCGCGCGCCCCCATCCCCGGCTGCGGCCCGGCGTCCTCGGCTACCGCGGGACCAGGATCGACATGGCGGGGCCGCGCCGCCGCCTGGAGGCGCCGATCGGCGCGGTGACCCTGCTGCTCGACCTGGAGGGCCGGGTGCGGATCTCCGCCCCCGGCCGGGAGCCGGTCACCCTGGCCTCGCTGTACTCGGGCATGACCACCGGCGCGGTCGTCGGGGAGCACGGCGGGCGGCTCACCGGCATCGAGGTACTGCTCACCCCCTGGGCCGCGTTCGGGATGTTCGGCACGCCCCAGCACGAACTCGCCGGGCGCCCGGTGGATCCGGACGAGCTGCCGCACGCCCTCGGCGCCCGCGCGAACGCGCGACGGTGGCACGACGTCGCCGGACTGAGCGACGCGCTCGCCGCGCTGCCCGGCTGGCCGGCCCGGATGCGGCTGCTCGACGACGTCCTCACGTACTGGACCGGGGCGGGTGGGCGGAGTTCGGCCCGGGTGGTGCGCGCCTGGTCCGAACTGACGCGCACCGGGGGGACGTTGCCCGTACCGCGCCTCGCCGCCGAAGTGGGCTGGAGCGTACGGCAGTTGGAGTCCCGCTTCCGGGAGCAGATCGGGCTCGGCCCGAAGGCCGCCGCCCGGGTGCTGCGGCTCCAGCGCGCCCGGCGGCTGCTCGCGGCGGGACGCGGCCAGGCGGAGACGGCCGCGCTGTGCGGCTACTACGACCAGGCCCACCTCGGCCGCGAGTTCCGCGCGATGACGGGGTGCACCCCCGGGGAGTTCGCGACCGCCCGCACGGCCGCGGCCGCTCCGCCCGCACCGTCCGCGCTCCCCGCGACCGACCGGATGGCGGGAGAGGCGACCAGCCTCGTCCTCACCTGACGGGCCCCCGGGGCGCGCCCCGGCGGGCCGCCGACCCGCCCTCCCGGCAGCCGATTCCGGCCACCGCGCATTTTTCCAAGACCGCGCGGGCGGGCCGGCCGCACCCTGGTGATCCGGCCGGTCGGTTCGGGGGAGCGCCGGAAGCCGGCGGGCCGGGTCCGTCGCAGCGGACCCGGCCCGCCTCGCCGTGCGCGCGGCCCGCGGAACGGGACGGCCGGTTCCGGTCCCCGGCGGCGCCCGCAGGGACGGCTGTCAACGTGCCGCGCCGCCGCGGCCGCGCCCGCCTGTGTGCCACTCGCGTCACGAACGCACCCCGCGTGTCACACATGTCGCGTGTACGCGGGTTCCCTGTCACACCCGGTCGACAGCACCGGCCCTGCGGTCACTCCGCGTCGTTGACCGGGCACAGGCTTGGTGATCACCAGCGCGCCCGGCCCCCCGACGGCCGTTCCCCGGCCGCCGCCGCGGCGCGCTCAGGGAGGTACGGTTCATGACCGACCGACGGCTCTGGTCGTACAAGGACATCGCGGCGCACATCCGGGTGCAGCCCGACACCGTGCGGTCCTACCGCAAGCACGGGCTGCTGCCGCCGCCCGACCACGTGGAGGGCGGAAAGCCCTACTGGTACGCGGACACCGTCCGCGCCTGGGTGGCCTCGCGGCCGGGCAACCGGGGGCGGGGGACGGACTGAACCGCGGGCGGCCGTCCGGCCGCCGGGCCCCCGCGCGCGTCGCGGGGGCCCCGATATCCGGTTGCCCGGCCACCCGCGCGGTGCGCACGATCGCCGGATGAACCTCTCCGTCAAACCGGTACTGACCGGCGAGAAGACCGTTCTCAGGCCCTTCACCGCGGACGACGCGGACGCCGTCGCCGAGATCCTGCGGGACCCCGAGGTGATCCGCTTCACCTTCCCGGCCGACGGCTCGCTCACCCCGGAGCGGCTGCGCGCCTGGTACGGGTCGCGGTCCGCCCGGGACGACCGCCTCGACCTCGCGGTCACCGACCGGTCCACCGGTGAACTCCTCGGCGAGGTCGTCCTGTACGAGTGGGTGCCCGAGGCGCGCGCCTGCACCTTCCGCACCCTGCTCGGGCCGCGCGGCCGGGGGCGCGGAACCGGCACGGAGGCGATCCGGCTGCTCCTGGAGTACGCGTTCGGGGAACTGGGCCTGCACCGGGTGCAGTTGGAGGCGTGGTCCGACAACTCCCGGGCGCTGCACGTGTACCGGAAGGTCGGGTTCGTGGTGGAGGGAGTCCGGCGGCCGACCCGGATGCGGGACGGCGCGTGGGCGGACGAGGTGCTGATGGCGGTGCTGGAGGACGAGTGGGCCGGCCATCACGGGCGCCCGGCGACGGGCGCCGCCGTCAACGACCGTGCGGCGGGCGGTGGTTCGGTCAGCTCCACGGCAGGACGACCGTGACCCCGGACCCCGGCGCCGCTCCCATCGCCGCGAGGGCGGCGGGGGCCGCGTCGAGCGGGATCGTCGACGTCACCAGCAGGTCGGGGCGCAGCACACCCGCGCGGACCAGTTCGAGCATCGGCGGGTAGGCGTGGGCGGCCATGCCGTGGCTGCCGAGGATCTCCAGTTCCAGGGCGACCGCGCGGGCCATCGGCACGGGCGTGCCGCCGGTGCCGCCCGGGAGCAGGCCGACCTGGACGTGCCGGCCGCGGCGGCGCAGCCCGTTCACCGAGGCCGCGCAGGTGGCGGGCGAGCCGAGGGCGTCGAGCGAGAGATGGGCCCCGCCGCCGGTCAGTTCGCGGACCGCCGCCGCCGGGTCGGGGGTGCGCGTGACGTCGACGCAGTGCTCGGCGCCGAACGTCCGGGCGAGGTCGAGCGCCCGCCGGGAGACGTCGACCGCGACCACGCGCGCACCGGCCGCCGCCGCGATCATCACGGCCGACAGGCCGACCCCGCCGCAGCCGTGCACCACGGCCCACTCCCCCGCGGCGACCCGGCCCTGCCGCGTGACCGCGCGGAACGCGGTGGCGAAGCGGCAGCCGAGGGACGCGGCGGTGGCGGCGGACATCCCGTCGGGGACCGCGACCAGGTTCACGTCCGCGTGGTCGAGCGCCACGTACTGGGCGAAGGAACCCCAGTGGGTGAAACCGGGCTGGGTCTGCCGCTCGCACACCTGCTGGTCGCCGGCCGCGCAGGCGGCGCACGTGCCGCACGCGCACACGAACGGGACCGTCACCCGGTCGCCGGGGCGGACACCCGTGACGCGCGCCCCGACCGCCTCGACGACGCCCGCGAGTTCGTGGCCCGGCACGTGCGGAAGGACGATGTCCGGGTCGTGGCCCTGCCAGCCGTGCCAGTCGCTGCGGCACAGGCCGGTCGCCTCGACGCGGACCACCACCCCGTGCTCGGCCGGCGCCGGGTCCGGCACCTCCCGCACCTCCGCCGGCTCCCCGAACCGTTCGAACACCACCGCGCGCATACGTCCCTCGCCCTCACGTCGGATCCCCGGGCCTCTGCCTGCCCACCCGTCCCCGCACGCTAACCGGAGGGCACACGGTTCGGCCCCGCCTGCCTCCCCTACGCGTTCCCACCCGTCCGGCGGTACCCGGCGTCCGCCCGTGCGCGTACCCGCGCCCCGCGGCGCGGCCGCGACAACGCGCGTGTACGGCGCGCGTTTCCGGCCCCGGCGGGTACCGGGCGCGCCTCCGGCACCGGACGGCACACCGCACATCTGCCATAAAGTGCGGACAAATCCGTCCACCAGGAGTCAGCAGGAGCCAGAGGGGACTTTTCCGTGACCCACCCTCCGCCACCCGGCGCGCCCCGAGCCCGGATCCCCCACCCGCAGCAGCCCCCGCCCCCGTACCCGCGGATCAGGGCCGGACTGTGGCGGCACTGCCTGTGGGGCGGGACCGCCCTGTGGGCGCTGACCGCGGTGGTCACCTACGCGACGCAGAACACCACGCTGCTGCCGACGCTGATCCTGCTCGGCAGCTTCCTGATCCCGGTCACCTTCGTCCTGTGGGCGTACGAGCGGCACGGGCGCGACCTCGGTGTCGACCTGCTGCTCGGCTGCTTCCTGACCGGCGGCACGCTGGGCATCCTCGGCGCCTCGCTGATGGAGACGTATCTGCTGCACCCCTCGGCGTGGATGTTCGTCGGGGTCGGGCTGATCGAGGAGGCGGTGAAGCTGGGCGCGCTGATGCTGGTCACACGCCGCCGCACCCTGGTCCGCGGGGTACGGGCGGGCGTGGTGCTCGGCGCGGCGGTCGGCTTCGGCTTCGCGGCACTGGAGAGCGCGGGGTACGCGTTCAACGCGGCGGTGTCCACCGAGGGCTTCGATCTGCGGGCGCTGCTGGAGACGGAGATCCTGCGCGGGGTACTCGCCCCCTTCGGGCACGGACTGTGGACGGCGATCGCCGGCGGTGTGCTGTTCGCCGCGCGCAGGCCCGGTGGCCGCTTCCACATCACCGGCCCGGTCGTCGCGACGTACGTGGGCGTCTCCCTGCTGCACGCGCTGTGGGACTCGACGCACGGCATCGCGGTCTGGCTGGTGGCGCGGCTGACCAGCGTGCCGTTCGACCAGGAGCTGTTCGCGCAGGGGTACCTGACCCGGCCGACCACCGAGCAGGAGCACCTGTTCACGGTGCTGTCGATTGCGGGGCTGGTGTTCGTGTCGCTGATCGGGATCGCCTGGGTGCGTTCGCTGACGCGGCGGGACCCTTCTTGGAGAAATACCCCCTAGGGGTATAGCCTTTTCATCGTCAGCCCCATGCGCCCCGACGAGGAGTAACGACATGACCGCCCAGACCGACACCGCCGGCTCCGTCACCACCGTCTACCGGGTGACCGGGATGAGCTGCGGGCACTGCGAGGGCGCCGTCTCCGGCGAGCTCTCCGCGCTGCCCGGCGTCAGCTCGGTCAAGGCCGTCGCCTCCACCGGCGAGGTCACCGTCGTCTCGGCCGCCCCGCTCGACGAGGAGGCCGTGCGGGCCGCCGTCGACGAGGCCGGCTTCGAGCTCGCCGCCGGGGTCTGACCTCCTCCCGTCCCCCGCACCCGTTCATCCCTCCGGGCCGTACCGCTCGCCGTCGGCGGCCGTACGGCCCGCTCCGCGTCTGGAGCCCGGACATGCCCAGCACAGCAGCCGCCACCGGCGGCACGGCACACGGCCCGTCGGCACCGCCCGCCGGCATCCCCGCCGCCACCGGTGCTTCCGGGGACGCCGGCGGCGGGCTCGCGCGGGCCGAGCTGCTCATCGGCGGGATGACGTGCGCCTCCTGTGCCGCCCGCGTGGAGAAGAAGCTCAACCGCATGGACGGCGTGACGGCCACCGTGAACTACGCGACCGAGAAGGCACGGATCGTCCACCCCGCGGACCTGCCGGTGGCCGAGCTGATCGCCACCGTCGTGCGGACCGGGTACACCGCCGAGGAACCGGCGCCGCCGGAGCCCGCCCCCGCCGAGGACGACCACGCCGGCACCGCGCGCGAGCCCGAGGACCCCGAGTCCGCCGCGCTGCGCGTCCGGCTCACCGTCTCCGCCCTCCTCGCCGCGCCCGTGGTGCTGCTGGCCATGGTGCCCGCCCTCCAGTTCGACAACTGGCAGTGGCTCTCGCTGACCCTCGCCGCGCCCGTCGTGGTCTGGGGCGGCCTGCCCTTCCACCGGGCGGCCTGGACGAACGCGCGGCACGGCGCGGCCACCATGGACACCCTGGTCTCGGTCGGCACGCTCGCCGCGTTCGGCTGGTCGCTGTGGGCGCTGTTCCTCGGCGACGCGGGCATGCCCGGCATGCGGCACGGCTTCGAGTTCACCGTCTCGCGCACCGACGGCGCCTCGACGATCTACCTGGAGGTCGCGGCCGGCGTCGTCGCCCTGATCCTCCTCGGCCGCTGGCTGGAGGCCCGCTCCAAGCGGCGGGCCGGGGCGGCCCTGCGCGCCCTGCTGGAACTGGGCGCCAAGGACGTCGCCGTACTGCGCGACGGACGTGAGGTCCGCGTGCCGGTCTCCGCGCTCGTGACCGGCGACCGGTTCGTGGTGCGGCCCGGCGAGAAGATCGCGACCGACGGCACGGTCGTCGAGGGCGCCTCGGCGGTCGACGCGGCCATGCTGACCGGCGAGTCCGTGCCGGTCGACGTGGGCGTCGGCTCGACCGTGACCGGTGCGACGGTGAACGCGGGCGGGCGGCTCGTCGTCGAGGCCACCCGGGTCGGGGCGGACACGCAACTCGCCCGGATGGCACGCCTGGTGGAGGACGCGCAGAACGGCAAGGCGGCCGTGCAGCGGCTCGCCGACCGGGTCTCCGGGATCTTCGTCCCGGTGGTGCTGGTGATCGCGCTCGGCACCTTCGCCGGGTGGCTCGCGGTCACGGGCGACACCGCCGCCGCGTTCACCGCGGCCGTCGCGGTCCTGATCATCGCCTGCCCGTGCGCGCTGGGCCTGGCCACACCGACCGCCCTGATGGTCGGCACCGGGCGCGGCGCCCAGCTCGGCATCCTGATCAAGGGCCCCGAGGTCCTGGAGTCCACGCGCCGCGTCGACACCGTCGTCCTCGACAAGACCGGCACCGTCACCACCGGCCGGACCGTGCTGCGGGACGTGTACGCGGGCGAGGGCACCGACGAGCGGGAGCTGCTGCGGCTGGCGGGCGCCCTGGAGCACGCCTCCGAGCACCCGGTGGCGCGCGCGGTGGCCGCCGGGGCCGAGGAGCGGGTGGGGGCGCTGCCCCCGGCCGAGCACTTCGAGAACGTCCCCGGACGCGGGGTGCGCGGGCGCGTGGAGGGCCGCGAGGTGGCCGTGGGCCGCCTCTTCGAGGACGTGCCGCCCGCCGTGGCCCGCGCCCGCGAGGACGCCGAGAGCCGGGGCCTGACCGCCGTGCTGGCCGGCTGGGACGGGGTGGCACGGGGTGTCGTCACCGTCGCCGACGCGGTCCGCGACACCAGCGCCGAGGCGGTGCGCGACCTGCGCGCGCTCGGTCTCACCCCGGTCCTGCTGACCGGCGACAACCGGACCGTGGCCGACGCCGTCGCGCGCGCCGTCGGCATCGACCGGGTGGTGGCCGAGGTGCTGCCCGAGGAGAAGGTCGCCGTCGTGCGGAGCCTCCAGGCGGAGGGCCGCACCGTCGCCATGGTGGGCGACGGGGTCAACGACGCCGCGGCCCTCGCGGTCGCCGACCTGGGCCTGGCGATGGGCACGGGGACGGACGCGGCGATCGAGGCCGGCGACCTGACCCTGGTGCGCGGCGACCTGCGGGTGGCGGCGGACGCGATCCGGCTGTCCCGCGCCACGCTCCGCACCATCCGGGGCAACCTCGCCTGGGCGTTCGGCTACAACGTCGCGGCCCTGCCGCTGGCGGCCGCCGGGCTGCTGAACCCGATGATCGCGGGGGCGGCGATGGCCTTCTCGTCCGTGTTCGTCGTCACCAACAGCCTGCGGCTGCGCCGCTTCCGCTGAGCACGGGTGCGGGTCCGGGCGCCCGTACCGGGGCCCGTGCGGTGGCGAGAGCCGAAATTACCGAACGTATCCCGGAGTTTGCCGAAGTCGAGAGGGATGCACCCCTGGAGTCCCGGGGCTGCCTCACATAAGCTCTTCACACGGCTCGCGCATCATCCTCACGCCTGGGTCCCGGTTGCCGTATCGGGGCTCTTCCGCATCTTGGGGACAAATGCAAGAGACGCAGATCACAGTGATGTGAACGTAACCATCGAAGGAGTTCGAGGGTCTAAGTTGACAGTGTCGGAAAGCGTCTTGGGGGGCGCCGACCGGCATTCGGGGTTGTCTTGGGGGACGGCTCCGAAGGATGCGTTGCCGGGACACGTACAGCGGGAAGCTTTGAGCGGCCCTCCCGGTCGTACGGGTCCCGGCAGACCGCACCGCAGCGTCAACGGATCCTCGGCTCACGGTTGAGCACGGCCGCGGGACGGCGGCAGGACCACGGGTCCTGCCCGGTCCCGCGTCAGCACCAGCGGGGCGGCGCTCGTCGCCGCCCCGTACACAGCGAATTCAGGCGCTGTCCTCACAAAGCGCCCGGGCCGGATCCCGTGGGGGGAATCCGCACCGGGGCATGGGAAGGCGCCCTGGTCGTCGGCCCGTGGGGGGACTGACGCACCGGGGCGCCTTCTTCTTTGCCCCGACGGCCCCCGCGCCTCCCCCTTCCCCTCCTCCCCTGCCCGTGCGCACCGCCGCTCCCGGAACGCGAAAGAGCCGGTGTCCCGGGCGGTACGCCCAGGGACACCGGCTCCGTCACGACCGGTCGGGTCAGCGCTCCTCGACCGGGACGAAGTCGCGCTCGACGACGCCCGTGTAGATCTGGCGCGGACGGCCGATGCGGGAGCCCGGCTCCTTGATCATCTCGTGCCACTGGGCGATCCAGCCCGGCAGCCGGCCCATGGCGAACAGGACCGTGAACATCTCGGTCGGGAAGCCCATGGCCCGGTAGATCAGACCCGTGTAGAAGTCGACGTTCGGGTACAGCTTGCGCTCGACGAAGTAGTCGTCGGAGAGCGCGTGCTCCTCCAGCTTGAGGGCGATGTCGAGGAGCTCGTCCTCCTTGCCCAGCGCGGAGAGCACGTCGTGCGCGGCGGCCTTGATGATCTGGGCGCGCGGGTCGAAGTTCTTGTAGACCCGGTGGCCGAAGCCCATCAGGCGTACGCCGTCCTCCTTGTTCTTCACCTTGCGGATGAAGGTGTCGACGTCGCCGCCCGCGTCCCGGATGCCCTCCAGCATCTCCAGGACCGACGCGTTGGCGCCGCCGTGCAGCGGACCCCAGAGCGCGTTGATGCCGGCGGAGATGGAGGCGAACATGTTGGCCTGCGAGGAGCCGACGAGGCGGACCGTCGAGGTCGAACAGTTCTGCTCGTGGTCGGCGTGCAGGATGAGGAGCTTGTCCAGCGCCGAGACGACGACCGGGTCGAGGTCGTACTCCTGGGCCGGCACCGAGAACGTCATGCGCAGGAAGTTCTCGACGTAGCCGAGGTCGTTGCGCGGGTAGACGAACGGGTGGCCGATCGACTTCTTGTACGCGTACGCGGCGATCGTCGGGAGCTTGGCGAGCAGCCGGATCGTCGAGAGGTTGCGCTGCTTCTCGTCGAACGGGTTGTGGCTGTCCTGGTAGAAGGTGGACAGCGCCGAGACGACGGACGAGAGCATCGCCATGGGGTGCGCGTCGCGCGGGAAGCCCCGGTAGAAGTTCTTGACGTCCTCGTGCAGCAGGGTGTGCTGCGTGATCTCGTTCTGGAAGGTGGTGAGCTCGTCGACGCTCGGCAGCTCACCGTTGATCAGCAGGTAGGCCACCTCCAGGAAGGTGGAGCGCTCGGCCAGCTGCTCGATCGGGTAGCCCCGGTACCGGAGGATGCCCTCCTCGCCGTCGAGGTAGGTGATCCCGGATTTGTAGGCGGCGGTGTTGCCGTAGCCGCTGTCCAGGGTCACCAGACCGGTCTGGGCGCGGAGCTTCCCGATGTCGAAGCCCTTGTCGCCGACGGTACTGTCGATCACCGGGTAGGTGTACTCGTCATTGCCGTACCGCAGTACTACAGAGTTGTCGCTCACGTCTTCCCTCACCGACGTTGTGCCTCATCTTCGAGGTTGCCCTGACTGTCTCTACCATCCCCCGTTTGGCTCAGGAGAGTGCACTCGGGGTCGACCATTGGGCCTATCGGCGGCACTGAGTGCCGCCAACCTGCTCATCCTGCCCCCTTATCCCGGCGACAGGAAGTGCTGTGTGACCTTTACGACTCGTTTGATCGATCATTTATTACGTTGAGCGGACCGGGAGCCAGCCGGAAGTCGAGGGCCGTACACCGGCGGCCCGCCGAGACCGTGCGCACCGCCTGCCCGATCGCCCTGCGCGACCCCACGAGAACGACGAGGCGCTTCGCGCGGGTGACCGCCGTGTACAGGAGGTTGCGCTGGAGCATCGTCCACGCGCTCGTGGTCACCGGGATCACGACCGCCGGGTACTCGCTGCCCTGCGAGCGGTGGATGGTCACCGCGTAGGCGTGCGCCAGTTCGTCCAGTTCGTCGAATTCGTACGGAATTTCCTCGTCCTCGTCCGTCAGCACCGTGAGGCGCTGGTCCACCGGGTCGAGTGACGTCACGACGCCGACGGTGCCGTTGAAGACGCCGTTGGCGCCCTTCTCGTAGTTGTTGCGGATCTGGGTCACCTTGTCGCCGACGCGGAAGACCCGGCCGCCGAACCGCTTCTCCGCGAGGTCGGGGCGGCCCGGCGTGATCGCCTGCTGGAGCAGCCCGTTGAGGGCGCCCGCACCGGCCGGGCCGCGGTGCATGGGCGCGAGCACCTGGACGTCCCGGCGTGGGTCGAGCCCGAACTTCGCCGGAATCCGCCGTGCCGCCACGTCCACCGTGAGCCGGCCGGCCTCCTCGGTGTCGTCCTCGACGAACAGGAAGAAGTCCTTCATGCCCTCGGTGACCGGCGGGCGGCCGGAGTTGATGCGGTGCGCGTTGGTGACCACGCCCGACTGCTGCGCCTGCCGGAAGACCCGGGTCAGCCGGACCGCGGGGACGGGGCCGCCCTCGGCCAGCAGGTCGCGCAGCACCTCCCCGGCGCCCACGCTGGGGAGTTGGTCGACGTCGCCGACGAACAGCAGGTGCGCGCCGGGCGGTACGGCCTTGACGAGCTTGTTGGCCAGCAGCAGGTCGAGCATGGACGCCTCGTCGACCACCAACAGGTCGGCGTCCAGCGGGCGTTCGTGGTCGTAGGCGGCGTCGCCGCCGGGCCTCAGCTCCAACAGCCGGTGCACGGTGGACGCTTCGGCGCCGGTCAGCTCGGCGAGGCGCTTGGCGGCGCGGCCGGTGGGCGCGGCGAGGACCACCTTCGCCTTGCGGGCGCGGGCCAGTTCGACGACCGAGCGGACCGTGAACGACTTGCCGCAGCCGGGGCCGCCGGTCAGCACGGCGACCTTCTCGGTGAGGGCGAGCTTCACGGCCGCCTCCTGCTCGGGCGCCAGTTCGGTGCCGGTGCGGGTCCTGAGCCAGCCGAGGGCCCTGTCCCAGTCCACGTCCCGGAACCAGGGCATCCGGTCCTCCTCGGCCCGCAGCAGCCTGCCGACGCGGCCGGCCAGGGCCTGTTCGGCCCGGTGGAACGGCACCAGGTACACGGCGGTGACGGGCGGGCCGCCGTCCGGGCCGGGGACCTTCTCGCGCACGACGCCGGGGTCCTCGCCCTCCTCCGCGGGCGCCGCGAGTTCGGCGAGGCACTCGATGACGAGGCCGGTGTCCACCTGGAGGAGTTTCACCGCGTCCGCGATGAGCCGCTCCTCGGGGAGGTAGCAGTGGCCCTGGTCGGCGGACTGCGAAAGGGCGTACTGGAGGCCCGCCTTGACCCGTTCCGGGCTGTCGTGCGGGATGCCGACGGACTGCGCGATCTTGTCGGCGGTCAGGAAGCCGATGCCCCAGACGTCGGAGGCGAGCCGGTAGGGCTGGTTCTTCACCACGGAGATCGAGGCGTCGCCGTACTTCTTGTAGATGCGCACGGCGATCGACGTCGAGACCTCGACGGTCTGGAGGAAGAGCATGACCTCCTTGATCGCCTTCTGCTCCTCCCAGGCGTCCGCGATCTTCCGGGTGCGCTTGGGGCCGAGGCCGGGCACCTCGACGAGCCGCTTCGGCTCCTCCTCGATGATCCGCAGGGTGTCCGTGCCGAAGTGCTGGGTGATGCGGTCCGCGAAGACCGGGCCGATGCCCTTGACCAGACCCGAGCCGAGGTAGCGGCGGATGCCCTGCACGGTGGCGGGCAGCACGGTCGTGTAGTTCTCGACGAGGAACTGCTTGCCGTACTGCTGGTGGGAGCCCCAACGGCCCTCCATCCGCAGCGACTCGCCGACCTGCGCGCCGAGCAGCGCGCCGACGACGGTGAGCAGGTCGCCGGCGCCGCGGCCGGTGTCGACGCGGGCGACCGTGTAGCCGTTCTCCTCGTTGGCGTACGTGATCCGTTCGAGGACGCCTTCGAGAACGGCGAGCCGCCGCTCCCCCGTCTCCGCGCCGCTCGCGCCCCGGGTCTGACTGGACATGACCCGACGCTACCGCCGGGGTCGGACATCACGGGCGGCGGGCCGGGGACGGCCGGGGCGGCCCCGGCGTCCTCGAACGCCCCAGGGGGCGGCGGGCACGGAAAAGGGGGCCCGGTCCGCGGACCGGGCCCCCTCGGGCTTTCCCTTTCGGGTTCCCTCCCCCACAAGGCCCCGGGCTCCCCCGAATCCCCCCGGATCCCCCACCCGGAAGCCTTGATGCCATGTACGACACGCTGGGTGCCGGAAGGGTTGCACGGCGTCCGGAATTTTTTTCCGCGGTCTTCCGCGACCCCGGTGGCGGGCCCCCGCGTCAGCCGGACGCGTGGGTGCGGAAGCGGGACGCCGTCTCCGCGAGGAGGGCGCGGCCGTCCCGCGCCCACAACTCCTCGTTGAACAGCTCGACCTCGACCGGCCCGGTGTACCCGGCCGCGTCCACCAGGGACCACCACTCCCGCATGTCGATCACACCGTCGCCGAGCTGGGCACGCCCGTTGAGGACGCCTTCCGGCAACGGGGTCGCCCAGTCCGCGAGTTGGAACACGCACAGGCGTCCGCCCGCACCCGCGCGGGCGATCTGGGCGGGCGCGGTGTCGTCCCACCACACGTGGTACGTGTCCACGGTGATCCCGACCTGGTCGGCCGGGAAGCGTTCGGCGAGGTCGAGGGCCTGCGCGAGGGTGGAGACCACGCAGCGGTCGGAGGCGAACATGGGGTGCAGCGGCTCGAT
This sequence comes from Streptomyces sp. NPDC008150, assembly GCF_042956945.1. Lineage (NCBI taxonomy): Bacteria > Bacillati > Actinomycetota > Actinomycetes > Kitasatosporales > Streptomycetaceae > Streptomyces > Streptomyces sp. NPDC008150. The sequence goes on along the minus strand of NZ_JBIBHJ010000001.1, from coordinate 305,968 downwards.
GGCCAGGCGGACGCCCGACCGCCCCGCGTAGGGGGCCAGTTCGGCCAGTGCCTCCGCCACGCGCTCGCGGGCGCCGCGCAGGTCGCGGGAGCCGGCGGGCAGGCCGCCCGAGACCAGCACGAGGGTGTCGGTGCCGAGGGCCGCCGCCTCGTCGACCGCGCGCCGGTTGTCGTCGAGGGCGCGGGCGCGTTCGGCGGGCTCCACGGCGGTCAGGAAGCCGCCCCGGCACAGCGTGCTGACGCCGAGCCCCGCCCGGCGCATCAGTTCGGCGGCTGCCCCGACGCCGTACTCCTGGACCGGCTCGCGCCACAGGCCGACCGACCGGATCCCCGACTCCGCGCAGCACGAGGCCAGTTCGTCGAGCGAGAGCTGCCTGACGGTCATCTGGTTGATGCTGAAGCGGTCCGGACCCCTGTTCCGGGCCGCGGCCGCCGCCTCCTTCGTCAGCTCACTCACCGGTCACCCCGTACAGGGCCAGGAGGGTCCTCATGCGGTCCTCCGCGAGCTTCGGGTCGGGGAACAGGCCGATTCCGTCGGCGAGTTCGTAGGCGCGGGCGAGGTGCGGCAGCGAGCGGGCCGACTGGAGGCCGCCGACCATCGTGAAGTGGGACTGGTGGCCCGCGAGCCAGGCCAGCAGGACCACCCCGGTCTTGTAGAAGCGGGTGGGGGCCCCGAAGAGGTGCCGGGCGAGCGGCACGGTCGGGTCGAGCAGCGCGCGGAAGCCGGTGACGTCCCCGGTGTCCAGGACCCGCACGGCCTCCGCCGCCAGCGGCCCCAACGGGTCCAGGACGCCCAACAGGGCGTGGCTGAAGCCGTGTTCGTCGCCCGCCATCAGGTCGGGGTAGTGGAAGTCGTCACCGGTGTAGCAGCGCACCCCGCGCGGCAGCCGCCGGCGCAGGTCCACCTCGCGCGCGGCGTCCAGCAGGGAGATCTTGACGCCGTCCACCTTGTCGGGGTGGGCCGCGACGACGTCGAGGAACGTCCGTGTGGCCGTGTCCAGGTCCGCCGAGCCCCAGTAGCCGTCGAGGGCCGGGTCGAACATGGGGCCGAGCCAGTGCAGGACCACCGGCTCGGCGGCCTGCCGCAGCAGGTGCGCGTACGTCTCCAGGTAGTCGTCGGGGCTCTGGGCGGTCGCGGCGAGCGCGCGGGAGGCCATCAGCACCGCGCGGGCGCCCGACTCCTCCACGAGGGCGAGCTGCTCCTCGTACGCGTGGCGTACGTCGGCCACCGTGAGGGCGGCGCCCTCCGGGGACGCGGCGTCGGGGAGCTGGTCGGTGCCCACGCCGCAGGCGACGCGTCCGCCCGCGGACCGCGCCTCGGCGGCGGAGCGGCGGATCAGTTCGGCGGCGGCCGGCCAGTCCAGGCCCATGCCGCGCTGGGCGGTGTCCATGGCCTCGGCGACGCCGAGCCCGTGCGACCACAGGTGGCGGCGGAAGGCGAGGGTGGCGTCCCAGTCGACGGCGGCGGGTGCGCCGGGACCGGCGTCCGCGAGCGGGTCGGCGACGACGTGGGCGGCGGCGTAGACCGTGCGGGACACGAGCGGGGTGCCGGGGGCGTGCGGGACGAAGGGTTCGGCGCGCGGCTCGTAGCGGCGCAACCCGCCTGCCGCGTCCGGGAGTCGGAGGGTCACAGCGCGATCTCCGGAACCTCGACGCGACGGCCCTCGGCCGACGACCTCAGCCCCAGTTCGGCGAGTTGGACGCCGCGGGCCCCGGCGAGCAGGTCCCAGTGGTAGGGGGCGTCGGCGTAGACGTGGCGCAGGAAGAGTTCCCATTGGGCCTTGAAGCCGTTGTCGAACTCCCCGTTGTCCGGGACCACTTGCCACTGGTCGCGGAAGACCTCGGTGGCGGGGACGTCGGGGTCCCAGACCGGTTTGGGGGTGGCCGAGCGGTGCTGCACCCGGCACTCGCGCAGCCCCGCGACGGCGGAGCCCTCGGTGCCGTCCACCTGGAACTCCACGAGTTCGTCGCGGTGGACGCGCACCGTCCAGGACGAGTTGATCTGGGCGACCGCGCCGCCCTCGATCTCGAAGATCCCGTACGCCGCGTCGTCGGCCGTCGCGTCGTACGGCTTGCCGTTCTCGTCCCAGCGCTGCGGGACGTGCGTCGCGGTGAGGGCCTGCACGGAGGTCACCCGGCCGAACAGCTCGTGCAGGACGTACTCCCAGTGCGGGAACATGTCGACGACGATGCCGCCGCCGTCCTCCGCGCGGTAGTTCCACGACGGGCGCTGGGCGTCCTGCCAGTCGCCCTCGAAGACCCAGTAGCCGAACTCGCCGCGCACGGACAGGATCCGGCCGAAGAAGCCGCCGTCCACGAGCCGTTTCAGCTTGCGCAGGCCCGGCAGGAAGAGCTTGTCCTGCACGACGCCGTGCCGGATCCCGGCGGCGTGGGCGAGGCGGGCCAGTTCGAGGGCGCCCTCGAAGCCGGTGGCGGTCGGCTTCTCCGTGTAGACGTGCTTGCCGGCGGCGACGGCCCTGCGGATCGCCTCCTCGCGGGCGGAGGTGACCTGGGCGTCGAAATAGATCTCGACGCTGTCGTCCGCGAGCACCGCGTCGAGGTCCGTGGACCAGTGGGCGAGGCCGTGCCGCTCGGCGAGCGCGCGCAGCACGTGCTCGCGGCGGCCCACCAGGACGGGCTCGGGCCACAGCACGGTGCCGTCGCCCAGGTCGAGCCCGCCCTGTTCCCGCAGGGCGAGCAGGGAGCGGACCAGGTGCTGGCGGTAGCCCATGCGCCCGGTCACGCCGTTCATGGCGATCCGCACCGTCTTGCGTGTCACGTGGTTCCCTTCGTCGGCCGTGGGACGCCGCTCTCGCCCGGCCGGGCGGACCGGGGACGGGGGCCCGGGTCCGCCGGCCGGGGTTCGCGGCCCGGGACCGTGAACTCCCGCGCCCCGAGCGCCGTTTCCGCCGTGCGGCCCGTCGCGGGTTCCGCGTCCGCCGCCCTTCCCGCACCGACTGGTGAGCGTCGCAGCAAGCGCTTTCTATCCAAGGAGAAGCTATCCGCTGCACGGCGCTGCGGACAAGGGTGCGTGGTGGCGGCGGGGCCGCGGTCCGAAGGCACCCGGGGGTGCGGCGGGGGGCCGGGCGGCGGCGCGGGCGGGCGGGGCGCGGCGTGAGCGCGGGGCACGGGCGCGGGGCGCGAGCGCGGGGCACGGGCGGCCGCAGGCGGCGTGGGCAGCCGTCGTGGGCAGCCGTCGTGGGGCGCCCTTGCCCGGAGCGGCGCTCCGGAGGCCCGCCGGAGCGGTCCCCGGGGGCCGGTCGCAACGGTCCCGCCGGTGGCCGTTCCGTGAGGTCGCCCGCGGCTGCCCGGCAGTTCGCGGCGCGGCCCCGCGCGGCCCCGGGGGCGGATCGGCAGGTCCGGTCGAACGGGGAGGTCCGGGCACCGTAAGGTCGCCTCGAACGGCTCGGACCGTGCGGCCACGCGGCCGGCGCACGGGCGGGACGCGAGACGCGTGACGTGTGACCGGAGGACGACGAGATGACGGTGACCCTGGCGGACGTTGCGGCCCGCGCGCAGGTCTCCCCCGCGACGGTGTCGCGCGTGCTGAACGGCAACTACCCCGTCGCCGCCTCCACCCGCGAACGGGTGCTGCGCGCGGTCGCCGACCTGGACTACGTGCTGAACGGGCCCGCGAGTTCACTGGCCGCCGCGACGTCCGACCTGGTCGGCATCCTGGTCAACGACATCGCGGACCCCTTCTTCGGCGTGATGGCCGGTGCGATCCAGTCCGAGATCGGCGGCGCGGGCGGCCGTGCGGGGGGCGAACGCCTCGCGGTGGTGTGCAACACGGGCGGCTCCGCGGAACGCGAACTCACCTACCTGACGCTGCTGCAACGCCAGCGGGCGGCGGCGGTCGTCGTCACCGGCGGCGCGGTGGAGCACGCCCCGCACGCCGCGGCGGTGGCCGCGAAGCTGCGCAAACTCGCGGACGCCGGGACCCGGGTGGTGCTCTGCGGCCGGCCCCCGGCGGCGGACGCCGGCGCTGTCGCGCTGGCCTTCGACAACCGGGGCGGCGCACGGGAGTTGACCGACCATCTCGTCGCGCTCGGGCACCGGAGGCTCGGATACATCGCGGGACCGCGCGAGCGCACGACGACCCGCCACCGGCTGGAGGGCCACCGGGCCGCGCTGGCGGCGGCCGGAGTCGCGGAGGACCCGGAGCGGACCGTGCACGGCCGCTACGACCGCCGCTCGGGCTACGACGCCACCCTGGAACTACTGCGCAGAGAGCCGGAGTTGACGGCGATCGTCGCGGCCAACGACACGGTCGCCCTGGGCGCCTGCGCGGCTCTGCGCGACTCGGGGCTGCGGATCCCGGACGACGTGTCCGTGGCCGGCTTCGACGACCTTCCGTTCAGTGTCGACGCGGTGCCCGCCCTGACGACCGTACGGCTCCCCCTTGCCCAGGCGGGCGCCCGCGCGGGCCGTATCGCCATGGGCCGCGAGGAGCCACCGCCCGGCGGGATCGCCACGGTGCGCGGCGAGTTGATGGTGCGCGGGTCCACGGCGGCACCCCGGGGCTGAGGCCCGCCCGCCGCGACGGGCCGACGGCGGAGGGCATCGCCCGGCCGCGACCCGCGCGAACGGCCCGCGGCCGGGCCCCCGCGGTGGCGGGGGCCCGGCCGGCCGGGGCGACGGCGAGTACGGCTACACGTGCGGGCGGCGGCCCGGTTCCTGGTGGGGGAACCTCTGGTCGGCGCCCGGCAGGGTCGGCGCGGGCAGGGTCGCGACCTCGTCCTCGGCCTTCTCCAGTTCCTCCGCCGTGTTGTGCGGGAGCCGGGGCGCGTTGACCCGGGCGTCGGAGAAACGGAAGGCGGAGCTGAGGTCGCCGAACGTCCGGCGGCGCCAGTCGCTGACGTTGGTCTCCTTCACCCCGGTGAAGTTCTCCAGGAATTGCAGACCCGAGGTGTGGTCGAACGCCTCCGAGGCCACCCAGCCGCCCACGGTCCAGGGCGAGATGATGATCGCGGGGACCCGGAAGCCGCCGCCGATCGGCAGTCCGCCGATGTACTCGTCCGGGGTGCCGGCGGGCGCGGTCGGCGGGGCGACGTGGTCGAACAGCCCGTCGTTCTCGTCGTAGTTGAGGATGAAGGCGGTCTTGCGCCAGACCTTCGGGTTGGACGCGATCGCCTCGATCTTGGAGGCGACGAAGTCCGCCCCGGCCGCGGGCAGGTAGTCCGGGTGCTCCGACTGGTAGCTGGTCGGCATGATCCAGGAGACCGCCGGGAGCCGGTCGTTGCGGGCGTCGTCCTCGAACGTCCCCTCCGGCTGCGGGCGTACGCCGCGCTCGTAGAGGTCCGAGCCGGGCTGCGCGTCCTTGAACGCCTGGAACTGCTCCAGCATGTTGCAGCCGTAGTCGTCGTCCTGCTGGTAGACCTTCCAGCTCACCCCGGCGTCCTGGAGGCGCTCGGCGTACGTCTTCCACCGGTACGGCGTGGGCGCGACGTTGCTGATGACGGGGCCGCCCCGCGTGCCGCCCGGGTCGATCGTGCCGGTCATCCACATGAGGCGGTTGGGCCAGGTGGGGCCGAAGACCGAGCAGAAGTAGTTGTCGCAGACGGTGAAGGTCTCGGCGAGCGCGAACTGGAACGGGATGTCCTCGCGGGTGTAATAGCCCATCACGTACGGCCCGTTGACGCCGTCCGCGGCACGGTGGGCCGGCAGCCACTGGTCCATCTTCCCGTTGTTCCACGCCTGGTGCTGCACGGACCAGGCGTGGCTGGTGGAGGGGATGGCCTGGGCGCTGGAGGTGCGGGTGTCGAGGTGGAAGGGGAGCAGGTAGCCCTTCGGGTTCGGCGCGTCGGGCTGGTAGAAGACCGACCGTCCGGTGTCCAGCCTGAGCGCCTTGGGGTCGGCGAAGCCGCGGACACCGGAGAGGGTCCCGAAGTAGTGGTCGAACGACCTGTTCTCCTGCATCAGCATGACGACGTGCTCGATGTCGCGCAGCGAACTGTGCCGGGGCGGTTCGGCCGCCACCGCCTTCTGCACGCTCGGCGGGAGCAGGGAGAGCGCGGCGGCACCGCCCAGCGCGCCGGCTGCCGAACCCAGAAGTCTGCGACGTGTCAACTCGGCCATGTCCAACCCTTCTTGAGCGAGTGGGGTCGCCCCAGGAGCTGCCGCCCGGAAGCGACTGTGCGGTCCCTGCGGAAGCGGGCCGCCGTTCACTCTCCGCCGGGCCGGCGACGGCCATCAGGGGGCTGCCGGTGAACATGAGATCAACGGGCGGGATGGGGTTGGCCAAGTCATGACCCGCGCCACCCGGGCGTCGCGTGAACGTCACCCGGACGTGGGAGCGGTTGCCGAATACACACATACGGCCCGTCCCGCCGGCCGGGCGTGGACGGCAGGGGACGGCAGGAGACCGCAGGGGACGGCAGGGGACGGCAAGTAGGCTCGGCGGCGATGAAGTTGGCGTTCTCCACCCTCGGTGTCCCCGGCCTCCCCCTCCCCGACGTGATCGCGCTCGCGACCGGGCACGGCTACCACGGTGTCGAACTGCGCGCCCACCCCGAGGAGCCGGTGCACCCCGGTCTGGGACCGGCCGAACGGACGGCCGCGGCACGGCGGTTCGCGGCGGCGGGGGTCGAGGTGACCGGGGTGGCGGGGTACGCGCGGGTCGCGGCCCCCGGCGATGACGCCCCCGTCCTCGCCGAGGTGCGTGAACTCCTGCGGCTGGCACACGACATGGGGGCTCCCTTCGTCCGGGTCTTCCCGGGCGGGGACGGAGAACGGGGCCGGAGCGCCGCGCGGTCCGACGTCAGAGCCGCGCGCCGACTGGGCGCGGTCGCCGACGACGCGGCCGCCCTCGGCGTGCGCGTCCTGCTGGAGACGCACGACTCGCACCGCACCGGCGCCGCCGCCGCCCGCGTCCTCGGCCGGGTCGCGCATCCCGCGACCGGTGCGCTCTGGGACGTGATGCACACCTGGCTGGGCGGCGAACGCCCCGCCGAGTCGTACGCCGCGCTCGCCCCGTACCTGGGATACGTGCAGGTCAAGGACGTCGCGTCGGCCGCCGAAACGACCCCGCTCGCGCTCGGCGGGGGCGTGCTGCCGCTCGCCGGGTGCGTGGGCGAGCTGGTCCGCGCGGGCTGGGACGGCACGCTGTGCTGGGAGTACGAGCGGCGCTGGTACGCGGACGCCGCCCCGCTGCCCGAACTGCTGGGCCCCGGACGCCGCCACCTGGAACGCCTGGTGGGCGGGGCGGCGCGGGCCGGGGCCGGGACGGACACGCGGGCTGACACGCGGGCTGACACGCGGGCGGAGGCTACCCGGGGGGAGACTCCGGACGCGCCTTGATCCGCGCCCGCGGGTCCAGGCACCAGTCGACCAGGGCGGGCCAGGCCCCGTAACCCGCGTCGAGGTCCAGGTGCGCGCCGCCCGGGACGAGGTCCGTCGGCACGCCGAGCGGATCGCCGTACACGGTCTGGGCGTTGCCGGGGCAGTACGGGTCGTCGTCACCGGCGGCGAGACGGGTCGGGCACGGCAGCACGAGGTCCAGCGGCGGCGGCGCGAACCCGGCGACCTCCGGGTACCGGGCGAGCACCTGCCCGGCGGGCGGTGACACCAGGAGCACCCGGTCGACGCCGAGCCCCGGCACCCCGCGCGCGACGGCGTGCAGCCACAGCACGGCGGACAGGCTGTGCGCGACGACGACGTGCTCGCCGTGTCCCTCCCGGGGCAACTCGGCCAGGTGGCGCGCCAGTTCGGTGAGCCAGACGTCGAGGTCGGGATCGTCGGCGTCGGGCAGTTGCGGGTACGAGACGTGGTGGCCGAGAAGGGCGAGGCGGTCACCGGCCCAGCGCTGCCAGTGCCCGTCGGGGCGGTGGTTCTGCCAGCCGTGCAGGAACAGGTAGGCGCGCGGGGCGGCTGCCGTGAAGCCGGCGGCGTCGGGGGCACCGGCGAGGAGACCGGAGGGGTCGGAGGTGCCGGCGGGGTCGGAGGCGGTCATGGTCCAGAAGGGTGCCCGTCGCCGGCATCCTGGTCCAGTACATACCGGGGGTCCGGCGCGAGGCCGCGGGCCGCCCGGCCGCCCGCGGCGTCCCACGTCACACGCGCACGGCTCCGGGCGCCGGACCCGCCGCCTCCGCGCCCTCGGCCCCCTCCGCGGCGGCCCTCTCCGGCTCCCGCTCCGCGCGCCGCGCGCCCCACCACCCCCGCGGCGACGGCAGGGACGTCAACGCCACCCCGCCCACCAGCAGTGCCGCCGCGCACCACTGCGCCGGGCTCACCCCCTCGCCCAGCACCACCGCCGCCGACGTCATCCCGAAGACCGGGACCAGCAGCGAGAACGGCGCGACCGAGGACGCGGGGTGGCGGCGCAGCAGCCACCCCCACGCGCCGAAGCCGAACACGGTGGTGACCCAGGCGACGTAGGCGACCGTGCCCGCGCCCTGCCAGTCCAGGCCGCGCAGCGCGTCGAGGTCGGTCGACGCGCCCTCCCGCAGCAGGGACAGGCCCAGCAGCGGCAGGACCGGGACCGTGCTGACCCACACCATGAAGTTGAGGGAGTCGGGGGGTGCCGCGCGGCGGGTCAGGACGTTCGACGCGCCCCAGCAGACCGCCGCGAGGACGACGAGCACGAACGCCGTCATCGGCCCGGACGTCCCCTCGTCCACCGCCGCCACGCCGATCCCGGCGAGTGCCACCGCCATGCCCGACACCCTTACGCGGGTGGGCCGTTCACCGAGGAACAGGAAGGCGAACAGGGCGGTGAAGACGGCTTGGACCTGGAGCACCAGCGAGGACAGGCCGGCCGGCATGCCGGTGTCCATGCCGATGAACAGCAGGCCGAACTTGGCCACTCCGAGGACCAGGCCCACCGCGACGATCCACTTCCACGCCACCTTGGGCCGCCCGACGAAGAACACGGCGGGCACCGCGGCCACCAGGAACCTCAGCGCGGAGAACAGCAGCGGCGGGAAGTGCGCCAGGCCGATGTCGATGACGGTGAAGTTGACGCCCCAGACGGCGGCGACGAGGACGGCGAGGGCGAGGTGCGCGGGCTTCATGTTCCGAGGATCACGGACCACGACCGTGAAGCACCAGCGACAATGACTGCACGGTTGGATGTAGCGAAACTGATGAATGGGGGCCCCGTGCTCGACCTTCAGCGACTGCGTGCCCTGCACGCGGTCTCCGTCCACGGCACGGTCGGTGCCGCGGCCACCGCCCTCGGGTACACGCCGTCGGCCGTGTCCCAGCAGATCGCCAAGCTGGAACGGGAGACCAGGACCGTCCTGCTCGAACGGGAGGGGCGCGGCGTCCGGCTCACCGACGAGGCACGCCAACTGGCAGCCACCGCACAGCAGTTGATGGCCATCGTCGAGCATGCCGAGACCGGCCTGGAGCAGCGGCGCGGCGTGCCCGCCGGGCGGCTGACGATGGCCGCGTTCCCGTCCGCCGCACGGGGACTGCTGCCGTCCGTGCTCGCCGACCTGGCGCGCCGGCACCCGGCGATCGACGCGCGACTCTCCGAGGTGGACCCGCACCTGTCGGTGGACCTGGTGGCCAAGGGCGCGGTGGACCTCGCGGTCGCCCACGACTGGGACATCGCGCCGTTGCCCGCGCCCGAGGGGGTCGACCATGCGTTCATCGGCGAGGACCCCTGCGACCTGCTCGTCCCCGAGGGGCACCCCTTCGCGGCACGGACCGCCGTGCGGCGGGAGGACCTCGGCGGCGAGCGGTGGATCTGCCAGCCGCCGGGCCGGGTCTGCCACGACTGGCTGGTGCGCACGCTGCGCGCGGCGGGGCACGAGCCGGACATCGTCCACCAGGCGGACGAGAACCCGACCCTGGTCGCGCTCGTCGCCGCCGGTCTCGGTGTCGCGCTCCTGCCCCGCCTGGGCCGGGGCGCGCTGCCGCCCGGGGTCGTCGAGGTGGCCCTCGACCCGCTGCCGGTAAGGCGGTTGTACGCCCTGTGGCGCACCGGGGCGGCGCGCCGTCCGGCCATCGCGGAGACGGTGCGCACCCTCCAGGAGCACTGGCCCCCGGCCGCCGCGCACCGGTAGCCGCGGCGGCCCGCGGCCCGGCTTCTTCACGAACCGGCCGGAACCAGGAACCCGGCGCCGCTCCCGCCCGTCCAACCGGCGACTGCCGGACGAGTCACCGCATCGCGGCCCGGCACCGCACTGGCAGCGGTGCCGCGTACCCTCCCGCCGCGTGCGGCCGGCAGCGTCGCCGTCGGCGCGCCCCTCTCCTTGCGCCGACGGCGGCTCCCCCGCGCACCGCACCCGGGGTCACCGGCACCTCCACGACGCGTACGGCGCGGCACGCACAGCGTCTTGACTGGAAGAAACTTCCCGGATACTGCTGTCCTTTCGGCAGTTTCCTTCAGCGTTGGTGTTCGACTTCAGCGGTTTTCGAGGACTCCGGAAGGAGCACACGTGCCCGAGACCAGCACAGGAGACAGAGGGAACACGGACAGCGGCGGGGGCCCCGACGGCACGGGCGGCACGGTCCCGGCCCACCGCCTGCGCACCTCCCGGCGCCGGGTCCTGGCCGCGGGCGCGGGCCTCACCGCCGCCCTGGCCGTGAGCGGAGCGGCCCCCGGCCGGCCCGAACCGGGTGCGGGCGCCGCGCCCGCGGCCCGTCCGGCATCCGGCACGCGGCGTCCCGACGAGCGCAAACTCCGGGCGCTGGTCGCCCGGATGACGCTGGAGGAGAAGGTCGGCCAGCTCTTCGTGATGCGGGTGTACGGCCACTCCGCGACCGAGCCCGACCAGGCGGACGTCGACGCCAACCTCGCCGAGATCGGCGTGCGCACGGCGGCCGAGCTGATCGCCAAGTACCACGTCGGCGGGATCATCTACTTCATCTGGGCGCACAACACCCGCGACCCGCACCAGATCGCGGCCCTCTCCAACGGCATCCAGGCCGCCTCGCTGGGCCGGCCGCGCGGTCTGCCCGTACTGATCTCCACGGACCAGGAGCACGGGCTGGTCTGCCGGATCGGCGAGCCCGCGACGCTGTTCCCGGGCGCGATGGCGGTGGGCGCCGGCGGTTCCCGCTCCGACGCGCGCACCCTCGGCCGGATCTCCGGCGCCGAACTGCGCGCCCTCGGCGTCCGGCAGGACTACTCCCCCGACGCCGACGTGAACGTGAACCCGGCCAACCCGGTCATCGGCGTACGGTCGTTCGGCGCGGACCCGAAGGCGGTGGCGTCGCTGGTCACCGCCGAGGCGGCGGGCTACCGCTCGGCCGGGGTGGCGGCGACCGCGAAGCACTTCCCCGGGCACGGCGACACGACGGTGGACAGCCACCTCGGCATCCCGGTCATCACGCACAGCCGCGAGGTCTGGGACGAGCTGGACTCGGTGCCGTTCCGGGCGGCGATCGCCGACGGCATCGACGCGATCATGACGGCGCACCTCATGGTCCCGGCGCTCGACCCGTCCGGCGACCCGGCGACGCTCTCCCACCCGATCGTCACCGGCATCCTGCGCGGGGAACTCGGCTACGACGGGCTGGTGGTGACGGACGCGCTGGACATGGAGGGCGTGCGGACCAAGTACGGCGACGACCGCGTCCCCGTCCTGGCCCTGCTGGCCGGGGTGGACCAACTGCTCAACCCGCCCCACCTGGACGTGGCGTGGAACGCGGTGCTGGCGGCCGTGCGCGACGGCGAGCTGACCGAGGCGCGGATCGAGGAGTCGGTCCTGCGGGTACTGCGGCTGAAGGCACGCCTCGGCCTCTTCGAGGAGCCGTACGCCGACCCCGCCGCCATCGACCGGACGGTGGGCACACCCGCCCACCTCGCCTCCGCCGACCGCGTCGCCGAGCGCACGACCACCCTGCTGACCAACGGGAGTTCGCTGCTGCCGCTGTCCCGCCGCAGCCACCGGAACGTGCTCGTCCTGGGCGCCGACCCGGCCTCGCCGTCCGGCACCACGGGCCCCCCGACTACCACCCTCGCCACCGCCCTCTCCGAACTCGGCTTCACGGCAACGGCGTTGTCCACGGGCACGGCACCCTCCGCCGCCACCGCCGACAAGGCGGTCGAGGCGGCGCGCACGGCGGACGCGGTCGTGATCGGCACGTACAACGTCACCGCGGGCAGCGCTCAACAGGCCCTGGTGACACGGCTGGTGGCCACCGGCACCCCGGTGGTCGCGGTCGCGATCCGCAACCCGTACGACGTGGCCCACGTCCCCGACGCCACGGCCCACCTGGCGACGTACTCGTGGACGGACGTCGAACTCCGGGCAGCGGCACGGGTGATCGCCGGCCGCGCCCACCCCCGCGGCCGGCTCCCGGTACCGGTCCCGACGGCCGACGACCCGGCCAAGGTCCTGTACCCGATCGGCCACGGCCTGACGTACTAGCCCGCGCCGGCGACGGGAACCGCGGTCGGCCCGGAGCGTACGCCCGTGCCGTCCCCACGCGGGACGGCACGGGCCTCGACGGAAACGAATCCGCCGCAATCGCACGTAAGCCGCTCAACTTTGTGACCGCGTTACTAACCTGATGGGTCATCTGTTGGCGACTCCCGCACAGGCGGCCCTGTATGGAACCTCAGAACTACCGCATGGTCGTGTCGACCGCGCAGGACTTCGTCACGGTCTCCGCGGAGGCCGACCGCCAGTTGCACCGCTGGCTGGGCGACATGAAGCACTACGACACCTCCGCGATCGACGCCGGACGCAACGACATCGCGGACGGCGTGACCCTGGACCGGGACGGCACGGCGGGTCGGCACGGTTCGTACTCCCGCTGGCGCCTGCGGGAGACCCGGGGCGGGCACGAGGGAACCTGGCAGTCGACCCTGGTCGTGCGTTCCGGCAGCCGTGCCGACGCCCGGCGAACCTGGCTCCAGGTCGACATCGAACACCAGCCCTCCCCCGGCCGACGCCACGTCCGGGCCTTCACACCAGGCATAGCCAAGCTGCTGCTGGACGCCCTCCCCACCCAGGACGGTCTCGCCGACGTCGGCACGCTGCCGAAGTACATCGAGCCGGACGACGTCGACGAGGTGATCGAAGAGCTGTGCGACCAGGAACGCAGGCTCCCCATCGTGGTGGCGAGCGTCCCGTTCGGGCAGCACTCCAAGGTCTGGACCGAGAACGTCGTCGAGCCTGTCTTCCGGAACCTCAGCGGTGTCGCGGTCATGTACGTCCTGCGTCCCGAGGCCCAGCAGGCGTTCAACACGGTCCTCGTCCACCATCCCGTCTTCGGCGGGGGCATCCGCACCTACCTCCCGGCGGTCGATCCGGCCTGGCAGCCCGACGCCCAGCGGCACCCGGTGATGTCCCGTACGACGGTCGAAGGGGATCTGTCGCGGGCGGCGGCGATCCTCTCCTCACTGCCCCGGCGGCTGGCATTGAGCCGCCCCCTTCCCGAGCCCCTGGACACGTTGCCCGTCCAGCGCACGCGCCCCCGCCCTGCCGCCGACACCTCCAGCCTGGAGCAACTGCGCGACGAACTGCGGGCGGCCGAGGTATTGCTCCAGGAGGCGGAACAGCGGGAAGAGTCCAGCAGCGACGACATCCGTGACTTCCGGCGGCGGCTCAAGGAGGCGGAGGACAGGGACTTCGAGCAGATCGTCGAGAACGACCAGCTCTACGGCGACCTCCAGGACGCCCTTGGCCGGGTCCGTTTCCTCCAGAAGCAGTTGGAGGCTGCCGGGTTCCACTCACCGGCGCACGCCACTCCTCCGCCGGCGGAGGACCGGCCCGCCACCTTCGCCGCGATCCTCGACCGGATGGCCGAGTTCCCGCACCTGCGCTTCACGGGAAGCGCGCGCAGGGCCAAGGAGCTTGACGCACAGTGCATCGGCAATTGGGTCACCGTCGCCTGGGACGCGCTGCGCGCGCTAGACGACTACGCGGGTGCGTCCGCCGCGCGCACGGCCGGCGGCGACTTCCGGCACTGGTGCGATCACCTGCCCAGTGGATGCGAGCACCCCTTTCCGTCCGGCAAGGTCAAGATGAAGGAGTCCGAGTCGGTCGGCAACAACGGGGCGTGGCGCCGTCAGCGCACCTATCCCGTGCCGAAGTCCGTCGACCCCTCGGGCAGCCTCTTCATGCAGTCGCACCTGCGCATCGGGGGCGGGAACACCGTCTCCCCGCGTCTGTACTTCCACGACGACACCGCGGGCACGGGTCTGGTGTACGTGGGGTACATCGGACCGCATCCCGACAACACCCAGACCTAGAAGGGGACTTCACGCGGACCCCGGCTGCGGCGTGAGCCGCCCGCGCCCGGCGTACGCGGTGTACGCCCCGTGTGGGCCGCGGCTGTCGCAATGGGCGCAAAGGCTCCGGTGCGTCTGGCGTGGGTGCGTGGGGCGGGTCACGCTGGGTGTGGTTCACCGGGGGGCACCATGCGCGGGAGACGGTTCACGGGGAGTGCGGCGGGGGGAGCGGGGTCCGTGCCGCTCCGTGCCGTCGTCACGGTGCTCGTCGCCCTGGGCGCCACGGCCGCGTGCCAGGGCGGGGGCGCCGACGGGGACGGGCGGCTCGCCGCGACCTCCCCGGCCGCGCCCTCCCCCGGGTACGGGGCGGTGTTCCTCGGGGTCGACGAGTGCAGCTCCTTCGGGACGACGAGCTTCACGGAGGTGCCCTGCGCCGGCGAACGGGCCTCCGCGCGGGTCCTGGCGCGTCACGACGGCGCGATGAGCGGCGGTCCGGCCTGTCCCGGTGACACCGACTTCGTGCTGCACATCGCCCGGCAGCGCCCCGCGCCCGGCACGACGGGCGGCGCCGTGGTCCCCGCCGGTTACGCCTGCATGCGCAACCTCGAACCCCCGCACCCGGGCGACCCGGGCGCGGGCGGCGGCCCCCGCACGGTGGTCGGCGACTGCGTCTACGGCTCGGGCACCGGCGAGGTGCACGAGACGGCCTGCGACGGGACGGGGCCGCGCGAGCCGGAGTACCGGGTCGTACGGGCGGTGGCGCGGCGTGCCCAGTGCCCGGCGGCGACCCGGCTGTACGTGCGCATCGGCGGCGTCCGCCCCGTGGGGTGCGCCCGGCCGGTGTGAGAGGTGTGCACCGCCGGGGTCAGCAGAGGATCCAGCCGGTCGTCGTCGACCCGGTCCCGACCGTGCCCCCGACGCGTACGCACCGGTGGCCCGCGTGCACGCGGACCGGGCCCGCGCGGTAGGCGTACCGGCCCCGGTCGACGACCGCGCGGTTGCCGCGCGCCTGGACGCTGACCGACATCGTGCGGCGGGTGCCGGGATGCCTGGGGACGGTGACGGCGCAGACGTAGCCGTCGCGCTTGTAGACGCGCACCGAGCCGGTGGCGAACGGGACGGTCCTGGCCAGGTGGCCGGGGCAGCCGGAGGTGCCGGCGGCCACCGCGGTGGCCGGTGCGAGCAGTCCCAGCAGGACGGCGGCGGTCAGCACGGCCGCTCCGAGCACGGGCGCCCGTCGTCGCCGACCGCCCGGTGAGGGCCTCGCGTCGTCCCTGTGCACGTCCGTCCCTCCTTCGCCGCGACGATCACCGTACTGGTGTACGGACGTGCGGGTGGGGCGGATGGTTGCGCCGTGCGCGCCCGGCGCGCACGGACCGGCCCGGCCGCGCGCCCCGGAAGCCACGGCCGACGGCTCCCCGGGTGCCCGCTGCCGCCCGGCGCTCACCTGCGTTTCCCGCGCGGCGGCGCCCCTGTGCCCGGCGGTGTGCCGCCCACCGCGCGCCAGGGTCAGCGCCGGACGCCGACCGGCTCCTCCGGCTCCGTGTCGCCGCCGACGCCCCTGCCGGAGCCGTCCGCGTCGCCGGAGTCGTCGGCGTCGCCGACGAACGTGTGCCACAGCTTCGCGTACCGGCCGTCCAGGGCGAGGAGTTCGTCGTGCGGGCCGTCCTCGGCGACCCGGCCGCGGTCCATGACCACGATCCGGTCCGCGCGCGCGGCCGTCGTCAGGCGGTGCGCCACGACCAGGGTGGTGCGGCGGCCGGCGAGCCGGTCGGTCGCCCGGTTGACCTGCGCCTCGGAGGCGAGGTCGAGGGCGGCGGTCGCCTCGTCGAGCAGCAGCACGTCCGGGTCGACGAGCTCGGCGCGGGCCAGGGCGATCAACTGCCGCTGCCCGGCGGAGAGGTTGCGCCCGCGTTCGGCGACCTCGTGGAGGTAGCCGCCGGACAGGGAGGCGATCATCTCGTGCGCGCCGACGGCCCGCGCCGCCGCCTCGACCTCGGCGTCGGTGGCCTCGGGGCGCCCGTACGCGATCGCGTCGCGCAGGGTGCCCGGGAAGAGGTACGCCTCCTGCGGGACGACGCCGAGGCGGTGCCGGTACGCGGCCATGTCGAGGTCGCGCAGGTCGGTGCCGTCGGCGGTGACCCGGCCGCTGGTCGGGTCGTAGAACCGGGCGACCAGCTTGACCAGGGTGGACTTGCCCGCGCCGGTCTCGCCGACGAAGGCGACGGTCTGCCCGGCGGGGATGCGCAGGTCGATGCCGGTGAGGGCCTCCTCCTCGCCGTTGTACGCGAAGTGCACGTCCTCGAAGGCGATCTCGCCGCGCAGGCCGGGCACGTCGAGCGGGTGCTCGGCCGCGCCGGTGGACGTGGGCTCCTGGAGGAGTTCCTGGATGCGGCCGAGCGAGACGCTGGCCTGCTGGTAGCCGTCGAAGACCTGCGAGAGCTGCTGCACGGGGGCGAAGAACAGGTCGATGTAGAGCAGGTAGGCGACCAGCGCGCCCGTCGTCAGGGTCGCCGCGTCCACCCGGCCCGCGCCGGCGATCAGCACGGAGGCCGCCGCGACGGACGAGAGGAACTGCACGAACGGGAAGTACACCGAGATCAGCAACTGCCCGCGCACGCGCGCGGACCGGTACGCGGCGCCCCGCTCGGCGAACCGCCGCCCGCCGTCGTGCTCGCGCCGGAACGCCTGCACGATGCGCAGCCCGGACACCGTCTCCTGGAGGTCCGCGTTGACCACCGACACGCGCTCACGGGCGAGTTGGTACGCCTTGACGCTCGCGCGGCGGAAGAAGAACGTGGCCACGAACAGCGGCGGCAGCGTCGCGAAGACGACGAGGGCGAGCTGCACGTCGATGACGAGCAGGGTGCCCATGATGCCGAAGAACGTGACGACGGAGACGAACGCGGTCACCAGACCGGTCTGGAGGAACGACGAGAGGGCGTCGACGTCGGTCGTCATGCGGGTCATGATGCGGCCGGTCAACTCCTTCTCGTAGTAGTCGAGTCCGAGCCGCTGGAGCTGCGAGAAGATCTTCAGGCGCAGCGAGTACAGGACGCGTTCACCGGTGCGGCCGGTCATCCGCGTCTCACCGACCTGGGCCGACCACTGCACGAGCACCGCGGCGAGGCCGAGCAGCGAGGCCGTCCAGACCGCCCCGATCGCCATCTTGTTGACGCCCGAGTCGATGCCGTGCCGGATCAGCACGGGCAGCAGCAGGCCGGTCCCGGCGTCGATCGCGACGAGGACCAGGCTGACCAGCAGCGGCAGTCCGAAACCGCGCAGCAGGCGGCGCAGGTTGTAGGACTCCTCGGGGCGTACCGCGCGTTCCTCGTCGATGTCGGGGACGTCGGTCGCGGGCGGCAACGCCTCGACCTGGGCGAGGAGTTCGGGCGTGGACGGCATCCCGGCCAGCGCCTCGTCGCGGCGTTCGCGGTCGTCGGCCCACAGCCGGGGCGTGACCCCGCGTTCGGCGTCGAACTCGGCGTCCAGCTCGGCCCGTACGGCGTCCGCGGAGGTGTCCTCGGGCGGCCCCGCGGGCAGTTGGTGGCCGGGCGAGACGGCGCCGAGCTCGTCCGGGTCGGTGAGCAGGCGCCGGTACAGGGCGGAGCGCTCCTGGAGCTCCTCGTGGGTGCCGATGTCGGCGAGGCGGCCGGCGTCGAGGACGGCGATGCGGTCGGCGAGGCCGAGGGTGGAGCGGCGGTGCGCGATGAGCAGGGTGGTGCGGCCCTCCATGACCTGCTCCAGCGCCTGGTGGATCTCGTGCTCCACACGGGCGTCCACGGCGGAGGTGGCGTCGTCGAGGACCAGCAGCCGCGGGTCGGCGAGGATGGCGCGGGCGAGCGCGACGCGCTGGCGCTGGCCGCCGGACAGGGTCAGGCCGTGCTCGCCGACCTTGGTGTCGTAGCCGTCGGGGAGTTCCGCGATGAACCGGTCGGCCTGCGCGGCGCGCGCGGCGGTCCGGATCTCCTCGAAGGTGGCGTCGGGGTGCCCGTAGGCGATGTTCGCGCGCACGGAGTCGGAGAAGAGGAACGAGTCCTCGGGGACCATGCCGATCGCGGCGCGCAGTGAGTCGAGGGTCAGCTCGCGCACGTCGTGGCCGCCGACGAGGACGGCGCCGTGGGTGACGTCGTAGAAGCGAGGCAGGAGCAGCGAGACGGTGGACTTGCCGGAGCCGGAGGCGCCGACGACGGCGAGGGTCTCGCCGGCCCGGATCTCGAAGCTGAGGCCGTCCAGGACCGGGCGGTCCTCGTCGTAGCCGAAGCGGACGCCGTCGAACTCGACGGTCGCGGGCGCGTCGGCGGGCAGTTCCCGCGTGCCGTCGGCCAGCGACGGCTCGGTGTCGATCAGCTCCAGGACGCGTTCGGTGCCGGCCCGCGCCTGCTGTCCGACGGTCAGGACGACGGCGAGCATCCGCACGGGCCCGACGAGCTGTGCGAGGTAGGTGGAGAAGGCGACGAACGTGCCCAGGGTGATGTGCCCGCGCACCGCGAGCCAGCCGCCGAGCGCCAGCATGGCGACCTGCCCGAGGGCGGGCACGGCCTGGAGGGCGGGGGTGTAGCGGGCGTTCAGCCGGACGGTGCGCAGCCGCCCGGCGAACAGCCGCCGCCCGACCGTGCGCAGCTTGCCGGTCTCTTGGTCCTCCTGCCCGAACCCCTTCACGACGCGTACGCCGGTGACGGCGCCCTCGACGACCCCGGCGACGGCGGCGGCCTGCGCCTGGGCGAACCAGGTGGAGGGGTGCAGCTTGACGCGGCTGCGGCGGGCGATGAACGCGATGGCGGGTGCCACGGCGAGCGCGATCAGGGTCAGCGGCAGCGACAGCCACGCCATGATCACCAGCGACATCACGAAGAGCAGGACGTTCCCGATGGTCATCGGGAGCATGAACAGCAGGCCCTGGATGAGCTGGAGGTCGCTGGTCGCGCGGCCGACGACCTGCCCGGTGGACAGTTCGTCCTGGCGGCGCCCGTCGAGCCGGGTGATCGTGCCGTACATCTCGTTGCGCAGGTCGTACTGGACGTCGAGCGCCAGCCGCCCGCCGTAGTAGCGGCGCACGAAGGTGGAGACGTAGATGAGGACGGCGGCGCCGATCAGCGCGCTCGCCCACGGGGCCATCGAACGGGTGTGCCCGCCGATGACGTCGTCGATGATGACCTTGGTGAACAGCGGGACGACGGCGGTGACGGCCATCCCGACCAGTGAGGCGCCGAGGGCAAGAACGACGTCCTTGGGGTAGCGCCAGGCGTAGCCGACGAGCCGGCGGGCCCAGCCCTGCGGCTCCCCGGTTTTCGCGCCCTTCTTCTCCCCCTGTTGCGCTGCCACGCGGTGCCCTCCTGCTGATCTGGTGTTCCGCAGGTCTGCAACGCGAGCAGGAGCGGATTTCATCCCTCCGCAACAATCGGGGCGGCGGCTCGCGCGCCCCTGGTGGGCGCGCGGACCGGCGCGGGACCTACTTTCCGTGGACGTTGTGTTCCGCGGGCGTCACTTTCCGTGGGCGCGGGCGGGGAGCTCGGCCGTGAACCGGTAGAAGCGGGTGACCTGGGTGGCGCCCTGGTTGTCGTCGCTGACGAGCAGCAGCCGGAGCCGGTCGCCGTGCGCCCCGGTGACGGCCATGCCCTCGATGTTGTCGAGCAGCGGGTTGGGCTGCGGCTGCTTGGCGGTGGCACCGAGGGAGGGGCAGAGGGCGATGTCGGCGAGCCGCGTCTTCCCGATCAGGCGCACGCCGGGCTGCCCGGTCAGGTTCGTGACCCGGCCGGTGTCGGTGGCGCGCGCCGGGTCGGCCAGATAGAGGTGCACGGTGTTGCCGACGCCCGCCGTGAAGCCGCGCTCCAGGACGAGCAGCCGTCCGTCGGGCGTGGCGGTGATCTCCGAGACGCCGAGCCCGTCGTCGGCCCGGTACGCGTACTGCGCCCCGAGGACGAAGCGGTCACCGTGCCGCCGCCAGGTCTGGAAGCGGACGAGACCGGCGTCGTCGCCGGCGAGCGCGTACTCCATGGAGGCGACGAGGGTGCGCCCGCCGGGCAGCAGGGTCAGGCCCTCGAACGTCCCGTTGGAGACGGCACGGCCCGCCGGGGCGACCCGGAGTTCCGCGGGGACGGGGAGGCGGTCGAGGATGCGGCCGTCGCGGGAGTAGCGGCGGACGGACGGCTCGGTCTCCGACGTCACGAGCCGCGTGCCGTCCCGGTCGACGACGAGCCCCTCGGAGTCGAGCGCGGCGCCGGTCTCGTCGGCGAGCGGGACGACTCCCCCGGGCCGCAGGGTTTTCGCGTCGAGGGAGAAGAGGGACGACCGGTCGGAGAGGGCGGCGATCGAACCGTCCCGGTCGACGGCGAGCGCGGAGAAGTTGCCGACGAAGGTGTCCCGGTAGGTCGTCTTGTCGAGGGCGTCGGAGTACCCCTCGATCGAGACGAGCGGTGAACAGGCGTTGCGCTGCGGGGACTTGGCCGCCTGGGCGACCGCGGGGGTCGCGGACAGCGCGGTGGCGGCGGCGAGGGTGGCGGTGAGGGTCGCGATAACGGTTCTCAGACGCATGGGCGCCACGGTAGCCAGGAGGGACGGCCGCACTGTTCCCAACGGGTGGCGTTTCAGCCGCCGTTCAGCCCTTGTTGGCCTGCGGGAGCGGGGCGGCGGCCGCCTGCCTGAGGAGCCGCCGGGCCCGCAGCGCCTTCCGCACGGTGAACACCCGCATCACGGTGAACACGAGCACGGCGGCGCCGAGCAGCGCCCCGATCGGCTCCCCGTCCCGGGCGCCGGCGTAGAAGAGCGCGGCGCTGAAGGGGAAGCCGACGACGATGAGCAGCGGTTCGCGCACCCAGAAGGGGAGCACCCGGAGAACGAGTCCGATCACGGGGTCACTTCAACAGGTACATGACGACGACGCCGTGATGGAGGCCACAATTCCGCGAGGCGGACTCACCCGGGCGCCGGCAACCGGGCGCCACGGCTCTCGGCGACCCGGTGGACGTCGCGCAGCGCCTCGGCCAACCGGGCCGCGAGGTAACGGAGTTGCACGGCACTGGCCGCCTCGTCACCGAGCAGGTCCGCCGCGTGGTCGAGGAGTTGGGCGGCCATGCCGAGCTGAACACTCTCGACGTTGTCGGCGACGCGGGAGAGGGGACCGTGCCCGTCGGTGACGAGGTAGCAGGGCTTGCCGTCCTCTCCGGCCCAGGGGAGCAGCCGAAGGGCGCCGTCGCGGGTCATGCGGTCACCTCGACGCCGTGGATGACGCGGGGCCCGACGTCGACGCCGTGCACGGCGAGCCAGAGGGTGCGGCGGCGGGCCCTCTGGAGCCGGGCGCGTTCGCGCAGGCGCGCCCGCTCCTCACGTTCGTACGCGAGGACGTACGGGCGGACCAGCGCGTGGTCCTCGCCGCGCAGCGGTGGTCCGCCGAGACGGCGGACGGTCGAGCCGACGGGACAGGGGGCGGCCACCGGGTCCACGGCGACCCTCGCCGGGCGCCCGCGACGGCCCGCCCCCGGGAGGAGGAGCCGCGACAACATCTCCAGAAGTTCGCGGAAGTGGCTGCTGGTACGGGAGTTCAAGGCGTCGCCTTCCCTTCGCGTGGATCGGTCGCCATCCGTGGCGATCCGGTCACAGCGTGAGACGGCGCGGGCTAGCCTCGCCAGAGGGGTCGATGTGACAAAGCATTTCGCACACGGGAGTTGGCCATGGGCACCACCTACGGTGACTGGTTGCGGCAGCAGCGCGAGGCGGCGGGACTGACCCAGCAGGAGCTGGCGGACCTCGCGGTCATGACCCGTTCGCACATCGCGCACATCGAGGCGGGCCGCAGATTCCCGTCGCCGGAGGACGCGCGCCGGCTCGACAAGGTCCTGCACACGGGAAACGTACTGACAAGCTTCCTGCCGGCGGAGGACGTCGCGGTCCCGGACTACTTCGAATCGGCGCGGCTTCTCGAACAACAGGCGGTCATGATCAGGGAGTTCGCCCTGTCGTTCGTCCCCGGCATCCTTCAGACGGAAAGGTACGCACGTGCGGTTCTGAGCACGTCGTTCCCTCCTGTGAGTGAACAGGAATGTGACAGGCTCGTTGTCACACGCCTTGATCGCGCGAAGATCCTGGACGATCCGGTGAGTCCGGTGGTCTGGGCCCTGCTGGACGAGGCGGTGCTACGCCGGGCGGTGGGCGGCAGGGACGTGATGGCGGAGCAGTTCATCCATTTGGTTCGGCTCGCGGAGTCCGGCCGCATCCGTGTGCACGTAGTGCCCTTCGGCCTGCACCCCCTGCTGAGCAACATGCTGACCTTGATGTGGTTCGAGGACCAGCCACCGGTTGCCTACAGCGAAGGGCTGCACATGGGGAAGATCCACGATGTACCTTCCGTGGTACAGGAGTTGCAGAGTCGCTACGCTCTCGCACTGAGCGACGCGCTGCCGCTCAAGGAGTCGATGAGACTGCTCAGGGCGACTGCAAAGGATTACGAGCGGCATGACTGACCGACCCGCAACGGCCTTCACGGGCACCTGGCGCAAGTCCTCCTACAGCAACGACCAGGGCGGCAGCTGCGTCGAGGTCCTGGACGGTCACCCCGCCGGCGTCCCCGTCCGCGACTCCAAGGTTCCGGGCGGCCCCGCGCTCGTCCTCTCGGACCGCGGCTGGACCCGGTTCGTGCGGGCGGTCAAGGCCGACGCGGTCTGAACGCACCGCGCCCGCGCGGCCCAAGGGGCGGCGCGGGCGGTGAGGGGGTGCTGCGGCAGTACGGCGGCTCAGCCCACGTGCCAGGAGAAGCTGCCACCGTTGTTCGCCGCGACGACGAACATCACGATCATGAGCAGGATGTCGACGATGCCGAGGCCGACGGCCCACTTGGCCATCGTCGCGCCGGTCTGACGCAGCGCGACCGCACCGAAGATGATCGCCAACGGGCCAAGGACGATCGGCAGGAGGAACAGGCCGAGGATGCCGCAGACCAGTCCCGCGATGGCCAGACCGCTCGTCCGACTCGTCCGCCGTGCGCTGCTTCCGCTGTAGCTCGTCATGACTTCGTCTCCCGATCCCGAATTGTCACCGTACGTTGCCTATGGCCGTTCAGTCACCTTCTGGTTACCCGTGACCGCGCGGCCATGCCTGCTCGTCGCCAACAAATGCCGTCATTCACAACGGAGTTGGGGCGAGGCACAGGAAGTGGAAGGGATCGGCGCCCGCTCTGGCCCCGAGGTTCCCCGGGAGCCGGAACCCCGGGGCCTGCTCCACGGATTCGTCCCGTCGCCGGTGCGCGGCCCCGGCCGCCGGGCCCCGGCGACGGAACCCACGGTTGCCGCCCGCCGACTCCGGGCATTCCTTGGCCAATTGGGCGCGATCACACGGGGGGACCCATGCTTGTGCGTGTGTCGATGGTGCGGGACGACGAGAGTGAAGAGATCAAGTCCCTGTACCGGTGGCTGAGCAACGATCCCGACGTCCACCGTGCGGGCGAGGTGTCGCTGGGGTCCGACGAGTCCCGGCCGGGCTCGATGGGCTGGGACGCGGACAGCGTCAACATCCTCGTGTCCAACACCATCGCGGGGGTCAACACGGTCATCGCCGCCGTCGCCCTGTGGCGGGCCAACCGGACCTCGGGCTCGCGGGACGTGCGCGTCGACACGGACGACACGTCGGTGGTGCTCACGGACGAGAGCCCGACGGGCGCCACCCCGCCGCCCGCCCCGCGATCCGGTCCGGCGGATCCCTCCGGCACCGGTGGCGCGTCCGGGGAACGCTGATGGAGGGCACGAGACTCGCCGACCCGGCCGCCTCGCGCGCGGTGCTGGCCGGGATCTGGGACTACGAGTGGCTGGACGAACTGCCCGCGGTGGCGAACAACGTGACAGCGCTGCGGGACGCCCTGATCGACCCGCGCGTCTGGGGACTTCCCCCGGAGCACGTCCGCGTCGTCGAACCGGGCGCCGTCCAGGCCGAGTTCATCCAGGCGATCGCGACAGCGGCACAGGAGGCGACGGACACCGTGGTGGTGTACTTCGCCGGCCACGGCATCCCCGACGACCTCTCCGACGACCTGTATCTGGGCCTGCCCGGCACCCGGCGCAAGGACCTCGACACCGCCCTGCGGTACGAGTTCATCAGCCGACGCCTGCGTCTGAACGCCACGAACGCCCAGCACGTCGTCATCATCCTGGACTGCTGTTTCAGCGGCCTGGCGCTGCGGGCGAGGATGGCGGCCGGACAGCGTCTCGCCGACATGGCGGCCATCTCCAGCAGGACGGTCTTCACGGCCTCCTCCGAGACGAAACTCGCCATGGCGCCGGAGGGCGACACCTACACGGCCTTCACGGGTGTGCTCCTGGACCTGCTCGACCGCGGCGTCCCGGACGGGCCCGAACTGCTCACCATGGAGACCCTGCACGTGCACGCCCATACCCGGCTCGGGGACCAGCAGCCCGAGTTGGGTTCGCGCGGCGCCGGCAGCCTGGTGTGCGTCGCGAAGAACACCGCGTTCGACCCGGCCGGTCCGACGAAGGCACCGGTCCCCGGCGAACGCCGGAGCCCCGCCCCCACCACGCCGGCCGAACTACCTCCCAGGTTGCCGGCGTTGGTCCGCCGGCTCCTGCTCGACCTGGTGCCGCGCGTCAAGGGCCTCGCGGTGGTCACGCCCGGCTCTCCCGCCCCCGACTGGCTCCGCGACGAGACCCCCCGTCTCGGTCTCGGCAACGGCGAGGAACTGGTCGCGGTCTGGCGGTGGCCGGCCCGGATGTTCTTCCGGCCCCAGAACCGGGGCTGCCGGGTGGCCTTCACCAGCACCGGGCTGCGCGTGCGGCAGGGCACCACGCTGATGTACTTCCCGTACGCCGACTTCGGACGGACCGGCTTCGAGATCACGACGCACGTCCACGAATCGGCCACCTCCGACGTGTTCACCAACGCGACCAGCTGGACGACCACCTCGTACTCGCAACTGTGCGTACGGGGCGCCGACGGCCAGACCTGGAAGTCACCGTGGGTGGAATCGGACACCGCCGTCCTGGAGACGCTGTGCCAGGCCCTGGAACGGACTCGGGCGCTGGCGGCGGGCGTCGCGACCGAGGCCGGGTGAGGCTCCGGCAGCCGGCCGATCTCGCGCGCACGCCCCCTCGTCCACCCGTCCCTGTCGCCCGCGGCCCCGACGGCGGCCAGGATGGGCGCATGACGAAACTCTCCGTGCGGCCGGGTCGCCGCGGCTCCTCCGGTTCGGTTCTCTCGCTGTAGTCCACGGACTCCGTGCTGTCGATCGGCTCGGTGGGGTCGGTGCTGTCCGTGGGGTCCGTCGGGTCGGCGCTGTCGGTCGGCTCGATCGGCAGCGCCCTGTCCGCCGGGTCCATCGGGTCCTCGCTGTCGCTGATCTCGGCGGGATCGTGGCTGAGCACCGGGTCGGTGCTCTCCGCGCAGTCGCGGTGGTCGGTGCTGTCGTGGCGTTCGACCCGCGGGTTCATGGCGGCCGGGGCCGTGGGCGCGGTGGCCGGTGGCGCCCTGCTGCTGGCCCAGGCCCTGCACCGGACCGAACACGGTGGCACCCGGTACTGAGGGGACGGGGGACCGGGCGGGCGGGGCAGTGCCGCGCCGGGACAGACCCGCGGCACGAGTTCCACGGCCCGGGTGTCGCGGGCAGGGTCCTCAGGAACCGGGACTGCTCCCCGTGTCCCGCGCCGGCCCCGGCTCACCCTCCGGCGACCCGGACCACCGCGACCAGTCCTCGACCCGCTCGGCGGTGACCGGAGTGACCGGCGTTCCCGCCGGGTGCGGGGAGGCGAGGGTTCCGTATCGGCCGCGCAGGACGTGCCGCGTCCGACCCGGGCCCGTCGTCCCGCTCGGAGAGGTCCGCACCACCTCGCAGGTCGACTCCCCCGGGCCGCCCAGGAGATAGTCGGCGTCCGGCTCAAGGTCCCAGGGCACGGGCGTGATCCTCATGGCCTCTCCGCGCACAGTGCGGAGCGGCTCCGCGAGAGTCGTCGGCGGGGCGCCCGGCACCGGCCGGAACACGTGACCGCCACGGGCGGAACCCTCGTCGTCCGTGTCATCGGCCGGAACCTCGTCGGCGCGGCCGCGTCGCCTTCCCCGGAACCCCATGGCTCCATGGTCCTCGCCACCCACCGGCCCGCGACAGCGGCCCGCCCCGGCCCGCCCCCAGGGCCGCCCCCAGCGCCCTGCCCACTCCCGTCCCGTCGTTCCCCGAGCGCCCGACCGCTGCCACAATCACAGTGGTTGCGGCGAACGCGCAAAGGGGGGCGGGTGGCTCAGTCGGAGATACCTGTGGCGCTCATCGGGCTGGGGAGCGCGGTGGCCGGGGCCGCGGCGACGGTCGTGGTCGGGCGCCTCGCCGGGCACGCGAGCGTCAAGGCGGCCACCGTCGCGAAGGTGGACGTCCTCCAGAACGAACTCACCACGTTCTGCGCCCCGTTCGTGGAGGCGAGGGTGCAGCTGCTGCCCGCGCTCACCGGGCGCACCCCGACCGAACCGTGGCTCGCCCTGGCCCCCGGGATGTCACGCGCCGCACCGCCCTGGACGTCGATGGCGGTGGACCCCCTGACCCTGTGGGAGATGCCCGGCGTGGTGCGCCGCAAGGCGGCCTACGTCGACGGCGCGATCCGCTCCCACCAGTCCCGCTCCGACCAACTCCTCGTCACGGAGGCGCAGGTGGCGGTGCGGGAGCTGTATCAGGAGGCCAAGGAGCTCATCCACACGTACACCCGTGAGTTCCGGCGGCTCGCCAAGCGGGGCATGGGCGTGCTGTGAAGGCCGCCGTCCCCGCCGGGCGGCTCCGTCCGCCGTCCGCACCCGTGCCTCACCCCAGGTGCGTCGGCGCGAACATCCGCAGTACCGCCGGGAGCACCACCACGGACGGACCCGGTGTCGCCAACTCCTTGGCCAGGTCCGCCTCCAGGGTCTGCGGCGTCGTGCGGACGCCGCGCACCCCGAAGGACTCGGCCAGGGCCGCGTAGTCCGGGCGGGACAGTTCCGTCGCCGTCGCCTCGCCGAACGCGTCCGTCATGTACTCGCGCAGGATGCCGTAGCCGCCGTCGTCCACGATCAGCCACGTCACGTTCAGGTCGTACTGGCGGGCCGTGGCCAGTTCCGCGATCGAGTAGAGGGCGCCGCCGTCGCCGGACACCGCCAGCACCGGGTGCGTCGGGTCCGCGACCGCCGCGCCCAGGGCGGCCGGGAAGCCGTAGCCGAGGCCGCCCGCGCCCTGCGCCGAGTGCATGGTGTTCGTGCCGCGCGGGTCGAACGCCGACCACGCCCAGTACGCGAGGATCGTCATGTCCCAGAACGACGGGGCGCCCGACGGGAGGGCGGCGCGGACGGCCGCCAACACGTCCCGTTCCAGGGTGAGTTCCTGGCCGTCGATGCGCTCCGCCACCCGTGCCAGCACGTCCCGCACACGATCCGCCGCCGTCGCGTCCTCGCGCGGCTCCACCGTTTCGAGCAGTGCCTGGACCGCGAGGCGGGCGTCCGCGTGGATGCCCAGCGCGGGGTGGTTGGACTCCAGTTTGCCGAGGTCCGCCTCGATCTGGATCACCCGGCCGCGGGGCTTGAACGTGTGGTAGTTCGAGGAGAGTTCGCCGAGTCCCGAGCCGATCACCAGCAGGACGTCCGCGTCCTCCAGGAAGTCGGTGGTGTGCCGGTCCTCCAGCCACGACTGGAGCGACAGCGGGTGCCGCCACGGGAACGCGCCCTTACCGCCGAACGTCGTCACCACCGGCGCGTTCAACGTCTCGGCGAGCGTGCGGAGTTTGCCCGCCGCGTCGGCGCGGACCACGCCGCCGCCCGCGACGATCGCCGGACGTGCCGCCCTGGACAGCAGATCGGCCGCCACCGCCGTGAGTTCGGGGCGCGGGACCAGTTCGTCGGGGGTCGCGTCCATCGCCGTGACGACCGGCAGCACGGCCGGCGCGAGCAGCACGTCCTGCGGGATCTCCACCCAGACCGGGCCGTGCGGCGCGGTGAGCGCGGAGCGCCACGCCTCCGCGATCGCCGACGGGATCTGCGACGCCGTCCGCACGAGGTGCACCGACTTGACCACACCCCTGAACGAGGCCGCCTGGTCCGGGAGTTCGTGCAGATAGCCGTGCCGTCCGCCGCCCAGCCCGGCCGCCGGGACCTGGCTGCCGATCGCCAGTACGGGCGAGGACGCCGCCGCGGCCTCCTGGAGGGCGGCGAGCGAAGTGAGGGCGCCCGGACCGGTGGACAGCAGCAGCGGCGCCGCCTCCCCCGTGATCCGCCCGTACGCGTCGGCCGCGAACCCCGCGTTGTTCTCCACCCGCAGCCCGACGTACCGCAGGTCGGAGCGGCGCAGCGCGTCGAACATGCCCAGCGCGTGCTGGCCGGGCAGCCCGAAGACCGTGGTCGCGCCGAGGCCGGCCAGCGTCTCCAGCACCAGGTCGCCGCCGTTGCGGCCGGCCGGCGGGTTCAGCGCCGCCCGCCGCTGGGCCTCGGTGGGACGGAGTTCCAGGTCGTGGTCGTGGGTCACGTCGTCGTCTCGGTCTTCCTGGGTGTCGGAGGGGTGGGGGGAGCGGGACGCGGCGCCGGACGGACCGGCGCCCCGGGGATGCTACTTCGCGCGCCCCGCCGCGATCTGACGGCTCATCAGCGTCGTCAGCTCGTACGCCGTGTGCGAGGCGGCCACCGCGGTGATCTCGGCGTGGTCGTAGGCCGGGGCGACCTCGACGACGTCGGCGGACACCAGGTTGCAGGAGGACAACCCCCGCAGGATCTCCAGGAGTTCGCGCGAGGTCAGGCCGCCGGCCTCCGGCGTTCCCGTGCCGGGGGCGTGCGCCGGGTCGAGGCAGTCGATGTCGATGGAGATGTACAGCGGGCGGTTGCCGATGCGCTGGCGCAGCTGGTCGGCGACCTCGTCGGCGCCGCGCCGGTAGACGTCCGCCGAGGTGACGATGCCGAAGCCCATCTTCTGGTCGTCGGTGATGTCCTGCTTGCCGTACAGCGGGCCGCGGATGCCGACGTGGGAGAGCGCCGAGGTGTCGAGGATGCCCTCCTCGACCGCCCGGCGGAACGGCGTGCCGTGGGTGTACTCCGCGCCGAAGTACGTGTCCCAGGTGTCGAGATGGGCGTCGAAGTGCAGCAGCGCGACCGGGCCGTGCTTCTTCGCGACGGACCGCAGCAGCGGCAGCGCGATGGTGTGGTCGCCGCCGAGGGTCATCAACCGGGCGCCGGTGTCGAGGAGTTCGTCGGCGGCGGCCTCCACGGTCTCCACCGCCTCGTTGATGTTGAACGGGTTGACGGCGATGTCGCCGGCGTCCGCGACCTGCGCGAGGGCGAACGGGGAGGCGTCCTGTGCCGGGTTGTAGGGGCGCAGCAGCCGGGACGCCTCGCGGACGGCGTTGCCGCCGAAGCGGGCGCCGGGCCGGTAGGAGACGCCCGAGTCGAACGGGACGCCGACGACGGCCACGTCCGCGCCGCCCACCTCGTCGAGGCGGGGCAGCCGCGCGAAGGTCGCGGGGCCCGCGTAGCGGGGGACGCGGGAGGAGTCGACCGGGCCGCGGGGCGTCTCGTTGCTGCTCATCCTGTTTGCCTTCTTTCCTGCGTTTGTCGTGAATGTACGTACGACGTCCCCGACTCTACTGCCGAGTCGGGACGGGATCGGACACGGGTTCGGGACCGGTGGCCCCGGCTTCCGCGTCCGGGGTGCGGCCGGCGAGGCGCTCGCGCCAGGCGGCGAGGGTGGCCGGGTCGGTCGGGCGGGTCGCGAGCGAGACGACGACGTAGGCGACGAGGGACGACAACAGGCCGTAGTACACGGGCTCGTTGGCGAGGATGCCGAACCACGCCATCAGGCCGATCACGGAGAGGCCGCCGACCGTGACGGCGGCGAGCGCCCCCTGCACGGTGCCGCGCCGCCACAGCAGCCCGCCGAGGATCGGCACGAGCAGGCCGCCGACGAGGAGGTTGTACGCGACGGTCAGCGCCTGCACGACGTCGTTGAGCGCGATCGCCGCGCAGATCACCACGACGCCCATGAGAAGGATGAACGCCCGGTTGCCGCGCACCTCGTCGTGCGCGCCGGAGTCCGCGCCGTCGCCCGCCGCGTCCGCCCCGGTCGCCCCGCCGCGCCGCACCGCGCCGCGCAGCCGGGACCAGATGTCGTTGTTGGCGACCGTCGCGCAGGCGATCAGCGCGCCCGACGACGTCGACATCACCGCGGCCAGCGCGGCGGCCAGCACCAACCCCCGCACGCCGACCGGGAGTTGGTCCTTGACGATGGTGGCGAACGCGTCGTCCGCGCTCGGCAGCCTCGGGTAGAGCACCTTGGCCGCCGTGCCGATGACGGCGCCCGCGACCGCGTACACGAGGCAGTACGTGCCCGCGACGGTGCCGCCCCAGCGGGCCGTGCGGTCGCTGCCCGCGGTGAAGACGCGCTGCCAGATGTCCTGCCCGATGAGCATGCCGAACGTGTAGATCAGCACGTACGTGAAGATCGTCTCGCCGCCGATGCCGAGCGGATCGAAGTAGCCGGTCGGCAGCTTCGCCCGCATCTCCGCGAAGCCGCCCGCCCGCACGACCGCGATCGGCAGCAGGAGCAGCAGCACGCCGATCGTCTTGACGACGAACTGCACCATGTCGGTGAGCGTGATGGACCACATGCCGCCGAGCGTCGAGTAGGCGACGACGATGGCACCGCCGATGACGATCGACACCGTCCGGTTCAGGTCGAACAGGACGTCGAAGATGGTCGCGTACGCGATCGTCGAGGTGACCGCGAGCATCAGGGTGTACGCCCACATGACGACGCCGGAGATGACGCCGGCCCGGCCGCCGTAGCGCAGGTCGAGCATCTCGGACACGGTGTAGACCCGCAGCCGTGCGATGCGGGCGGAGAAGAACAGCGAGAGGGCGAGCAGGCCCAGGCCGATCGTGAACACCATCCAGGCGCCGGACAGGCCGTACTGGTAGCCGAGGCCGACGCCGCCGATCGTGGAGGC
Source organism: Streptomyces sp. NPDC008150 (assembly GCF_042956945.1). Taxonomy (NCBI): domain Bacteria; kingdom Bacillati; phylum Actinomycetota; class Actinomycetes; order Kitasatosporales; family Streptomycetaceae; genus Streptomyces; species Streptomyces sp. NPDC008150. The sequence goes on along the minus strand of NZ_JBIBHJ010000001.1, from coordinate 274,907 downwards.
GCCGCCGAGCACGATGGCGGCCATCGTGCCCGAGTACATCGCCGGTCCCAGGCGGCGGCCCGCGACGAGGAAGTCGCTCTTGGACCGCGCCCGCCGCATGCCCCACCAGCCCATCGCGAGCATGCCGAGCAGGTAGACGACGATCACCGTGTAGTCGACGGCCATGTGGGGCCCTCCTTCGCACACCGCGCGCGGGCGGTGCGTCGTGCGGGTCGTGGGGTCGGGTCGCGAGGTCCTGAAGTCGTGGATCCGGGGTCCGTGGCCGGGGTCGTGGGGGCGCGCTGCACCGACCCTAGGTGTCCGCAAGACGGCTGCGAAGTGTACGTTTCATCCACTCAAGGCCAACGGAAGGGATGAAACGTCCACCATGCGGAGACCGCCCGCCTCCGGAACACCGGCGGACCCGGCAGCACCGGACGCGCCCGTGCCGCCCGCCGCGCCCTCCCCCGCGCTGCCGCCCACACCGCCCGTCCCGCTCGCCGCCCTGCTCGCGCGCGACGACCTGGCGCTGCGCCACGTCGCCGGCCCGGCCGACGCCGACCTGCACGCGGCGCACACCTCCGAGATGGCCGACCCCTACCCGTACCTGCTGGGCGGCGAGCTGCTGCTGACGGCGGGGGTGCACATCGGCGGCTCCGGGGCCGGGGACCCCGCCGCCGGCTTCGACCCCGACACCTACGTCCGCCGGATCGTGGCGGCGGGCGGCGCGGCCCTCGGCTTCGGGCTCGCCCCGGTGCACGACGCGGTGCCGCCCGCGCTGGCGGCCGCCTGCGCGGCGCACGGGCTGCCGCTGCTCGAAGTGCCGCCGCGCACCACGTTCTCCGGAGTCGCGCGCGCCGTCTGGCAGTTGATGGCGCAGGCCCGGCTCGCGGAACTGCGCCGGGTCGCGGAGGCACAGCAGAGCCTGGCGGCGGCGGCCTCCCGGCCCGACCCCGTGCCGTCGGTACTGCGGCAGCTGGGCCGCCGGATCGGCGGCTGGGCGGTGCTGTACGGACCGGACGGGACGCGCGGCGCGGCGGCGGGCCGCGAGCCGGCGGCCGGGACCCGCGACGCCCTGGCCCGCCTCGCCGAGGTGGTCCGACCGACGGACGCGCCGGGGCCCGGCGCGGACGCGCAGCGACCGTCGGCCCCCGCCTCGGCGACCGACACCCACGCCGGGTCCCACCTCGCGGCGTACGCCCTCGGTCCGGGCCGCGGTTTCGTGCTCGGCGTCTGCGCCCCGCGCCGCGAGAGCGGGGACCACACCGTCGCGTCGGTCGCCGCGGTCCTGCTGACGCTGCTGACCGGCGAGCACCACAGCGGCTCGGGAGCCGCCCGCACCGGCGCGCTGGTACGCCTGCTGCTGGGCGCGCCCCCGGCGGACGTCGCCCCGCTGCTGGGCGGCGACCGGTGGCTCGTCGTGCACGCCCGGCCGGACGCGTCGCGGCCCGACCCCGTGGCCGCCTCGGCCCTCGGCGCCGCGCTCGGCTCGGCCCTGGTCGACCTCGCGGACGGCCCCGACGGCGATGTCGTACGGGTCCTGGTCCCGGCCGGCCACGAACCCGAACCGCAGCCCGGCTGGACGCTCGGCGTCAGCGCCCCCGCCGGGCCCGAGGAGTGGCCGGCCGCCGACGCGCAGGCCGGCCGCGCGCTGGCACGCGCGCGTGCGGTGCGCGCCCCGCTGGTGCGGCACGCGGCACGGCCGGGGCTCGCCGGCCTGGTACCGCCGGACGCGGCACGCGCGTACGCCCGCACCGTGCTCTCCCCGCTCGCGGACTCCCCCGCGCTCGCCGAGACCCTGCGCACCTGGCTCTCCCTGCACGGCAGTTGGGACCGCACGGCGGTGGCCCTGTCCGTGCACCGCAACACGGTCCGCCAGCGCATCGCCCGCTGCGCGGCCCTGCTGGGGACCGACCTGGACGACACGGACGCCCGCATGGAGCTGTGGTTCGCACTGCGCCAGCCGGAGCGGTGAGGGCCCGCGCGGCGCGCACGACAGGGGCCGCCCACCCGCGCGCGGACCCAGTCGCCACGACCACGGCCCTGCGGCCGCGCCTCGCGCTCACGCCCCGCGGGCCTCCACGGCGGGTGGCCGCCCCGCCACCGGTCCCCCGCACCGCCCCGGCACCGCCGCTCGGGCGCCGCGCACGCGCCCGGCGCGACCAGAGGCTCTCCGACACACACCAGGGGAACCCGCACAAACACCCACCCGCACCCGCCGACCTGACCCGGCCCGCCACGCCCAGCGGCCCGCGCCTCGCGCGCCTCCACGGCGGCGCCGCCCCGCCACCGGTCCGTCCCCCGCGCACCCGGCGGTGCGCGCCGCACACGCCGACCCGGCCCGCGCCACCGCCGCTCCAGCGCCGCACACGCGCCCAGCGCGACCAGGGGCTCTCCGACACACACCACGGAACCCGCACAAACACCCACCCGCACCCGCCGACCTGACCCGGCCCGCCACGCCCAGCGGCCCGCGCCACCGGTCCCCGGCACCGCCGCTCCGGCGCCGCACACGCGCCCGGCGCGACCAGAGGCTTCCGGCACGCACCGCACCACGGGAACCCGCACAGACACCCACCCGCACCCGCCCCGACGCGGGCGCCGCACACGCCGACCCGGCCCGCCACGCCCCGCGCCTCGCGCCCCGCGCCTCGCGCGCCTCCACGGCGGGCGCCGCCCCGCCACCGGTCCGTCCCCCGCGCACCCGGCGGTGCACGCCGCACACGCCGACCCTGCCCACCACGCCCCGCGCCCCGCGCCCCGCGCCTCGTGCCCCGCGCCCCGCGCGCCTCCACGGCGGGCGCCGCCCCGCCACCGGTCCGTCCCCCGCGCACCCGGCGGTGCGCGCCGCACACGCCGACCCTGCCCGCCGCGCCCCGCGCCGTGCGGCCCCGTGCACCCGCCACGCCCCGCCGCGCCCTGCGGCCCCCCATCCCGCACCCCACCCCGCGCGCCCCGCCGCCCGCGCGCCCCGCCGCCCGCGCGCCCCGCGTGCCCCCGCCCCGTCCGTCGGGCGTCCCTCGCCCCACGCGCCCCTCGCGCGCCCCGCGTCTCCGCCTCCCCGCCGTGACCTGTGTCCCAGCCGCCGGGACGGCCGGGACGCGCACGACGGCCTGGACCACAATGGGGACATGCCGATATCCGGGACACCCAGCCGCGCCGAACTCGTCGACCATCTCGTCCGGACCCGCATCGCGGGCGACGTCGCCACCCCGCGCGAGAACAACCTCTCCCACTACCGGAAGCTCGCCAACGGCGACCGCAACTTCTGGCTCGGCCTGGAGCTCGGCGACCGCTGGACCGACGAGCAGGACGTGCTCGCGGTGATGGCCGAGCGGGTCGGCGTGATCGACGACCCGGAATTCCGGCACGGGCAGGACACCATCGACCCCGAGCTGACCGTCGACGGCCTGGACCGGATGGCGCGCAGGCTGCGCAAGGCGGCCGACGGCGCCCAGCGAGTCCTGTTCGCGACGGGCCACCCCGGCGGCCTGCTCGACGTGCACAGCGCGACGGCCGCCGGGCTGCGCGCCGCCGGCTGCGACATCGTGGTGATCCCCGAGGGGCTGCACACGGACGAGGGGTACGTGGCGCAGTTCGCGAGCGTGGCGATGCTGGAGCACGGGGCGAGCCTGTGGCACACCCACTCGGGCGAGCCGATGCGGGCCATCCTCACCGCCCTGGAGCGCACCGGCCGCCCGCTGCCCGACCTGGTGGTCGCCGACCACGGCTGGGCCGGTTACGCGGGACAGCACGGCGTGGACTCGATGGGCTACGCGGACTGCAACGACCCGGCGCTCTTCATCGCCGAGGCGGAGGGCACCGTCCAGGTCACCGTGCCGCTCGACGACCACGTGACCAGCCCGCGCCACTACGACCCGATGACGGCGTACCTGCTCTCGGCGGCCGGTCTGTCCTGACGGGACGGCTGTTCCGTCCGCGCGGGCGACACGGGAGGACGGGGGCGGGCGGGCCGTGCGGGCGACCTACGGCCACGGGTTGAGCCCCTCCTCCCGTCGCTGCGCGAACCCCGGTGTCGGGTCCAGGTAGACGCGCGCGACCACCGGGACGGCCTCCCTCAGCCGGGCCTCCGCCTGTTCGCAGGCCCACTCGATCTGCCCGGCCGTCGACCGGTCCCGGAAGTCGATCTTCGCCGCGATCAGGGCCTCCCGGGGGCCCTGGACCAGCGTGGTCAGCTCCAGTACCGCCTCGATGTGCTCCACGCCCAGCAGTTCGGCGCGGATGCGCTCGCGCACGGCGAGCGGCAGCGGGCGCCCGACGAGGAGTTCGGCGTTGGAGCGGCCGAGCACCCACGCCACGTACAGCAGCAGGACGCCGATGCACAGCGAGGCGATGCCGTCCCAGACGCCGGAGCCGGTGAGCTGTCCGCCGAGCAGGCCGCCCGCGGCGAGCAGCAGGCCCACCAGTGCGGCGGAGTCCTCCAGGACGACGGCCTTCACGGCGGTGTCGGGGGTGTTGCGCAGATAGCGGCGGAACGGCGCCCCGTAGCGGCGGGCCTCGCCGCTCGCCTGCTTCACGCCCGTGCGCAGCGAGTAGCCCTCCAGCAGGAAGGCGACGGCCAGCACGATGTACGACACGAGCGGGTTGCCGAGCTCCTCGCCCGCGACCAGGGTGTGGATGCCGTCGTAGAGGGAGAACACCGCGCCGCCGACGAAGGTGGCGACGGCGGCGAGCATGGCCCAGATGTAGCGCTCGGGGCCGTAGCCGAGCGGGTGTTCCTCGTCGGCGGGCTTCTCGCTGCGCTTGAGGGCGGTCAGCAGCAGCACCTCGGTGACGGTGTCGGCGACCGAGTGCGCCGCCTCCGACAGCATCGCGCTGGACCCGCTGATCACGCCGGCCACGACCTTGGCGAGGGCGATCCCCAGGTTGGCGACGGCGGCGACGATCACCGTGGCGGTGCTCTCGCCCCCGCCCTCGGCCTCCTGCTGCGACTGCGCCAGCGACGGCGGCGGCTGATGTGACGGTGCGGTGCCCGGTGAACCCATGCAGTCAGTGTTCCCGAGGTACGCGAACCACGCCTTCCTGGATCACCGAGATCGCCAGCCGCCCGTCCTGCGTGTAGATGCGGGCCTGCCCGAGGCCGCGCCCGCCGGAGGCCGACGGCGACTCCTGGTCGTACAGCAGCCACTCGTCGGCGCGGAACGGGCGGTGGAACCACATGGCGTGGTCCAGGGACGCGCCGACCACGTCGCCGACGGCCCAGCCGCCGCGCCCGTGGGCGAGCAGCACCGAGTCGAGCAGCGTCATGTCGGAGACGTACGTGGCGAGGACGACGTGCAGCAGCGGTTCGTCGGTGGCGCCGCCGAGCTTGCCGTTGGTGCGGAACCACACCTGGGAGTGGGGTTCGCGGGGGGTGCCGAACTCGCCGAACGGGGGCTCGTCGACGTACCGCAGGTCGACCGCGTCGCGGGTGACGAGGAACTTCTCGACGATGTCGGCGGGCAGGTGCGCGTAGCCGCGCAGCCGGTCCGCCGAGGTGGGCAGGGTCGCCGGGTCGGGCGCGGACGGCATCGGGGCCTGGTGGTCGAGGCCCTCCTCGTGGGTCTGGAACGACGCCGAGAGGTGGAAGATCGGCTGCCCGTGCTGGACGGCGACCACGCGGCGGGTGGTGAAGGACCGCCCGTCGCGGATGCGGTCCACCGTGTAGACGATGGACGCGCCGGGGTCGCCCGGCCGCAGGAAGTAGGCGTGCAGGGAGTGCGGGAGGCGGTCCTCGGGGACCGTGCGTCCGGCGGCGACCAGGGCCTGGGCCGCCACCTGCCCGCCGAAGACGCGCGGGACGACGGCGGACCGGGACCGGCCGCGGAAGATGTCCCGCTCGATCCGCTCCAGGTCGAGCAGATCGAGCAGGGACTGAAGTGCCTGGCTCATGAGGTCAGTTGTACCGGGGTGATGTTGCGCGGACCTTAAAGGCCCATGTTCTTCGCGATGATCAGCTTCATGACCTCGCTGGTGCCGCCGTAGATCCGGTTGACGCGGTTGTCCGCGTACAGGCGGGCGATCGGGTACTCGTTCATGTAGCCGTAGCCGCCGTGCAGTTGGAGGCAGCGGTCGATGACGCGGTGCGCGACCTCGGTGGTGAACAGCTTGGCACTGGCGGCCTCGGCGGGCGACAGCTCACCGGCGTCCAGGGCCTCCAGGGCGCGGTCGGCGACGGCCTCGGCGGCGTCCACCTCGGCCTGGCAGGCGGCGAGTTCGAACTTGGTGTTCTGGAAGTGCGCGACGGGCTTGCCGAAGACGGTGCGCTCGCGCACGTACTCCTTGGCGAACCGGACGGCGGCCTTGGCCTGCGCGTAGGCGCCGAAGGCGATGCCCCAGCGCTCGGAGGGCAGGTTGGCGCCGAGGTAGTGGAAGCCCTTGTTCTCCTCGCCGAGCAGGTCCTCGGTGGGCACCTTCACGTCGACGAACGCCAGCTCGGCGGTGTCCGACGTCTTCAGGCCGAGCTTGTCGAGCTTGCGGCCGACCGAGTAGCCCTCGGACTTGGTGTCGACGGCGAACAGCGAGATGCCGAAGCGGCGGTCGTCCTCGCGGGGCGCGGAGGTGCGCGCGCAGACGATGACCTTGTCGGCGTGCACGCCGCCGGTGATGAAGGTCTTGGCGCCGTTGAGGACGTAGTGGGTGCCGTCCGCGGAGAGCTTGGCGGTGGTCTTCATGCCGGCGAGGTCGGAGCCGGTGCCCGGCTCGGTCATCGCGATGGCCCACATCTCCTCGGCGGAGACGAACTTCGGCAGGAAGCGCTTCTTCTGCTCGTCGGTGGCGAGCATCTTGAGGTAGGGCAGGGCGAGCAGCACGTGCACGCCGGAGCCGCCGAAGGACACGCCCGCGCGGGCGGTCTCCTCGTACTGGATCGCCTCGAACTTGTGCGACTCCAGGCCGGCGCCGCCGTACTCCTCGGGCACGTTGATGCCGAAGAGGCCGAGATCGGCGAGCTTGTAGTAGAAGTCGCGGGGGGCGATGCCCTCGCGGAACCAGTCGTCGTAGACCGGGACGACCTCGGCCTCGATGAAGGCGCGCAGGGTCTCCCGGAACGCCTCGTGATCCTCGTTGAACACCGTACGGCGCACTACCGCCACCTCCACCCGGTCCTGCATGCCACGACATGCCCGACATCACTCTGTCTAAGCGCTTGCTCAGACAGAACGGTACCGGCGAGTACGGACGCCCGTCCAGACCGGCCGCCCCCGTCGGCCCGTAACGCTCGTCACGCGGGCGGGCCCGCCGTCCCGGCTCCGGCCCGGTTCCAGCGTCCCACCGGGGTGCGCCGCACGCCCGCGCGGGCACGCGCCCGCGCCGGTCACCGCGCGGCCGCCGCCGCGAGCGCGCCGCGCGCCATCCGCCGCAGCAGTTCCGCCGTCGTGGCGCGGCCGGGCAGCGCGCCGGGGCGGCCCAGGTGCGGGGTGGAGTTCAGCAGGCCGAAGACGGAGTGCACCGCCGAGCGGGCGGTGGCCTCCACGACGTCCGGGTAGACGCGCCGCAGGACGTCGACCCAGAGCTCGACGTACTGGCGCTGGAGCTGGCGCACCAGCTTGCGGTCGCTGTCGCGCAGCCGGTCCAGCTCGCGGTCGTGCAGGGTGATCAGCGGCCGGTCGTCGAGCGCGAAGTCGATGTGCCCCTCGATGAGCGAGTCGAGCAGCGCGCCCGGGTCGGCCGCCCCGCGCACGGCCGCCGCCGTCTCCGCGCCCTCGGGCGCCGCCGCGCCGCCCGCCTCGGCCACCCGGCGCCGGGCGCCGGTCAGCAGCTGCCCGCTGATGCCGACGAGCAGTTCGGCCAGCATCGCGTCCTTGCCGGGGAAGTGCCGGTACAGGCCCGGCCCGCTGATGCCGACCGCGGCGCCTATCTCGTCGACCCCCACGCCGTGGAAGCCGCGTTCGGCGAAGAGCCGGGCGGCCTCCTTGAGGATCTGCTCGCGGCGGGTGGGGGCGTCGGTTCTGGTGGCCATGCGAACGATTCTAGACAGGATGGTTAGCGGTCGTTAACCTGAAGGCAGTTCGTTAACGGTCATTAACCGGTGAGGGGACCGCGGGATGCAGGAGGCAGCAGAGCCACGGGCCTGGGAGGCGCCGGAGCTGACGAGCGCGGCCGACCCCGCCGCGCCCGCCTGGCGGGCCAACGAGGAGGCGCACCGCGCGCTCGGCGAGGAGCTGCGCACCCGGCTGGCGGCGGCCCGGCTCGGCGGCGGCGAACGGGCCCGCGCCCGGCACACGGCGCGCGGCAAGCTGCTGCCCCGCGACCGGGTCGACACGCTGCTGGACCCCGGCTCGCCCTTCCTGGAGCTGGCCCCGCTGGCGGCCGAGGGGATGTACGAGGGGCAGGCCCCCGCGGCCGGTGTGATCGCCGGCATCGGACGCGTCTCCGGCCGTACGTGCGTGATCGTCGCCAACGACGCGACGGTCAAGGGCGGCACCTACTACCCGATGACGGTGAAGAAGCACCTGCGCGCGCAGGAGGTGGCCCTGGAGAACCGGCTGCCGTGCCTCTACCTGGTCGACTCCGGCGGCGCGTTCCTGCCGATGCAGGACGAGGTCTTCCCCGACCGGGACCACTTCGGGCGGATCTTCTACAACCAGGCGCGGATGTCCGGCGCGGGTGTCCCGCAGATCGCGGCCGTCCTCGGCTCGTGCACGGCGGGCGGCGCGTACGTGCCCGCGATGAGCGACGAGGCGGTCATCGTGCGCGGGCAGGGCACGATCTTCCTGGGCGGCCCGCCGCTGGTGAAGGCCGCGACCGGCGAGGTCGTCACCGCGGAGGAACTGGGCGGCGGCGAGGTGCACTCGCGCGTCTCGGGCGTCACCGACCACCTCGCGGAGGACGACGCGCACGCGCTGCGCATCGTGCGCACCATCGTCGGCACGCTCCCGGCGCCCCCCGCCCCGCCCTGGGAGGTCACCGCGGCGGTCGAGCCGAAGGTGGACCCGGCGGGCCTGTACGGGGCGGTGCCGGTGGACTCCCGCACTCCGTACGACGCGCGCGAGGTGATCGCGCGCGTGGTGGACGGGTCGCGGTTCGCCGAGTTCAAGGCCGAGTTCGGGCAGACCCTGGTGACCGGCTTCGCCCGGATCCACGGCCACCCGGTGGGCATCGTCGCGAACAACGGCATCCTGTTCTCCGAGTCGGCCCAGAAGGGCGCCCACTTCGTCGAACTGTGCGACCAGCGCGGCATCCCGCTCGTCTTCCTCCAGAACATCTCCGGCTTCATGGTGGGCCGGGCGTACGAGGCGGGCGGCATCGCCAAGCACGGCGCCAAGATGGTCACCGCCGTCGCGTGCACGCGCGTACCGAAGCTGACGGTGGTGGTCGGCGGCTCCTACGGCGCGGGCAACTACTCGATGTGCGGCCGGGCGTACTCACCGCGCTTCCTGTGGATGTGGCCCGGCGCGAAGATCTCCGTGATGGGCGGCGAGCAGGCCGCGTCCGTCCTCGCGACCGTGCGGCGCGACCAGATGGAGGCGCGCGGCGAACAGTGGCCGGCCGAGGACGAGGAGGCATTCAAGGCCCCGGTCCGCGACCAGTACGAGCGTCAGGGCAGCGCGTACTACGCCACCGCCCGGCTCTGGGACGACGGCGTGATCGACCCGCTGGAGACCCGTCAGGTGCTGGGCCTGGCACTGACCGCGTGCGCGCAGGCGCCGCTTCCCCGACGGGACAGCTCCGCGCCGGGCTTCGGCGTCTTCCGGATGTGAGGGTGTGAGGTGAGGGTGGGAATGTTCGACACCGTCCTGGTGGCCAACCGCGGCGAGATCGCCGTCCGGGTCGTCCGCACGCTGCGCGCCCTCGGGGTGCGCTCGGTGGCCGTGTTCAGCGACGCGGACGCCGACGCCCGGCACGTGCGCGAGGCCGACACGGCGGTCCGCATCGGCCCGGCGCCCGCGACGGAGAGCTATCTGCGCGCGGACCGGCTGATCGAGGCGGCGGTGCGCTCGGGCGCGCAGGCCGTCCATCCCGGGTACGGCTTCCTCGCGGAGAACGCGGACTTCGCGCGTGCGTGCGCCGAAGCGGGCCTCGTCTTCGTGGGCCCGCCGCCGGACGCGGTGGCGCTGATGGGCGACAAGATCCGCGCGAAGGAGACGGTCGCTGCGGCCGGTGTCCCGGTGGTGCCGGGCTCCACGGGCGGCGGCCTCACCGACGCCCGACTCGCGGACTTCGCACGGGAGACGGGCCTGCCGGTGCTGCTGAAGCCCAGCGCGGGCGGCGGCGGCAAGGGCATGCGGCTGGTGCGCGACGCGGCGGACCTGGCGGAGCAGATCGCCGCCGCCCGCCGCGAGGCCCGCGCCTCCTTCGGCGACGACACGCTGCTCGTCGAGCGGTGGATCGAGAGCCCCCGGCACATCGAGATCCAGGTGCTGGCCGACGCCCACGGCAACGTGGTCCACCTCGGCGAGCGCGAGTGCTCCCTCCAGCGGCGGCACCAGAAGATCGTCGAGGAGGCGCCGAGCGTCCTGCTGGACGCCGCGACGCGCGCGGCCATGGGCGAGGCGGCGGTCCGCGCGGCCCGCTCCTGCGGCTACGAGGGCGCGGGCACGGTGGAGTTCATCGTGCCGGGCGACGACCCGGCGGCGTACTGCTTCATGGAGATGAACACCCGCCTGCAGGTGGAGCACCCCGTCACCGAACTGGTCACCGGGCTCGACCTGGTGGAACTCCAGCTGCGGGTCGCGGCGGGCGAGCCGCTGCCGTTCGGTCAGGACGACGTCACGCTCACCGGGCACGCGGTGGAGGCGCGGCTGTGCGCCGAGGACCCCGCCCGCGGCTTCCTCCCCTCGGGCGGCACCGTGCTCAGGCTGCACGAGCCGCGCGGCGACGGCGTGCGCACCGACTCCGGGCTCGACGAGGGCACCGAGGTCGGCAGCCTCTACGACCCGATGCTGTCCAAGGTGATCGCCTACGGGCCGGACCGGGAGACCGCGCTGCGCCGGCTGCGCGGCGCGCTCGCCGGCACGGTCACGCTGGGCGTGCCGACCAACGCCGGGTTCCTGCGCCGCCTGCTGGCCCACCCGGCGGTCGTGGCGGGCGAGTTGGACACCGGTCTGGTCGAGCGGGTGGCGGACGGGCTGGTCCCGACGGAGGTTCCGCCCGAGGTGTACGAGGCCGCCGCGGCGGTCCGGCTCGACGCGCTGCGTCCGCGCGGCACCGGCTGGACGGACCCGTTCGCGGTGCCCAGCGGCTGGCGGCTCGGCGGCGCGGCCGAACCGGTCCGCTTCCACCTGCGGGTGACCGAACCGGTCGAGCACACGCCGGGCGGCGAGCACACCGTCACCGAGGACCGGGTGTCGGTCGTCCTCGACGGCGTCCGGCACACCTTCGAACGCGCCGGGAACTGGCTCGGCCGGGACGGCGACGCCTGGCTGGTGCGCGACCACGACCCGGTCGCCGCGTCCCTGACGGGCGCCGCCCGCGCGGGCGCCGACTCGCTGACCGCGCCCATGCCGGGCACGGTCACGGTGGTGAAGGCGGCCGTGGGCGACGAGGTGACGGCGGGCCAGAGCCTGCTGGTGGTGGAGGCGATGAAGATGGAGCACGTCGTCTCCGCCCCGCACGACGGCACCGTCACGGAGCTGGACGTCTCCCCCGGCACGACGGTCGCGATGGACCAGGTCCTCGCGGTGATCACCCCGCACGACACCCCGGCGGGGAACGACGCGGGCGGCGGGCAGGAACCCGCCCCGGTGCGGACGGAGGACGGACGATGACCGTGAACGGGCTCCCCATGACCGTCCCCGCGGCGGGCCTGCCCGCGCGGGTGCGCATCCACGAGGTCGGCGCGCGCGACGGCCTCCAGAACGAGAAGAACACCGTCCCGACCGAGGTGAAGGCGGAGTTCGTGCGCCGCCTCGCCGCCGCGGGCCTCACCACGATCGAGGCCACCAGCTTCGTGCACCCCAGGTGGGTGCCCCAACTGGCCGATGCCGAGCAGCTGTTCCCCCTGGTCTCGGACCTCCCGGTGGCACTGCCCGTCCTCGTCCCGAACGAGCGGGGCCTGGACCGGGCGCTGGCCCTCGGCGCGGACCGGGTCGCGGTCTTCGCGAGCGCCACGGAGTCCTTCGCCAAGGCCAATCTCAACCGCACGGTCGACGAGGCCCTCGCGATGTTCGCGCCGGTCGTCTCCCGCGCGAAGGACGCCGGCGGGCACGTCCGCGGGTACCTGTCGATGTGCTTCGGCGACCCCTGGGAGGGTCCGGTGCCCGTCGGCCAGGTCGTCCGCGTGTGCCGCGCGCTGCTCGACCTCGGCTGCGACGAGCTGAGCCTCGGCGACACCATCGGCGTCGCCACCCCTGGCCACGTCACCGCCCTGCTGACCGCCCTCGGCGAACAGGGCGTCGGCGCCGAGGTGCTGGGCGTGCACTTCCACGACACGTACGGGCAGGCGCTCGCCAACACTCTGGCCGCCCTCCAGTACGGCGTGAGCACCGTGGACGCGTCGGCGGGCGGTCTCGGCGGCTGCCCGTACGCGAAGTCCGCCACCGGCAACCTCGCCACCGAGGACCTGGTGTGGATGCTCCAGGGCCTCGGCGTCGAGACCGGCGTCGACCTCGCGCGGCTCGCCGCCACCAGCGTGTGGATGGCCGCGCACCTGGACCGGCCCAGCCCCTCCCGCACCGTTCGCGCCCTCACCCCCCAGGAGCTGTGACCCATGGACCACCGCCTCACCCCCGAGCTCGCCGAACTCCGCCGCACCGTCGAGGAGTTCGCGCACGACGTGGTCGCCCCGAAGATCGGCGACCTCTACGAGCGGCACGAGTTCCCGTACGAGATCGTCCGCGAGATGGGCCGGATGGGCCTGTTCGGGCTGCCGTTCCCCGAGGAGTACGGCGGTATGGGCGGCGACTACTTCGCACTCGGCATCGCGCTGGAGGAGCTCGCCCGGGTCGACTCGTCGGTCGCGATCACCCTGGAGGCGGGCGTCTCGCTGGGCGCGATGCCGCTGCACCTGTTCGGCACGGAGGAGCAGAAGCGCGAGTGGCTGCCTCGGCTGTGCGCGGGCGAGATCCTGGGCGCGTTCGGCCTGACCGAACCGGACGGCGGCTCCGACGCGGGCGCCACCCGCACCACGGCCCGCCTGGACACCGCCACCGACGAGTGGGTGATCAACGGCGGCAAGTGCTTCATCACCAACTCGGGCACCGACATCACCGGCCTGGTGACGGTCACGGCGGTCACCGGCCGCAAGCCCGACGGCAGGCCGCTCATCTCCGCGATCGTCGTGCCGTCCGGCACCCCCGGCTTCACCGTCGCCGCCCCGTACTCGAAGGTCGGCTGGAACGCCTCGGACACCCGCGAGCTGTCCTTCAGCGACGTGCGCGTACCGGCCGCGAACCTGCTGGGCGAGGAGGGCCGCGGGTACGCGCAGTTCCTGCGCATCCTCGACGAGGGCCGCATCGCCATCGCCGCGCTGGCCACGGGTCTCGCGCAGGGCTGCGTGGACGAGTCGGTGTCCTACGCGAAGGAACGGCACGCGTTCGGCCGTCCGATCGGCGCGAACCAGGCGGTCCAGTTCAAGATCGCGGACATGGAGATGAAGGCCCACACCTCCCGCCTGTCCTGGTACGACGCGGCGTCCCGGCTCGTCACGGGCGAACCCTTCAAGAAGCAGGCCGCGCTCGCGAAGCTGTACTCGTCGACGATCGCGGTGGACAACGCCCGCGACGCCACGCAGATCCACGGCGGCTACGGCTTCATGAACGAGTACCCGGTGGCCCGCATGTGGCGCGACTCCAAGATCCTGGAGATCGGCGAGGGCACGAGCGAGGTGCAACGGATGCTGATCGCCCGGGAGTTGGGCCTGCCGACGGGCTGAAGGGCCCGTCACCGCGTCCGCGACGCCCACCGGCGCCCCGCTCTCCCGCGATCACCAGGTGAGGTTAGGTTAGGTTAACCTAAACCGCCGCGCGGCCCTCACGCCGCGCGCCTCTCCTCACCGTCAGACGAAAGCGGAGCAGCGCCATGCCCAAGTCCGGTCCCGCCTCCCCCACCCGACGCGGCGTTCTGGCCGCGGCCGGCGCGACAGGCCTCGGCGCGGCGCTCGCCGCCTGCGGCGGGAACGACGACAACACGGCCGGCTCCGGCTCGACGGCGGCGGCCGGGTCCGGCTCCTGGACCTTCAAGGACGACCGCGGCACCGCGGTGAGGGCCGGCCACGTCCCCTCGGACATCGTCGCGTTCGTGGGTGTCGCGGCCGCCCTGCACGACTACGGCGTGGGCGTGAAGGGCGTGTTCGGCCCGACCACCACCAAGGACGGCAAGGCCGACGTGCAGGCCGGCGACATGGACGTCAGCAAGCTGACCGTACTGGGCAACGCCTGGGGCCAGTTCAACATCGAGAAGTACGCGGCCCTCGCGCCCGACCTCCTCGTCAGCACGATGTTCGACGACCGGGGCACCCTCTGGTACGTGCCGGAGGAGTCGAAGAAGAAGATCCTCGCCGTCGGCGCCCCGACCGTCGGCCTGTCCGTCTACGACCGGCAGTTGACCGAGCCGCTCCAGCGGATGCTGGCGCTCGCGGACTCCCTCGGCGGCGACGTGACGTCGGCTCCGGTCACGGCGGCGAAGAAGCGCTTCGAGGACGCGGCGGCCCGGCTGCGCGCGGCCGCGAAGGCGAAGCCCGACATCAAGGTGCTGGCGGGCTCGGCGGCCGACACGATCTTCTACGTCTCGGGCACCGACCTCTCCGTCGACCTGGAGTACTTCAAGGCCCTCGGCGTGAACTTCGTCGAGCCGACGGACAAGGACAAGACCGCGAGCGGCGGCTGGTACGAGAGCCTGAGCTGGGAGAACGCGGACAAGTACCCGGCGGACGTCATCATGATGGACAACCGCACCTCGGCCGTCCAGCCCGCCGACATCACCGAGGGCACCTGGAAGAAGCTGCCCGCCGTCCGGGCCGGCCAGGTCGTCGCCCGCAATCCGGAGCCGATCCTGTCCTACGACAAGTGCGCGCCGCTCCTGGAGGACCTGGCGAAGGCGATCGAGGACGCCCGGAAGGTCTCCTGACCCCGGCCGCCCACCCGACTCGACTTAGGTTAGGCTAACCTAAGTTGAGTCGTCGTGATCGTGACGGCCCGTCCGCACGGACAGCCAGCTGGAGGACCCGTATGAGCACCATCACCCGCCGCGGCCGCCTCGCCTTCCGCGCCTTCGACCCGCTGCGGGACGCGGAGTTGCTGCACGGCTGGGTCACCGATCCCGGGGCGTCCTTCCGGACGATGCGCAACGCGAGACTCCAGGACGTCGAACGCGCGTACATGGCCGTCGCGGCGAGCGAGCACCGCCACGCGTGGCTGGGTCTGCACGACGGACTGCCCGCCTTCCTCATGGAGACGTACGACCCGCGGTACACCGAACCGGGCGGCCCGTACGCGCCCGAGCCGGGTGACATCGGCGTGCGGCTGCTCGTCGCACCGCCGCACGCGTCGTCGTACGGCTTCGCGCGGGCGGTCGTCGCCGCGGTCCTCGAACGGCTCTTCGCCGACCCGGGCACCGCCCGCGTCGTCGTCGACCAGGACGTGCAGGACACGGTCGCCGAGGCGCTCGACGAGAGCGTCGGCTTCGCACTCGTGCGCGAGATCCGCACGGCGGAGCGGCGCAGCCTGCTGAGCCTGTGCACGCACGAGCGGTACGCGGCCGCCTCACGGCCCCGCCGGGCCGCCTGAGACCGGCGGGCACCCCGGCAAACGGTCCCTGCCGGGGCGCCCGCCCACCTCCCCTCCCGCCCAACAGCCGTGCGAGGCACGCGCGTTCGCGGGGCGGCCGGCCCTTGCGCTCCGGTGGAACAATCCCCCCATGGCGGAAATCATCCAGCGGGACGGCACCTGGGTCTTCGACGGTGACGCCCTGCGGCTCACCCCCGGACGGGACAAGAACGTCAGCGTGCTCCGCCGGACGCTGGGTGAACTCGTGGTCCCGCTCGGGGCGTTGGCGGGCATCTCGTTCGAGCAGGGCAAGAAGTCCGGCCGCCTGCGGCTGCGGCTGCGCGACGGCGCCGACCCGCTGCTGCACGCGACGGGCGGCCGGCTCACCGAACCGCACGACCCGTACCTCCTCGCGGTGGACTCCGACCGCTACGGCGTCGCCGAGTACTTCGCCGACGAGGTGCGCAACTCCCTGCTGCTCGACGAGGTGCCGGCCGACCCGGTCGACGCCTTCCTGCTGCCGGGGCCGGCCGTCCCGCTGTCGGTGTCGGCCGGTGACGGCACGGCGGTCTTCGACGGCGAACGGGTGCGCCTGGAGTGGAACTGGAAGACGGAGGACGCCAAGTCCCTGGCCGGCGCCCGCACCCTGGCCCTGTCCGACATCCTCGCCGTGGAGTGGCGCCCCTCCGCCGGGCTGGAGAACGGCTGGCTGCGCTTCACGGTGCGGGGCGCGTCCCCGCGGGTGCCCGCGAAGTACGACCCCAACGCGGTGGAACTGTGGGGCTTCAAGAAGGACCCGCTGATGGCCCTGCTCGCGGCGGCCGTGCAGGTGCGCCTCCCCCACCCCTCGGCCTCCGCCGCACGCGAACCGGCGGACGGTGCACCGCGGTTGCCGCCCCCGCGGACCGGTCCGTCCGGCACGGACCCGGCCCCCGGAGCGCCGCGGGCCGCCGAGGACACGCACGACGCGCTGCTGCGCCGGCTGCGGGAGCTGGGCGAGCTGCGCGGCTCCGGGGTGCTCACCGAGGAGGAGTTCGCGCACGCCAAACGGGCGGTCCTCAAGCGGATGGAGTGAACTCCGGCCGCCCGGGAACCGCCCGTCGTGAACCCCCTCGTCCGCGCACCGCCGGCGCGTCCGCGAGGACCGCGCGCCGACAGGGCGTCGAACAGGGCGTCGGCCAGGGCTACTTGGCCTTGCGCGAGACGATGAAGTGGTCGACCTGGGCGCCCGTCTCGGCGATGCCGCGCACCTTCAGGGTGGCCTGGCGGCCCTTCGACGCGGGAGTGACGTCGACCCGCAGGAAGGAGTAGTTCAGGTACCGCACGCGGGACCAGGCGACCGTCTCGTTCTGCTTGGCGCCGTCGGCCAGGCAGACGAACGCGGCGACCTCGTTGTTGTCCTTCTCGTGGCCCTCGTAGCTCTGGTCGGCGCTGAAGCCGTACAGGCTGCGGCCGGCCGCGCCCGCCGTCACGTAGACGACGCCGTCGGTCTCCGGGTACGCGGTGCCGCCGATCGGCAGCTCCTTGGAGACGGCGTTCTTCTTGATGACGTCGGTGCGCTCGTACACGTGGTTGTGGCCGTTGATGACCAGGTCCACGGTGTACTTCTCGAACAGCGGCACCCACTCGTTGCGCACGCCGCCCTCGGAGGAGTGCGTCGTCGAGGTGCAGTAGGCGCAGTGGTGGAAGAAGACGACGACGAAGTCGACGTTCTTCGAGGCGCGGAACTTCTTGAGCTGCGCCTCCAGCCACTTGGTCTGCGTGCCGCCCGAGATGCCGAGGTTGGCCGGGATCTCGAAGGAGATGTCGTTGGCGTCCAGCGAGATGACCGCCGTGTTGCCGTAGACGAAGGAGTAGACGCCGGGCAGGTTCTTCCTGTCCGGGCCGTTGTCCGGGAGCAGCCAGCGGGCCTCCTCGCCGCCGTAGCCGTTGGGCGAGTACCAGGCCTCCATGTCGTGGTTGCCGTAACTCACCATCCACGGGACCTGCTTGGCGACCGACTCGGTCTGGTACAGGAACTGGTCCCAGGTGCGCGCGTCGTACCCGGTGTCCGAGGTGACGCCCGCGCCGGACGGGTCGCCGTAGGCGATGTCACCGGCGTGCAGGTGGAAGGCCGGGTTCTGGCCGAGGATCAGCGCGTCGTTGGCGAGGCCGTGGTAGCTGACGCCCTGGTCGCCGAAGGCCGTGAAGGTGAACGCCTCGGACTTGCCGGGAGCGGTGGTGAAGGTGCCGAGCGTGCCCAGCAGGTGGTGGTCGGCCGGGTCGAAGCCCTCGTGGCCCACGCCGTAGTAGTACGTCTTGCCGGGGCGCAGGTTGCTGAGCTTGGCGTGCAGGTAGTACTGGGTGTAGTCGGCGCTGGCGCCGACACCGGCCGGCGTGTAGAGCGAGGTCAGCTCCGCGTCGATCTTGCGGGAGAGGTCGAGCGGGCTGGCACCGATGCGGATGAAGGGCTTCTTCACGGCGACCGGCACCTGCCAGGAGACGGTCATCTCCGTGCTGGCGTCGTTGCCGTAGGCGAGGTGGCGGCCGAACGGCGCGACGAGCGAGCCGTCGACGGCCGCCGAGGAGGAGGGGGACGACGTCTTGGAGGACGACGTCTGCGTGGCGGCCTGGGCCGCGCCGGGCACGAACGCGCCACCCACGACGGCGCCGAGGGTGACGGCGCCGCCCCTGACCATCGTGCGCCGCGAGAACTTGGAGCGCAGGTACTCGTGCTGCTCGGCCATGCTCATCTTGTCGGCGAGCTGGTCGGGTACGCCCATACGAGGAATGTCCATGGCGTCTGAAACTCGTCTCCCCAGGCAACGGCACCCCGGATGGAAGGTGGACGGCTTGCGAACAACGGCCCATAAGAATTCCAACAGCATCTTGCCCGATATCGGGCAGATTTCTTGCCAAAACACCCGGGGTACTCCAGGATCGACCGAGTGCACGACGAACTGGTCGATCATCTGACGCAATCCTCACCCCTGAGCCGGGGCGAGGCGCAGCGCGTGATCCAGGAGGTGCTCGCCTACTTCGACGAGACCACCGAGGAGTACGTCCGCCGCCGCCACCGGGAACTGCAGGCCAGGGGGCTGGTGAACGCGACGATCTTCGAACAGGTCGAGGGGGAACTGAAGCACCGCGCGGTGACACCGCCGGAGCTGTCGCTGCGTCAGCTGCGGCGCATCGTCTACGGCTGACACGGCCGAGCGCCCGTCGGCACCGCGGACCTCGCGAGCACCACCACCAGACCCGAGCCGGGAACAAGGGGACACACATGTGCGGAATCGTCGGATACGTGGGCAGGCGCGACGTCGCCCCCCTGCTCCTGGAGGGTCTCCAGCGACTGGAGTACCGGGGGTACGACTCCGCCGGCATCGCCGTGACGTCCCCGAAGGCGACCGCGCTGAAGACGGTCAAGGCCAAGGGCCGCGTCCGTGACCTGGAGGCCAAGGTCCCCGCCCGCTTCAAGGGCACCACCGGTATCGCGCACACCCGTTGGGCCACCCACGGCGCCCCCTCCGACCTGAACGCCCACCCGCACCTGGACGGCGAGGGCAAGGTCGCCGTCGTCCACAACGGCATCATCGACAACGCGGGCGACCTGCGCCGCAAGCTGGAGGCCGAGGGCGTCGTCTTCCTCAGCGAGACCGACACCGAGGTGCTGACCCACCTCGTCGGCCGCTCCCCCGCCGAGACGCTGGAGGAGAAGGTCCGCGACGCCCTGCGCTCGGTCGAGGGCACGTACGGCATCGCCGTCCTGCACGCCGACTTCCCCGACCGCATCGTCGTCGCCCGCAACGGCTCCCCGGTGGTGCTGGGCATCGGCGAGAAGGAGATGTTCGTCGCCTCCGACGTGGCCGCGCTGGTCACCCACACCCGCCAGATCGTCACCCTCGACGACGGCGAGATGGCCACCCTGAAGGCCGACGACTTCCGCACCTACACCACCGAGGGCACCCGCACCACGTCCGAGCCGACCACCGTGGAGTGGGAGGCCGAGTCGTACGACATGGGCGGCCACGACACGTACATGCACAAGGAGATCCACGAGCAGGCCGAGGCCGTGGACCGGGTGCTGCGCGGGCGCATCGACGACCGGTTCTCCACCGTGCACCTCGGCGGCCTGAACCTCGACGCCCGGGACGCGCGCGCGGTGCGCCGCGTGAAGATCCTCGGCTGCGGCACCTCGTACCACGCGGGCATGATCGGCGCCCAGATGATAGAAGAGCTGGCCCGCATCCCCGCGGACGCCGAGCCCGCCTCCGAGTTCCGCTACCGCAACGCGGTCGTCGACCCCGACACGCTGTACGTGGCGGTGTCCCAGTCCGGCGAGACCTACGACGTGCTCGCCGCGGTGCAGGAACTGAAGCGCAAGGGCGCCCGGGTGCTGGGCATCGTCAACGTCGTCGGCTCGGCGATCGCCCGCGAGGCCGACGGCGGCATGTACGTGCACGCGGGGCCCGAGGTCTGCGTCGTGTCCACCAAGTGCTTCACCAACACCACGGTCGCCTTCGCCCTGCTGGCACTGCACCTGGGCCGCACCCGCGACCTGTCGGTGCGCGACGGCAAGCGGATCATCGAGGGCCTGCGCCGGCTGCCCGGCCAGATCACCGAGATCCTGGAGCAGGAGGACGACATCAAGAAGCTGGCCGAGCAGTACGCCCAGGCCCGCTCGATGCTGTTCATCGGCCGCGTGCGCGGCTACCCGGTGGCCCGCGAGGCGTCGCTGAAGCTCAAGGAGGTCTCGTACATCCACGCCGAGGCCTACCCGGCGTCCGAGCTGAAGCACGGCCCGCTGGCCCTGATCGAGCCGGCCCTGCCGACGGTCGCGATCGTGCCGGACGACGACCTGCTGGAGAAGAACCGCGCCGCCCTGGAGGAGATCAAGGCCCGCAGCGGCCCGATCCTCGCCGTGGCGCACCGCGAGCAGGAGAAGGCGGACCGCACGATCGTGGTCCCGAAGAACGAGGACGAACTGGACCCCATCCTCATGGGCATCCCGCTCCAACTCCTCGCGTACCACACGGCGTTGGCCCTGGGCCGCGACATCGACAAGCCGCGCAACCTGGCCAAGTCGGTGACGGTGGAGTAGTCCTGACGGACTCTCACCGAAGTGGGTCAACGGGCTTGTGCAAGGCCCCGGTTGAGCCCGCCCCCGAACGCGAGCGACCCCCCGTGCGCCACCAGCACGGGGGGTCGCTCTTCGAAGGCCGGGGCCGCCCTCGGGTCCGCGTCCGGTGCGTGCCGGTGGCGCGGGCCGTCCGTCCCCGGCCGCGGCTGCCTCAGCCGGTGGCCGTCACCCGCCGGCGGGCAGCACGTCGTGGGGCCGTGGTGGGCCAGTGCGCGAGGGCCGCCGTCGCGGCGTACCAGGCCACCGCGCCGGAGGCGACGGCCACCCAGCCGCCGGTCTTCGCGAGCGTGCCGCTGTCCGCGAAGCGGCCGAGCGCCAGCAGCAGGAACGCCAGGAAGAGCAGCCCGTAGGTGCCCTGGCCGAGCAGGTCGCCGCCGGTGACCGTCAGGGTGAGCGCGACGAGCGCGAACAGGAGCAGGAACAGCCCCGCCGCGTTGTCCGAGACGGCCGCCCCGGCCGACACGGCCCAGGTGAACCAGAGGGCGCCGATCACGGTGTACGCCGTACCGGCGGCGGTGTCGCGGTCGCGGAACGCCAGCAGGCCGACCGCGAACAGGGCGACTCCGCCCACGTAATGGGCGAGCGGGACGGCGTCGGCCGGCGTGAGGCCGTCGACGACACCGGTGTACCCGAGGCCGAAGGCCAGCAGGGTGAGAGCGAGGGTGAGTCGGCCGGCGGCCGTGATCGTGCTTGCCGTGCTTCCCGCGGAGACGTCGTTGTCCACAGCGGGCTCCCTTCGTGCGATGCGCAGTTGTGCTGCGGCGGTGTCCGGTCGCGTGGTGGGACCGGCGTCCGGTATATGCCCTTCACAAGGGCACAAACACCCTCTACGCACGAGTAGGTTGACGTGACGGTCCGTCAACCGAAGCGCTGCGGCGGCACGTTGGCGCGACGGGCGGACAACAGGTCCCGCCGCGCGCACGCGTGAGGGGTGCTCCCGGGCGGGAGCACCCCTCACGTACGAAACAGGTCCCGCGCGGCGCTACGGGATGACGATGACGGGCCGCCGGGCCCGCTTGGCGAGCCGGCCGGCGACCGAGCCGAAGATCCGCCCCACGACCCCGTGGGTGGAACCGACGACGATCGCGTCCGCCTCGTACTCGTGGCCGACCTCTTCGAGCTCGTGGCAGATGTCGCCGCCCCGCTCGACGAGGATCCAGGGCACCTCGGCCAGGTACTCCGCACAGGCCAGTTCGAGACCCAGCACTTCTGTGCGGTGGTCCTGCACGTCGACGAAGACCGGCGGCTCGCAGCCCGCCCACACCGTGGTGGGGAGCCTGTTGGCGACATGGACGATGATCAGGCCCGAACGGGCGCGGTGAGCGATGCCGATCGCGTACGCCAAGGCGCGCTCACTGGACGTGGAGCCGTCGAAACCGACGACGACGCCGTGCTTGAAGGCGGGATCGCACGGAGAGCGCAGCTCATCCGCCGCGAGAGGCTCGGCCGCCGTGGGATCGGCGATCGGCCGCTTGCGGTCCGCAGGTTCGAAGAATTCGTGACCGGCCATGGGTGTCTCGGCGTTGTGATCCTCGTGGTGGGGACGACAGATGACGCAAGTGCCGTGCGGAGCTGTGTCCGGGAATCATCTTCCCAACCCCATACCCCCAAGGGTACGGCGGCACGCCTCCTTCGCCCAGTTCCCGTGCACGCTCCGTGGCGGTTCACCGGAGCATGCACGAGGCGCGCCCGTAACGCAATGGCCCATGCCCGTTGCAGGCGGTTTGCACAGGGTTCCCTTACGCCGGGCGAACAGCCGGGCGTACAGGGGTGCGCGGGCCTGCGGGAGGCCGCCACCGGTCCGTTCGGGTACCCCCGGCAGTGACCGCATGATCGAACAGGCGTTGAACCCGGGAGCACGGAAGCCCACTGCCACAGGGAGCACGCCATGCCCGTCACACCCGCCCCCGAGGTCCTCCGGCGGACGCCGGCCCGGGAGACCCCGCCCTCCGAGGCGCACGCGCGCGAGGCCCACCGCCCCGGGGCGCACCCGGACCCGGCACACCCCTCGGCGCCGCACCGGCCCGAGGCGGGCCCGCCGGAAGGCCGCCCGCCCGCCGCGGCACCGCCGGACACCGCGGGCGACGTGGTCCGCTGGGCCGTCTTCAGCTGCTTCCTCGTCCCCGTGGTGCTCGTCGGATACGGTGCCTCCCTCGCCGGCGCCACCGGCACGGCGTTCGGCCTCGCGGCGGTCACCGCCGTCTGCCGGGTGCTGCTGCGGCAGTCCGAGCGGGGCGCGGAACGGCTGCGCGCCGAGGAGCGGGCGCCCCATCGCGGACGGCAGCGGAAGACCGGTTCGGGAACCCACCGCGGCAGCCGTCACGCGAGCCCTTACGGACCGGCCGAGAGTCCGTCCGACGGCCCGGTCGACTGACCGGTTTCCGCACCCCCGTCCGCCTCTTTTCAGCCAACTTCCGGGCACCGGGGATTCCTTGGCCGAACCACCCCCCGCACACCGTTCCACCTGCACCGAATGCCTCCCGGGGAGCTCAGGCACCCTGTGGGGATTGGCCACTGCCACGAGGCGTACTTCCCTGCACGGCCCGCGAGTGCAACGCTTCGTGATCGAATGCTTCACGCCAAGTTGCCATGTCGACAATATGCCGCGTGCTGAACTGGCCACCCGGGCACGGCCGGACACAGTAGATTCGATCTTGACTGTCTTACGGCGGGGGACCCGTGCAGGACCGAGGGGAAACGTGCAGGAGCGACACAGCCGAGGAGCCGCGACCACCGAGGGGGGCTTAGCAGGATGAGCCACGACTCCACTGCCGCGCCGGAAGCCGCAGCCCGGAAACTCTCCGGGCGACGCCGCAAGGAGATCGTCGCGGTGCTGCTGTTCAGCGGCGGTCCCATCTTCGAGAGTTCCATACCGCTGTCGGTGTTCGGCATCGACCGGCAGGACGCCGGCGTGCCCCGCTACCGACTGCTGGTCTGCGCGGGAGAAGAGGGTCCGCTGCGGACCACGGGGGGTCTTGAACTCACCGCGCCCCAGGGCCTGGAGGCGATCTCCCGGGCCGGCACGGTCGTCGTGCCGGCCTGGCGGTCCATCACCTCGCCGCCACCGGTGGAGGCCCTCGACGCGCTGCGCCGCGCGCACGAGGAGGGCGCCCGCATCGTCGGCCTGTGCACCGGCGCGTTCGTCCTCGCCGCCGCCGGGCTGCTCGACGGGCGGCCCGCGACGACCCACTGGATGTACGCGCCGACGCTGGCCAAGCGCTACCCGTCCGTCCACGTGGACCCGCGCGAACTCTTCGTGGACGACGGCGACGTACTGACCTCGGCGGGCACCGCCGCCGGGATCGACCTGTGCCTGCACATCGTGCGGACGGACCACGGCAACGAGGCGGCGGGCGCGCTGGCCCGGCGGCTCGTGGTCCCGCCCCGCCGCAGCGGCGGCCAGGAGCGCTACCTCGACCGGTCTTTACCGGAGGAGATCGGCGCCGACCCGCTCGCCGAGGTCGTCGCCTGGGCCCTGGAGCACCTGCACGAGCAGTTCGACGTGGAGACGCTCGCGGCACGCGCGTACATGAGCCGGCGCACCTTCGACCGGCGGTTCCGCTCGCTGACCGGCAGCGCGCCGTTGCAGTGGCTGATCACCCAGCGGGTGCTCCAGGCGCAGCGGCTGCTGGAGACGTCCGACTACTCGGTCGACGAGGTCGCGGGGCGCTGCGGGTTCCGTTCGCCGGTGGCGCTGCGCGGTCACTTCCGCCGCCAGCTCGGCTCGTCGCCCGCCGCCTACCGGGCCGCGTACCGGGCCCGCAGGCCGCAGGCCGAACGGCCCGGCGACGGTGACGGCGGGCTGGGCGCACCGCTCGGCGCACCGAGCGGGCTGCCGTCGGACGGTCCGGTTCCGCACCAGAGCCGGCGGGCCGCCGCGAGTGCGGTGGGGTCCTCCGGGCACGCTGCCCGCGAGGGCGCGGCGGCCGGCCCCGGAGCGGACCACGGCCGGGACCCGTACCTGGCGACGGGCCGCCTCCAGGGGCTCCAGAACGCCACGTGATCACGGATACGCGCAGGTACCGGGCCCGCGGGGACGCACCTCTCCCCCGCGGGCCCGGTACGTGCGCGGGGCGCGCGGGGAGGCACAAGGTCACGCACGGCCGGTCCGGCTCACGGACGCGCGCCGTAAGGTGAGACGCATGAACGATCGCATGGTGTGGATCGACTGCGAGATGACCGGCCTCTCGCTGTCCGACGACGCTCTCATCGAGGTGGCCGCCCTCGTCACCGACTCCGAGCTGAACGTGCTCGGGGAGGGAGTGGACATCGTCATCCGCCCGCCGGACGCGGCGCTGGAGACGATGCCCGACGTGGTGCGCAAGATGCACACGTCCTCCGGCCTGCTCGACGAGCTGCCCGGCGGCACGACCCTCGCCGACGCCGAGGCCCAGGTCCTCGCCTATGTACGGGAACACGTCAAGGAGGCCGGAAAGGCCCCCCTGTGCGGCAACTCCGTGGGCACCGACCGCGGCTTCCTGCTGCGCGACATGCCGGCGCTGGAGGGCCACCTCCACTACCGGATCGTGGACGTCTCCTCCGTCAAGGAACTGGCCCGCCGCTGGTACCCGCGCGCGTACTTCAACAGCCCGGACAAGAACGGCAACCACCGCGCGCTCGCCGACATCCGCGAGTCGATCGCCGAGCTGCGCTACTACCGCGAGGCCGTCTTCGTGCCGCAGCCGGGCCCCGACTCGGACACCGCGAAGGCGATCGCCGCGAAGTACGTCCTGCCCGCGCAGTAGCCCCCCGGAAGCCGCCCGCGAGGGTGCCGCACCACCCACCGCGAAAGGCGGGCGCGAGCACCCCTCCGGACCCTGTACACTTTTTCTCGGCCGGTCGGAGAAGCGGAAACGTCGAAACCGCCGGACGTGGTGGGTGTAGCTCAGCTGGTAGAGCACCTGGTTGTGGTCCAGGAAGTCGCGGGTTCAAGTCCCGTCACTCACCCTCGAAGGGGAAGCCCCCCGAACAGTGGAAACACTGTTCGGGGGGCTTCTTCGTGCCCGCGCGCCCAGCGCTCAGGGCTTGCCGACGAGCACGCCGCGCCAGGTCCAGCCCGCCCCGAGGACGATGTTCCGCAGAGGGTCGCGCAGCTCCGAGCTGTCGTAGCGGAAAACCTGCGTCGCCGTGCCGCCACCGACCGAGTAGTAACGGGTCACGGTCCGGCTCGGCCCGCGCGTGACCTCGGACGACACCACCATCCTCGGCGGATTCCCGACGCGCCTTACCTCCCGCTGCTCCTCGACGACGCGGACCTCGTGGCTCTCGGCGACCAGGCGCATGCGGATCCTCACCGCGCGGGACATCTGGGAGTCGAGGAAGAGCGCGTGCCAGCGAGGTTCCGTCATCCGCCACTCCGCCACCAGGTCGGCGGTGTCGTCCGCGGGAGCGTCGCGAACGACGTACGGCGCGTCAGAGCGGTTGACGCCGAGCAGCGCCTCCCGCATCCGCGCCGCCGGGACCGCCGCAACGCCCGCTGCGGGGCGCCTCGTACCGTTCAGCTTGTCGAAGAATCCCATGTCCCAGCCTCCGCGGGTCGGATCGGTCGTACAGGAACCGCCACGGACGTGACGTCTGATGTCACGCCCCCGCCGCCGTGTCCGGACGGACGGTACGCACGAACTCCTGGAAGTCGGGCAGGACCACGGGGTGTTGCGTCGAGGTGGCGGTCAACACCAGACGGATCAGCGCCCATTCACTCGGATCGGAGTCGTCCGGCATCGCCAGGTACACCTGCGACTGGACGAGGTCACGGGGCACGCCGCCGACGACACCCGAGACGGTGAGGGTCTGCGTGAGGCCCGGCGCCTCCGCGGAACCGACCTCGCGCCGTACTACGACCTCGACCGCCGTACCGGCCCCGCGCAGACGGGCAACGGATCCGTCGGCGATCTCCGGCAGTGTCGCCGCGTCCGACCGACGGGCGCCGTCAACAGTGATGTTCGCGGCGAATCCGGCATCCGGCTCCGGATGAAGGGCAAGGAACGCCGAACCCGGTGCGCCACCCCGATCAGGGGGCACAGCACGCCAACCGTCCGGGAGCCGAAACGTGATCGGCAAGGGCATGGTCGCTGTCATCGCGGGTCTCCTTCACTGCGGCGTCCGGGCATTGCGGCGGCGGAAATGCTCTCAGAAGATGCCGCCGATGACGTCTCCGACGGCACTCGCCGCATCTCCGACGGTTTTGATCACCTTTCCCGGATTGACACCGAGGTCAAAGCCCACACCGCCACCGAGGCCGGGAGACGCGCCGACCTTGGTCGAAAGCCTCCAAGTGCCGCTCTCATCCTTGCTGACTCCCAGGGTCGCCTCCGCGCCGGGGCCCGCGTAGCCGTCGGCCATGACCCCGGCCTCCAGGCCACCGAGATCCGCTTCTCCGGACACGGAACCCTTCGCGCCCGCGAAAGCCTCCGCGCTCGCGCTCATCCCGTCGGTGCCGGCCTCGGCACCGGCAGCGGCCGAGAGGCCGGCGAGTGCCTCGGTCTTGCCGGTGACGCCGAACGGTCCGGCATAGGCGCTCCCTTCGGCCGAGCTCTCGCCGCCCGCGAGCGCGCTGGACTCACTGCTCAGTCCGTCTTGGCCGACGCTGCCGCTGATGGAACCCTTGACCCCCGCGTATGCCTCGGCTCCACCTTCCAGTTCCATCGGCCCATTGGCCAGTTCGCCCTTCGCGCCCGCGCTGCCGAGGTCCGCGTGCGCTTCCGCCTCGCCCAGTGAGCCCTCGGACCAGTCGGGCCCCGTGGCCGACGCTCCGGCACCGGGACCGGACACCTCGATCTCGGACTGCCAGCCCCCCTTTTTCTCCTTGGCCCTCGCCATGGCCTCTTTGGCCGCCTCGACCTCATAGCTCTTCACGTCGCCTCTGGCCCGGCCGTTGAAGCCGTCGAGGGTGCCGTCGTCGGGAGTGCCGTCGAGCACTACCCGCCCGAGAGCCGTCTTGAGACCGGCGTCGGCGTGGCCGATCTCCTGCACAAACCGGTCGAGATGCAGTTGCCAGGAAGTGACGGCCTTGCTCACGGACCGCTGGTAATCCGGGTCGTGGTGCAGGGCATTGCGCTCGCCGTCGCTCAGCTTCGTGGTGTCGTAGGACACCACTCCCTCTTCGGACACCGCCATCCCGGCCGCGACGGCGTCCTGCCTGGCCGACTTCAGGTTCCCGCGCAGATTCGTGAACTGCGCGTGCGCGTCCCGCAGCAGCGAGGCGACGGACTTGGCTTCGATCTGAGCGTTCTTGTACTCGTTGAGTGTGATGGCGAACCGCCTGTTCGCGGCGTCCGCGCTCAGCCCCGACCAGCCTCGCCCCATGGAGATGTGGAAGACATCCCGCTTGTACGCCGTCTCCTGGGTGTGGAACTTCTTCGCCATGGCATCCCAACTGTCCGCCGCCGTGGTGAGGGCAGACAGCTCGGTCGTCATGATCTCGGCGTAGGTCGGCATGGAATCCCCGTTGCTCTCGACGCGGCGGGCCGGCCCGCGAACCCGGGCAGTCCGCCGAAGCGCCCCGCTCAGTACCCGTCGATCACCGACACCGACCGTGAGTTGGCTCCCACCTCGGTGTCCGTGCTGTGGAACACGTTGTTCGCCGCCCGCAGAGCCGCCTTGTCCGACGAGAGCCGATTCATCAACGTCCTGACCTGCTCGTCCCACGCGGCGTGCGCCCTTTTCAGCGCACCCGATGTGACCCATCCGTCGCGGAACTCCGTGACGGCTCCGCACGTCGGTGCGTTCGCCCAGTCACCCGCCGCACGGGTGTCGGGCTCGATGTGATCCTCAATGGCCTTCGCCGCAGCCTTTTTCTCGGCGGGCGAGGAGGCCAGATCGGGTTGACTGCCGAACCCCGGTGAACCGGTGGAGTCCGTGACGTCACCCGGCAGTTGGTCGAGCCGCGTCCCGACGGACCGTTCCGTCACTTGCCCTCCCGTCCCCTCCGCGCCGTTCCACGGCGCGGGCCTGCGCAGCACCCCGTTCGGGCCGACGAATGAACAACGGCTGCTCGATCAGGTCGCACCATAGCTTTTCACCACAGGGGTCCCGCCCGCTACGACGCGAATCTGCGCCACCGCGGCGCTGAGGTCCATGCCTTCACCAGGACTCGGTCCCTCGCGCGCAACTCGCCCTCGCCGTACGAGATTTCAGCTCGGAGCCGGCGAAGCCGAGTCGTCCGCACGGTAGTCGTAGTTGATGGTGTTCTTGTCGACCGACGTCACCTTGATCGTCACTCCCAGAGTGCTGCCGTCGTCAGCCGTGAGCTTGCACCGTGTGGTCGTCCCGACCTTGCCCCTGAGATCCTCGGGGCAGCTGACGTCCGGCTTCGGCTGCCCGGTTGTCCTGGCCAACTTCTCGGCGACCTGGGCGGCCAATTTCTCCGCTGACAATTTCGGCGTGGACGTTCCGACCTGTACCGAGGCCGAGCAGCCGACGAGGAGCGCGCCGACGGCAACGACGGTGAGGATCGGCGTTGCCGCGGGCGGCCGAGGGGTAGCCATGTGAGCTCCAGGTAGGGGGGCATGACAAGAGGATCAGGAAGCATACTGGGCGAGCGGTTCGTCGGGCACGGCCGGACCGGCCGCTCCCCGGGCGAGGAAGAACGCCGTGTGACCCTCGGCACGGGTCGCGGCGACCGTGCGGGGTGGTCCCTCCGGAGGTCCGGGCGAGGGCGTCAGGCGTTAAGGCAGTCGGTCGTGGGGGCCGACGAGGGGCCATCGACGTAAGGGAGCCAGTCGGTCATGTCGCCCTAACCGTGCCGCCAACTGTGGTTACAGGGCCCGTAGTCGGCGGGTCGGCCGCGATGTGCGAGAACAGAACAGGGCGCCTGGTCGGCACAAGAGCCGACTGAACCGCAGTTCGAGGGCCGGTTCAGCGACCCGGACGGCCGTCGAGGCCGGGATGAACGGGAACCGGCCTACCGAGGGCGTCAGTTCGGGGCCTGCCGAGAATGCCCCGGGCACCGAGAACGGGCAGGGACGGCCCGCCGGTACTTCAGGGCGCGCCTTGGTCGTCCATCGTGACTCCGGCCGCGGACCGTGCCGAACGGCCTGCGGCACAAGGAAGTTGGCGTCGATCCAGGGCGCCGGGCCGGCCCGGGCGGGTGAGTCCGTCCCCTTGGGGACAGGGCGCCGTCGGCGGGTGCCCGCCAAGAGGAGGGGGAGAACCCGGCGATCCCGCCTCCGGCGCGAACATGTCTGGTCGAGCGGCAGCGAGTGACCGCTCGGCGACAGGACCGAGGGGCGCCGCCCAGCCACGGCGGTGCCCCTCGGCGTTCGGTGGGTGCGGGGTCAGTCCTCGCTGTCCGGCAGGGCGTTCCGCTTGATGACGTCCGCGTACCAGCCCGAGCTCGCCTTCGGGATGCGGCGCTGGGTCGAGTAGTCGACGTAGATCGTGCCGAAGCGCTTCGAATAGCCGTAGGACCACTCGAAGTTGTCCATCAGCGACCACAGGAAGTAGCCGCGCACGTCCGCGCCGTCGGCGATGGCGCGGCGGACCGCGTCCAGGTGGCCGTGCAGGTAGGCGATGCGCTGCGGGTCGTTGACGACGCCCTCGGGCGAGATGTAGTCGTCGAAGGCCGCGCCGTTCTCCGTGACCATGAGCGGGAGTTCGGGGTGCGAGGCCGCCAGGTCGGTCAGCAGGCGGTACAGGCCCTGCGGCTCGATCGACCAGTTCATCGCCGTCACACGGTCGTTGGCGAGGTGGAAGGAGACGTCCTCCGCGCCGGGCCACGGGGAGTGCTCGCTCGCGCCGTGGCCGTCGTTGCGGGCGTTGTCCGCGCTCTTGTCTCCCTGCGAAACGACGGTCGGCGAGTAGTAGTTGACGCCGAGGACGTCGATGGGGCGGGAGATCTCGGCCAGGTCGCCGTCGTGGACGAGCTCGCCCCAGTCGACGATGTGCGCGGTGTCCGCGCGCAGGTCCTCGGGGTAGTCGCCGTCCAGGACGGGGCCGGTGAAGACCCGGTTGCCGACGGCGTCGATGCGGCGGGCCGCCTCGACGTCGGCGGGCGCGTCGGTGAGCGGGTTGACCTGGTGCAGGTTGAGGGTGAGGGAGATCTGCGCGCTGTTCGGCAGGACCGAGCGCAGCGCGCCGACGGCGAGGCCGTGGCCCAGGTTGAGGTGGTGGGCGGCGCGCAGCGCGGCGGCCGGGTCGGTGCGGCCGGGGGCGTGCACGCCGGAGCCGTAGCCGAGGAACGCCGAGCACCAGGGCTCGTTGAGGGTGGTCCACACGCCGACCCGGTCGCCGAGGGCCCGGCCCATGATGTCGGCGTACTCGGCGAAGCGGTACGCCGTGTCCCGCTGCGGCCAGCCGCCCGAGTCCTCCAGCTCCTGGGGCAGGTCCCAGTGGTAGAGGGTGGCGACGGGGGTGATGCCGGCGCCCAGCAGTTCGTCGGTGAGCCGGCGGTAGAAGTCGAGGCCGCGCTGGACGGCGGGACCGCGGCCGGTGGGCTGCACCCGCGACCAGGAGACCGAGAAGCGGTACGACTTGAGGCCGAGGTCCTTCATCAGGGCCACGTCGTCGCGGTAGCGGTGGTAGTGGTCGGCGGCGATGTCGCCGGTGTCGCCGTTGAGGACCTTGCCGGGGGTGTGGCTGAAGGTGTCCCAGATCGACGGGGTGCGGCCGTCCGCGGCCGCGGCGCCCTCCACCTGGTAGGCGGCGGTGGCGGCGCCCCAGACGAACCCGGGCGGGAAGGCGGTGTCGGAGACCCGCTGGGCAGTGGTCTCGGGTCGTACGGCGGTCATCGTGAGAGCACTCCCAAGGTGGCGTGTGGAGGAGCCGGGCGGTGGCCCGACGGCCGGGACGGCTGGGTGTCCGGGTGGCGGGGGACGCGGTGGCGGTCCCCCGCCACCCGGACGGCACGGTGGTGTTGGCGGGCGGGCGGCGGCCCGGCGGCCCGTCCCCCGCGGCAGCTGTGCGGAGCCGCGGGGGACGGCGGGCGGGGCGAGTGCGCGCCCGGCACCGGACTGCGGGGCACGGTGTGCGCAACTCCCGTCTCGGTGACGCAAGTTGACGTGGCGTCAGCCCTTGACGGCGCCCGACATGATGCCGCCGACGATCTGCTTGCCGAAGACGACGAAGACGAGCAGCAGCGGCAGGGTGCTGATCAGCGCACCGGCCATGACGATGCTCTGGTCGGGGGTGTAGGAGGCGCTGAGCTGGCCGAGTGCCACCTGGATCGTGGGGTTGTCCTGGTTCAGGGAGAGGAACGGCCAGAAGAAGTCGTTCCACGCCTGCACGAAGGTCAGCATGCCGAGCACCATCATCGCGGGCCGGGCCGCGGGCAGCACGACGTTCCAGACGATGCGCAGGTTGTGCGCCCCGTCGACCTTCGCCGCCTCGATGAGCTCGTAGGGCAGGGCCTCCAGGAGGTACTGCCGCATGAAGAAGACACCGAACGCGCCGACCAGGGTCGGGAAGATCACCGACTCCAGCTTGCCGCCCCAGCCGATGTCGGACATCAGCATGAACAGCGGGACGACGCTGAGCTGCGGCGGGATCGTCAGGGTCGCGATGACCGCGCCCATCAGGAAGCCGCGGCCGCGGAAGCGCATCTTGGCGAACGCGTAGCCGGCCAGGGTGCAGAAGAACAGCGTGGCCGCGGTGATGCAGCCGGCCACGATGGCGGTGTTGACGATCGCCTTGCCCAGGTGGGCCTGTTCCCAGGCGGCCTGGATGTTGTGGAACAGGTTGCCGCCCGGGATCAGCGGCGGCGGGTTGTCCAGGACGCGCTGCTGGTCGTGCGAGGCGGCGACCAGGGTCCAGTACAGCGGCAGGATCGAGCCGAGGCCGACGACGATCAGCGCGAAGTAGGTGAACGGACCGCCCTTGAGCTGCTGGCCGGCGCCGATCTTGAACCGCCTGCGCCCCCCGCCCTCGGGGGCGGCCGCGGGGGCCTCCGACTGCGCCGGGCCGGCGGACGTGGTCGTGGTCATGGATGTCGCTCCCATCAGGCCGCGCCCTTCCGCATGAACTTGCTGACTGCCCAGTTGAGCAGGGCGATGATCAGCAGCAGCGCGAGCATGGCCCAGGCCACCGCGGCGGCCGGGCCCAGGTGCCCCAGCTTCCAGCCGTAGTTGTAGAGGTAGATGCTGAGGGTCTCGTACTGGTGCTCGCTGCCGCCGATGGAGCCGAGCGTGCCGCCCTGGAGCAGCAGCGGCTCACCGAAGAGCTGCATGGAACCGATGGTCGAGATGACGATCGTGAACAGGATCGTCGGCCGCAGCGAGGGAATGGTCACCTTGCGGAACTGCTGCCAGCGGGTGGCGCCGTCGAGGGACGCCGCCTCGTACAGGTCGGTCGGCACCGCCTGCATGGCCGCCAGGTAGATCAGCGCGTTGTAGCCGGTCCAGCGCCAGATCACGATGACCGAGATGGCGATCTTGGACGTCCACTCACCGTTGCCCCAGTCGGTGTTGCCGGCGCCGAAGAAGTGCAGGATCCAGTTCAGGATGCCGCCGTCGGCCCGGAAGACCAGTGCGAAGACGAGTGCCGCGGTGGCCACCGAGGTGGCGTACGGGGTGAGGATGATCGTCCGCCAGAACGTGCTGGCGCGCAGCTTGTAGTTGAGCAGGTGGGCCAGGCCCAGCGCCACGAGGAGCTGCGGCACGGTCGAGATCACGCCGATGATGAACGTGTTGGCGACCGCGGTCCAGAACTCAGAGTCCTCCAGGATCTTCTGGAAGTTGTCCCAGCCGACCCAGGTCGACTGGTCGAGGCTCGTCATCTCCACCCGGTGCAGGGCGATCCAGCCGGTGTAGATGAGCGGATAGAGACCGAAGGCGCCGAAGATGAGGAAGAAGGGCGCGATGTAGGCGTACGGCGACGCCTTGTCGTCGAAGCGCCACAGCCGAGCGCGCCAGGCAGGCTTGCCGCCGGCTGCCTGCGGGGCGGCGCCGGGTGGCGGGGTGGTGGCACCCCGTGCGGGTGTCGTTGTTGCCACGGGGAGAGTTTCCTTCCCTGGGGGGTTCGGCCGGGTGCGGAGGAGGAGCCGTGTCACCGGGCCGACCGCTGGTTCCGCCGCGGTGACCCCAACGCCGGTGCTGCGCTGGGTGGTTGCCGCGGCCCGAAGTCCGTTGGGCGGGGTCCGTGGAGTGCGGACCCGAGGACGGTTGGGGCGGGACCCGGGACACCTCGCGGGGTCCGGCGGGTCGGGACCCGGCCCCGCGGGGCCGGGCCGGTCCTCGCCCCCTCCGGCGCCGGCGGATCGGGGTCGGCCGATCCACCGGCACCGGACGAGGCGAGGGCCCGTGTGCGCCGTGCGACGGGGCGCTCCAAGCTGCGGAACGCCGCGTCGCGCGCCGCGGGTGACGGGGTGTGCCGGGCCGCGCCGTCCGGCCGGAACCGGACCCGCTCGCCACGCACGTACGGCCTTCCGTGCCGTGCGGCACGGAAGGGCCGTGGGAACCCCGCGCCTCGGCGCGAGTGCGGTGCGGGCGGCCGGTGGGCCGCCCGCACCGCGGGTCGTCAGCCGATGGCCTTGTCGATGGAGTCGGTCGCGGCCTTCCACGCCTTGTCGGGCGAAGTGCCGTGCTGCTCCATGTTGTTGATCTGCGTGGAGATCGTGTCCTTGATCGTGGCGTCCTTCGCGCCGAGGACGGCCTCGGGGATGGTGTTCGCCTCGGAGGAGTAGATCTCACCGATCGGGGCGTTGTTGAAGTAGGGGAGCTTCGCGTCCTTCACGCCGGGAAGGTCGTAGGCGCCCTTGTTCGACGGGAAGCTGCCGATCGCCTTGAAGACGGCGGCCTGCTGCTCGGGGGCGGTCAGCCACTTGACCAGGTCGCTGGCTTCCTTGACGTGCTTGCCGGACTTCGGCACGGCCAGGAAGGAACCGCCCCAGTTGGCGGCGGTGTCGCCGGGCGCCTTGGCGATGTCCCACTTGCCCTTGTACGCGTCACCGGAGTTGACCGAGATCTGGCCGGCCATCCAGGCCGGGCAGGCCACGGTGGCGATGGTGCCCTTGCGGAGCGCCGCGGTCCAGGCGTCGGTGAACTGCGGCAGGCCGCCGCTCAGCTTCTTGCTGGCGGCCTCGGCGGCCAGGTTCCAGCCCGTCTTCACGGACGCGCTGTCCTTGTAGATCGGGTTGCCGTCGGCGTCGTAGTACTGCTTCGAGTCCGAGCTGACGACCGCGTTGTACATCGCGCTGGCGGAGTCCATGAAGACCGTCCCGGCCGGGGCGTTCTTCTTGTACTGCTCGCCGAGCTTGAGGTAGTCCTCCCAGCCGCCCGCGACCGCCTTGGCGACGGCGTCACGGTCGGTCGGCAGGCCGGCCTTCTTGAAGAGGTCGGAGCGGTAGCAGAGGGACATCGGGCCGATGTCGGTGCCGGCGCCGATGACGGAGCCGTCGGCCGCGGTGGCCTGCTTCTCCTTCCAGGAGACGAAGTCGTTCACGTTGATGACCTTGCTCAGGTCCGTGAACTTCGCCGCCTGGGTGTCGACGACCTCCTTGATGCGGCCGACCTCGATGCCCGTGACGTCCGCCAGGCCACTGCCCGTGTTCAGCTGCTGAAGCAGCTTCGGGTAGTAGTCGGTCTCACCCGCGGTGGTCTGCTCCTTGACCGTGATGTTCGGGTGCAGCTTGTGGTACTCGGCGAACAGCTTGGCTTCCTTGTAGCCGAACTGTCCGTAGTCGGCGACCGTCAGCGTGATGTTGCCGTCGGAACCCGAGGCGTTCGAGTCGTCGTCGTCGCTGCCGCCGCAGGCCGTGGCCAGCAGGGCGGTGGCCGTCAGGACCGTCGTCGCAAGAACCGCTGTTCTCCGGCCGTGACCGCTGCCTTTGCGGGTGATACGCATTCCACTACTCCTTGTTCCAGTGGGAACGGGACCTCAGGAATCAGACCGCCGAACCCCGACGGTCCGGACCTGCCCTCACGGTTCGAGCAGCGGCCTTTCCGTCGAACCCCCTGAGGTACGACGGAAATTGCTGGTGCAGTGACGCCAAGCGAGATGGAGGGAAGGGCCGTTGGTACTCCGATCCACGCAGGAGTAATCCCCCCCGATGGACCGTGGGACCGCTCCCACGCGGCATGCCGGAAGACTGGTTCCTACCGGGCCCAGTGTCAAGACTTGAAAACGGCGTTGTTGCCCTAGCGTGTCCGACGCGTCACGTGAACGTGTCCGGCCGCGAACCGAAACCGGGCCACAACGCGTCCGCCGCCTGCGGTATTTGTTGAGGTCACAGAGGCGTCATCGGGGCACGCCGCGCCCGGCGCCGTCCCCGGCCCCCGCCGCCGGGACCTGCCGCGCGGATCCTGGGTCACAATTGGCCCCCGCCGCCCAGCACGCCGGAAGGTGAACGATGAACCCTGCCGCCCAGCCGTCCGACGCCCCGGGGGCCCGGCGTCCGACCCTGAACGCCGTGGCCGCGCGGGCCGGCGTGGGCCGCGGCACCGTCTCCCGCGTCATCAACGGCTCCCCCAAGGTCAGCCCCCGGTCCCGCGCGGCGGTGGAACAGGCGATCGCCGAGTTGGGGTACGTCCCCAACCGCGCCGCCCGCTCCCTCGTGACCCGGCGCACCGACTCGGTCGCCCTGGTCGTCCCCGAGGCGGAGGACCGGCTCTTCACCGAGCCGTACTTCTCGGGGATCATCCGGGGCGCGTCCTCGACCCTCTCGGCGGCGGGCATGCATCTGCTCCTCGTGCTGGAGCGCGACGAGGACGAACAGTCCCGGCTCGCCTCGTACCTGTCCGCCCACCGGGTGGACGGGGTCCTGCTGATGGCGGTCCACTGCGACGACACGCTGCCCGACCTCCTGGACCGGCTCGCCGTGCCCACCGTCCTCGCGGGCCGGCGCAGCGAGGCCGAGCCGCTGGGCCACGTCCGCGCCGACAACATCGGGGGCGCCCGGGACGCCGTCGGGCACCTGCTGGCCCGGGGCCGCCGGACCATCGGCACCATCACGGGCCCCCTGGACATGGACGCCGCCCGGGACCGCCTCGACGGCTACCGCGACGCGCTGCGACACGCCGGCATCGCGGTCGACGAGAGCCTGATCGCCTACGGCGACTTCACCGAGGAGGGCGGCCGGGCCGCCATGCGCGAACTGCTGGACAGACGCCCCGGCCTGGACGGACTCTTCGCCGCGTCCGACGTGACGGCGTCGGGCGCGGTGCAGGTGCTACGCGCGTCCGGGCACGACGTGCCGCGCGACGTGGCGGTCGTCGGCTTCGACGACTCGATGGTCGCCCGGCACCTCGACCCCCCGCTGACCAGCGTGCGCCAGCCGATCGAGGAGATGGGCCGCACCATGGCACGGCTCCTGCTGGACGAGATCGCCACCCCCGGCACCGGCCACCGCCAGGTGGTGCTGCCCACGGAGCTGGTGCTGCGCGACTCGGCCTGAGCGCGCGGCACGGGCCGCGCGGGAGCGGGGCCCGACCGGAGGCAGCCCCTTCGGGAAACACACGCAGAACGACGACGGCCGACTACGTACTCGGCACGAGACGCCGTACGCGTTCGCGCCGCACCGGTCCGGCAACAGGGCGACCCCGGCCTGGTTCCGGCCCCGAAACCGGCCACGAAGTCCGGCCCCCGCCGACCCCGCGCCGGCCCGAACCGGCCCGGTGGGTTCCGTCCGATGCGGTCCGGTCGCGGGCCCGATCCGATCCCGATCGAACACACAGGGACTTCCCCCTTTCAAAATGGGAGCGCTCCCATGCACAATGTGAGACCCGTCCGCCCCCTAGGAGCGCATCCATGCCTGAGCCCTTGACATCCGCTGCCTTCCCTCCCGGATTCCTCTGGGGAGCGGCGACCTCCGCCTACCAGATCGAGGGGGCGGTTCGGGAGGACGGCCGTACGCCGTCGATCTGGGACACCTTCAGCCACACCCCCGGCAAGATCACCGGGGACGACAACGGCGACGTCGCCGTCGACCACTACCACCGCTACCGCGACGACGTGGCGCTGATGGCCGACCTGGGGCTGACCGCCTACCGCTTCTCCGTGTCCTGGTCGCGCGTGCAGCCGACCGGCCGCGGACCCGCCGTGCAGAAGGGGCTGGACTTCTACCGCCGGCTGGTGGACGAGCTGCTGGCCCACGGCATCAAGCCGGCCGTCACGCTCTACCACTGGGACCTGCCGCAGGAGCTGGAGGACGCGGGCGGCTGGCCGGAACGGGAGACCGCCCAGCGTTTCGCCGAGTACGCGCGCATCGTCGGCGAGGCCCTCGGCGACCGCGTCGAGCAGTGGATCACCGTCAACGAGCCGTGGTGCAGCGCCTTCCTGGGGTACGCCTCCGGCGTCCACGCACCCGGCCGGACCGACCCGGCGGCGTCACTGCGCGCCGCCCACCACCTCAACCTGGGCCACGGGCTCGCCACTTCGGCCCTGCGGTCGGTCATGCCGTCCCGCAACTCGATCGCGGTGAGCCTCAACTCCCAGGTGATCAGGCCGTTCTCGCAGAGCCCCGGCGACCTGGAGGCGTACCGGCGGATCGACGACCTGGCCAACGGGGTCTTCCACGGCCCCATCTTCCAGGGCGCCTACCCGGAGACCCTGCTGACGGCCACCTCCTCGCTCACCGACTGGTCCTTCGTCCGCCCCGGCGACCTTGAGGCGATCAACCAGCCGCTGGACGCGCTCGGCCTGAACTACTACACCCCGGCCGTGGTCTCCGCCCCCGGCACCGAGGTGGAGGGCGGCCAGGCCGAGACCCACGGGGCGAGCGAGCACGCCCCGTGGCCCGGTTCGCAGGACGTGGTCTTCCAGCAGGTCCCGGGCGACCGTACGGACATGGGCTGGGCCGTCGACCCGAGCGGTCTGCACGAGCTGATCATGCGCTACACGAAGCTGGCCCCCGGCCTGCCGATCTACGTCACCGAGAACGGTGCGGCGTACGACGACAAGCCCGACGCCGACGGCTTCGTCGAGGACACCGAGCGCGTCGCCTTCCTGCACAAGCACCTGCTCGCGGTCCAGGAGGCGGTCGCGGACGGCGCCGACGTGCGCGGCTACTACCTGTGGTCCCTGCTGGACAACTTCGAGTGGGCCTGGGGCTACGCCAAGCGCTTCGGCGCGGTGTACGTGGACTACGCGACCCTGAAGCGGACCCCGAAGGCGAGCGCGCTCTGGTACTCCGAACTCGCGAAGTCGGGGACGGCGCGGGAGCCGGAGGCGGCCGGGGCGGCGCAGGAGCCGCAGGCGGCGGGGGCCGCCGAGAACCTGACCTGACGGGGGTTCGCGTCGTGGCGGCGGGCGCGAGCCGTCCGCCGCCGCGGCGCCCACTCGCCGGAGACCTTCAGGAGGACGCCCGTGTCATCAGCCGCGTCGCCAGTTCGACCTGGTGGCGTTCCGTGCCGCGCACGGCGGACGGGCGGCGGTCGGCGATCTCCGTGAGCAGGAGGTTGATCATCGTGCGGCCCATCTCGACGATGGGCTGGCGCACGCTGGTGAGCGGGGGCTCCATGTGGCGGGCGATGGCCGAGTCGTCGTAGCCGACGAGGGCGACGTCCTCGGGGATGCGGCGTCCCTCTGCGCGCAGCACCTGGCGGGCGCCCGCCGCCATCACGTCGGAACCGGCGAAGACGGCGTCCAGGTGGGGCCGGCGCTCCAGCAGGCGGGTCATCGCGCGCCGGCCGCCGTCCTCGGTGAAGTCGCCCGTCTCGACGAGGAGTTCGTCCACGGGGCGGCCCGCGTCGCGCAGTGCGTCGCGGTAGCCGTCGACGCGGCGCTGCGCGCCGTACACGTCGAGGCGCCCCGTGATGTGCGCGACGGTGCGCCTGCCCCGGTTCAGGAGGTGCTCGACGGCGGAGCGCGCGCCGCCGTAGTTGTCGGAGTCGACGGACGGCAGCGTCTCGGCGGCGGAGCGCGGACCGCTGATCACGGCCGGGATCTCCAACTGGCCGAGCAGGTCGGGCAGCGGGTCGTCGGCGTGCACGGAGACCAGCAGGACGCCGTCGACGCGGTGGGCGGCCAGGTACTCCGCCAGCCGGCGTCTCTCACGGTCGTTGCCCGCGAAGATGAGGAGCAACTGCATCTGGGTGTCGGCCAGTTCGGCGCCGACGCCGCTGAGCATGTCGGAGAAGTAGGGCTCGCGGAAGAAGCGGGTCTCCGGCTCCGGCACGACCAGGGCGATGGCGTCCGTGCGGTTGGCCGCGAGGGCGCGGGCCGCAGTGTTCGGGACGTAGCCGAGTTCGGCGACGGCCGCCTCGACGGCGGCGCGGGTCGTGTCGCTCACGCGGGGCGAGCCGTTGATGACCCGGGACACCGTCCCGCGCCCCACTCCGGCCCGTGCGGCGACCTCTTCCAGAGTCGGCCGCCCGCCGCTCCGGCCCCGCGCTCCCTGGCCTGCCATGGTCCGCCTCCCGTCCCGCCGCGCCGCGCGCGACTGACGTGGAATGTAACAGCACATCCCATGCGGGTGAGAAGGTCCACCTTCCCCGGCCCCCGCGCCGACCTGCGCCGGTGGGTCCGCCCCCGCGGGCGCGGGCCGGGTGCCCCGGCGCGGGACGGCCTCCGGCCGGCGGTGCCACGGGCCGGCGCACGCGCACGCCCCGGCCGGGTGGGGGGAAGTCTCCGGCCGGGGCGCGCGTCCCCCGTTGCACAGTGGCTGTCGGTCGCTCCGAACTGCCCTGCCGTGTACGCCTGTCGGGACTAGCCGACGGTGGCGAACGCCTTCGAGAAGGCGTAGGCGTCCTGGACGACCGAGCTGCACGTCGGGTCGGCGTACGTCTTCGCGCCGCCCGAGCACTGCTTGTCGCGGGTGGCCGACCACATCGACAGCCAGCCCAGGCCCTTGGACTTCGCGAACGTCGCGAGCTGCGTGGCGTCGGCGACCGTGAACGTCTCGGCGGCGACGTCGTTGACGCCGATCATCGGGGTGACGGCGACCGCCTTCCACGCCGCGCTGTCGGACAGGCCGAGGGCGCTCTTGATCTGGGCCTGCGTGGCGGTGGCGGCCTGCTCGGCGTAGGTGCCCATGTCGCCGGTGTACGAGCCGCCGTAGTCCATGGCCATGATGTTGACGGTGTCGATGGCGACGCCGTCGGCCTTGGCGGCCGTCAGCAGGTTCACCCCGTCCTGGGTCAGGCCCTCGGGCATCACCGGGAGGGTGAACGAGACGTCCAGGTCCGGGTGTTGCTTCTGGAGCTGGGCGATCGCCTGCGCCCGCAGGGTGTTCGCGGCGGTGTTGGGGAGCGCGCCGCCCTCCACGTCGAAGTCGATTTTGGTCAGGTCGTAGGCGTCGACGACCTTGCCGTACGCGGTCGCCAGGGCCGACGCCGAGGAGCAGCTGGTCGCCAGTTCGGTGCCGGAGGCGCCGCCGAAGGACACCCGGACGTCACCGCCCTTGGCACGCAGCGAGCCGATCTGCGCGGCCACGGAGTCGCTCGCTAGGTCGGTCACGCCGCCCCACTTGGGGGTGCAGCCGCCGCCGTCGGTGATGAACGCCAGGTTGTACTGCTTGACGCCCGACGCGTCCGCCGCGGCCAGCAGGTCGAAGGCCGGGTACAGCGAGGTGTCGACGTACGGCGAGAAGCCGGCGCTCGTGGTCGTGCCGGTACCGGTCGACGCGGTGGCGGTGGGGGTCGCGGTGGCCGTCGCCGTCGGCGTGGCCGTGGCGGTCTTGGTCGGCGTCGCGGTGGGGGTGGCCGTCGCCGTGGCCGTCTCGGTGGGCCGGCCGCTGGGCTCGGGGGTCGCGCCGGTGTCGGTGGAGCACGAGACGCCGTCGATGACGCAACCGGTCGGGTCGCCGCCGCCGTTGACGACGAACCCGACGGTGACGGACTCGCCGGCCGCGAGGCCGTCGGTGTCCCAGGAGGCCGACGTCACGGTGACGTGCTTGCCGCTGACGCTCTTCTCGGCGTTCCACAGCGAGCTGAGCGTGGCGCCGGAGGGCAGGTCGAACTCCAGCTTCCAGCCCTTCTCGGCGGACCCGCTGTTGTTCGTGACGACGTACTGCGCGCTGTAACCGGACGACCAGTCACTGGTCTTGGTGTACGCGGCGCCGACACCGGCCGCGGACGCGGTGCCGGTGAACGCGAACGCCGCACCGCCCACGGCCGCCACGGCGACGACAGCGCCTATCGCCTTGTTCCTGCCACTGATTCTGCGCCGGTGCGTGGTGCTCATCGGGGGCCTGCCTTCGGTGTTCACGGGGGAGTTCACAAGGTCCTGGGGTGCGCCCCGCGATGTTCCGGTGATGCCGTGGGGGGCCGCTTTCCGGTGCGGGGCGCATCCGCACGCTAGCGATCCGGAACCCGGCAAAACGCCCGATCGGGGCCGGGGGCGGTGATCTTAGGGTGCGCTTAAGGAAGGGATCGGGGGGCGTTAAAGGTAGAGACCAGTGAGGCGGCGGGAGCTGCGCAACTAGCGGATCGGGGCGGGGGGTTGAGGGGCGCGCCGCGCAGGGGAGCGGCGTGGCCAGGCACGGGGCGGGCGCGGCCGCCGGGCGGCGTGGGGGCACGGGGCGGGTGCGCCGCCGGGCGGCCGGAGGCGCGCGGGGTGAAGTCCCGACCCGGGCAGCCGGAACCGGATGGCGCGGGGTGGGGTCACGATCCGGAAGGCCGGGGGCGCGCGGGGCAACCGGAACCGGATGGCGCGGGGCGACCGCGGGAAGGCGGGGCGACCTCACGGCCCGGGTCGACCCCAGGACGTGCCGCGAGCCCACCGCGCGGGGCGACCAGAGGGCGGCGGCTCACACGGCGCAGCGCGACCGCGGGACGCGGGCAACCGACGGCGCGGGGCGACGGACGGCACAGGGCAGCCCGAGGACACGCGGCGACCGCGGGCGGCAACCGCGCAGGACAGGGCGACCGCACGGGCCGGGCACCCCAGGACGCACCGCGACCCCACCGCGCGGGGGCAACCACGAAGGCGTGGCCGACCGCGGGAGGGCGGGACGACCTCACGGCCCGGGTCGCCCCCCAGGACGTGCCGCGAGCCCACCGCGCGGGGCGACCAGAGGGCGGCGGCCCACACGGCGCAGCGCGACCGCGGGACGCGGGCAGCCGACGGCGCGGGGCGACGGACGGCGCAGGGCAACCGGAGGACACGCGGCGACCGCGGGCGGCAACCGCGCAGGACAGGGCGACCGCACGGGCCGGGCACCCCAGGACGCGCCGCGACCCCACCGCGCGGGGGCAACCACGGAGGCGGGGCCGACCGCGCGAGCCACGGCAACCGCACCGCGCGAAGCACCCCGGGACGCACCGCGACCCCACCGCGCGGGGCGGCCGCAGGTCTGCGGTGGCCTCCCCCGGCGCAGGTCAGCGCACCGCTGCCCTGCGGCGTCTGCGGACCGTGCCGCGGTGGCCCCGGCGGACCGGGTCGCCGTTCGCGAGCTGGATCCATACGCGGACCTCGGTGCCGCCGAGCACCGACGATCCGATGCGGACGTCGCCGCCGGTCGTCTCCGCGAGGCGGCGCACGATGTCGAGGCCGAGGCCGGTCGAGCCCTGGCTGCCGGAGCCGCTGCCGCGGGCCATCGCCGCCTCGGGGTCGGGGATGCCGGGTCCGGCGTCGGAGACGAGGACGATCACCGCGTCCTCGCCGTTGTGCACGTCGACGGCGAAGGCGGTGCCCTCGGGGGTGTGCCGGAAGACGTTGCCGAGCAGCGCGTCGAGTGCCGCCGCCAGGTCGGCACGGGCGACCGGGATGCGCACCGGGCGGTCCACACCGGCCACCCGCACCTTGCGGTCCTCGT
This sequence comes from Streptomyces sp. NPDC008150, assembly GCF_042956945.1. NCBI lineage: Bacteria > Bacillati > Actinomycetota > Actinomycetes > Kitasatosporales > Streptomycetaceae > Streptomyces > Streptomyces sp. NPDC008150. Next base: position 231,541 of record NZ_JBIBHJ010000001.1, on the reverse strand, counting down.
CCTCGGCGAGCGCCGACCAGAACGCCATGCGCTCGCGGACCACCTCCGCCGCGTCGCAGCCGGAGCCGGGTCCGGGCGCCGCCGTCTGCGGTTTGGCCTCGCGCGCGGTCCGGATGATGGTGTCGACCTCGCGCTCCAGCTGTGCGACGGCCGTGCGGGTCTGCTCGGCGGCCGGACCGTCCCCGAGCGAGGCGGTGTTGAGCCGCAGGACGGTCAGCGGGGTGCGCAGCCGGTGGGACAGGTCCGCGGCCAGTTCCCTTTCGTTGGCGAGGAGTTGCACGACCTGGTCGGCCATCGAGTTGAACGCCGCGGCGGCCAGGCGCAGTTCGGTGGGACCCTCCTCGGGCACGCGGGATCCCAGCTTGCCCTCGCCGAGTTCGTGCGCGCCCTCCACCAGCCGCTGCGCCGGCTGCACCATCCGCACCCCGAGCCGGTCGGCGACCGCCACCGAGCCGAGGACGAGCGCGACCCCGACCCCGGCGAGCACCGCCCAGGCCGTGCCGACGCCGTTGCTGACCTCGGACTCCGGGACGTACACCTCGACGACGGCGATCTCGCCGGAGCTGAGGGCGATCGGCTGGAGCAGGGTGAAGCCGCCCGGCACCCCGGTGGTGGACGCGCGGCCGAGGTTGCGGGTGGCGGCGATGGTGTCGTCCGCCGCGCGCTGCCTGCCGATGTCCAGGGCGGCCACACCCTCGGACGCGGGCACGTGCACGGCCATGCCCGCGTCGGCGCCCGCCGAGGCGACGACGCGCTCCAACTGGTCGCGGTCGGTGGTGATCGAGAGCGCGGGGGCGACCGCCGCGGCCTCCCGCTCCGCGTTGGAGAAGGCGCGGTCGCGCGCCATCTCCCGGATGACGAGCCCCAGCGGCACCGCGAAGGCGACCACGACCATGGTGGTCACCGCGAGGGCGACCTTGACCAGTGCCCATCTCATCGCGAGAGCTCCGTCCCCGGCGGTTCCAGCTTCACGCCCACCCCGCGCAGGGTGTGCAGGTAGCGCGGCCGGGCCGCGGTCTCGCCCAACTTCCGCCGCAGCCAGGACAGATGGACGTCGATGGTCTGGTCGTCGCCGTAGGACTGCTGCCACACCTCGGCGAGCAGCTCCTTGCGCGGGACGACAACTCCCGGGCGTCCGGCCAGGAACGCGAGCAGGTCGAACTCGCGTCGCGTCAAGTCGAGGCGTACGCCGTCCAGTTCCGCCTGGCGGCGCAGCGGGTCCACGGTCAGGCCGCCGACGCTGATCACCGTGGGCGGCGGCGCGTCGCCCACGGCGGTGCGGGCGCGGCGCAGTACGGCCGCCATCCGGGCGGAGAGGTGCTCGACGGAGAACGGCTTGGTGAGGTAGTCGTCCGCGCCGGCGTTCAACAGCCGTACGATCTCGGCCTCGTCGTCCCGCGCGGTGGCGATGATCACCGGGACGTCGGTGATGCCCCGCAGCATCTTCAGCGCCTCGGAGCCGTCGAGGTCGGGCAGTCCGAGGTCCAGGATGACCACGTCGAAGGGGAGATGGGCGACCTCGCGCAACGCCTCCAGCGCGGTACCGACGCTGCGCACGGTGTGCGCGGCCTCGGTGAGGTGCCGGATGAGGGCGGAGCGAACGAACTGGTCGTCCTCGACCACGAGCACACTTGCCATGCGCCGCACCGTACGCCATACGGGCGAGGGCGGTCCGGGCACCTGCGAGAACGAGCGGGGTGTGCGACCGGTGCGACACCCGTGGTGCGGGTGGGGCAGTATGGCCGCGATGCGCAGAGGACTGGTTCACGTACTCGCGTGGTCGTGCGCCACGGGCGCCGCGGTCACGCTGTCCTGGTGGGGCGTGCACACGGTGATGACCGGCACCGCGTACGACCCGCCCCGCGCGCTGCCGATCACGGCGGCCGTCGCGCCCGCCACGTCGTCGCCCGCCCCCGTCACCCCCTCTCCGTCGGTGACTTCGCCGTCCCCGTCCTCGGCCGGTCCGTCCCCCCGGCCGTCCGCCGACCGCGGCGCCTCTCCCCGACCCTCCCCCTCGCGGGGGAAGTCGACGACCCCCGGTCCGTCGCCGACGGTCTCCGGGCAGGTCAAGAGCTACGCCACCGACGGCGGCCGGGTGGTGTTCGACCTCGCCGCGGCGTCGGCGACGCTGGTGTCCGCGACGCCGGACTCCGGCTGGGCGATGCAGGTGTGGAAGACGGACACGTGGATCCGGGTGGAGTTCACCTCGGGCGAGAACAAGGTGTCGGTGATCTGCGCGTGGCACGACGGTCCGCCGCACGTGGACGTCGGCGCCTACTAGCGGGCGGCCCGCACGCCGGCCCGTGCGGACGGGAGTTCGCGCGCCTCAGCGGAAGACGGACGGCGGCGGGGCGGGCGACGCGACGGCCACCGCGTCCGTGACCGGTGCCGCCCCGCCGGTGAAGTCCCGCAGTGCCGCGCCGTGTTCGAGGCGGGCGGGATGCGGGTCGGAGGCGGCCCGGCGGGTCAACTCGGCGACGGGCAGCGGAAGATCACCGGCGACGAGGACCGCGTTGCCGAACCGCTTGCCGCGCAGGACCGTCGGGTCGGCGATCAGGGCGAGTTCCGCGAACCGGGCGGCGGCGGTGGCGATCTGACCCCGCAGATGGGCGAGCGGCGGACCGTCGGCGAGGTTCGCGGCGTACAGCGCGCCGGGCTTGAGGGTCCTGCGCACCTCGTCGAGGAACTCCGTGGACGTCAGGTGGGCGGGGGTCCGTGCCCCGCTGAACACGTCCGCGACGACGAGGTCGGCCCAGCCGTCGGGCACCTTGGCGAGTCCGGCGCGGGCGTCGGCCGGGCGCACCCGCACGCGGGCGTTGGCGTCGAGGGGCAGTTCGCGGCGGACCAGCCGGACGAGGGCCTCGTCGCGTTCGACGACCTGCTGCGTGGAGCGGGGCCGGGTCGCGGCGACGTACCGGGCGAGGGTGAGCGCGCCGCCGCCGAGGTGCACGACGTGCACGGGAGCGCCGGGCGGGGCCGCGAGGTCGACGACGTGGCCGAGACGCCGCAGGTACTCGAAGGAGAGGTGGGTCGGGTCGTCCAGGTCGACGTGCGACTGGGGAGCGCCGTCGACGAGCAGTGTCCAGGCGCGGGGCCGGTCGCGGTCGGGCATCAGTTCGGCGAGCCCGCCGTCGACGGGCTCGACGACCGGGTCGGCGGCCCGGCGTCCGCGCCGGGCGTTCCTGGACTTTCCCATGCGGCCATTATCGGCGGCTCCCCGGTGACCGGCCCGGCGGGGGCGGGGCGGCGGGACCGGGCCCGCGCTCGGGGGCGGGCCGGGACGGGGGGCGCGGCGGGCGTGCGGGGCCCGGCCGCGTCGGGTGCCCGGCGCCGGGGGTGCGCCGGTACGGAGGGGTGTCGCGACGGAAGTGCCGTCGGCTCAGCGGCAGTTGTCCGCGGCTTCGAGCAGCCGGGCGGCCTCGCCCAGGGCGGCGCGCAGGACCGCCGGGTCGGTGGCGGGGTCGGACTCGCCGGGCGGAAGCACCCAGTCGGCGCCGTCGGCCTCCCTGCCCGCGGCCTCCTCGCCGTCGGCCGAGGGCGCCGGGGGGAGGCGCAGCCCGCGTCCGTCCGTCTCGGTACAGGTGGAGCCGGGCACGTCCCAGCCGGCCGCGGTGCCGGAGGGGACCACGAAGTTGACGGTGTCGGCGCCGTCGTCGTGGAGCACGGGGCCGACGGCCTCGCAGGCGCCGCGGCGCAGGATGTCGACCGCCTCCAGCCCCTGCCGAGTGGGGACCGTCACCAGGTCCCACGCGGCGTCCGTGCCGGGCGGCGGCGCACCGCGCTGCCCGGTCGGCACGTACGCGACGGCCATGGTCCGGCCACGTCGTTCGGTCGCCTGACTGCTGTGCATCCCGGCCTCCACCACGGAACTCCTCCTCGGACGAGCGGGCAGGAAGCCGGCGGCCTCCGGTCCACGGGGTTCAACGCCTCGGAGCGTCAACGGCTACGGCACGGTTCGCCCGCAAAGGATGGCACTTCATGGCAGATGTTGGATGAGATATCCGGTTTGTAGGCAAACACCGGGTGTCGCCCCGGACACAGCCGGTACGTTCATGCCCGTCGGAACCGGGGCGCCACGGACGGAACGGCGTTCCCTCGGGCACTGCGGACACCCCGCGCACCACGGCCGCCGTGGACGGCACGGGCGGCGCAGGCCGACGGGAGCAGCGCGGACCGTGTGACCAACTCGCCCCGGACCCGGCTTGGTTCGACGGTTCGCACGAGAGGGCCCGGCCATGGCGTCGTCAGCGGTGACCCCGTATTCGTTCCCCCCGCCGGGGCCGAACAGCGCCTTCCGGCAGCTGCGCGGCGCGCGTTCACCGGCCGAGTTCGCCGCCGCGGTGCGCCGCGCGGCACGGGAGATCGGAGAGCGGGTCAGCTGCGACGCGCGGTACGTCGGCCGGGTCGAGGCGGGTGAGATCCGCTGCCCCAACTACGCGTACGAGCGGGTGTTCCTGCACATGTTCCCCGGCCGCACGCTGGCCGACCTGGGGTTCGCACCCCGTTCGTCCGTCCGCGGCCGCAGGGCGCGCGATCCCGAGGACGCGGCCCCCGCGGCCTCCGCGAGCCCCGAGTCCGTGACGGGTGAGACAGGAGGGGCCCACGAGCCGTACTACCGGCAGGACTCCCACGAGTCGCACGAGTTGCATGAGTCGCACGAGAACAACGAGGAGAGCGACGTGCTGCGTCGCGCATTCATGACCGGCGGTGGCGCCACCGTCGCCGCCGTCTCGCTGGGCCCGCTCGGGCTCGCCCCGGACGCCGCCGCCGCGGACCGCCCGGTACTCCGGGCCGGGTCGAGCGAGGCGAGCGCCCTGGAGGAGGCCGTCCGCAGGATCCGGCTGCTGGACGACCGGCACGGCGCGGACGGATTGTACCGGCGCGCGGCCCAGCCGCTGCGCGCTGCCTACGCGCTGCTCGACGCGGGAACGGCCCGGCAGGCGACCGCGGACCGGCTGCACGCGGGCACGGGCGAACTGGCCGTCTCCGTGGGCTGGCTGGCGCACGACTCGGGCCGCTTCGACGACGCCCGCTCGCACTACGGGGAGGCGCTGGCCACGGCCCGGATGACCGGGGACGAGGCGCTGGAGGCGCACGCCTTCTGCAACACGGCGTTCCTGGCCCGGGACGCGGGCCGCCCGCGCGAGGCCGTCCGGGCGGCGCAGGCCGCGCAGCGCGTGGCCCGGCCGCTGGGCTCGGCCCGGCTGATGTCCCTGCTCGCGCTGCGGGAGGCGGGCGGCTGGGCGGGGCTCGCGGACCGGCCGGGCTGCGAGCGGGCGCTGGTACGGGCCCAGGCGCTGTTCGCCCGCGGGCGGTCGGACGCCGACCCCGAGTGGATGAGCTTCTACGGGGAGGCCGAGCTGGAGGGCCTTGAGGCGCAGTGCTGGTCGGCGCTCGGCGACTGGCCGCGCGCGGCCCGGCACGCACGCCGCGCGGTCCGCCTCCAGGACCCGCACTTCACCCGCAACATCGCGCTCTACACGGCCGAGCTGGCCGACGACCTGGCGCGCGGCGGCCGGCCCGACGAGGCCGCGGCGGCCGGCACCCGGGTCCTCGACCTGCTCGACCTGGTCCAGTCGTCGCGGATCCAGACGATGCTGGCGGGCACCGCGCGCGTACTGCTGCCGCACCGGCGCTCGCCGGAGGTCGGCGCGTTCCTGGAGCGGCACACGAACCGGCCGCGCGCCGTGTGACCGGGAGCGCGCGCCCACCGCGCGCGGTGTGACCCGGGGGTGTGCGCACCCCCCGTGGCCGGGCGCACACCTCGTGGCCGGTGCGCGCCCGCCGCGCACACCTCGCCGCCATGGCGCGCGCGGCGGGCGCGCACGCCCGGCGCGGGCCCCCTACGCCGTCAAGTGCCCCGTCTCGTTCCAGCTCTCGACCGCGGGCTCCCCGTACGCCCAGCTCAGCACGGACAGCGAGGCCGGGGAGAGACGCAGGCGCGCGCCGAAGGCCGGCGGCAGGCCGAGCCAGCGGGAGGCGAGGGAGCGCAGGATGTGCCCGTGGGCGAAGACCAGCACGTCGCCGTCCCCGGAGCGTGCCCAGTCGATCACCTCGTCCGCGCGCTCGGCGACCTGCTCCGGGCTCTCGCCGCCGGGGACGCCGTCGCGCCAGATCAGCCAGCCGGGGCGGACGTCCTGGATCTCCTGGGGCGTCATGCCCTCGTAGTCGCCGTAGTCCCACTCCATGAGGGCGTCCCAGTCCTCCGCGCGGTCGCCGAAACCGGCCAGCGCGCACGTCTCCCGCGCGCGTACCAGCGGACTCGTGCGCACGCGCGCGTCCGGGAGACCGTCGAACGGTGCCCCGTGCAGCCGGTTCCCGAGCAGCTTGGCGCCGACGACACCCTCCTCCAGGAGAGGGATGTCCGTCCTGCCGGTGTGCTTGCCGGACAGCGACCACTGGGTCTGTCCGTGCCGGGCCAGCAGGATGCGCGGTGCCATGAGGAGCCTTTCTCCGGGAACGCGAGGAAGCGGAATGCATCCATCATGGCGCACGGCGGAAAGGGGCAACCCAGGGGGCAATCTCTGCGTCTCTCAGGGCCGGGGGCCGTCCTCACCGAGCGGACACATACGCCGTAAAGTGGCACGACCGGATCACCGGGGCCACGCGATGAGAGACGGGAAGAAGGGGGAGACGACCGGATGCTGCAGACCGCGACACCACGCACCAGGGAGAACGTGCCGCTCCGGCTGCGCTGGTGGACCGAACTGCCGCTGATAGTGCTCGTGTACGCGTGCTATTCCGCGGGCCGGCTACTGGTCCGCGGCGACGTACAGGGGGCCGTCGACCACGGCCGGGACATCCTCTCGATCGAACAGACGCTGCACATCAACGCCGAGCACCCGCTCAACCGCCTCTTCACCCGCGAACCCTGGCTCGGCATACCCGCCGACTTCTGGTACGCGTCCCTGCACTACATCGTCACGCCGGCGATCCTGATCTGGCTGTTCCGGTCCCGCGCGGACATCTACCGCTCGGCGCGCACCTGGCTGATGACGTCGACCTTCATCGGTCTGATCGGCTTCACCCTGCTCCCGACCTGCCCGCCGCGGCTGCTGTCCGCCGGGCACGGCTTCGTGGACACCATGGCGAGCTACAGCTCGTACGGCTGGTGGGGCGGCGACGCGAGCGCCCCGCGGGGCCTGGGCGGCATGACCAACCAGTACGCGGCGATGCCGAGCCTGCACGTGGGCTGGGCACTGTGGTGCGGGGTGATGCTGTGGCGCTACGGGCGCACCCGTACGGCGCGCTTCTTCGCGGTGCTCTATCCGCTGACGACGACGATCGTGGTCATGGGCACCGCCAACCACTACCTGCTCGACGCGGTCGCGGGCGTCGCCGTGATGGGCGCCGGGTTCCTGCTGGCCCCGTACGTCTCACGGCTCGCGGACCGGATCACCGCCCGGCTGACGCCCCTGGCCTCCCGGCTCGTCTCCCGCGTCCCGGCCGTCGCACGGCGCTCGGGGGGCTCACGTTCCCCGATTGTCAGTGACGGGTGCCAGACTTCCGCGGGTGAGCGATTTCCAAGGCAGCGCGAGCCCCGGTTCCCTTCCGGAGCCGAGTCCGGTGCCTCCCCCAAGGACTCCGGGGAAGGCGCTCCGGCAGCGGCTCGCTGACCTGCGCGGCCCGGACGTACCCGCCAAGTCCCTCGACGCGCGCGCCCTCGCGGCGCTCGCCGCGAACCCGGGGTGCAGACGCCGGGCGATCCTGGACGGCGCGGGCGTCGACAAGGCGGCGCTCGCGGGCGCGCTGGGCTCCCCCTCGGGATTCGGGCAGTCCCAGTTCGCCCTCGTGCGGGGCAACGTGTTCGAGGCGCGGGTCAAGGCCGACGGCGGCGCCGAGCTGCTGCGTCTGGCGCACGAACACCTCGACCCGGCCGCCGAACCCCCGGCCGGCGCACATGTCCCGGAGCTGACGGCGACGGGCCCCGAGGGCCGCTCCGCCCGTACGGCGCTGGCGCTGCGCGAGGCCGTGGCCGCGGGCGGCTGGACGCTGCTCGACCACCCGATGCTCACCCTGGAGGTGGCGGGCTCCCCCGCGCACCTGGAGCCGGACGCGGTCGTGGTGCACCCGGACGGCAGCTGGTCGGTCGTGGAGATCAAGTCCTTCCCGATGCTGGACGGTTCGGCCGACCCCGCCAAGGTGGGCGCGGCGGCGCGCCAGTCCGCGGTGTACGTGCTCGCCCTGGAGGCGGTCGCGGCACGGCTCGACCCGGCCCCCGAGGTGCGCCACCAGGTGCTCCTCGTGTGCCCGCGCGACTTCTCCAACCTGGCGACCGCCCGTGCCGTCGACGTGCGCAAGCAGCGGGCCGTCACCGCCCGCCAGCTCGCCCGGCTGACCCGCGTCGAGGAGATCGCGGACGCGCTGCCGGAGGGCGCCTGCTTCTCCCCCGCCGTGCCCGCGGCCGAGCTGGCCGCGACGGTCGAGTCGGTTCCCGCGACGTACGCGCCCGAGTGCCTGTCCGCGTGCGAGCTGGCGTTCCACTGCCGTGCCCGCTCCCGCGCGAGCGGCGCGGTGACGGCCCTCGGCCGGCAGCTCCGCGCCGAGCTGGGCGGCCTGAGCACCGTCGAGGACGTCCTCGCGGCGGCCCGCGGCGAGAGCGGCGACGCGGCCGACCCGGCGGTCTCCGCGCTGCGCCGGGCGGCGGCACTGCGCGCGGAGGCGCTCGCCGCGGCGGGCGCCCGCCCGGCACCCGCCGCCGACGTCCTCGCCGAGGAGGTCCCGTGTCGCTGATCGCCACGCTCGCCCGGCTGGAGGCCGTGAGCACGGGGCGCGCGCAGCCCGCCGCGACCGTGCGGCACCGGCACCTGTCGGACCGGCCGCTCGTCCTCGTCCCGCTGACCACCGCGGGCGAGACGGGCGCCCCGCTCGGCGCGCTCGTCGGCACCGACCGCGACCGGCCCCGGCTGCTGGTGGTCGAGCAGCCGCGCGACCGCGACCTGCGGTTCGCGTTCCTCGCCGAGCTCGCCGACACGGTGCTCCCGTACATCGACGCGTACGCGGACGTCGTCGAGGCCGCCGAGCGCACCGAGACCGACCCGGAGACCGGCAAGCGGGTCAAGGTCGAGGTCGACCTGTGCGCGGACGCGCCGCAGCTGATCGTGCCGAGCCGGGCCGGCATCGACCTCGTACGGCTGCTGGGGCGCTCCACGCGGTTCCGGCGCACCGCCGAGCAGGACCCGGAGGCCCCGCACCCGGCGCCCCCGCGCGTACCGCTGTTCGGCCGCTGGCTGACGCACTACGGCGAGCGGGCCCGGGTGCCGGGCTCCTCGCTGCTGCTCGCGCTCTCCGACGTGCTGGCCCGGCACTGGGCGACGGGCCAGTCCGGCGTCGAGGACCAGCACCTGGGCGCGCTGCTCGCGTGGATCGATCCGCCGGCCGGACTCGACGGCGCCGCCGCCGCGCACGAGGCGGAGCTGCGGCGCGACGAGAAGGGCCAGCTGCTGTGCCCGCCCGCCGGTCCGGCCACCGACCCGGCGTTCGACAACAAGCTGCTGGCGCCCGCCGTCGAACGCTACGACCGCGCGCGCACCGCGCTCTCCGCCGCCGAGGACGGTCTCGCGGCGGACGACCGGCTCGGTGAACTGACCGCCGCGGAACGGGCGATCCGTGCCCTGGTCGAGAGCCGCACCCGCCCCACGTGGGACGCGGTGTGGCGCGGGTACGACCTGCTGCGCGCGCTGCCGGAGGGCGCGCACGTGGAGGAGCGCTGGACGCGCGACCGCTGGTCGTTCACCGGGCACCGGGACCGGGTCCTGGCGGGCGAGCCGCCGCAGCCGCGCCGCGACGACGCGGTCACCGCGGCGAACAAGCTGGCCACCCGCGAGCGCGAACAGGCCCGCCTGGAGGCCCAGGAGGCGCTGGACGACCCGCTGGTCATGGCCGCCCGGCGGCTGGCCGGGGAGGCGTTCGCGGGCGAGGTCGTCGAGGTGGTCGCCTCGTACAGCGAGGGCAAGCGGCCCAGCCCCCGCCCGCTGGTGACCGTCCGCACGACGGATCGCCCGCACCTGGGCGAACGGGCCCGCGCGTACCGCTCGTTGGGCGGCAAGCCGCAGACGGTGGAGTTCGCCGGGTACGCGGAGCCGGACCCGGGCCCCGATCCGGCCGGGACCGCCGACGACGCCGAACTCCTCGTCGTCGTGCGGGTGTTGGACAAGATGGGCCGCGGCAAGGAGCCCGAGGCCGGGTCCGTCCCGGAGCCGGGCGAGCGGCTCTGCTTCACGCTGTTCGAGCACGAGCAGCGGGGCGGCGCGAAGCTGCCCGACGCGGAGGAGACGCCGTGGACCCACGGCGGCCCGCCGGGCGCGCAGGCAGCCGCGCCCGCCCCCGACCCGGTGACCGAGGAGGACGTGCTGTGAACTCCCCCGCCCCGTCCGGCCCCGCGACCGCGGGCGCGGGCGCCCTCGACCCGGGTGCCGCGGCGGCCCGCGCCACCGACGCGATCCTCGCCGACACCCTGCACGGCACCTCGCGCGGTGTCGTCGTGGACTCCCCGCCGGGCGCCGGCAAGTCCACGCTGGTGGTGCGCGCCGCGCTCGAACTCGCCGAGGCAGGGCGCCCGTTGATGGTCATCGCGCAGACCAACGCCCAGGTCGACGACCTGGTGACCCGGCTCGCGGAGAAGAACCCGGAACTGCCCGTCGGCCGTCTGCACAGCAGCGACAGCGACCCGTACGACAAGGCGCTGGACGCGCTGGCCAACGTACGGAAGTCGGCGAAGGCGGCCGACCTCGCGGGCATGGACGTCGTGATCTCGACGGCCGCGAAGTGGGCGCACGTCAAGGGCGTCGAGCCGTGGCGGCACGCGATCGTGGACGAGGCGTACCAGATGCGCTCCGACGCGCTGCTCGCGGTGGCCGGGCTGTTCGAACGGGCCCTGTTCGTCGGCGACCCGGGCCAGTTGGACCCGTTCTCCATCGTGGGCGGCGACCAGTGGGCAGGCCTGTCGTACGACCCGTCGGCCTCCGCGGTGACGACGCTGCTCGCGCACAACCCCGAACTGCCGCAGCACCGTCTGCCGGTGTCCTGGCGGCTGCCGGCCTCGGCGGCGCCGCTGGTCTCGGGTGCGTTCTACCCGTACACGCCCTTCCGCAGCGGAACGGCCGACGGGGACCGGGAGTTGACGTTCGCGGTGCCGTCGGACGGTTCGGGCCCCGACCGGGTCATCGACGAGGCGGCGCGGTCCGGCTGGGGCCTGCTGGAACTGCCCGCCCGGCACACCCCGCGCACCGACCCCGAGGCCGTGCGCGCGGTCGCGGCGGTGGTGCGGCGCCTCCTCGACCGGGGCGGCGCGGCCCTCTCGGAGCGCTCGGACGAGCCGTCCGCGCTGACCGCGGACCGGATCGCGGTGGGCACCGCGCACCGCGACCAGGCGTCCGGGGTGCGCGCGGCGCTCGCGGACCTCGGGGTCGCCGGGGTCACCGTGGACACCGCGAACCGGCTCCAGGGACGGGAGTTCGACGTCACGGTGATCCTGCACCCGCTCTCTGGCCGTCCCGACGCGACCGCGTTCCACCTGGAGACGGGCAGGCTGTGCGTGCTGGCGTCCCGGCACCGGCACGCGTGCGTGGTGGTGTGCCGGGCCGGCGTCACCGAGCTGCTGGACGACCACCCGTCGACGGAGCCGGTGCAGCTCGGGGTGACGGTGAAGTTCCCGGACGGCTGGGAGGCGAACCACGCCGTCCTCGCCCACCTGCGGGAACACCGCGTCGCGTGGCGCCCCTGACGGCCGCGCGCCGCGTTCCGACGGCCCTCTTGCGCGGCCGGGGGACAATGGACGGTGGCCCAACGCACCTGCGGGCCGTCCGGTACGTACGAGGAGGACAGAACATGGCGGAGCCCACGCCGGGTCGGGGCGAACCGCGGCTGCGCCCCGCGCCGCTGCTCTTCGAGCCCGCGCAGGCGGGTGCCGACGAGGAGCACTTCTTCGACCTGGAGTCGATCGACGACCCGCGCGCGCTGCTGGAGCGGGCGACGGAGCTGACGCAGGCCTTCCGGGCCGCGGCGGACCGCGCGGTGGAGTTCCAGGCGCTCGCGGCGGCCCAGCTCGCGGACCCGCGGCGCTTCGACCGGCTCACGCCCGCGGACATCGCGGCACGGGCCGAGTGGACCGAGGACTACGCGGTGAAGATGGTGGAGTTCGGCCGGGACCTGATGCGCGGCACGGAGGGCGAGGGCCCGCGCGCCGGGCGGACCGACCTGCTCTGAGGTCGCGCCCGGCCGGGACCGGGGCGGCGCGGAGGGGGTGGCGAACCCCGGTGGCGAAGCCGGTGGCACATCCCCTCTCGCATATGCCACGGCGCAAGATACGCCCCCTGGTCCCGCCCTGTCCCTATTTCTCACAACCCAACGGGGTCACCCCCTCACGCCCAGTAGATCTATGCAGCATGAGCAGCACAGGAAACGACCCGCTCCCCGACCGGTACGACGCAGAGCGGCTGGGCGCCGCGGGTGTCACCGCGGACGGTGCCGCCTGGCTCGCGTCGGCGGGATCCCACCCCCGCTCCACGCTCGCGCTCTGGGACGAACGGCCCTACGCCCCCGTCGTCCTGCCGTGCGGTGCCGCGTTCGACGTGGTGAGCGCGCCGGCCGTCTTCGGGCGCCGGATGCTCGACCAGCTCTGGGAGGAGGGCCCCGGGTCCGGGCCGGTCGCCGTCCACCGGGGCCGCGTGCACCTGTTCACCGCGCCGGGGACCGCGCAGCGCCTGCCGTCGCTCCTGGAGTGGGAGGAGTGGGGCACCCGGGGCCGCACGGAGTGCCGGACCGCGCAGGTCCCGCCGCTGCTGTGCCACGGCACCGGTGACGCGGTGACCGTCCCGGCGCCCTCGCCGTCGCCCGGGGCCGACGACCGCCAGGGCTCGCGCTGGCTGGTCGCGCCGGACACCCGTCACCCCTGGCTGCCGGGGCCCGAAACGGTGCTGTGGGCGGCGGTACGGGCGGCCCGGACGGCGGTCCGGATATCGATTTTTCCTCCCGCGGATCAGGATGCTAAGGTCTACGACGTCAGCAGGCGCCGCTAGCTCAGTTGGTTAGAGCAGCTGACTCTTAATCAGCGGGTCCGGGGTTCGAGTCCCTGGCGGCGCACAAGCGATCAAGTAGCTGACCTGGGCGTTCTCGATTTTCGAGAACGCCCTTTCGCTTTCCCACCGCTCCCGCCTCTTCCGCGTCTCCCGCCTTTCCGGCCCTCCCCTCCCCCGCCGCCCCCTTTCCCCTCCGCACCGCGCAACAGCGGCGCCCTCAGCCCGGCGTGATGGTCACCGTCCAGGCGCCCGACGCGGTGCGCCCCTCGACGTCCACCCGGACCCCGTCGCCCGGCACCGTGAAGCTCTCGCCGGCGCCGACCGGGGCGTCCGCGAGCGGCGGATACACCGACTGCTCCCAGCACGCCTGCGTCCTCGGGTGCGCGTCGACCACCTCGACCGGGCCGCCGCCCGACGCGGCCTCTCCGTTCACGCGGTACACGAGCACCCCCCGCCGGCAGGTCGCCGCGTCGTTGCCCGCGCCGCCGCGCGCCTCGAAGGCCAGCGCGCTGTCGCTGCCGGTGCGCACCACCGCGAGCTTCGTCCCGCCGCCGAGCCCGAACCCGGGCGGGGCCGCCGCGCCGTCCGCCGCGTGCGAGCGCCGCGCACCCCGGCCCGCCTCCAGCGGTTCGAGCGTCAGCCGGGTGGGGCCCGCCCCCTGCACGCAGGTGACCTGGCGGTTCGACAGCCAGCCGAGCTTCCACTTGTGCCAGCCGAACAGGTCCGGGGACATGCCGAACTGACTGCCCATCAGGTCCCAGTCGCCGACGTAGGTGTCCCAGTCGCCCTTGCCGTCGGCGGGGCGGTGGTAGAGGTCGGGGAGGTCGAAGACGTGGCCCGTCTCGTGCGCGAGGACGAGGCGGTCGGGCGGGTGCCGCTCGAAGACCGTGACCACCCGGCGGATGTCGGTGCCGTCGGCCCGCAGCGGGGTGTCCAGGTTGACGACCTTCGTCGCGTCCGAGTCGACGCCGGGGGCGTCCGGGTCGGCCACGAAGTAGACGATGTCGTACCGGGAGAAGTCGACGTGCGGGTCGGCCGCGGCGAGCGCGTCGTGCAGGTAGGCGGCGCGGTGGGCGGCGTTCCAGTCACGGCGTATGGCGTACGAGGTGGACGCGTGCGGCATCTCGATCCACCGGCGCAGCGGGTGGTCGCGCAGGTCGAACGTCCCGTACGAGGCGCGCCGGAAGAAGCGGCTGGTGGCCGGGAAGTGGTCGGCCGCCAGCTCGTCCGGGGTGGTCGCCGGGTGCGCGTCCGGGAACGACAGGAACACCATGACGGCGTTGAGCCGGCGGGTGGGCCGCGGATAGGCGGCGTTCCAGCTGTCGAGCCCCTCCGAGTGGTGGGCGTCGGTGCGGCGCAGCGCGCACGGCGCGGCCGAGAACGGTTCGGCGACCGAGGGGCCCGTCACCAGGGAGGTCGCGGCGACGGCGGACAGCACCGTGGAGACGGCGGCCACGCTCCTGAGCCGGGGCCTCGAGCCCGCCCCGCCCGGCCGCCGCCCGGGTCCGCCGGACCCCCGGGCTCCCCGCGCCCGCCGGGTTCCCGGAGCCCCGCCGAATCCCCCGAGGACCTCGCGGACGAGTCCTCTGAGGGGGAGCTGACGCGGCACGTGGACCTCCGGGGAGCGGTTCGCGGGACACCGCCACCAGCCTTGGTCACTTTGTCGTACTACGCCCTGTTTGCCTGCACCAGAAGAGTGAGGAGCGCACGCCGCGCCCCCGAAGTGACCCCGGCGCCGCCGAAGCGCGTCGACCGCACGCCGACACCCCCGGGCACTCACGGAACGTCACAATCGGTCGATGGTCCGTAGAAGCCGCCCATCCGTGGGCAGAAACGATCGGGCGGGGCCGCGGTCGGTCCACGGGTGCCGTACGACGGCTGGAAGGGGCCCGGAGACAACCTCTATGATCGGCACACTTTCCTTACCCTTTCCCGCTCGGACGCCTCCGGGCCGGGCACCACCGCCCGGCAGGTCGCCCCGGGGGACCCACACGAAGAACGAATGCACTGCGGGAGCGAGCGGTGAACGGAACGTCCGAAGGGCAGACGCCCGCGGCGGGTCTCGCGCGGCCGGTCGTCACAGACAGTCATGCGCAGGCCGCCCCTTCGGCCGAGGGGCGCGGCGAACCCGTGCCACCGGGGCCCCTCGACGCCGCCCCGCTCGCCGCCGCGCTCACCGGTGCGGTGCTCGCCGGTCCCGCGCTCACGGGCGCCCCGCTCACCGGTACCGCGTTCGCCGTGTCCGGCGCGGTCAGGGCGCCCGCCGCACCGCCGGTGCCGGACACCCCGCGGGCCGCCGCCCTGCCGCCGGCCACCGTGCTGTCGCCCGAGGCACCGGCGCCGGCCCCCTCGGCCCTCGCCCCGGCGGTGGCCCCCACCCCGGACCCCGCACTGCCGGACGATGCCCAACCACCGCTCCTGCGGGCCGCGTTCGGGGCGGCGCCGCTCGCGATGGCGGTGGTCGACCGGGGCGGTCTGGTCGTCGGGGCCAACGACGCGTTCGGCGCGCTGCTGGGCGCGCGGGCCGACGCGCTGGCCGGACGGGTCGCCGCGGACCTGGTGGAGCTGGCGTCCGACCCCCGCACCCACCGCGCGTACAACGAGGTGCTGCGCGGCCGGCGTGCCGAGCTGCGGTGCACGCGACGGCTGAAGTCCCGGGACGGGCGCGCGCGTTGGGTCCAGGTCGTGGCCGCGCCGCTGGCCGCCGCCCCGGGGGGGCCGGCCGACGGCGGCGACGCCCCCGCCGGGGACGGGGTGCTGGTCTCCGTGTCCGACATCGGGGCCCGGCGTGAACTCCAGGCGCGGCTGCGGCACTTGCAGATGCACGACCCGGTGACCCGGCTGCCCAACCGGACGTTGTTCTTCGAGCGCCTGTCGGCCGCCCTCGGCGCCGAGAAGTTCGGGCAGGCGGGGACCGGCCGGGTCGGCGTCTGCTACCTGGACCTCGACGGCTTCAAGGCGATCAACGACACCCTGGGGCACCGGGCCGGCGACGCGCTGCTGTCCGCCGTCGCCGAGCGCCTGACGGGATGCGCGGACGGCGCGGGGCGTACGGCACCGCCCTTCTCGCCGCTGGTGGCACGGCTCGGCGGGGACGAGTTCGCGCTGCTGGTGGAGGACTCGACCGGCCCCGAACAGCTCACGGAACTCGCCGAGTCGGTGCTGACCGCGCTCCAGGAGCCGTTCGACGTGGCGGGCGGGCGGCTGTCGGTGTCCGCGTCGATCGGCGTCGTGGAGCGGCGGTCCGCCGGCACGAGCGCGACCGCGCTGATGCAGGCCGCCGACACCACGCTGTACTGGGCGAAGGCCGACGGGAAGTCCCGCTGGACGCTCTTCGACCCCGAGCGCAACGCGCACCGGATGACCCGCCAGGCCCTCGTCTCCACCCTGCGGCCGGCCATCGAGCGGGGTGAATTCACCCTGGAGTACCAGCCGTTGGTGGGCATGACGGACGGCCGGGTGCACGGGGTGGAGGCGCTGGTGCGCTGGCGGCACCCGCAGTTCGGGGCGCTCGCGCCGAACCGCTTCATCCAGCTCGCCGAGGACGACGGCTCGATCGTGCCGCTGGGCCGCTGGATCCTGGCCACCGCCTGCCGCCAGGCCCGCCGTTGGCAGCTCGACCACCCGGACCGGCCGCCGATCTTCGTGAGCGTGAACGTCGCGGTCCGCCAGGTCTGGGACTCCGACCTGGTGGCGGACGTGGCGGGCATCCTGGAGGAGACCCGACTGGCCCCGGAACTGCTTCAGTTGGAGCTGACGGAGTCGGCGGTGATGGGGTCGTCGGGCCGGCCCATCGAGGCGCTGCGGGCGCTCAGCGACATGGGTGTGCGCATCGCCATCGACGACTTCGGCACCGGCTACTCGAACCTCGCCTACCTCAGCCGGCTGCCCGTCTCCGTGCTGAAGCTCGACGGCGCCTTCGTGCGCGGCTTCCCGTACGAGGAGCGCGACGCCTCCGCCGAACTGCCCGACCCCGCCGACGAGGTGATCGTCGAGGCGATGATCCAGCTCGCGCACCGCCTCGGTCTCACCGTGACCGCGGAGTGCGTGGAGACGTCGGCGCAGGCCGGGCGGCTGCGGCGGATCGGCTGCGACACCGGGCAGGGCTGGCTGTACTCCCGCCCGGTGGCCCCGGAGCGGATCTCCGAACTGCTGGGCGCGGGCGGGGAGTCGGCGCGCTCGTGACACGCGGAAGGGCCCGGCCACCCGTGGGGGGCCGGGCCCTTCCCGTGCCGTCTCGCGCGGTCAGAGGCTCGTGCGGTCAGAGGGTCGGCAGTCCGTACGCGTCGGCGATGAGCTCGTAGGACCGCAGCCGGACCGAGCCGGTGTGGGCGTTGGCGGTGATCATCAGCTCGTCGGCGCCGGTCCGCTTGGCGAGCCCGTCCAGACCGGCCCGCACCTCGTCGGCGGTGCCGTGGATGACGTTGGAGTTCCAGCTGCTGACGAACTCCTGCTCCATGGGGCTGAATTCGTGCGCCTCGGCCTCCTCCGGCGTGGGCACGAGACCGGGCCGGCCGGTGCGCAGCCGGACCATGTTGAGGGCGGCGGCCAGCACCTGGCGGCGGGCCTCCTTCTCGTCGTCGGCGGCGAGCGCGGAGACGCCGATCAGGGCGTACGGCTCGTCCAGCACCTCGCTCGGGCGGAACGAGTCCCGGTACAGGTCGAGTGCCGGGATCGTGTTCTGCGCGGAGAAGTGGTGCGCGAAGGCAAAGGGCAGCCCGAGGGCGCCGGCGAGCTGCGCGCTGAAGCCGGAGGACCCGAGCAGCCACACCGGCGGCCGGTGCGGGGACTGCACCCCGCCCGGCGAGGTCGCCTGCACCGGGCCGGGCACGGCGTGGATGCGGCGGTAGGGGTGGCCGTCGGGGAAGTCGTCGTCGAGGAAGCGGGTCAGCTCGACGAGCTGCTGCGGGAAGTCGTCGGCGCCCTCGTTCAGCCGGTCGCTGCGCCGCAAGGCGGCGGCGGTGGCACCGTCGGTGCCGGGCGCCCGGCCCAGGCCCAGGTCGACGCGGCCCGGGGCCAGCGCCTCCAGGGTGCCGAACTGCTCCGCGATCACGAGCGGGGCGTGGTTGGGCAGCATGACGCCGCCCGAACCCAGGCGCACGCGCTCGGTGTGGGCGGCGAGGTGCGCGAGGATCACGGCCGGCGACGAGGACGCGACGCCCGGCATGGAGTGGTGCTCGGCCACCCAGTAGCGGTGGTAGCCGCGCGACTCCGCGAGCTTCGCCATGGTGACGCTGGTGCGCAGCGCGTCGGTGGCGGTGGTGCCCGCTCCGACCGTCACCAGGTCGAGTACGGAGAGGGCGACGGGGGCGGTGCCGTGCACCGGGCCCCGGATCTCGTCTGCCGCCACGGTGGGTGCCTCCTGTTCGGTGCGGTGCTGGTCCGCGGCATTGCAACAGGGGGGAGTCCCCGGTTATTCCGGGAACCGTTCGCCGGGGGTTCCGCGGGGCCGTCCCGGGAGGCGGCCCGCCGCCGCGTGCGGCCGGGCGCCGGGGGGGGCGCCCGGCCCGGGTCAGGCCTGCACGATGGGTTCCCGGGTGAACAGCGCGCCCATCGTCGGCGCGTTCACCCGGCGGTCCGCCAGCCGCAGCCCCTCCCAGACGGTGACCTGGTTCGCGGTGAGCACCGGCTTGCCCAGCTCCTTCTCCAGGGCCGGCAGGTGCAGCGCGGTGTGCAGGGCGCCGTCCGGCAGCAGTACGGCCTGCGCGTCCGGCAGGTCGGCCGCGCGGGCCAGGTCGAGGATCTGGTGCTCGTCCCAGGCTGCGGCCTCGGCGGCGCTGGCGACCCCGGAGCTGTGCGTGCCCAGCACCTCCGCTCCCCCGGCGGTCAGGAACCGGGCGAACAGCGCCGTCACGTCCTCGGGGTAGGTCGCGCCGACGGCGACGCGGCGCAGGCCCAGTTCCGCCAGGGCGCGCACGAAGCCGAACGAGGTGGAGGAGGCCGGCATGCCGGTGCTCACCGCGAGCGAGCGCACCTGCTCCTGGGCGCCCTCCCAGCCGTACACGAAGCTGCCGCCGGCGCTGGCCCAGACGACCGCCTCGGCCCCCAGCATCCGCAGCTCCTCGACGCCCGCGGCCAGCCGGTCCGCCGCGCCCGCCCGCAGCAGGGCGTCGGTCCCGCGGACGTCCTCGCCGATGTCGGTGTGGACCACGTCCAGCCGGATGTCGCTGCCCAGGAGCTGTTCGATGCGTGGGTAGTCGTCCTCGGCGGAGTGGCCCGGGTAGAGAAATCCGAGTGCGGTCATGTCCAGCCTTCCTGCTGTTCCTCCGGCGGTACCGGCCCCCCGGCGCGCACCACGATCCCGGCGGCGCCCGGCAGCCCCGGTCTCCCGGGTACCCAGTCGGCGCGGGGCTGCCCACCCTGTGCCCCGGTCGGCCGGTACCGGCGTCCGCGGCGCCCTCCGCGGCCACCCGGTGGAGCCGCCCCGTGACGCCGCGTGCCCGCCCGGGGCCGCCGGCGTCCGCGACCTGTCGCCGCCCGTGCGCGGGAGGCCCGGCGGGGCGGCACCCGGCGTCGCGGCGGAGGCGGCCGGTTCCGGGCACGTCACCTGGTCGGCGCCCGCGCCCGCGAGCGGCGCGGACACGGGCCCGGAAACCGACATCCCGTGCCCCGCCTGCGCGTTCGCCCGCACACGTCGTCACCTCCGTTCACAGGGGCCCGTGTTCGGGCGGGACTCGAAAAGATCGGAATACCGGCCGGGCGTTCGGGTAGCGGCGCGCCCATGGCTCCACCGCACAGAGGTACCGAACGCACAGCACGCAAGGCCGTCCGCACGGACAGACACCCGGCCGCGCCCCGGCGGCGAACGCTGCTCGCGGGGGCCGCGGCGCTCGGCGCCCTGGGCGCCGCGGGGTGCAGCCGCGTGGCCACGGCATCGAGCACGAAAGGCGGTGATCTGCTCGAACGGCTGCGCGCCCAGGGTGTCGTGCGGCTCGGCATAGCCGGCGAGATCCCGTTCGGGTACATCGACCGGAACGGTGATCTGACCGGCGAGGCGCCCGAGTTGGCGAAGGCGGTCTTCAAGCGGCTCGGCGTGGACCGGGTGCAGCCCGTGCCCACCGAGTTCGGATCACTCATCCCCGGGCTCGACTCCCAGCAGTTCGACGTGGTCGCCGCCGGGATGTACGTCAACAAGGAGCGCTGCGAGCAGGTCCTGTTCGCCGACCCCGACTACCAGATGCTCGACGCCTTCGTCGTGCGCAAGGGAAACCCGAAGGGGCTGCGCGACTACCAGGACGTGGTGCGCGAGAAGGCGAAGTTCGCCACCGGCACCGGGTACGCGGAGATCCAGTACGCGGTCGACGCCGGGTACAGGGAGAGCGACATCCTGATCGTCCCGGACCAGGTCGCCGGGCTGAACGCCGTCGAGGCGGGCCGGGTCGACGTGTTCGCGGGCACCGCGCTGACCGTCCGCGAGGTGGTGAAGAAGTCCGCCAAGGCCGAGGCCACCGAGGCGTTCGCCCCCCGCGTCGACGGCAAACCCCACGTGGACGGCGGCGCGTTCGCGTTCCGCATGGCGGAGACGAACCTGCGCGACGCCTTCAACGCGGAGCTGCGCAAGCTCAGGAAGAGCGGCGAACTGTTCCGGATCCTGCGGCCCTTCGGTTTCACGAAGGCCGAGATGACGGACATGACCGCGAAGGAGCTGTGCGCCCAATGACCTCCGGACTGTGGGAACTTGTCCTCAAGGGCGTCTGGGTCACCGTCCAACTGCTGTTCCTGAGCGGCCTGCTGGCCGCCGCGGTGTCCTTCGGCGTCGGCATCGCCCGCACCTCCTCACGGTGGATCGTCCGCTTCCTCGCGGGCTTCTACACCGAGGTGTTCCGCGGGACCTCGGCGCTCGTCATGATCTTCTGGGTGTTCTTCGTGCTGCCGCCCGCCTTCGGCTGGCAGCTCGTCCCGCTGTGGGCGGGCACCCTCGCGCTCGGCCTGACGTACGGCGCGTACGGCTCGGAGATCGTGCGCGGCGCGCTGACCGCCGTCGACGCGGCGCAGCGGGAGGGCGGCATCGCGCTCGGCTTCACGCCGTGGCAGCGGATGCGGCTGATCCTGCTGCCGCAGGCGGTGCCGGAGATGGTGCCGCCGTTCTCCAACCTGCTGGTCGAACTGCTCAAGGGCACCTCGCTGGTGTCGGTCATGGGCATGGGCGACCTGACGTTCAGCGCCAACCTGGTGCGCCTCGCGCTCCAGCAGAGCGCCGAGATCTACACGTACGTCCTGCTGATCTACTTCGTGATCGCGTTCCTGCTCACCCGCGTGATGCGCGGCCTGGAGAAGCGGCTGCGCGGCGGACCGCGCACGCGGGGCACCGCGGGCCTGACCGGTACCGGCCCGACGGGCGGGACGACCACGGGCGTCGACGCCGCGGCCGTCGGCGCTGCCCGCATCGGAGGTGCCTCGTGACCTGGGACTGGAGTGCCGTCTCCGACTTCATGCCGCACTTCTGGGACGGCCTGCTGGTCACCCTGGAGGCCCTGGCCCTCGGGTCGTTGATCTCGTTCGCCCTCGGGCTGGTGTGGACCCTGCTGATGCGCGCGCCGACCCGCTGGGTGCGCTGGCCGGTCGGGGTGGTCACGGAGTTCGTGCGCAACACCCCGCTGCTGGTGCAGCTCTTCTTCCTGTTCTACGTGCTGCCCGAGTGGGGCGTGACCCTCTCGGCGCTGACCACCGGGGTCTGCGCGATCGGGCTGCACTACTCGACGTACACGATGCAGGTCTACCGGGCCGGCATCGAGGCGGTGCCGGCGGGCCAGTGGGAGGCCGCCACGGCGCTGAACCTGCCGCGGCGGCGGACCTGGACCGCGGTGATCCTGCCGCAGGCGGTCCGCCGGGTCGTGCCGGCGCTCGGCAACTACGTCATCTCGATGCTCAAGGACACACCGCTGCTGATGGCGATCACGGTGCTGGAGATGCTGGGGCAGGCGCGCCTGTACTCCCAGGAGCACTTCCAGTTCACCGAGCCCCTCACGGTCATCGGTGTGGCCTTCATCGTCGTGTCCTATCTGGCCTCCCTCCTCCTGCGAGCCCTGGAGCGTCGTCTTGTCCGTTGACACCGCACCCACCCCCGACTCCCCCGGCGCCCCCGGTCCGGGCGGCGGCGAGCTGATCCGGCTGGACCGGGTGACCAAGCGGTTCGGGGACCACACCGTGCTCGACCGGCTCGACTTCTCCGTCGACGCGGGCAAGCACGTCACCCTGATCGGCCCGTCCGGCTCCGGCAAGACCACGATCCTGCGGATGCTGATGACGCTGACCAAGCCCGACGAGGGCACGATCACCGTCGCCGGCGAGCAGCTCTACCCGGCGCCCGAGAAGCGGCTGCGCGAGATCCGCAAGAAGATCGGCATGGTCTTCCAGCAGTTCAACCTGTTCCCGAACATGACGGTGCTGCGCAACGTCACCGAGGCTCCCGTCACCGTGCTCGGGCTGTCCAGGGACGAGGCCGACGCGCGGGCGCGGGAGCTGCTCGACATGGTGGGCCTCGCCGACAAGTGCGACGCGTACCCCTCGCAGCTGTCCGGCGGCCAGCAGCAGCGCGTCGCGATCGCCCGCGCCCTCGCGATGCGCCCGCAGGTCCTGCTCCTCGACGAGGTGACCTCGGCACTGGACCCGGAGCTGGTCGCGGGCGTCCTGGACGTGCTGCGCGACATCGCGCGCAGCACGGACATCACGATGCTCTGCGTGACCCACGAGATGAACTTCGCCCGCGACATCTCGGACCGGGTGCTGATGTTCGACTCCGGGCACGTCATCGAGTCGGGCCCGCCGGAGAAGATCTTCGGCGAGCCGGAGCACGAGCGGACGCGGGAGTTCCTCGGCGCGGTGCTCTGACCGGTACCGTCCGGTGCCGCGTCCGGTGCCGCGTCCGGGCGCGACGCCGGCGCGGCACCGGAACGCCCGCCGCGCACGGGGCGCACGCCCGCGCACGTCAGGTGCCCGCCGAGCCCCCGAGGGCCACGCACGGCGCCCGGACCGTCACGGACGGTGTCCGTCAAGGTCCCGGCGCCGTGGCATGACCGGGGCATGTGCCAACTTGCCCCGAGGCCCCCCGCGGCGGCCCGACAATCCCCAACCACCCCGCCGAGCAGGCCCGTTGCCGGTTATCGTGGAGGAAGATTCACCGTCCGGACGACGGCACGGGACGCGACCGCGAGGGGGTTCGTGACGCCGCCGTGCGACACCGGGGACCGTCCGCAGCCCCCCGGCACAGGCACGACACGTCCCCCATCCGGTGCGCCAACGTGAGGTGAGCTGCTGTGAGGCTCGGCCCGATCGCCCTTCACCACTCGGCCCAGGACGCCCTGCGCGTCCTCGACGCCGTGGCGGAGCACCCCACGGGTGTCACCGGCACCGAACTCGCCCGCCGCACCCGGCTGGGCGCGGAGCGGCTGGTCCCGCTGCTGCGGATACTGCGCCGCGAGGGCTACGTCGCGCAGGCGGGCGACGGCGTCTACGTCACCGGGGAGACCCTCGCCCGTCTCGGCTCCTCCGCCGCGGCCCGCGACGAGACCGCTCCCGACCCGCTCCAGCGCACCCTCGACCGGCTGCGCGACACACTGGGTGCGGCGGTCCGCCTCTGCCGGTACGTCGACGGCGAGGTCCGCGTCACCCACCGCTCGCACGGCCCGGACGCGCCCGCGGTCCACGAGTGGTTCGACTTCCGCAGCGCGGCGCACGCCACCGCGGCCGGCAAGTGCCTGCTGGGCCAGCTCGACGACACCGCACGCCGCGACCACCTCGCCCGGCACCGGCCCGCCCGCCTCACCTCGCGCACGATCACCGGCGAGACGCTGCTGCTCTCCCGGCTCGACGCGCAGCCGCCCGGGGTCCCGGTCCTGGACCTCCAGGAGTACGCGGTCGGCACGGTGTGCGCGGCGGTCCCGGTCACGGCGGGCTCGGCGGTGGGGTCGCTCTCGCTGTCGCTGCCCGTCGAGCAGGCGCACCGGCTGCGCCGCGCGGCGGACACCCTCAACCGGAACGCGGCGCGGGTGCTGCTGCCGGCCGTGCTCCAGCCCCTGTCGTCCCCGTCCCGGCCCGCACCGCCGTGGTCGTGAGCACCCTCGCGGACCAGGTAGTATTTTTCTCGTCGCCGCCCGCGAAAGCGGACGGCGGGAGTCATGCGCCGCTAGCTCAGTTGGTTAGAGCAGCTGACTCTTAATCAGCGGGTCCGGGGTTCGAGTCCCTGGCGGCGCACAGCGAAGAGGGCGGGTTCCGTCCGGGTCACCCCGGACGGAACCCGCCCTCTGTCGTTCCCGCGTCCACCCGCGCCGTTCGCCGTGGCCGGAAATCGCCGTACGCACTGGTCGGACGCCTCCCGTTGGCCGTGGCTTCATCTTTTGCCCCCGTGCGGGACAGCCGGAGCGCCAATGGTTGCCCCAAGCAGCCAACAGCTCTGGGAGATCTTCATGGACGTGAATCCTCGCTCGACCCGCCCGGCCACCGAGTCCGGCGAACCCCGCCGGACCGGCCGGCGCGCGGTGCTCACCGCGGGTCTGGCGGGCGCTCTCGCCGTCGGCGGTGTGGCTGTCGCGGCGGGTCCTGCGGGCGCGGCCACGGCGAAGCGGTCCACCCGTTCCGGCGGCAAGCAGGTTTCGGCCAGGCACCGCGCCGCCTCGCGCGGCATCCCCTTCACGGCGGCCGAGGTCGTCAAGAACGACGACGGCTCGTTCACGGTCGGCTGGGCCGCCAAGAACGCCGGCCGGGTCACCGTCTACACCGGCCGCGAGCAGAACGCCATAGCGCGCCGCTCGGCGGTCGCGCACGGCGCGAGCACCGCCACCGTGACGGTGCGCGGGCTGGGCGACGCGGACCGCCAGTGGTTCGAGCTGGTCCCCGAGCACGGCACCCCGCTGATCCTCGCGGACCGCTCACTGCACCTGGCGACCGCCGCCAACTTCCGTGACGCGGGCGGCTACCGGACCTCCGACGGCCGCTGGGTGCGCATGGGTGTGCTCTACCGCTCGGGCGACCTGAGCAAGCTCACCGACGCCGACCTCGCCAAGCTCAAGCGCCTCGGCATCCGCACCGACATCGACCTGCGCACCGAGGGCGAGCGCACCGCGGCCCCCGACCGGCTGCCCGCGGGCGCGACCTACATCGTCGCGGACGTGCTCGGCGGTTCCATCAGCACCACCACGCTGCCGGCCACCGCGTACGAGGCCGTCGCGTACATGGAGGCGGCGGAGCACACCATGGTCAGCTCCGCGACCGCGTCCGCCGCGTTCAACACCGTGCTCGGCAAGGCCGGCGACCGCCGCGCCTCCTCCGTCGTCTACCACTGCTCGGCGGGCAAGGACCGTACGGGCTGGGCGAGCGCGACGATCCTGACGGCGCTGGGCGTGCCGAGCGCGACCGTGTTCAAGGACTACCTCGCCAGCAACACCTACCGGGCCGCCGAGAACGCCGCCGCGCTGGCCGCCATGCCGGAGTCGATGCGCGCCGCGTACGCGCCGATGCTGGAGGTCCGTGCCACCTACCTCCAGGGCGGCTTCGACCAGGTGAAGTCCGAGTACGGGACCTTCGACGCCTACCTGCGCAAGGGTCTGAGGCTCAGCTCGAAGGACCTGGCCGCCCTGCGCGACCTGCTGCTGGTCGGCTGACCCCGCCCCGCTCCCGCCACGACGCCCGACCGCGTGCCACCGGTCGGGCGTCGCCCGTCGCGCCACCCACTCCCCCGGACCGGCCGTCCGCCCCAACCGTGTTGCGGGACAAGGCTGTTGGGTATCACCACATGACGGACACCGGGGCGTTACGCTCCGGACGGGGGGTGTGCTGTGGCTGTGCACTGGCAGGCTCTGATCGCGGGCGCGCTGACGGTACTCGCCCCGGTGAGGTCCCGCGACGGGGCGGCGGACGAGGACGCCGAGTGGTCCGGCGGGCGCGCGGCGGGCGACCTGACGCGCCGCATGGCCGCCACGTACGAGGCCCTCGGCCCCCCGCCCTCCGCCGGCGGCGACACCCCGGACGCCGCCGCCCGCACCGCGCCGACCGGCCCCCGGCTCGCGGACCGCCGGTCCCTCGCGCGGGAGTACGTGGAGGTCGGCAACACCGCACTGGCCGTCCGCCTCTTCGAGCAGGCCTACGACCAGGCGCCCGCCGACCCGGACGTACTGAGCGAACTCGCCGACGCCCTCGCCGCCGACGGCCGGTACGCGGAGGCCGAAACCGCCCTGCGCAGCGCTCTGTTGATGCAGACGGACCGGCCGCCCTCGCTGCTGCCGGTGGCCGCGTTCGCGTGGCTGCTGCGGTTGCGCGGCCGGGCGGAGGAGGCCGAGACGCTGACCCGTCCGGGGCTGACCCGGGCCCGGCTCGTCGACGTCCTGGCCCACCTCGACCTGCCGGCCCCGGCCGCCGAGGACGACGACCGCACG
This sequence comes from Streptomyces sp. NPDC008150, assembly GCF_042956945.1. NCBI lineage: Bacteria > Bacillati > Actinomycetota > Actinomycetes > Kitasatosporales > Streptomycetaceae > Streptomyces > Streptomyces sp. NPDC008150. The sequence continues at coordinate 205,152 of NZ_JBIBHJ010000001.1, read as the reverse complement.
CCACCGCCCCTTCCCCCGGGGCCACTTGCGCTGCCGGCCCCGCCGGGGGCCGCACCGGCGCGGCCGCCGGCCGACGCCGACAGCGAACTGACCCTGCTGGAGGGGCGCGTCGAGGATCTGCGGGCCTTCGAGCGGGAGTACCGGGTACGGCTGACGTCCTTCCTGGAAAGCCAGTTGAGGCAGGTGGAGGAGCTGTCGGCGCGGCAGGCCGGCGCGTCGCGGGACGCCGCGGGCACCGCGGAGGCCGTGCGCGACTTCGAGCGGGAGCACCTGGTCCGGCTACGGGCCTTCATCGAGGCCCAGTTGAGGCAGGTGCGGATGTCGGACACCGCCTCCCGGGGGCCCGGCGAGAGCGCCCCGATGGCCTACGCGGCGGCGGCGGGCACCGCCTCCGGACGGCCCGTCCCGCCGCGGATGCCGCCGATCCGGGCGTGGAGCGCGGGCGGCGGCGGTCCGGCTCCCCGGACCCCGGCCGTCACGTCGCCGGACTTTCCCGACACCGCTCCCCCGCCGGAGACCACGGAGGCGGGCCTGCCGCGCAGGAGCCCGCGCGGCCGGGCGCCGGCAGCGCCCGCCCCGGCGACCAGCGCGGCCCGGGGCCTGTCCGCGTCCCGTTCGCGGCTCGCGCGGGGCCTCGCCGACGGGCTGCGGCGCCGCGAGGGCGCCCCCGCGCCCGGAGGCCCCCCGCCGGACCCCGCCCCGGACGACGACAACGACAACGACGGCAGTGACGGCAGCGACGGCGAGAGCGGCAGCGGGGAGGGGCGCGACTGATGGCCCGTCAGAACATGAACCGATGGAGCGACATGCTCCCGCCGCCGAGGGCGGCGCAGGAGTGGGAGGCGCTGAAACCGGGGCTCGCGGCGGAGATCTTCGAGGAGTCGCTCGCCGAGGAGCGGCACCGCCGGCGTCTGGCCACCGCGCGGGTCGCCACGAAGATCCTCGGGCAGTTCCTGGCGCTCGGCTCGGTCGCCCTGATGGTCCTGATCGCCAAGTACGCGCTGGACGCGGGGGAACCGATCGTCGCGGGGTTCGCGATCGGCGCCCCGTCCGTCTCCCTCGCCGTGATCTTCGCGCTGTCCCGTGCCCCCGACCGCCGCCTCACCGAACGGCTGGGCACGGCCGCCCGTACCGCCCCCGCCGCCGAGGGCGGCGCGCCGCCCCCGCTCGCGGCGGCACCCGAGCCGGGCGACCCGGCGCAGACGGCGTAGCGGCCGGAGGCCGGCCGCGCGACGCGCGCGGCTCCCGCCCGGGTGGGGACCGGGCGGGAGCCGCGGCCGTACGGGTCCCGCGGACCGCCCGGCCTCGTGGACCGCGCGGGCCGCCAGGGCCGTACGGGCCTCAGAAGGTGACGTCCGAGCAGGCGTAGAACGCGTTGGCCGTGTCCGCCACCGTCCACACCGCGACGATGACGTGGTGACCGCTGAGTCCGCCGGGCAGCGTGCCCGTGTGGCTGAGCGTGGACGGCGGGCGGGCCCCGTTGTACGGGACCTTGAGGAACGGGGTCGTGTTCAGGTCCGCCCTGGTCAGCGCGTGGTTCTGGTTCCAGCCCTGCTTCGTCGCGTAGTACGAGAAGTCGGTCGTGGAGTGCATCGCCGTGAACTGCCACCGGAAGGTGTAACTCGCCCCGGCCGTCAGCTTCGTGGTGGGCCACGCGGTGCCCGCCGGGGTGGTCGGGCTGTTGAGCTGGCCGAACCGCGTGTTGTTGCCCGAGCAGATCTGGCCGTCGGCGGGTCCGGCGGCCGGGAAGCCCTTGGGGCCCTCGACGCTCTGCGGTTCGTACTGGATGTCACCGCAGTTGGCGACGGTCCCGTTGGCACAGAGTTTCTGCCTGCTGAGGGGCAGGTCGGTGTAGCCGTGGCCGCTGGCGGCGCCGGTCGACAGGGCGATCGCCCCGGCGCCGACGAGGGATATCACGGCGGCGTACAACTTGGTCTTTTCGCGCATGCTGCCGCTCCTGGAGAACGTGGGGGAGGTTCACTGAGCCGTGCAGGTGCCGATCGCTGCCGCCGTCCGTGGTCCGCGGTGCCGGGCATCGCGGACCACGGGTGCGGATCGTTCAGGTCTAGACCAAGTCCCAGATTATTGACGCCCGTTCGACATGTCCAGACCAATCACGGCGACGTTTCGCCGCGCCCCGAGCAGAACGCCACCGTGAGGTCCTTCACCAGCGCCTTGCGCTCGTAGTCGTCGAGTTCGACGAGTCCGCGCACGGTCAGCCGGGTCACCGTGTCCTCCACCGAGTCGACGACCGAGCTGAGCACGCTCGCCCGGTGCTCGGCGTCCAGGGCGGCGATGCGGCGGCGGTTCATGGCGGCGGCCACCTCGGGCGCGTACTCGACGCGGACCGGCCGCACCGTGAACACCTCCAGGCCGACCGCCGCGGCGTCCGCCGCCACCAGCCGGGACAGGTTCTCGGCGGACGCCTCCACCGCGCCCGTCCCGGCACCCGGCGTCGCGACGGGGACGCGGGCCAGCGCCGCCTCCACGCACTCGCGCAGATACGTCTCGTGGTCCTCGACGCCGAGGGTGGCCCGCGCGGTGTCCCGCACCCGCCACACCACGAGCACGACGACGCGCAGCGCGACCCCGCTGCGGTCGGACGCGGGCATCTCCCCGCTGCGCCAGTGCCGCAGCCGCACGTCGACCCGGCGGCGCAGCACCAGCGGGTTGACCCACATCAGGCCGGTGCGCCGGACGGTGCCGCGGTAGCGGCCGAACATGCCGAGCACCCAGGCCCGGCCGGTCCTGCCGCGCGCCAGCCCGCCGAAGCCGAACAGCCCGAGCGCGCCGGCGCCCGCGTACGCCGCCCATTGCGCCGGGCCGAGCCCGGCCGGCACGGACGCGGGCAGCCCCAGCGCGTCGACGGCGAGCGGCGGCAGCACGCCCGCCCACCACGAGGTCGCCGCGCAGCCCGCGGCACCGCACGCGCCGGCGAACACACCGGCCGCGCCGGGCAGCACCCGCGCCGGGCGCTCCGCCAGCCCGGGGTCGACCTCCGCGACGGGGCGGGGCCGCGCGGCGGCCGGCCTGCGCAGCCGGGGCTGTTCCCCGGTGCCCTGCCGCCGGGCGACGACGGCCGGGGCGAGCCGGACCGCCGACGGCTCGGGGTCGTCGCGGAACAGCAGGTGGACGGGGATCTCGGTGGTCGACTCGTTCTGGATCAGCCGCGCCGGGCGAGGGGCGAGGACGTCGGTCTCGTCGGGGTCGGGGGTGGGTGCTGCGGTGCTCGGGGTGGTCGTGGTCATGGGTGCTCCAGCCTCCGCGCCAGATGCGTCACAACAGGGGGTCCGTGCGATGGGACGGGCGGATCGGCCGGCCCGGGGCACCGCGTGCGAGCGCGGAGGCCGCCTGGCCGGGACGGTTCGGGTCGGGTGCGGGTGGGCGGGCGGGGCGGCTACAGGAACAGCCGGCGCCAGGTCTCCGGGCCGGGGAAGCCGTCGGCCGCGCCGCCGCGCCAGCCCTGGGCACGCTGGAAGGCCTCGACGTTGCGCCGGTCCGCCTCGCCCCAGCGCGGTCCGGGCCCGGACGTGTAGTACTTGCCGAACCCCTTCTTGATCAACTGCCGCCCCAACTGGGTGACATGGGCGTTGTCGGCGCCCGGCCGGAAGCTCGCGCGCCCCGGGTAGGCGGGCGCGGCGGGCTTGGCGGGAGCGGCCGGTTTCGAGGGAGCGGCGGGCTTCGCGGGCTTTCCGGCCGGTCCCGCCGCGCCCGCCATGATGTCCTTGCCGGACCCGGTCGCCAGCAGCTGCCAGGTGCGCGGGCCGGGCAGCCCGTCGGCGTCCGCGCCCCGCCAGCCCTGCGCCTGCTGGAACGCCTGCGTGGCCCGGCGGTCCGCGTCCGACCAGCGCGGCCCGGGACCCGTGGTGTAGAAGCGCCCGGCACCGCGGCCGACGAGCAGGGTGCCGAGCTGGGTGACGTACTTGTTGTTCGCGCCGGCCCCGAAGTACCTCGCCCCCGGGTACGGCGTCGAGGTGCCGGAGGCGGGCTCCGCCTCCGCGCCGCCGGCCCCGGCGGCAAGGCCCTTGTAGCGGTAGCCGAGGTACTGGCCCGAATGGCTCCAGTACGCGTACGGGGTGGTCTGGCGGCGGGTGCCGGGGCGGGTCTGCTCGTAGGCCGTGTAGTAGGTGTGGGTGTAGTCGGTCCAGCCGCCGAACAGGACGACGTGCGAGCCGTTCGTCGGGTTGGCGGGGTTGTGGAAGAGCAGGATGTCGCCGGGCTGGAGGTCGCCCTTGGCGACCCGCGTGCCGTACTTGCCGAGGCTGCCCGTCCACTCGTTGCCCGTCAGGCCCCAGGCCATGGAGACGAACCCGGAGCAGTCCTGCCGGTAGCCGTCCGACCAGTACTTGGTCATGCTGTACGGCACCTTCGCCGCCACCCACTTCTTGGCCCGGTTGATGATCTCCGCCCGGGTCGTCGAGGGCGCCGCCGCGGCGAGCGGCTCGGCGGACGCACCGCCGGGACCGTGCAGCGGTGCGGTGCCGCCCTGCGGGGTGGCGGGCTCGTCGCCCGCGGGAGTGCCGGGCCGCTCGGCCACGTGCGCCACCGCGGCGGCCGGCGAGGCGTTGCCCGCCGCGAGCACCGCCGCCGACGCGGCCGCCAGCAGCAGGGTCCGGTGGGCCGCCGGGTGGCCGCCGGCCCGGCCGTCCGCCGCGTGCGGCAGGACCCGGCGCCACAGGACGCAGCCCGGACAGTCGCAGTCACTCGCGGGATCGACTTCCTCGAAGACCGGAGTCCCCATGCGATTCCCCTCACACTCCAGGTCCGGATGTCCTCGCTGATGCACATTCGCCAGTTTCACAACTGTCGTCCCGATTCGCATGTTGACGGTCCGAATGATGTACGCGCCCCGGCGCGGCGCCCCCGCACCCCGTCCCGCGCCCCCCGGGGCCGGTCGGGGCGGGTGCCGGGCGGTCCGGAGCACCCTCCGGGGTCGGGTAGAGTTGTCGACGTCAGCAGGCGCCGCTAGCTCAGTTGGTTAGAGCAGCTGACTCTTAATCAGCGGGTCCGGGGTTCGAGTCCCTGGCGGCGCACAGCGGAAGAGGGCGGGTTCCGTCCGGGTTCACCCGGACAGGGCCCGCCCTCTTCGTGCACCCGCCGTGCGCTCCCCCGCCGGCCGCGCGTCCGGATCGGCTCGCGGGTGCCCGACGGTCCTCGGTGCCGCGGACGTGCGTGCCGGACCCCGCGTCCGCGGACCGAGCCGAACGACAACCCCCTAGGCTCAGGCGCTCATCCGTTCTACAGTTTCAGCAGACTGCCCCTGCCCCCGGCCGTCGTCCCGTCCAACGACCGAACGCCCGTCCGTGGCGCCGGTCGTCCTCGAACCTCCCGCGCAGACGCCGGGTTACTCCCGCAACCCGTGCGCGCGCGGTCGAGGACCAGCCCGGTCGACGACTTCGGGGGAGTGGTCGTCGACCGGGCATGGTGCCCAACAGGACTTCCGGCAGAGGGAGTTAGGGAGTTCAGGACGTGCCGGACGCCGGGTCCGTGAGGCCCGTGAGGTACGCGGACACGATCACGTTGGCCGTGTAGCCGCCCGCGGCGCGGTCGAAGGTGCCGCCGCAGGTGATCAACCGCAGTTCCGCGCGCCCCGACCGCCTTGCCCCGTACGCCTGTTGGGCGTCGAAGTGGCGGCGGGACTGCACCCGTACGTCGTCCACGGTGAACTCCGCGACCCGGCCGTCGGCGCGGGTCACCCGTATCCGCTCGCCGGTGCGCAGCGTGCCGAGCCGGTGGAAGACGGCGGGCCGCGACTCCGTGTCGACGTGCCCCACCATGAGCGCGGTGCCGACCGCCCCGGGCCGTGCCCCGGCCGCGTACCAGCCCACCGTGCCGGCCCGGTCGAAGGGCGGCGGGTCGACGGCCCCGTGCCCGTCGAGGCCGCGGGCCACGACCCGGGCCCGGACACCGGCCGCCGGGATCTCGACACTCAGCGGGCGCGCGCCCGTCGCCGGGCGGTGCGCGGGCGGCAGCCCGGCCTCGGCGGGCCGGCCCACGGCCGCGATGTCGCCGGTGGTCGGCGCGGCGATCCCCTGCCGCGCGTCGCTCACGCCCCGGCCGCACGTCCACAGGCCGAGCAGCAGCAGTACCCACGCGGCGCCGGTGAGCTGCCTGCCCGCGCCGGCGCAACGCCCGCGGTGCTCACGGTCGGACATCGCCGGCCCCCTCAGTCGTTCCCGCGGCCCCGGCGGACGCTGCGCACCGCCACGGCCACCGCCGCCACCCCGGCCAGCACCAGCCCGACGACCGCCTGCGCCGTGCCGGGACCCGTGGCCCGGGGTTCGGCGGCGGCCACCGGCGCGGCACCGCCGCCGCCCGCGTGCACGGGGGCGACGGGCGAGGCGGGGACGTGCGGCGAGGGGGCGGCCGGCGGGGGCGTGGCGCCGTGCGCGCGGCCCACGGTGAGGCGGCCGGACGGGCGCACGGCGGAGCCGTCGCAGACGACGCGCACGGCGTAGCTGCCCGCCGTCAGACCTGCGCGGACACGGCTCTCGCCGACCAGCGCGCCGTGCTCGCGGGTGAGCCGGACGTCCGCCGCGAAGGCGGCCGACGCCGCCGTGCCGGTCCGGCCGCCGCAGCCGTCCACGCGCAGGGCGACGCCACCGCCGGGTCCCGGCTCCGACGGGGTGACGACGACCCCGCCGCCGTCCGCCGCGTACGCCGTCGGGGCGAGTGCGGCGGCGGTCAGCAGTCCCGCGCAGAGGACGAGTGTCCGTGAGCCCATCGTGAACCTCCCACGGGAAGGCTCCCCGCCCGGCCCGGCGGACGCATCCGGGCGGGGCGGGCGTTGGGCCGTCGGAGGGACGGGCGGGCCGTCAGCCGGTCGGGTCGGCGGGGTCGATCAGCTCGACGAGGTCGGCGATCGAGTCGACGATCTGGGACGGCCGGAAGGGGTAGTTGTCGACCTGCTCCGCGCGGGTCAGCCCGGTGAGCACGAGGAACGTCTGCATCCCGGCCTCCATGCCGGCGAGGACGTCCGTGTCCATCCGGTCGCCGATCATGGCGGAGGACTCCGAGTGGGCGCCGAGCGCGTTGAGGCCGGTGCGCATCATCAGCGGGTTCGGCTTGCCCGCGAAGTACGGCTGCCGGCCGGTGGCCTTGGTGATCAGCGCGGCGACGGCGCCCGTCGCGGGCAGCGGCCCCTCGGTGGACGGGCCGGTCTCGTCGGGGTTGGTGCAGATGAAGCGCGCCCCGCCGTTGATGAGCCGGACCGCCTTCGTCATGGCCTCGAAGGAGTACGTGCGGGTCTCGCCGAGCACCACGTAGTCGGGCTCGTGGTCGGTCAGGACGTACCCGATGTCGTGCAGGGCGGTGGTCAGCCCGGCCTCGCCGATCACGTACGCGGTGCCGCCGGGGCGCTGGTCGTCGAGGAACTTGGCGGTGGCCAGCGCCGACGTCCAGATGTTCTCCACCGGCACGTCGAGGCCCATCCGGCGCAGCCGGGCCTGGAGGTCGCGCGGGGTGTAGATGGAGTTGTTGGTGAGGACCAGGAAGGGGCGGCCGGAGTCGCGCAGCTTCTTGAGGAAGGCGTCGGCGCCGGGGATCGGCACGCCCTCGTGGACGAGGACGCCGTCCATGTCGGTCAGCCACGACTCGATGGGCTTGCGGTCTGCCATGTGCGGTTCTCCTGGCGTACGGGCGGGCAGGGGCGGGGCCGCCGGAACCACGGCGTGCCGACGGCCCCAGCCTAGGCCGTGCGCCACCGCGGCCAGGGAGCCGAACCCGGGGTCGCGGTCTCCCGGGTGAGGGTCTTGAGCCGGCGCAGGGTCGGCACCGTCTCCGCCGTGTGGACGCCGGGCAGGGCTCCCACCTTGTCGCTGAGGAACACGTACAGCTCGTCGGTGTCGCGGCACAGCACCGACAGCACGAGGTTGGCGGCGCCGGTGACCGCCGCCGCGAACCGCACCTCGGGGTGGCCGGCGACGGCCTGCCCGGCGGCGGCCAGCGCGTGCGGGGCGACGGTCAGCCAGCACAGGGCCTCGACGCTGCGGCCGAGGGGTTCGTGGTCGAACTCGACCGCGAGGTGCAGCACCCCGGTGTCGCGCAGCCGTTGCAGCCGCTTCTTCACCGTCGTCTCCGACTGGCCGGTGGCCGCCCGGAGTTCGGTGACGGGGGCCCGGCCGTCGCGGCGCAGCACGTCGAGCAGGACGCGGTCGACGGCGTCCGGGTCCTCCGCCGCACGGGTCCTGGCGGGCGGGCGCGGGCGGAGCGCCGCCTGTTCGTCGGGGCCGAGCGCGCTGATCTTGCGCAGCCAGCGCAGCGAGTTGCCGTAGTAGGAGTGCAGGACGCAGTGGGCGGCCACCGACGTCACCCCCGGGGTGCGCCGGAGACGTTCGAGGAGCAGGTCGTCGCGCTCCCGCCGGTCCCGCGGCCGGATCGCGCACACCACCTCGGTGCCGCCCGCGGCCAGGTCGACGTAGTACGTGTCCGCCCTGCGGGCGAGGGTGGCGGCCAGCGGCCCCGCCGTGTCGTGCGCGCATCCCAGGCGCACGATCCAGCTGGTCCTGCCCAGCCGCCCGTCGTCGACCGTGCCGGTCACCCGGAGGCCGGCGGTGGTGCGCAGCCGCCGGAAGCGACGGGCCACGGTCCGGTCGGAGACACCGATCACCTGCCCGATCCGGCTGAACGACGCCCGGCCGTCGAGTTCCAGCGCCTGGAGCAGCTTCAGGTCGAGCTCGTCGAGGGCGGGCGGCGCGTCGTGCGCACCGGGTGTCGGAGGCGTCACGCGTACTCCTGCACGGGCCGGGGCGGGCGCGGTCATCGTAGGCGGACGCCGGGAACGGGATGCGGCGGGGACCGGCTCTCCGCGGGGCGGAAACCGACCGTGCCGAATCGACGACGGGTCCGATCATGCGGCACGGGCGCAATACGCGGCAAGCCCTCCGTAGCCGCATCGGGAAACCCGACACGTCGGGCGGAAAGAGTGCGGGAATCCGTCCCCGACCCCGCTCACCGGGCGGTCCCAAGTCGCGTAAGCGCAGCTCACATTGCTGATCGGCGTGACGGAATTCCTCGCCGCCGGTTCGCAAGGTAACCCTTCGCGTCCCGCACTTCCGCCCTCTTTCCGGCGCCCCGCATTCTCATTTCCTGCGCCACGCAGAGGCCCCGGCGATTTCCGTCCGGGGCACGACGAACCAACGAACCGAGGTGGTTGTGAAATGAGCCGCGAGAACACCGCTCTCGTCGTGGGCGGCGGGATCGGCGGACTGTCCGCGTCGATCGCGCTGGCCGACGCGGGGTACGCCGTCACCGTCGTGGAGATCCGCCCCGACCTGCACTCCTCGGTGTACGGCGTCGGCATCATCCAGCCGGTGAACGCGCTGCGCGCCCTGGACGCGATCGGCTGCGCCGAGGCCTGCCTCGCCGCCGGCTACGCCACCACGGCCTGGGGCCAACTGCTGGACGTGGACGGCGGGTTGCTGCGCGAGATGCCGGGCGCCCGGATACCGGGGTCGGACCTGCCGCCCATGAACGGGCTGACCAGGCCGCAGTTGCACGCGATCCTCACGGACCGGGCGCTCGCGGCGGGGGTCACCGTCGAGTACGACAGGACGTTCACGGATCTCGTGGACGGTCCGGACGGCGTCGACGTCACCCTCACCGACGGCTCGCGGCGGCTCGTCGACCTCGTCGTGGGGGCGGACGGCGTGTACTCCGCGGTCCGCCCCTACGTGCTCGCCGAGGACCTGCGGCCGGTCTACGTCGGGCAGTCGGCGTTCCGCGTCAACATCCCCCGGCTGCCGGAGATCGACCGCATCGTGCTCCAGGCCGGCCCCGAGGGCATGGCCGGCTTCGTGCCCATCGGGCCCGACCTCGCGTACTTCTTCTACAACACGACGTGGGAGCGGGGCGTCCGGATCGAACAGGCGGAGACGGCGGCGGTGCTGAGGAAGCACCTGGCACCGTTCGGCGGTCTGGCGGGGCGGGTCCGCGACGAGTTCCTGGACGACCCCGACGCCATCGTGTTCCGTCCGGAGGAGTGGCTGATCGCGCCCGCGCCGTGGCACCGCGGCCGGATCGTACTGATCGGCGACGCCGTGCACGCGGTCACGCCGCACCTCGGACAGGGCGCGGCGCAGGCGGTGGAGGACGGCATCGTGCTGGCGCAGTGCCTGCTCGCCTGCGACGGACTGGAGGCCGCCTTCACGCGGTACACCGAACGCCGGTACGCGCGCTGCAAGTTGGTCGTCGAATCGTCGGTGGCGATCGGCGAGTACGAGATGAACCCCGCCGCCCACCGGGACTTCGACCACGCCGGGGTGACCCAGCACGTGCTGGAGGAGATGATCAGGCCGATCTGACGGCACCGCCGCCCGGCCCGCCGACGGGGCCGCCCGGCGGTCTCGTCGCCCCGCGTCAGCGGCGCAGCCGGCGTCCCGCGAGGAGCAGCCCGCCCCCGGCCACCAGGAGCCCGGCGACGGTCGTGAAGACGGCGGGCGGCAACCCCGGTCCCGTCTCGGCGAGTTCGCCGGTGAACGGGAAGAGCGCGCCCGGTGACGCGGCCCCGGACGGGACACCGGAGCCGGTGCCCGGGGAGGCCGCCGCCGAGGTGCCGCCGGACGGCGCGTAGGAACCGGCGGAGGAGGGCTCCGACCAGCCGCCCGTGCCGGACTCGGTGCCGCCGCCCGGTTCCTCGGTCGACGCCCCCGGCGGCAGTGCCGCGTCGGGGGACGCCGGGTCGGGCACGGCACTGGCCGGCACGTCGGGGCCGATCGCGAAGCGGTACGCGTTCGACTCCCCCACCCAGTCCCCGTCGCCGCCGTGCCGCTGCACCACGGCGGCGCGCGCGGTGACCTGGTTCGCGGCGGCGTCGGCGGCGAACGCGAGCCGGACGCGGACGCTGACCGTCCGGTGGGCCGGCACGGTGAACCCGGGGAAGCCGTCCTTGTCCCCGAAGGCGCCCACGAGTTCGTCCTCGTCGGTCCTCGTGAGGCGCACCGGGCGGTAGCGGTGCCCGTCGTCGAACTCCAGGTGCGGCTGCGCCGGGCGCAGCGCCCGCCGGTCGTCGACGAGGACGAGCACCGGGTGGATGCCGCCGCAGGCGCGGCCGGTGGTGTTGGCGAGGTCGACGGTCCACTGGCCGCGCCCGCCGCCGGAGGCGTAGCCGGTCGGGCCGCCGTGCACCCGCGTGGCGATCGGGAAGCGCCGCCCGGCGGGCGCGTCGCACGCGGCGGAGGCGGCCGCGGCGAGGGCGCGCGGGGCGGAAGGCGGGGCGGGCGCGGAGGCGGGGGCCGCGGGCGCGGAGGCGGGGGCCGCGTGCGCCGGAGCCGGTACGGCGAGGAACGCGGCCGCCACGGCGAGCGGGAGGGTCACGGACGGCGGGCGCGGTCGCATCATCCGATGACCTTGCCGGACGGTCGCGGCGGACGGGCGGCACCGTACCGGGCGGGCACCTCGAACGGCCCCGCCCCGCCGCCCGATCGGCCCACCGGCGCCCCGCACGGGACCGCCGGCCCCGTCAGGCGTCCCCGCGCCCGAACAGCGGTGCGAGGAGCAGTTGCGCGGCACCCTCGGCGACCCCGCGTTCGCCGTGCCCCGCCGCCCGCACGGGCACCGCGCCGGCCGGGGAGCCCTCCCGGCGGGCACGGGCGTCCAGGACGGCGGCGACACCCCGGACGTAGGGCCCGGGGGCGGCGGCGACGGTCCGGCCGCCGAGCAGGACGAGGTCGACGTCGAGCAGTCCGGCGAGGTTGGCGGCGCCCGCCCCGAGGACGCGGGCCGCCTCGTCCGCGTCGCCGCGCTCCACCGCCGCCAGGCACAGCGCCTCGATGCAGCCACGGTCGCCGCAGGTGCAGGGCGGTCCGTCGAGCTGGATCACCTGGTGGCCGAACTCCCCCGCCCCGGTCCTCGCCCCGCGGTGCACGGTCCCGCCGACCACGAGACCGGCGCCGAGGCCCGTGCCGAGGTGGAGGTAGGCGAAGGTCCCGTCCTCCCCGCCCACGGCGAGCGCGAGGGCCGCCGCGTTGGTGTCCTTGTCCACGACGACGGGCACGCCCAGCCGCCGGGCGAGGGCGTCCCGCAGCGGGAAGCCGTCCCAGTCCGGGAAGCCGGTGACGCGGTGCAGCACCCCGCGCACGTGGTCGAGCGGTCCGGGCAGCGCCACGCCCACGCCGAGCAGCGCGACCCGGGGCAGTTCCTCCACCTCGCGCGCGGCCGCCTCGACCACCGCCGGTCCGCCGGCGCCGAGGTCCAGCGGGGCGTGCCGCTCGGCGACGACCGCGCCGGTCACATCACAGAGCACGGCGGTGAGTTCGTCACGGTCGAGGTGCAGCCCGACCGCGTGCCCCGCGCCGGGCACGAGGCGCAGGACGGTGCGCGGCTTGCCGCCCGTGGACGCCCGGCGCCCGGCCTCCGCGGCGAAACCCTCCGCCCGCAGCCGGGCGGTGATCTTGCTGACGGCCTGCGGGGTGAGCCCGGTCCGCTCGGCGAGTTCGAGACGGCTGATGCCCTCGGACCCGGCGGTGCGCAGCAGGTCGAGCACGAGCGCGGTGTTGTGGCTGCGCAGGGCGACGAGGTTCACACCGCCGCCGCCCGCGCCCGCCCCGTTTCCGGCGACCGCCCCGTTCCCGGCACCCGCACCCGCCCGGCGCGCCCCCGCCGTACCGTCCGCGCCCGTACCGTCCGCGCCCGTACCGCCGCCGCCCGCGCGGGCCGCTCCGTCGTCCACACCGTCCACGTTGTCCACGCGACCCATTCTCCCTCCCGCTTGCACTTTGGCAACAGCGTTGCCAAAGTGGAGGGCATGACTGGAAGCATCACTGGAAGCGCCGACTCCCCCCTCCGCGTGGGCCTCGTCGGCTACGGCCTCGCGGGTTCCGTGTTCCACGCCCCGCTGATCGCCGCGACCGAGGGCCTGGTGCTCGACACCGTGGTCACCTCCAACCCCGAGCGGCAGGAGCAGGCGCGAGCCGAGTTCCCGGACGTCCGGTTCGCGGCGGGCCCGGACGAGCTGTTCGCGCGGGCGGACGAGCTCGACCTGGTCGTGATCGCCTCGCCGAACAAGACGCACGTGCCGCTCGCCACCGCCGCGCTGAAGGCCGGCCTGCCGGTCGTCGTCGACAAGCCGGTCGCGGGCACCGCGGCCGAGGCGCGGGAGCTGGCGGCGCTGGCCGAGGAGCGCGGGCTGCTGCTGTCCGTCTTCCAGAACCGCCGCTGGGACAACGACTTCCTGACCCTGCGCAAGCTGATCGCCGACGGCGGCCTCGGCGACGTGTGGCGCTTCGAGTCCCGCTTCGAGCGGTGGCGCCCGCGCCCCAAGGGCGGCTGGCGCGAGTCCGGCGACCCGGCGGAGATCGGCGGCCTGCTCTACGACCTGGGCAGCCACGTCGTCGACCAGGCACTCGTCCTGTTCGGCCCGGCGGTCTCGGTGTACGCGGAGAGCGACATTCGGCGCCCCGGCGCGGAGACCGACGACGACACTTTCATCGCGATCACGCACGCGGGCGGCGTCCGCTCCCACCTGTACGTGTCGGCGACGACCGCGCAGCTCGGCCCGCGCTTCCGGGTGCTGGGCTCGCGGGCCGGTTACGTGAAGTACGGCCTCGACCCGCAGGAGGCCGCCCTGCGCGAGGGCCGGCGCCCCGGCGGGGAAGAGGAATGGGGCACGGAGCCGGAGGGCGACTGGGGCCGGGTCGGTGCCGGCGAGTCCCCGCAGACCGGTGGCGGCCGCCCCGAGCCGACGCTGCCGGGCGACTACCCGGCGTACTACGCGGCCGTGGCCGCCGCCGTGCGCGAGGGCGCCCCGAACCCGGTGACGGCCCTGGAGGCCGCCGCGGCGCTGGACGTCCTGGAGGCGGCCCGCCGCTCGGCCCGCGACGGTGCGACGGTGACGCTGTGACGAACAGGCCCGGCATCACCCCGAAGTTCACGCCCGAGATCACCCCGACCGTGGAGGAGCTGGAGGCGCAGGAACGGCGCCTCATCTTCCGCCGGTTCACCAACGACGACGCGTGGGCGCTGGGCTCCCTGCTGGTGGAGCTGGCCCGCGAGCGCCAGGCGCCGGTCGCCGTCGACATCCACCGCGCCGGGCAGCAGCTCTTCCACGCGGCACTGCCCGGTTCGGCGCCGGACAACGACGCCTGGATCGCGCGCAAGCGCCGGGTCGTGGAGCGCTACGGCTCGTCGTCGTACCTGGTGGGGACCCGGTTCCGCGCCAAGGGCAGCACGTTCGAGGACTCCTCGCGCCTGGACCCCGACACCTACGCGGCGCACGGCGGTTCGTTCCCGGTCACCGTCGCGGACGTCGGGGTGGTCGGCGCGGTGACGGTCTCGGGACTGCCGCAGCTCGACGACCACCGGTTCGTGGTGGCGGCGCTGGAGCAGTTCCTCGGCCTCTCCGACTGAGGCACCTCCGGACGGGGGAACGGGGCCCCCGTCCGGAGTCCGCCGCCGGGTCCCCTCCGGGACCGGGCGGGCGGAACGGGAATGATCACGCGGAGGGGCCCGGTTGACACCGGGCGAGTACCGCAGAGGAATCAAGTGCCGCCCACCGCGGCCGAGTACTTGAGGAACCGCGTTCCCGCACGCACCAGGAGGACAGCTCGATGACCGACGACGACACGAATCCCACCGGCGACTCCGCCCAACTCCGCGCATCGCTCGGCCGCTACGGCGTCTGGAGCATCGCCCTGCGGTCCGAGGACCCCGACCGCCGTGACGAACTGGCCGACGCGGCAGCCGAGTTGGAGGAGCTGGGGTTCGGCACCCTGTGGCTGGGCGGCAGCAGTTCGGTGCGCAACGCGGTCCCGATCGTCGGGGCGACGTCCCGCGTCACGGTCGGCACCAGCATCCAGAGCATCTGGCAGCACGAAGCGGCCGACGCGGCACGGGAGTTCACCGAGCTGGACGCCACGCACCCCGGCCGCTTCCTGCTGGGCCTGGGCGTGGCCCACGCGCAGAACACCGAGCAGTACCGGCGCCCGTACTCGTCCCTGGTGGCGTACCTGGACGCGCTGGACGCCGCCGGGGTCCCCGCGCACCGGCGGGTGCTGGCGGCGATCGGCCCGCGCTCGCTGAAGCTGGCGGCGGACCGCGCGGCGGGCACGATCCCGTACCTCGTGACCCCGGAGTACACGGCGGAGGCACGCCGGACTCTCGGCGAAACGGCCCTGCTGGCACCGGAGTTCAAGGTGGTCCTGGAGACGGATCCGTCCGTCGCCCGGGGCCTGGCCCGCACGTCCCTCGCCCCGTACCTCCAGATGCCCAACTACACGAACAACTTCCAGCGCCTGGGCTTCACGGAGGACGACTTCACGGCCGGCGGCAGCGACCGCCTGATCGACGCCCTGTACGCCTGGGGCGGCGACGACCGCGTCCGCGACCGCCTGGAGGAGTTCCACACGGCGGGCGCGGACCACGTGGCGGTCCAGGTGGTGAGCGACGCGTCCCGGGAGGACCTCCCCCGCGACGCGTGGCGCCGGCTGGCGGGGCTGCTGCTGCCTGCCGCCTGACGGCGACTCACCAGTCGCCGTACGCGTCCACCGACGTGGCGATCAGGGCGAGCAGGGCCCGCGTCCGCAGCGGGTCCTCCGTCCTTGAGCGCAGGGCCCGTTCGGTGACGCGCAGCTTGCGCAGGGCGGCCTGTTCGCCGTCGATCAGGTCCTCGACCAGCGGGGTCGTGACGAAGTCGAGGCAGTCCGTGAACAGCCGCCGCGTCGCGTCGGAAGGCTGGTCCGGTTCGGGGGCCTCGTACCCGGCGGTCACGTGGCGGGCCGGGTCGGTCAGGCTCCAGCCGACGACCCGGCCGCCCTGGACGAGCAGCGCGACGTCGGTGGCGATGCCGACGCGGGCGTCCAACGGGGCGTCCAGGACGGCCGGATCGCGCAGCACGGTCAGCACCTCGTCACCGGGCGCCCGGCACAGCACGGTGCCGGGCCGCTGCCCGAAGTCCCGCACCTCATCGGCCCGCAGCCCGCCCGGCAGCACGGCGGGTCCGACAGGCAGCCGGGCGGACTCCTCGGCTGTGGCCGCCTCCTCGGGCATGCGCAGCTCGACGCCGACGAGGTTCCGGTCCGCCTTGTCGAAGCGGACGTAGTCCGGGTCGTCCCAGAGGAAGTCCTCGCTGCCGAACGTACGCACGCCGAAGTCGTGCCGCTCGAAGCGGTCCGCGTACGGCGCGACGACGAGGGTCACGCCGAGCAGCCGGGGCATCCACGGCAGCGGTTCGTCCGTCACGGTCGCGGGCAGGTCGCCGTCGAACAGGACCCTCGTGATCTTCGCCGTCATCGCCGCCTCATCTGATCTGCACCGCGGGGGGCTGGAAGCCGGTCTTGCCCGGGATCCTGCCCTGCGTGATGTCCGCGTCGGTGACCGGCGCACCGACGTCGGTGGGTTTGCCGCCCAGCGCGCTCACCCCGGAGTCCCCCTTGATGCCCGAGGGTCCGTACGCCGTGATGGCCTGGCCCTGGTGGATGCCGGGACCGTCGACGATCACGACGTCCTCACCCTGCCGGAAGGTGAACTTACCGTTCGACGCCTGGTAGATGGCGTCCGGCTCCTTCAGGATCTCGGCAACCCGCTCGTCCGTGAAGCCGTGTCCGGAGTCACCGTGGTAGTCGAAGCGCTTCTTGATCGCCCCGTCGCTCGCCGCCTGCTTGATGTCGTCCAGGACCTTGTCGAGCCGCTTCGCGGCCCGCTCCTCCCTGGTGTACTTCGGCATCAGCCCCAGCGGGTCGCACCCCGTGTACGGATTGGCCACGTAGGCCAGGGGGTTGGGGCCCGGGCCCAGGCCCAGTGGGTCCGGCGAGACGTAGCGGCCGGTCTCCGGGTCGTAGTGCCGGAAGCAGTTGTGATGGAGGCCGGTCTCCGGGTCGTAGTACTGGCCGGGGAACCGGAGCGGGATGTAGGCGGTGCTGTCGCGGGACCAGGCGGTGGTGCCCCAGAGGGTGGTGCGGGTGCGCCAGGCGATCTCCCCCTCCTCGTCGACGAGTTCGGCCGGGGCTCCGGTCAGGTCGGTGGCGATGGCGTAGAACCGGCGGTCGATCTCCTCCTGCCTGCTGTCGGCGGTGAGGATGCGCTCGGTCTGGGCGAGGGGGACGACGTCGCGATGGTCCCAGGTCAGGGCGACCACGTGCGGGCTGCCGGGATGGTGGACGGTCTGCTCGCAGAGGGTTAGCCCGTCCCAGGTGAACCGCACCTCCTCGACGACGCCCTCGCCGTCAACCCCCAAACGCTGCTTGGCCGTTCGTCGGCCGAGCGGGTCGTAGCGGTAGCGCCAGCGGGTGCCGTCGGGGGTGGTGACGGCGGTGAGGCGGTTCTCGGTGTCCCACTCGTAGGTCCAGGCGTCCGGCTTCCGGGAGAGCCTGGTGCGCTGCCGCCGGGTGACTCGGCCGAGGGCGTCGTGCGTGAGGTGGACACCGCCGGCTCGGACGAGGCTGGTGCCGGAGTAGGCCCTCTCCCCGGTGGCCTCGGCGCCGGGGTGCCGCTCGGGCCATACGGCCGAGGTCTGGTCGCCGGACGCGTCGTAGGCGTAGCGCTCGCTCCAGCCCTGGCTGTTGACCTCGGTGACACGGCCCGCCGCGTCGAGGTCGAAGGTGCGGGTGCCGCCCAGTCGGTCCGCCACGGAGACCGGGCGGCCGTCCGCGCGGTAGGACCAGGAACGGCCGGCGACGGTCCGGGCGCCCATGCCGAGGTGGCGGCCGGTGAGGCGGCCCGCGTCGTCCCACACCGAGGTCTCGACGAGCGCGGGGCCGAAGGCGCGGGTGAGTTCGCGGCCTGCCGCATCGTGCGTGAAGTCGACCGCGCGGCCACCGGTGGTGAGGCGGGCGGGCAATCCGTCGGCGTCGTACGCGTAAGCGGTCACGTGCCCGGTCGGGGTGGTCCGGCGCACCCGTCGGCCCAGGGCGTCGTAGGCGTACGTGATCGGGCGGCCGTCGACCAGTTCCGCGGTGAGCAGACCGCGCCGGTCGTAGCGGTTGACGAGGGTGCCGTCCGGTCCGACCGCCTCCAGCAGCCGGCCGGCCGCGTCGTACGTGTACCTGGTCACCCGGCCGTCGACCTCCTTGGCCAGCACTCTCCCCAGTACGTCCCGTTCGAAGGAGACGGTCCCGCCGAGGCCGTCCGTGCGCTGTGCGAGGCGACCCGCCGCGTCCGTGCGGTAGGTGAGGGTGCGCCCGTCGAAGTCGGTCTCGCGGGCCACCTCGCCCACCGCGTCGTACTCGTACGTCCAGCGCAGTCCGCGCGGATCGGTGACGCCGACGAGCCGCAGGTCGTGGTCGTGCTCCAGCTCGTGCCGGGCGCCGTCGGGGCCGGTGACGGCGATCGGCAGGTCGAAGTGGGTGTACTCCCAGCGGGTGGTGCCCCCGACGGCGTCGGTGCGCGAGAGGCAGTTGCCCTCGCCGTCCCAGCTCCAGGTCTCCTCGGCGCCGTCGGGACCGGTGCGACGGGCGAGCAGACCGTCCGCGGTCCATCGGTAGCCAGTGGCCGCGCCCATGGGGTCGGTGACGCGGACGGGGCGCCCCGAGCCGTCCCGCTCGATGCGGGTGGCGCCACCGGACGGCTCGACGACGAGTGTGGTCAGCCCGGCCGCGTCGCATTCCACCCGGGTCGTCGCCCCGAGCGCGTCCGTGACGAAGACAGGGCGCCCCCGGTCGTCGTACCCGAACCGCGTGGTACGACCGGCGGGATCGACCGTCAAGACCAGGTTGCCGCGCCTGTCGTACTCATACTCGGTACGGGTGCCGTCCGGCCCGGTCACCTCCACCGGAAGCCCCGACTCCCCGCGCTCGACTCGCACTTCACTGCCGTCAGCTCGCACAATCCGCACCGCCCGGCCCTCCGCGTCGTACTCGAAGCGGGTGGTCGCGCCCAGCGGATCGGTGCGGGAGACGAGATTGCCGTCCGCGTCGTGGTGGAAGCGGGCGGTGCGGCCCAGCGCGTCCGTGGTGGCGGTGATGCGGCTGTGCGCGCCGATCTCGTGCCGGGTGACACGGCCGTCGGCGGTGGTGAGGGTGGTGGTGCGCAGCCCGGTCGCCGGGTCGGGGGCGCCGTACGCGAGGGTGATCCGGACGTGCCCGGCCTCGCCGCCCTCGGCGATCACGCGGTCCTGGTCGTCGTAGGCGTAGTCGTAGCGGTGCCCGTTGGAGTCGGTCCAGGCGACGACCCGGTGCCGCTCGTCGTAGAGGAAGACGGTGGTGGCACCGGACGGCTTCGTGACGGACGTGAGGTCGCCGTCCTCGTAGCCGTACGCCATCAGCGGCAGCGGGACGCCGTCCGGGCCGGCCCCGGCGAGGTGGAGGCTGGCGATCCGGTCGCCGTCGAGGCCGAACACGATCCGTCGGCCGGCGGAGTCGGCGAGCGCCGACGGCCTCCCGCCGGGGCCGCGTTCGACGGTGACCGTGTTGCCGTTGCGGTCGATGACCCGTTCCAGCCAGGCGGTGCCGTCACTGCCCGGCTCGGCCCCGGCGGGCGGGGCGAAGGCGCGGACCAGACCGGAGACCGGGTCGGTGAGGGTGTAGCCGCCGTCGGTCTCGCGGGCCAGGATCTCGTGAACTCCCGTGGCGGTACTGCGCGTCGGGTCCCCGGGCACGGGGTGCGGGTAGGGCAGCAGCAGCCCGTCGGCGCCGACGTGGACGACACCGATCGCGTCCACGGCGAGACGTTCGTCGACGGTGGACGTCCACGACGGGCCGAGGAAGACGCCGGTGGCGTTGCCCGACTCGGTGCGGCGGGTGAACAGCAGCGGCAGCAGCCCCGGCAGGTGCACGTCGGTCTGCGGCAGGAACATCCGGCCGGTGGCCAGGTCGACGGGGTCGGTGCCGTCGGTGGTGCGGGCCCCGTCGGGCCGGTCGTGGGTGCCGTCGGCGGCGTCGTCGATCAGGTTGCGCACCCGGTTGGCGCCCGAGGCCGCGTCGGCGGCGTCCTCGGCCAGCCGGGCCGCCTTCACCCCGGCCCCGCCACCGCCCGTGCCGACGGTCAGCAGGATGTCGGGGACCAGCCGGCCCAGCCCCTCCGACGGGTCCTTCATGAAGTCCGTCAGCATCTTCGACCCGGTGCCCACCGGGTCGTTGGCCGCCGTCACCAGCCCGGCCGCGAGACTGTCCAGCGAGGTCAGGTACTCGGCGGGGTGCGTGATGTTGTACGGGTCCATCGGGTTGATCCCGCGCGCGAAGTTCACGATCCCCGCGGTCCCCTTGAGGATGCCGCCGGTGAAGTGTTCCTTCATCACGTCGACCTCGTCGAGACCGTCCTTCAACTGGTCCGCGTACGAAGGCTTCTTGGGCGCGGTGTCCCGCGCGGCACGTATCGCCGAACGCGCCGTCTCCGCCGCCGAGTTCCGCTGCTTGCGCGCGTCGGCCAGGATGTCCTGGGCCTCCTGCATCAGCGACTTGCCCGGGTCGTCGAAGTTCGACGCGGGGCACGGCGGAAGCGTCGACGGGTCACGCTTGTCGGAGGGCTGCGCGTTGTACCGGTCGACGGCCTTGTTGTAGTCGTCGACCTTCTTCTTGTGCGCGTCGGCCGCGTCCTCGGACGCCTTCGTGCCCGCCTTCCACTTGTCGATCGCGGTCTGCGCTCGCCCCTGCGCCCAGGTCACCGTGTCCGCGAACGTTTCCAGGGCGCCGGCCGCCTTCCCGCAGGCGTCGGCCCCCGTGTACCACTTCGGCGGCTGCTTCGCCACGGCGGTGCGCAGCGCGTCGGCCGTCTCCCCCTTCAGCTTCGAGGAGTCCAACCCGCGCAGCCCGTCACCGACTTGGTCGAACGAGGACTGGAACGCCAGCAGCGACTCGGCCGTGGAGCGGAGCTTGCTCGCGCTGCCGTAGACCAGTTTGGTCTTGTCGTCGGTCTCGCCGAGGTCCAGCTCGTCGACGTCGGCGCCCATCCGGTTCGCCACCGAACGGGACTGGTCGCGCACCCAGTCGGCGCCGGAGTCCCAGCCGACGTCGTCGAGGCGGTCGGCCGTCCAGTTCCCGGCGTCCTCGACGCGGTCACCGGCCCAGGACACCCCGTCCTTGATCTTGTCCTCGACCGAGTCCGGTGTGATGTCGCTGATGAAGTCGCCTATGCCCACGCCCGGTTACCCCGTCCCCCGTACTGATTTCACCGTCTGCGTCGATCGTCGTGCTACTGGTCCTGCTGCTTGGCCCGCTCCTCCGGCGACGGCCCGAACGTGTCGTCGAGTTGCTGCTGGAAGGTGTCGTCGTCGACGCCCAGAAGCCGGTTCGTCAGGTCGCTCTGCAACCCGCCCTGCCCGTCGGTCAGCAGACTGCGCCCGGTGTCCTTCCAGGTCTGCTCGGCCTGCTGCCCCGCCTTCTCGAACGACTCGGCGCTGTAGTCCGGGTGCAGGTAGTCGGGCGTGGCGATGTCGCCCCAGCTCTGCTTCTCGACGTCCGCCTCGCTCGCGTGCGGATTCCCGCCCAGCAGCGAGTTGCCGACCACCTTGAACGTCCCCTCCAGGTACTGGTCGTTCTCCCACTGGGTCCCGGCGGCGAGCCCGAGGCGCTGCGCGATCGCGCTGGTGTCCTGCACGAGCGCCCGCACACCCCACTCCCACCGGTCGCAGAAGTCCTCGAAGTCGTCGGCCAGTCCGTGGTGACCGGCCTCCATCTGCGTCATCGCGAGGTTCGAGAACCCCTTGCCCATCACCGACCCGGTGCTGTCGCCGATCTCGCCCAACTCGTCGATGGCCGCGCCGAGCCCCTTGGTGACCTTGGCGACCGCCGCCGGGTCGAGCGCGAGATCCTTGTCGTCGTCACCGCTCACGGCCGGCCTCCTCCGGGAGGCGGTCCACCGCCACGGCGTCCGGCACGATGCCCGTGACCGGCGGGAAGAACATGGCTCCGCCCTCCGTCGCGACGTCCACCGCGATCCCGGTGGGCCCGTCCAGCACGGGCACGATCTCGTCGACGATCCGGGCACCGAGCAACGCGGCGTAGTCCCAGGGGACTTGACCCTCCCCACGGGCGAGCGCGAACCGGGCGAGCGCGACCTCCCCGGTGAAGGCGCACACCCACCGGATGCCGCCCGCCCACTCCGCCCACAACTCCCCGCCGACCAGCGGCACGAGCAGCACGGCCCGCCGCAACTCCCCGACGAGCGCACGGGGATCGCCCACCCCGTCACGCCGCTCGCCGATCCGCTCGGCAAGATCACCACCGCCGGCCATCGCACCCTCCCCCGTCCACGCCAGAAGCTCCACAGAAGAACACGCACCCCACCACCCACACAGTTCCCCACCCCACCCAGGGGCGCGGGGAACTGCGCGGGGGAAGCGCAACCCCCGGCACCTCTCCAAACCCAGGCCAAGACCACCCCACCCAGGGGCGCGGGGAACTGCGCAACGGAAGCGCAGCCCCCGGGCACCTCTCCAAACCCGGCCCAAGCACCCCCCACCCAGGGGCGCGAGGAACCGCGCACCCGAAGCACAGCCCCCCGCACCCCACTCACCCCCGGTACCAACAGCCCGACATCTCAGGGGCGCGGGGAACGGCGCAAAAAAGGGGGCGCGAGGAACCGCGCGACCGCCCCGCCGACTACCCCGCCGCGAACACCTGCCGCTGCCGCCCCAGCCCCTCGACCTCCAGCTCCACCACATCCCCGGCCCGAAGAAACGGCTTGGGCTCCGCACACCCCATCGCCACCCCCGCCGGCGTCCCGGTATTGATCACGTCCCCGGGATACAGCGTCATGAACTGGCTGACGTACCGCACCACTTCCCCCACGGGAAAGATCTGCTCAGCCGTGTTCCCGTCCTGCTTCAACTCCCCGTTCACCCACAGCCGCAGAGCCAGGTCCTGCGGATCACCCACCTCGTCGGCGGTGACGAGCCAGGGCCCGAACGGGTTGAACGTCTCGCAGTTCTTCCCCTTGTCCCAGGTCCCGCCCCGCTCCATCTGGAACTCCCGCTCGGACACGTCGTGCGCGACGGCGTACCCGGCGACATGCCCGAGCGCCTCCTCGGCGGACTCCAGGTACCGGGCTGTGCGCCCGATGACGACGGCGAGCTCGACCTCCCAGTCCGTACTCGTGGACCCGCGGGGCACCAGCACCGTGTCGTGGGGCCCGACGACCGTGTCCGCGGCCTTGAGGAAGATCACGGGTTCGGCGGGCGGCTCGGCCCCCGTCTCGCGGGCGTGGTCGTGGTAGTTGAGCCCGATGCAGACGACCTTGCCGATGGCGGCCAGCGGCGGCCCGACGCGCAGCCCGTCCGCGTCGAGGGCGGGCAGCCCGCCCGCCTCGGCGGCGGCGCGGATCCGCCGCAGGGCGGCGTCGTCGGCGAGCAGCGGCCCGTCGATCTCGGGGACGACCCCGGACAGGTCGCGCAGGGTCCCGCCGTCGTCGAGCAGCGCGGGGCGCTCCGCTCCCGCCGTACCGACTCGCAGCAGCTTCATGAGCACAATCTCCCTCGATCGCGGGCGCCCGGCGACGAACCCGGCCGGTGCGGCGGACAGGCCCGTCGGAGGACCGGACGATCCTCCTGGCACACCCGCCCCGCACGCAACCCCGCGTACCCGCGGACGGCCGCCGCCCCCGCTCCCCGCCGCGCCGGCGCCGGTCGGACGACGCCGCCGGTCAGAGGACGACGCCCGTCAGACGGCGACGCCGGTCCCGGTGTCCGGCGCGGCCAGCACCTCGCCGTCCGGCCGCCCGTCGGCACGGTCGCGCGGCCCGGCGAGCGTCAGCGCGAGGGCGACGACGAGGTTGGCGCCGAGCGCGACGATCCCCGCGTTCACCCCGAACACCGGGTCGTGCCCGCCGAAGACGAGCACGCACACGAGCACCCCGCCCACGGCGAGCCCGCCCAGCCCCGCGAGCAGCGTGAACCGCCGCCACAGCAGCCCGACGAGCAGCATCGGCACGAACTGCGCCATCCCCTCGTACGAGATGAGCGACAGCCGTACGAGGGTGTCGGGCCGCGTGTAGGTGAGGACCAGCGCGATAGCGCCCGCGAGGACGACCACGGTCTGCGAGGCGAGCTTCTGCCGCGGGCCGGGGCGCAGCCGCGGTACGAGGGACAGCACGCTGCGCCCCCACATCGTCCCGATGACCAGCATGAACACCGCCATCGGCACGATGGACGACAGGGCGGCCGCGGCCCCCACGAGCCCGACCGCCCACCCCGGCAGCGAGTCCACGACGAGCTTGAACAGCGCGAGGTTGGAGCCGGCACCGGTCAGCCCCGGCACGACGAACACGGCCGCCAGGCCCAGCAGCATCGGCACGAACAGCAGCACGTTGTAGGCGGGCAGGAAGATCGCGTTGCGGCGCAGGGTGTCCCCGTCACGCGCGCCGAGGTACCCGGCGACGGTGGTCGGGAAGATGACCACGGTGAGGGCGTTGAGCACCGTCGTACTGACGAACCACGGCACCCCGAGCCCGCTCGCGCCGCCGCCGTGGCCGGGCAGCGTCAGCCAGTCGCGCCGCTCGTCGACGAGCCGGTCCAGGAAATCGCCGTAGCCGTGGAAGTAGTGCAGCGGCACGTACACGACGAGGAACGCGAGCGTCCCGATCACGAGCACGTCCTTGAGCACGGACACCCACGCGCTGCCGCGCAGCCCGCTCACCACGACGAAGCAGGTCGTCACGGCGAAGGCGACGAAATAACCCCAGTTCAGGCTGATCGAACCGTCGGAGATCGTCGAGACGACGACGCCCATGCCGGTGATCTGGAGCTGGATGTACGGCAGCAGGCACGCCGTCGCGAGCACCGCGGCGAGCGCACCGGCCCACGGCCGCCCGTACCGGTGGGCGATCATGTCGGTGATCCCGACGAGCCCGTGCCGTCGCGCGTACGCCCACAGCATCGGGCCGACGAGATAGCCGACGGCGTACCCGCAGGACATGTACGCGACCACGTACAGGACGGGCGCCCCGTAGTTGTAGCCCCAGCCGGCGGCTCCCAGGTAACTGAAGCTGGTGTAGGACTCCCCCGCCATCAGCACCCAGATGAACACCGTGCCGAGGCTGCGCCCGCCCACCGACCACTCGGCGAGCCCGCCCTGCCCGCCACCCCGCCCGCGCACGGCGAGCAGTCCGAGGACGACGGTGGCGGCCATGGCGGCGGCGAAGACCGCGACGGCGGCGTTCACGACCGCGTCCCCGTCCGCCGGGCCGCCCGCTTGTCCCCGCGCCAGGCCAGCCACACGGCGAACGGCGTCAGCACGGTCGCCACCAGCAGCCAGAAGAACAGGAACGGCAGCCCGAGCAGCACCGGATCGACCCGGTTCACCCACGGCAGCACGCCGAGGTAGAGCACGAACGGGGCGAGAAGCCACAGGTGATGCAGACGAGGTTTCACGAGGGTCGAGCCTATGACCCGCCGGGCCCGGCCCGCGGTCCCCTGCCTGGTGGCCCGGCCGGGCGCGGCGGTGAGGACCGCGGGCGCCCTCGTCCGGGCGACCGGGGCACACGCCGACGGGGGCGCCACGGGCCGGCGTCCCGGGGAAGATCCCCCGGACGACTTCCGTCCTGCGGACGTCCCTCCGTTTTCGGGCCCGACGGCAGTACGGTGTCCAGCATGCGCCCCGACACGCCCGCCGAGAACGTCGACCACCACGCCGAAGCGGCACGCCTGGAGCGGACCGCCGGCCTGTACCCGGAGGACGCCGAAGCCCTGCTCGTCAGGGCCGCGGCCCACCTGGAGGTGGCCGGCGACCGCTCCGCCGCGTCCACCCTCTACGACCGCCTGCTCCAGTCCGAGTCCGGCCTGGAGAACCCGAACCTGGTACGCGCCCTGAAGGCGTCGAACCTGTGGGAGTACGACCACGAGGCCGAGGCCCGAGCGATCATCGACGGCGTCCGCAGGGCGGCGCCCCGCGACCCGGCCGCGTGGGTCGTCGTGGCGGAGGCGCTGGAGTCGCACGACGAACTCGAAGCGGCGCAGGACACGTTCACGGAGGGCCTGACCCTGCTGCTCGGGGACTCCACCTCCCCCGAACCCCCTTACGCGACGCGCCCGTTGCTGGTCGGCCGCCACCGGGTCCGCCGCATGCTGGCCGTGGCCCACGACGAGTGGGACACCCTGGCCGACTCCCTCCCGTCCTCGTCCATCACCCTGGACGAACTCCACGACCCGAAGCGCGTCTGGTCCCTGGGCTCGGACAACCCGGCGGAACTGGAGGCGGAGATCAACCGCCTGCGCGCCGAACTGGACGCCTACCGCGAGGCGTTGTCCCGCCCGTTCCCGGTGGCGATCCTGCACTGGCCGGCGGCGGAACTCAGCGAACTGGTCGCGGCCTACCCGGACCTGGCCACGGAGTACCCCTCCTACGAGGAGCACCTGGCGACCATAGAGTCCTCGTTGCGAGAACTGGCCGCCTCCGGCACGGCCAACCTGGGCATCGTCCCGGGCACCTTCCCCTCCTACGAGGCCTTCGCCGCCTCGGAGGGCGCCTCCCCCTCGGACGCGACCCTGCTCCCCCAGTACGCGACAACACTGGCAGCGCGGGGCCTGGCCACGGCGTGGCCGCCGGAGCGGGGGGCGGCTTGTTGGTGCGGGTCGGGGGACACGTACGCGGAGTGCCACGGAAAGTGACGCTCTGAACAGTTACTGCTGAGCGGTCCAGCCCGGGTGGGATGGGAGGGGCCGCTCTTGGCGTTGTGCTGCGTGAGAAGGCCGAGCCAGGACACCATGGCACTTCACGTCTGAGCCGCTGGGTTGATCAGCACGTGCGGCAAGATGCGAGACTCTCGGTGTCAGTGGTACGCGATAGACCTGGCCCTGGCATCACGAAACGTCACACCGGAGGAGCGGCATGTCGCGCAGCGGCCACGCCAGACCACAGTTCGACCGGCCTTTGACCTCGGTTGAGATCTGCGCCGGCGCCGGCGGTCAGGCTGTCGGCCTCCACAACGCTGGCTTCGATCACCTCGCTCTCGTCGAGTGGGACGCGCATGCTGTGGAGACCTTGGGTGCCAACGTCGGCAAGTGGCCTGGCTGGACACCGTCGAAGGCACAGGAAATCCACCCCATGGACGTCAAGGACTTCCTGGATTCCGATGTCTGCAAAAAACTAAATCTGAAGAAGGGTGAGCTAAGTCTGCTGGCCGGGGGCGTCCCCTGCCCGCCCTTCTCGCTTGCGGGAAAACAGCTCGGCGCGGACGATGAACGAGACCTATTTCCCGCAGCCCTCGACATCATTGACGCGCTGGAACCGCAGGCGGTCATGATTGAAAACGTCCGGGGCATCGTGGAACCTCCGGAAGTATTCATCGAATATCGCAACCTGATCCTCAATACGCTGCGCGATATCGGATACATCATTCCGAAAATCGACACAAATCTGTCTCCGGCGGCCCAGGATATGCAGATGCGGCCCGTCTGGCGCCGCTTGGACGCCAATAACTTCGGCGTTCCGCAGCTCCGCCCGCGCGCAATTCTCGTAGCGATTCACAAAAACGCGCTCGCGAACCCGGAGGGATTCAGGTGGCCTAAAGCAGCACGTGACGTCAACCCAGACGTTCACACCATGCTCAGGAAGACGATGCTAGAGCGCTACCTGGAATTCTGGGACAGAAACAAAAAAGGCGAGAAAGCCAACGCGGGTGAAGTAACCGGCGAGGAAATGTACAACCGGTGGCTCAAGAACCTGCAGAAGGCGGAAGCGGCAGGTAGATCCATCGCTCCAACACTGGTGGGAGGCTCGCGAAAGCACGGGGGCGCGGACCTCGGGCCAACCAGGGCAAAGCGCGCATGGGCAGAGTTCGGCATCAATGGAATGGGCATTGCGAACGACGCGGATAGTGCCGATCCTGAACGGGATCTCTTCCGCCCTGAGGGCCCCATGCTGACCGTTCAGCAAGCTGCTGCAGTGCAGGGATTCCCTGCGAACTGGACGTTCCAGGGACGAAAGACGGCACGCTATCGCCAGGTTGGCAACGCTTTCCCCCCTCCGGTCGCCGAAGCTGTCGGCCGCGCTATCGCTACCGCGCTGCGCCCTGAGCACAGCGACGAACTCATGAAGCACTATGAAGTTGACTCATCGGACGCCGCCGATGCGAGCGAGACAGCCGGACAGACGGAAATCCCAATCCCGGTTCCGTCAGCCGCTTCCGCCCCTGCGCGCAATCACCGCCGCAGTGATCTCGTTGGCACACGCCGCTGACGGCTGGTGCTCCCAGAAACGGAGCACCAGCCACCCCGCTTCGCGGAGTTTCTGATCTGTTTCCCGGTCACGCGTCACGTTCCGCAGCACCTTCTCTGACCAGTAGCCAGAGTTCGTCTTGGGCGGCACATAATGCTCCGGGCAGCCGTGCCAGTAACAGCCGTCGATGAAGACGGCCACCTTCGCCGGACGGAAGACCAAATCTGCCGTCCGGCGAAGATCTGGAAGCGGGCGAGCCGCCACGCGATAGCGCAAACCTTGCGCGTGCACCAAACGCCGGATCAGCCACTCCGGCTTCGTGTCACGGCTGCGGATCGCCTGCATGTTGCGGCGGCGTGCGGCGGACGAGGCCCAGGAACCTTCCGGGGCTGTCCATTCGGCTTCGGAGGACACAGGCCCGAGGGTAATGGGCAGCGCCACGCCCACCGCACACAGGCCCGGTTTACCGCCTGCCCCCGAGGTGGCTCAGCAGGGCCTCGATGTCACTGTGTGCCAGGCCAGCCGCCACTGACGGTTCCTCCTCAAGATCAGCGAGCTGCTGGACCGTGGGGTCGTCCAGGATCTGACCCATGAAGTCCAGCTTCTGCTTCAGCCGCGCCTCAACAACCTCGTCGATCGTGTTCCGCACCGCGAGGACCGTGACACGCGTCTCCGTATCGGGTGCGAGCCCCAGCCGGTGAATACGGTCAAGGCTCTGGAGGAACCGCCCGGCCATGAAGTCACGGTCAACATAAACAGCGTCGTGGCAGATGTGGTGCAGGCTGATCCCTTCCCCGAGGGTCGCGGGGTTGGAAATAAGCACCTGACACGCGGGGTCCTCACGGAACCGCCGCAGCTGCTCCTCCCTGTCAATGGTCCCGCCGTAGACCACTGCCGGGCTGAACTTCTGGAGCATGTGCTCCAGCGTCGTCAGGCTCCGGACGAACGTCGTCCAGACCAGGGTCTTGCGTCCGGCCGCCGCGTTCTCAGCGATGATCGTGACGGCTTCCTTGTACTTCGGGGAAAGCTCGTAGTCCGGAAGGTTCTGCAGCTTGGCGTACAGGGAGTCCCCGTGAGGGATTTCCAGCGGAGGGAACTGGTAGACGAGCGGCTCGTACCTTGTGGCCCCCTCAAGAAGCAGTCCCGGGCTCGTTGCCGCCATGAGAAGCCGCAAGGCCGTCTTGCCGAGAGCGCCGAGGTCTTCTCTGGACGCCCCGCTACTCGTCCCGCTGACCAGCGAGGTGTAGATCTCGTCGTGCAGCGGGGGCATGTCAACGTAGCGGATGTTGAGATCGACGGGAGGCAGCCCGAGTTCCTGCTTGGTCGTCCTGGTGAACAGCGGACGCAGCACGGTGCTGGCGTGCTTGAGGTCACCTCCGGCGACAGCCCGTACGACGGTCCGCTGCCCGTGGCCAGGCCAGACGAAGCCGAGGAGATTCTCAAGGTCCTTGGAACCATTGGGCGCCGGCGTGCCCGTGAGGATCAGCCGTCTGTCAGCGTGCGGTCCGAGCGCCATGCATGCGGCACCGTACGTCCCCCTCGCCCCAAGCTTCATCCGGTGCGCCTCGTCCAGGATGATCATGGAGGGCTCGGCGGCGAGCCACGAGGTG
This sequence comes from Streptomyces sp. NPDC008150, assembly GCF_042956945.1. Lineage (NCBI taxonomy): Bacteria > Bacillati > Actinomycetota > Actinomycetes > Kitasatosporales > Streptomycetaceae > Streptomyces > Streptomyces sp. NPDC008150. The sequence goes on along the minus strand of NZ_JBIBHJ010000001.1, from coordinate 175,526 downwards.
AGCATCGACAACGAACGGTCAAGACGCTCGTAGTTGACGACCAACACCTCCGCCCACTGGTCGAGAGATCCGTCCAGAACGTTGACGCGAAGAGGGTGGGTAAGGCACTCAGCGGTTTCGAACCGCCAGGAGTCGTAGGCAGACTTGGGGCACACAACGAGAAGCCGCCGCGCGCTGCCCGCCGTCTTCTGCGCGGCGTACACCGCGAGCGCGACACGCGTCTTGCCGGCACCAGGAACACTGAAGTTGGCACCGTGCTGGAGTGACAGCAGCTTCGCGATGTCCCTGCGCTGGAACTCGCTCAGCTCGCCCTTCCAATTGTCACCGAGCAGGGCCATGACGCCGTCGGCCGATACCGCGTCGGCGGAACCACTTCCGTCCAACTGGGTCTGCACGGTCTGTGCGTCCTGGAGGACGCCAGTCGCCAGTTTGCGGAGAGGAGCGGACCACTCAACGCCGACGGGGTGCGGCCAGTCGCCGAGGATCTCAAGGTTGGCCAGGAAGTCGTCCAGAGCTACCGAGGCACTCGTCGCGTCCAGCTGGCCGCCCGTACGAAAGCGGGCGGCCAGCTGGACAAGATCCGGCTGATACTGATCAGTTGTCCTGAAGACAACGTTCGTGTGGCTGGCGTCGAAGCCCAGATGCAGGGACGTTTCACTCACTTCCGTCGTCACCGCGGCACCTCCGTGGCCGCCGCTTCCATCAGCCATGCCACGCCCTCGCCTGGTTCATCAAGACCACGCCCAGCCTGCTTGGCGAGCTTGAGCAGGCTCAGACGCAGCTTGCCCACAGCGTCGTCGAACGCCTCCTCATCCAAGCTGCGAGAGGTACGCGCCTGCACGAGATCGCTCACGCACTGGTCGATACTGGCGCACGCGTCCGCGAGCCTGGCCGGCGCCAGCTGCTTGCGCTTGCGCAGACGGGAACTGCGGCCGGCCGCGTCGATGGCCCCGTCAAAGACCGTCCGCGCCTCATCCAGAACGCTCTGGGCCCTCTCCTTGGCTTCGTTGCCAAGAGGACCGCTGTCGCTCTTGCTGCGCACAACGGCCGAAGCCCGGAGCAGACGGTCGTTAAGGGCCTTCATCTCAGAAACCGCCGAGGAGGCAGCCGTGACCTCCAGGCCCAGCCCCGGGATCACCACACCCGTCGGCTTTGCCGCCGGCTCGTCCCCGCCTCCGGTCACGGCCGCCAGCAGCTCCTGCTCCCGGCCCTCCTTGAGGAAGTCCTCATCAATATGCCGGACGTCGGTCTTGGAAAAGTTCAGCAGGATGGCCGCCAGTCGCAGTTCCTTGAGCACCTCCGCCTGGTCCCGGTCAAGCGTCTCCAACTTCACGTACAGGCGCTGCAGTTCCTTGAGCCGCTCCTGAGCGCCCTCCCAGTCGACCAACCGCAGCCCACCACCGTCGGCGTCCTGACTACGCTTGATCAACTCTCGGATGGTGGAGAGGATCCACCGTTCCTGGTGGTACGTCTTGACCTGGATCCGGAAATCCCGGGCGATCTGCTCAGGAGTGCGGCCGAGAGATGCCTGTTCCTCCATCGCGATAATGCGGTTGATGTAGGAATAGTCGCGTCGGTGGTCCTTGCGGAGCTGCAAGGACAGCTCCACGGCGTTGATGTCCGCCCAAGTGAAGGACTCCGGAAGTACCCCCACCCGCATCGTCTGCACGCCAAGCTCGTGCAGGGCCGCAGCACGGGTGTTGCCGTTGACGAGCACGCCCGTGTGGGTAACGAGGCCGGGGTCGTTCTGGCCGAACTCCTTGAGGCTGTCCTTGAGCGCATCGAAGTCGGGGTCACGCAAATGCGTATCCGTGGGCGACACCTTCAGCAGCAGGCGGAGGTACTCCTGGCTCTCCCGGATCCAGGGGGCCTGCTCCAGCACCACGTCGCGCTCGGGGTCATGGCTGCGCTGCGCGCGGATCCGGTGCGTACTGGGGTTGAAGTAGAGCTTGCTCAGCGGCAGGTCGATTACATCGACGTGAGCCTTCTGCTCGTTCCAGTCGACGGTCACGGTCTCCCGGGTACCCGTGGTCTGGGCCTCTGCGACCCGCTTCTTGATCAGTTCGGTCAGCTCGTCCGCCCCAGGCGGAGCCGGAAGTTCACGCATGATGTCCACTCAGTTCTGTCTTAGGCGTTCGGGCTGCGGAGGGCGTCGGCAACGGCCGCGCGGGACGGTGCGGGCAGGGTGCGGTACTGGCCCCAGACCCTGTCGACCGGGCTCAGGGAACGCCGGTCCTGGTCGATCCAGTTGGTGAGGACCCGCTGTTCCATGGGAGACAGGGCAGCGACCTGGTCCAGCACCTGCCCCAGGTCGGCCTGCCGGCCCGAGCTGCCCGCGCCGCACCGCTTGCACTCGGTGACGTTCTCGAATTCGGCGGTCCCGTCAGGCTGAATCACCTTCCGGCGTGCGACGTTGAGCACCGCTCCCGTGATCCCGTCCTCGTAGGTCTCGCCGACGGCGATACCGCACGTGCGGCAGACGTAACCGTCTTCGTCCAGCACCTTCGAGCGCTGGTTCGCCGTGAGGCTCGCCTTGTGCTTCGGCGCCTTCGACTGACCGGGAATCCAGACGTCGGCCCCCCGGGCCACGAACCTCTGCTCCTGCTGGCGGAGCGTGGGGTCTTCACGGCTCGTTGCGATCTTCCACCCGTGGTCGCGCAGATCCCGCATACGCCGGTCGATCTGCGCGACGTCCGGGAACGCCTCGCGCAGTTCGGCCTTCGTGAAAATCTGGTCCTCCCCCACCTTCTGCACCAGCCACAGCGCAGTCCGCGCCATGCTTCCGATACCGGTGTCCTGCCAGGACGGCATTGCCATTTGCTCACTCCTGTTGATGACATGCACACGTTTTTGGCAAAGGCGCATTCTGTCCGCATACGTAACTCACTCAGCGCACAGGCGACTTGGCCACCCCCCGCTTCCCGAGCGGCTAGAGCCATCATGCACCCGGAACCGGAAACCCAATCCTCAAACGAACACTTGCGCTTCAATCAGCAAGCGGGCACAACTCGCGTAACTTCAGGCACACTTGACCAAAACTGCTGCCAGCGGTGCGGCACGAAACGACAGATTCCGACAACAGCAAGCTCCACCGCGAGCGGTTCGCCTAGTTGATGCCGAATAGACGGGAAAGTCGGGTCAGTCATGTCACTGCCAAGAGGCGGCCACGGTCCTTACGGGTGGACGGATAAGGAATTCCACCCGAGCATCTCCCCAGCTCAGCAGGCACTTGCCGCGGAACTGCAGAGACTTTGCCGCTGCCTGCCGCCGGAGTTGGGGCCGAGGGGCGCCGCCCCCACACAAAAAGAGGTGGCGGAGTGGCTCCACTTCGGTGAGTCGACGGTCTCCAGGTACCTGACGGGCGAATACCTCCCCGGCATGGGAACCGTCGAGACGCTGCATGAACACGCGGGCGGCCCGGAGAAGACAGGCATCACCACCGCGGAACTCAAGGAGCTGCACTCCGCGGCTTCCGCGGAACGGTGCAGTAGTTGCGGGAAGTGGCGGGCAGAGGCGGAGGCACTGCGCCTGCAAGCGCGCGAAACGGGCGCACACATCGATGCCATCACGGCCGAGCGTGACGCTGCCCGAGAAGAGGTGGCAGGTCTGCGGAAGGCGGTCACGGCCTGGAGACGCAGGGCGCACGCTCTGGAGAACCGGGAGGCGCGAGCCGTGCCAGCGGAGAGGGCTGCCAGGGCAACCGATCAGGCCGGCCGACAAGTTCGTCCGAATGCGCAACCGATCGCAGCTCTGCTGCCGGTCCCCCCTCGGAGGGGGGACCGGCAGCAGAGCGATTCGGATAGACGGGCCGCACTGAACATCGCTGACCAGGCGAAGACCCTGCAGCGCGGCGGCCGGCAGGACGGCGTGCTGACATTGCTGCGCCACTCCGCCGAGGTCCTGACCCCCGCGGAGACGGCGGCTCTCCTGCACATCCTCCGGGAGCATCAACTAGACGAGCTGGCAGAGACGTTGATCTACATCTACGGACGGGACAAGCCGGACTTCGACGTCATGCAAACGGCAGACCAACTCCACCGCCGCGGGGTGCCCCAGGATGCCGCTGGGCTTCTGCACGCGGCACTGTCGAAGCGGAGGGGTTCTTCATAAGGGCCAGCCGCAGCGGGTCGCGGGGCGATGTCAGGCGGCAGCGGACCCCTCCGCCTCGAAGTGCGCCTGGGCCCGGTCAAGCATGTCGTCCGGATCCTGTCCCCGCGCCGCGGACCAGTGCAGCAGATCCGCGATCAGTTCAACCGCCGACTCCTCCAGAAGGAGTGCCCCGCTGCGGCCACGCACAGCCACGGCGGGATGCTCCTTCTCATACCTTTCCAGTGCTCCACGCGCTCGCTCAATGCGCCGACACGCAGCCTCAGGGCGCACGGCTACCTCACACCAGACAGACTTGCCGGCAGCGCTGAAAACGGTTCCCCAGTCCACCGCGAGCGCCGCGAGAAGATGCAGCCCGCGCCCGCACTCGTCGTCGCAGCTAGCAGAGACAGGCGACGGAGCCTTACGGCTCTTGTCGTGCACCTCAACCCGCAGCCGGCCCCGACGCAATTCCAGGATCAGCGTTGCCGACGCACCTTCACCAACATGTTTGATCACGTTGGTGGCCAGCTCGGTGACGAGTAGTTCTGCCTCGTCCACAGCAGCCATGGCACCCCACTGGCAGAGCTGAGCGGATGCCGCTCTGCGCAGCAGCCGCACTTCTTGCGGCGCGGCCTCGAACGGCATCACAGAACGAAGCCCGGTTCCGGCGTACTCGTGATCGGTCATGGCCTCACTCCTCCCATGCGCCACGGCGCCTGCGCCCGCCGTGTCCATACGGCTGCACCAGGTGACGCTTCGTGACGAGTATGGCAACGGGAAGTCCCGCCATGTAATTTCTCACGATGAACCACCACGAACGAGTGAACCGATCAGCTGCCCAACTCTCCTGCTATTTAGCCTGTGTGACGCTCACCAGGCTGTGGTCCGGCACCACACGGGAGGAAAATCCATGGCTCTCAGAACGACCACGCGGCGCCGCCAGCTAGGCGTGACCATGCGCAAGTTGCGGATCCAGAAGGGGATGACCCTGGAGGAAGCGGGACGACTCGTCGGCGTCTCCAAGGCGACGGTGAGCCGGTACGAGACTCAGGAAGGGCCGGTGAAGTGGCTCGTCGTTGAAGCGCTCTGCCGCGTCTACGGCGTTAGTGACGCCGAACGCGAAGCTGTTGTCACGCTCGCCAGGAACGCTCGGCAGCAGGGCTGGTGGAGCTCCTTCGTTGACTTCATCCCCGAGAGCATGAACCTGCTGCTCACTCTGGAGGACGAGGCGGTACGCGAGAACCACTTCGCCAGCGTCTACGTACCCGGGCTGCTGCAGACCCGCGCCTACACCACGGCCTTGCAGAAGGCGAACGAAGTGCCGCTCACCCAGGACGAGATCGAGCGCTTCGTGGACATCCGGATGAAGAGGCAGGAGATCCTCCTCCGGCCGAAGCCACCCCGGCTGTGGGCCATCCTCGACGAGGCCGTGATCCTGAGACGCGTAGGTTCACCAGCCGTCATGCGCGAGCAGTTGGGACAGTTGCTGGGGGCGAACGAATCTCCGCACATCACCCTCCAAATACTGCCGTTCTCCAGGGGTGCCCACGCGGCGGCGCTCGGCAGCTTCGTCATCATCGGAGCGGTCGAACCCTCCCTGGACGTCGTGTACATCGACTTCCATACCGGCTCCGTCTTCCTGGAGAAGGACGAGGAACTGGAGCGATACAGACTTGCGTTCGAGTACCTCCAGGCGCAAGCGTTGGACATGGAGGCTTCCTCCGCCATGATCCACCGCGCGCTCAAGGAGCTGTAAATGCCCGCTGAACCCCTGGCGGTACAGGGTCTCGTCTGGTTCAAGTCCTCGCACAGCGGCGGCAACGCGACGGAGTGCGTCGAGTGCGCCGTCCAGTCGGCCGGCATGCTGATACGGGACTCAAAGGCGGCCGGTGGGCCCATCGTGGCCGTGGGTGCGGACCAGTGGACCGCATTCGTACGGGCAAGCGCGAGCCCCTGGCTAGGCACTTTTTAGGAGTAGCGACCGCGATCACCGCGGCTCACTGGAAGACAGTTGCCGTCGCCTCATCGATGCGTTACAGACCGACGGATCGAAGAGCTTGGCCCACACAGCCCGTCGGCTCTCGGGCTACGCAGTGCCAGGTGGGCTTGCCTCGTTCTCAAGCCCTGCCCCGGCACATGAACAGCGCCCCCTCGGGCGCGGTGCAGCCGTCGAGGAATCCCCTCCTCAGTCAGAGAAAGAGCAGCCACGCAACCGCCCTCCTCCTACCTCCACGCAGAAGCTGCGTGGCCTGATGGGAGGGCATGTCTGGTTCCAACTACATCACCAAGCGAAAGCCTCGGGGCCCACTCCGCCACCTGTGTACCAGAGCGCAGGTCTCCGCCTTCTCCGAACCACACTTCGTCAGGAGTCGTCACGACCACCTCATCGTGCGCAGCTAGAACCTTGGGGACAGCTCCCCGTACCGTCGCTCCTTCACGCGTGACAGCAGTGTGCGGCCGAGCGAGATGAGCGCTGAAAGAATGGTGTACCGGATACCCCAGGACGGCTCTTCGCTACTAGGATTACTGCATGACCGACGACCAGAGCCCTGAAGCGACGTCCGACGCTGATGAGGATCCACAGGAAAGCCTCTACAGCGGCAATTCCGATGTCCTGGATCCGGAATCTGATGAGATTGACACCGCGCCAGTCCGTGCGGACGATGCACTTCGGTATTTCGGAGCAGATTTTGATGTCGATGGGCTGGTAAAACGACTCAATAATGATACTTTCATAATTCCAACTTTCGAGCCTGTCGCCGAGGATGATATTGCAGGATTCGAGGGCTTCCAGAGAGGTCTCGTGTGGAAGAAGAAGCAAATGGACCGCTTCATTGAGTCCATTTTGCTCGGCTACCCAGTGCCTGGGATATTCCTCGTGGAGTTGACCGATCGCCGTTATCTCGTCCTAGATGGCCAGCAGCGCCTTACAACCCTTCAAGCTTTCAAACGAGGAACTTACCGCTCCCTTAGAGGGCTGAGCAAGTTCGCGTTGCGCTATGTGGGTGACGAATTCAAGGGGCACACCTACGCCAACCTCGAACCCACGCAGCAGCGGATTTTCGACAATACCTTCATCCAGGCAACTATTGTCGTCCCTAAAGGCGCAGAAGGTAAGCGAGGAGTTTATTCACTATTTGAGCGAATCAACAGCGGCGGAACAAACCTCAAGCCCCAGCAGATCCGCGTCGCCCTATACGCCGGCGAGACCGTTAACTTTGTAAGGGATCTGAATCAGGATTCAAACTGGAGGAATTTGTTCGGCCCTCAAAATCGAGACCTGAAGGACCATGAACTGATCCTACGGGCAATTTCACTGATGCCGACCGCACGCGGAATTCAAGTCTTCCGGCCACCGATGGCACGCTTCTTGAATGACTACCTGGAAGTGAACCAGGATCAGCTTCCCGCAAATGCTGAGCAGATCCGCTCTCACTTCACCAAGGCTACCGCGCTACTTAATGAGGCCGCAGGGGCAAAGGCGCTCAAAATTCGCGGTACCCAAGTGAATGCCGCACACACGGATGCGGTCCTGGTGGGTCTGATGTCTACGCTCGACCAGCGCGATGACCTTTCGGCTCAAGATGTTTCGGCTGCACTTGCCGCTCTTTTGGCGAATGATCGATATAGGTATGCCATCTCGGAAAGTACTTCACATGCGGAGCAGGTGAGCGCCCGCATCAAGCTTGCAGCAAGGGCATTCCGGGGAGAGTCACTTGCCGACGAACAAGAATAATGCCCGAGTTGAGATATTGAAATTGAAGACCGACCTGGATTCCTCATACAAGAGATACAGAGATGGCCTGCGGTCCGTCGATATTCCACTACAAGAAGACATGCACAAATATATGTGCATTCGCCTTTCGGGGTACATGGAACAGCTAATATTTCAGGCCGTCAGCGGCTACATCGCAAGCACTACTATCGGCGCTGCAAGAAATTTCGCCCTATCTTCATTCAATAAGGCGCCAAACCTAACTCCCGAGGCCCTGGAAAAACTCGTAGGGAGATTTGGCGATATCTGGAAAGATGAGATTTCATCATTTCTGAATACAGATGAACGCAGGAATTCGCTAGGCAATCTACTGGCGGTGCGAAATAAAACCGCCCATGGGGAGAATTATCGTGGCGGGCAACTAAATGTCGCCACCTATAAGCGTCTTGTTGATGACCTCCACTCGTGGGTGCTACAGCGAATGGTGACCTAAGGCTGTCTAGTACGTGGCGTGTACTCTGGAGGCCTGGTCATTCGAGGGTGCGGCAGTTCTTTGATGGAACTGCCCAGCCACTCGCGCACTGCACCGATAACGAAGGTCTGGTACTCGACGCTGCGCACGTTCAAGTACTGCGGATCGTCGTGTACCGCGAACCCATGCTGTGCACCTTCTACAGGCACCAGGGTGCAGGGCACGTTGAACCTTTCAACGGCGTCTCGCGAAGAGGCGAAGGGGACCAGAGTGTCCGCGGTGCCGTGGACAAGCAGGGTGGGGGCACCGATCTCTCCCAGAGCCTCGTGGGGCTTCAGCCAGAAGACCTCGTTGAGTAGTGGCCGCCCGTGGCGCAGCGTGGGAGTGAACTGAATCGCTCCTCGCTCATTGAGCTCGCGTGCCATGTCGTCGCTGATGGAGCCGTCCGCCCAGTAAGGCCGACTGTCAATCGTCCTTCGCTTGTAGTCGAGTTGAGGGTTGAACAGCACCAAACGGTCCACGTCCTCAGAACGCTTCGCCGCATAGTAGCCACAGATCCCACCGCCGAAACTGGCTCCAACAAGGACGAGTTGAGCCGCCTCAGTCGCCTGCTTCGCGTACTCGGTCACCACGTGAATGTCGTTGAGGATGCTGGCCAGGGTCAACTCTTCTTGTCGCCCCTGGCTGTCCCCGTGCCCACGCAGATCGAACCTGAGCGACGGGATGCCCGCCTGAGCCAGTCCTCCTGCGAGCCGACCGAAGAAGCCGCCTTCCTCACGGGTCACTCCCCCACCATGCACAAGCACGGCCACCCATTTCGGCCGGCCGTCCTCCTTCGCTGGGCGCACCAAAGTCCCGCTTAGCCGCAGCCCATCGAGAGTACGAACGCTCACAACGTCGGTCGACATGAGGAAAGGGTAGGCCTAGAGGTCCAGTGACAGTTCAGGAGCGCAAGCCTCCTGAACCCCTACCCCATCCCTCAGCCCAGCCCCGCCTGCAACCGCAGGCCCGCCAGGGTCAGGTCCAGGGTTGCCAGGAACTGTTCCTTGTCGTCGTGGCGGTCGAAGACGTCGACGATGTCGTGCACGAACGGGAACTTCTCCGGGTCGAGGGCGCGCCACGTGTCGACGTAGCGGCTCAGGTACTCGTCGCGGGTCACCGCGCCGTCCAGTACCTCCTCGGGCGGCTCCTGGCCCATGTCCGCGGCGTTGCCGATCACCACGCCGACGATCGCGGACACCGCGAAGAAGCGCTGCTTCGGCGTGAGGTCGAGGCGGAGGGTCTGCTGGCCCAGCTCCTCCCACAGGCGCAGCGTGTTGCCCTGGATGTCGGTGTTGCGCATGAAGTACGCGCCCAGCCACGGCCGGTCCACCACCGCTTCGAACAGCGTGACCGCCACGACGCGCATGTCGTCGATCGGGTCGTCGGTGCGGGCCTGCTTGTCGACCTCGGCCATGACCCCGCCGAGTACGTGGTCGATGGCGCGGTCGAGGAGTTCGTCCTTGCCGGAGACGTACCAGTAGATGCTGCCCACGCCGGTGCCGAGCCGGGCCGCGAGGGCGCGCAGGGTCAGTGCCGACTCTCCCGCCTCGTCCAGGAGGGCCACGGCCGCGCCGAGCACGGTCTCGATGGAGTGCGAGGCACGCTGCCGTCCCCGGGAGGGGCGGTCGGCGGGTCGTGTTCGCGGGCCTGTCATGCCATCCATCCAATCACAGGCTTGCACATTTATCGAACCTCGTTCTATGGTCGAACCTCGTTCCATACTAGAACGCCGTTCGATAGATCTGGTTCCGACAGCAGATGGTGACGGCGCTGTTCCGAGGAGGCCCGCCATGACCACCACCGCCACCACCACCGCACCACCTCCGCCGTCCCGTACCTATCCCTCCCTGCGCGCCGCCTGGATACCCCTGGCCGCGCTCTGCCTGGCCTTCTTCGTCGAGATGGTCGACAACACGCTGCTCTCGATCGCGCTGCCCACCATCGGCCGCGACCTCGACAGCAGCACCACCGCGTTGCAGTGGGTCACCGGCGCGTACTCGCTGACGTTCGGCGGTCTGCTGCTGACCGCCGGGTCGATGGCCGACCGGCTCGGGCGCCGGCGCGTGCTGCTGGTCGGGCTGGCGGTGTTCGGGCTGCTGAGCCTCGCCGTCGTCGCCGTCAGCACCGCCGGAGAGCTGATCACCCTGCGCGCGGGCCTCGGCATCGCCGCGGCGGCCATGGCTCCCATCACCAACTCGCTGGTCTTCCGGCTCTTCGACGACCAGGCGCTGCGCATGCGCGCGATGACCCTGATGATCGTCGTGGGCATGTCCGGCTTCGTCCTCGGCCCGCTGCTCGGCGGCACCGCCCTGGCCCACGCGTCGTGGCAGTGGCTCCTTGTCGTCAACGCCCCGATCGCCCTGATCGCCGCCATCGGCGTGCGGCTCGGCGTTCCCGCCGACCACCCGGAGGACCTGACCAAGGACCGGCTCGACCTGCCGGGCGCCGTGCTGAGCGTGCTCACCATCGGCCTCGCCTGCTACTCGCTGACCAGCGGCGTCGAGCACGGCTGGCTCTCCGGGGCCACGCTCTCCTCGGTGGCCGGCGCCGTCGTCGCGGGCGTGGCGTTCGTGTGGCACGAGCGGCGCAGCCCGTCGCCGATGCTGGACCTCAAGCTCTTCTCCGGCGGCACCGTCCGCGGCGCCGCCATCGCGCAGATCGGCACCGCCATCGCGATGGCCGCCGTGATGTTCGGGCTGATCCTGCACTTCCAGTACGCCTACGGGTGGAGCCCCATGCGGGCGGGCCTCGCGAACCTGCCGCTCATCGTGACGATGATCCTCGCGACGCCGCTGTCCGAGGGGCTCGCGAAGAAGTTCGGCCACCGCGTGGCCTGCCTGGTGGGTGCCGCCTGCCTGGCCGGGGCGCTGGGCGGCCTCTCCTGGGGCGTCTACCACGGGTACGTCGCCATCGCGGCCTGCATGGTCGTGATGACGGTCGGACTGCGCACCCTCATGACGATCTGCTCCATCGCCCTCGTCGACGCCATGCCGGAGAACCGCACCTCGATGGGCACCGCGCTCAACGACACCGCCCAGGAGGTCGGCACCAGCATCGGCACCGCCTTCGTCGGCACCCTGATCGCCGCGCTGGTCACCACGCAGCTGCCCGCGGGCACGTGGAGCGGCGCCCTCGTCTCGTCGTTCTTCCACGGCGAGCGGATCACCTACGGCGTGCTCGCCGTGATCGTCGGACTGGTCGCGGCGGGCGGCGCGCTCACGCTCACCGACTCCCGCTCGACCGAGGAGGCCGCCTGAGCGACGGGACCCGCGGGTCCGTACGGCCCCGCCGCCGGCCGACGGCCCACCACCGGCCGGGCCCGGCGCCGCGCGGGCCCGGCGCCGCGCGGGCCCGGCGCCGCGCGGGCCCGGGGGACGGCATGACGCCCGGAGACTTGAGTCGACTGGACTCAAGTCTCCGGGCGTTCCCCACCCCCGCGTTAGCCTCGCTGACGGATGTGCCCGGTATTGACCGGGTCCGCAGGTAGCCGCAGGAGGCAGAGATGGCGAAGGTTCCCAGTTCGGTGATCGCCGCGAGTGGGCTGGTCGGCGGGTACGGCGTTGCCCGGTTCACCAAGAAGCGGCAGCTCGGCGGGGCCGTCCTCGCCGTCGCCGGGACCGCCGCCGCGCTCCAGTGGAAGCAGCGCGCGGGCGGTAAGGCGGCCGGTGCCCTCACCGTCGCGTACCTGGGCGCGTTCGCCGGGTCGCACCCCCTGGCGAAGAAGGTCGGCGCCTGGCCGTCCGTCTTCGGTGTCGCCGGTGCCGTGGCGCTGGCGTCGTGGGCCGTCGCCGACCGTCGCGCGGCCTGAGGGCCCTCGCGAGAGCCTTCACGGGAGGCGGCGCCGCCCGGACGACGTCCCGGCGCCCGCCACCGCATGTCTCAACCGTGCGGCGCGGCAAGGAAATTCGGGCCTCCGCGCACTCAGCCGTGTCCGGCGGGCGCCGGGGCCGACGCCGACGCCGACGCCGACGCGCGGAACGCCCGCCGGTACGCCTGCGGGCTCGTGCCCACCACCCGGCGGAAGCGGTCGCGGAACGCCGTCGGGGAGCCGAAGCCCGTCTGGGCCGCGATGCGTTCCACCGGGTACGGCGTCGTCTCCAGCAGGTACTGTGCGTGCCGCACTCGCGCCCTGTGCAGCCACTGCAACGGCGTCGTGCCCGTCTGCTCACGGAAGCGGCGGTTGAGGGTGCGGGTGCTCAGGCCGGCGTGGGTGGCGATGTCCTCCAGGGTGAGTTCGCGCTCCGCGTTCTCCTCCAGCCAGCGCAGCAGCGGCTCCAGTGCCGCACCCGCCGGCGCCGGCGGCTGCGCGTGCACGATGAACTGGGCCTGGCCGCCCTCCCGTTCGAGCGGCATCACGGAGAGCCGTGCCGCGTCGGCCGCCACCGCCGAGCCGTGGTCGGTGCGGATCATGTGCAGGCACATGTCCAGCGCCGCCGCCGCTCCCGCCGACGTCAGGAACTGGCCGTTGTCGACGTACAGGACGTTCGGATCGACCTCCACCGCCGGGTGGGCGGCGGCCAGTCGGTCCGCCGCCAGCCAGTGGGTGGTGGCCCGCAGCCCGTCCAGCAGGCCCGTGCCGGCGAGCAGGAAGGCGCCCACGCAGACGGACGCGACGCGTGTGCCGTTCGCCGCCGCCGTGCGCAGCAACTCCGCGATGTGCGGCGGGAGTTCGATCGTCGGATCGGCGAGGCCCGGCAGGATCACGGTGTCCGCCTCGGCGAGCGCGTCGAGACCGTACGGCGCCCGCATCGTGAACGCGCCCGTGTCCACCTCGTCCGCCTCCGCGCACACCCGCACCCGGTACGCGGGCCTGCCGTCGGGCAGCCGGGCCCGGCCGAACGTGTCGATCGGGACGGAGAGGTCGAACGGGATCACCTGGTCCAGGGCCAGGACGGCCACGGTGTGCATGGCAGGAGCGTAGGGCTCCGCCGGGTTCTCGCCAACCCGGGCATCGGCAAGGTGCAGCACGCCCAGCGTCAGGAAGGCCCGGTCGGTGCGGTCACGGGAGTCCGCGCGGGCCACTCGTATCCTCTGGCCGGAATCCGTTGAAGCGTGGCACTCTCGCCACTTCCGCGCGGTCGGCCGGCCGCCTAGCGTCGCCGCGTGACCAAGTTGCTCCTCGCCCTGCACGTGATCGCCGCGATTGTCGCCGTCGGTCCCGTCACCGTGGCCGCCAGCATGTTCCCGCCCGCCGCGCGTCGCGCCCTCGCCGCCCCCGACGACGCCGGAGCCGCGTCGACGGTGCGGCTGCTGTACCGGATCTGCCAGGTGTACGCCTTCGCCGGCGTCGCCGTGCCCGTGTTCGGGCTCGCCACGGCCGGGCAGATGGGCGTGCTGGGCAGCGCCTGGCTGATCGTCTCGATCGCGCTCACGGCGCTCGCCGCGGTCGTCCTCGGCGCGCTGGTCCTGCCCCGACAGGGCAGGCTGGCCGAGCAGTTGGAGACGGTGACGGCCCGTGCCTCCTCAAGTGCCGTGACCACGAACGCTGTTGTGGCGCCCTCGCGGGAGGCCACCGTCCGGCTCGCCATGTACACCGGCGTGTTCAACCTGCTGTGGGCCGCCGTCACCGTCCTGATGATCGTCCGCCCGGGGTCCACCACCGGGGCCTGAGCGGCACCGGTGCCGTCACAGGTTCGCCGCCCCTCACGGGTTCGCCGCCCCTCACGTGTTCGCCGCCCGTCCGGGGGCGTTCGCCCGGTCCACGAGCCACCGCGCCTGCGCGACGTCGTCGCCGCCCATGGCCAGGCTCTCCCGGGCCGCCACGTAGAAGCGGTCCCGGCACTCGTCGACGTGGTGGACGGCCCCGGCCCAGTCGAAGTCCGGGGCGGCCACGCCCCTTGCGAAGCGGTCCAGTTGGGTCACCGCCCAGCGCCACTCGCGGGCCGCGCGCACGGTGTCCCTGTCGCCCAGGAGAAGCACCCCCTCCCAGGACTTGGACCGCTGCACGTCGGCGTCCGCCAGCAGTTCGAGGCCCCGTTGCCGGTCGATGGGCAGCGACCGGGAGTGGGGCCGCGTCGTCGCGGTGAGCCGGTGCGCGAGCATGGCGACCTCCTTGAGCGCGCGGCCGAACTCGGAGTACGCCTCCAGCCGCCGCTCGTCCCAGCGCACCGACTGTGCGCGCGCCCACTGGGCCCGGTCGTTGAGGCGTGCGGTGAGCAGCGTGCCGAGCACGCCGACCACGACGCCGATCAGCGCGGGGAGTTGGTTGAGGAAGGCAGCCATCCTCCGAGTCTGCCCGACCGTCCGGACCGCTCAACGGGCTTTTCGCACACGGCTGTTGCGACGTGGACGCGCCGCTCAGTCCGCCGCCGGCGTGCCCGGCGTCCGTGCCGCGCACCGGCGGTACACCAGCGGGTCCGCGTCCTCCGAGGGGCGGAAGCGGCGGCCCACCACCGCCGCCGCCAGGACTCCCGCGCCGATCACCAGCGTCGCCGACGCCCACGGCAGCGGCCACTGGGCCAGGTCCGCGCGTTCCGCGTACGCGTACCGTTCCGTGCGCAGGTCGCCGTGCAGGAGGACCGCCGGGGGCACCGCCACCAGGAGCAGCGGCCACGCCAGGCCGTCCCGGCGACCCAGGTACACGGCGAGGGAGAGCAGGACGGCCGCCAGCGCGATCGCGCCGGGGCGGCTCACCGGGACCGACGGGACGAGGGCGCGGTACGCCGTCGCCGCCAGGCCCGCACCGAGCGCCCTGACCAGCCAGCGTTCCGGCCAGGGGCGGTCGCGCAGGGGGCTGAACAGCTTCTCGGTCATGCGTACGAGATTCGCCCCCGCGGGCGGGCGGCAACAGAGTACGGGTACTCAGATGCGGCCCGCCCGCGTCGGGGCAAGGTGCCCCGGGGCACCAACTGCCGCCCTTCGCTCAGGCGTTGCCCGCCGAGGAGGACGGCGTCGACGCGTCCGGCTCCGCCGCCGACAGCGGGGTCGCGATGTCCTCCAGCGAGCGGCCCTCCGCCTTCACCGCCAGGAACGCCGCCACCAGGCCCGCCGCGCACATCAGGCCGGCGCCGATCTGGAACGCGAGGACCGTGTCGCCGACCACGCCCGACTCGGTGAGGTCCGCGAAGATCAGCGGGCCGCTGATGCCGCCGGCCGCCGTGCCGATCGCGTAGAAGAAGGCGATGGCCATCGCGCGGGTCTCCATCGGGAAGATCTCGGAGACCGTCAGGTACGCGCTGGACGCGCCCGCCGACGCGAAGAACAGGACCACGCACCAGCACGCCGTCATCGTGTTCGCGTCCAGCGAGCCCCGGTCGAAGAGCCAGGCCGTGCCGAACAGCAGGATGCCGGAGAGGAGGTACGTGGACGTGATCATGATGCGGCGGCCGACCGTGTCGAACAGCTTGCCCAGGAGCAGCGGGCCCATGAAGTTGCCCGCCGCGATGACCGCGAAGTAGTAGCCCGTGGAGCCGGTGGGCACGTCGAAGAACGTCGTCAGGATCGAGCCGAAGCCGAAGGTGATCGCGTTGTAGAGGAACGCCTGGCCGATGAAGAGGGAGAGGCCGAGGGTCGCGCGGCGCGGGTAGCGGCGGAAGACCGTCTTCGCGATCAGGCCGAAGCCGATGCTCTTGCGCTGGTGGATCGTGATCTCGCTGCCGGGCGGCGGCAGCCGGTGGCCCTTCTCCTCCTCGACCTCCTTCTCCACCGAGTCGACGAGTTCGTCCGCCTCGTCGCCGTGTCCGTGGATGAACTGCCAGCGGGGGCTCTCCGGCACGTGCCGCCGCACGAGCATGATGACGAGGCCCAGGACGACGCCGAGCGCGAACGTGAGCCGCCAGCCCAGGTCCTTGGGGAAGTAGTCGGTGTTCAGCATGACGATCGACAGCAGGGCGCCGCCGATCGCGCCGAGCCAGTAGCTGCCGTTGATGATCAGGTCGACCCGGCCGCGGTACTTGGACGGGATCAGCTCGTCGATCGCGGAGTTGATGGCCGCGTACTCGCCGCCGATGCCGAAGCCGGTCAGGAAGCGGAAGAGGAAGAACCACCACGGCGAGAACGACAGGGCGGTCAGCGCGGTCGAGGCGAGGTAGACCGCGAGGGTCACCATGAACAGCTTCTTGCGGCCGTAACGGTCGGTCAGCCAGCCGAAGACCAGCGCGCCGACGCAGGCGCCCGCCACGTACAGGGCGGCGGCCAGACCGGTGACCTGGGACGACGTGATCGACAACCCGCTGCCGTCCTCGGAGAGGCGGCCGGCGATGTTGCCGACGGTGGTGACCTCCAGGCCGTCCAGGATCCAGACGGTGCCGAGGCCGATCACGATCATCCAGTGCCACTTCGACCACGGCAGCCGGTCCAGACGGGCCGGGACCGCGGTGGTGATGGTGGCCGTGGAGTCGGGCACGGGGGCCGGTGCGGCTGCTGCTGACATGGTTCCCTCTCCGTCGAGCGACGACCACCTTGTGCCCCGGCCGGCCACCGTCACGCCCGCCCCGCGACGGCGGGCACGACGGCCTCGCCCGCCCGCCGCGCGGCGACCGCGGCAGCGGTCCCGGCGGATGCGACGGGACCGTCCGCGCGGTCCCTACGCCCCCAGGATGCGCGAGACGGTGAAGATCAGCAGCCCGACCAGCGAGCCGACGACCGTGCCGTTGATGCGGATGAACTGGAGGTCGCGGCCGATGTGCGCCTCGATCTTGCGGGTGGTGTGCTCGGCGTCCCAGCCCGCCACCGTGTCCGTGATGAGGGACGTGATCTCGTCGCGGTACGTCGAGACGACGTAGACCGCGGCGCCCTCGACCCAGCCGTCCACCTTGCGCTGGAGTTTGGGGTCCTGGGCCATCCGGGTGCCGAGCGACAGCAACGACGCCCGCACCCGCATCCGCAGTTCGCTCCGCTCGTCCTCCGCCGCCGAGACGATCATGCCCCGTACGGCCGTCCAGGCGGAGGCGATCAGGTCCTGCACCTCGCTGCGCGCTATCACGTCGCGCTTGAGCCGTTCGAGGCGCGCGCGGGTGTCCGTGTCCGACTGGAGGTCGGCGGCGAACTCCGCGAGGAAGTTGTCGAGGGCGCCGCGCGCCGGGTGGCCGGGCATGTCGCGCATCTCGGTGACGAAGCGCAGCAGCTCCTTGTAGACGCGCTCGCCCACCCGCTTGTCGACGAACTTCGGGGTCCAGCCGGGCGCCCCGCCCTGCACGGCGTCCATCACGGAGTCGCTGTGCAGCTCCAGCCAGTCGTGCGCGCGGGCGACGACGAGGTCGACGACCCGGCGGTGACCGCCGTCCGCGACGATCCGTTCCAGCAGCTTGCCCAGGCCGGGGCCGATCTCGGTCGCGTCGGCCCGGCGGGTGACCGCCTCGCCGACGACGGCCTGGACGTCCGCGTCCCGCAGCACGGTGAGGGCGCCGCGCAGCGCGGTCGCCAGTTCGGCGGTGACCCGGTCGGCGTGCTCGGGCTCGGCGAGCCAGGAGCCGAGCCGGGCGCTGATGCCGACCGCGCGCAGCCGGCCGCGCACCACGTCGCCGGAGAGGAAGTTCTCGCCGACGAACTCCCCGAGCGACACGCCCAGTTGGTCCTTCTTGGTGGGGATGATCGCGGTGTGCGGGATGGGCAGGCCGAGCGGGTGGCGGAACAGCGCGGTGACCGCGAACCAGTCCGCCATCGCGCCGACCATGCCGGCCTCCGCCGCCGCCGCGACGTAGTCGGCCCAGGCGCCGGCACCGCTGTGCCCGGCCCAGGTGCACAGCGCGTACACGACGGCGACGAAGAGGAGGAGGCCGGTCGCGGTCAGCTTCATCCGCCGTACGCCGCGCTGCCGTTCCTCGTCGGCGGGGCTGAAGGTGTTCATGGCGGGGGTCGGCACGGCCGCCGTGGCGCCGGCCGGGGCGGGGCCGGGGCTGCGCCCGGCGGGCCCGGCTATGCCGGCCTCCGCGTCCGGTGAGCCGTCGCGCCCGCGCGCACCGGCCTCGCGCGTACCGGACCGGCGGGGTGCGGCCCCGTGCGGGCCGTCCCCGTGCGTCTCGCGTATTCCGCCCGCATCATCACTTTCTTCCGTTTCTTTACGTTCCATCCGCTTCACCTGATCACAATCCCGTACACATTGTCCCTTCCCGATCGACGTACGGAACGGAACCCTTGTTCCCCGCGTCTGTCCCCGCAGAGGGGAGCACTCCGGTGAACTCCGCGGCCCAATGGGGGGTCCTGTGGTCCTGTTCCACTCCCCCCGCCCTTGTGCCGCGTACTAATGACGCATCATGAGGTGATCACACCGGAGCCTCGGGGCTCCCCTCGTCTAGGAGATGCGCACCGCATGACCAAGCGTCACGGTTATGCCCTGCTCGCCGCGTTCGCCGCCCTGATAGCGGTACTGTCCGCCGGCATCTACGCCGGTGTGGCCGCCGACGACGGCACGAGCACCCGCCACGCCACCCCGCAGGGCGGCGTCGGCCGCACGCCGCGCAACAACGCCGCCCCCGCGTCCACCGGCACCTGGGTCGGCACCTGGGCGGCGGCCCCGTCGGGCGCCGAGCCCGGCACCGAGACGGACGGGGCGGCCGGCGTCTCCGTCCGCAACGTCGTCCACACGAGCGTCGCCGGGACCAGTGCCCGCGTCACGCTGTCCAACCTCTACGGCCAGGAGCCCCTGACCGTCACCGACGCCAGCGTCGCGGTCGCCGCGGGCGACGACACCGCCGCGGCGGCCACCGGCACCCTGCGGCGCCTCACCTTCGGCGGCAGCACGTCCGTCACCGTGCCGGCGGGCGGCCAGACGGTGAGCGACGCCGTCCGGCTCAACGTGCCGCGCGACACGGACCTGCTGGTCACCACCTACTCCCCCACGTCCTCGGGTTCGGTGACCTACCACGAGCACGCGCGCCAGACCTCCTACGCGGCCGAGGGCGACAGCGCCGAGGACATGACCGGCACGCCGTACACGCAGCAGGTCTCGTACTGGCGCTACCTCACCGCTGTCGACGTGCTCAGCAACGAGGCGAAGGGCACCGTCGTCGCCTTCGGCGACTCCCTCACCGACGGGGTCACCTCGACCGCGGACGCCAACCACCGCTGGCCCGACTACCTCACCGCGCGGCTGCGCGAAGCCGCCGCGGCCGGGCAGGACGTGCCGCGCTACAGCGTCGTGAACGAGGGCATCAGCGGCAACCAGGTGCTGCTCAGCGGGCTCGGCCGCCCCGCCGACAACCAGAGCGGCCTGGACCGCTTCGGCCGGGACGTGCTGCGGCGGCCCAACGCCAAGGTCGTCGTGATCGACCTCGGCATCAACGACATCGGGCGCAACGAGAAGCTCGCCGACCCGGACAAGGTCGTCGCCGGGCTGCGCACGCTCGTGGGCGAGGCGCACGCGCGCGGGCTCAAGGTCGTCGGGGCGACCCTGATGCCCTTCGGCGGCCACCGCGGCTGGACCGCCGCGCGGGACGGGGTGCGCGAGCAGATCAACGCCCGGATCCGGGCGGGCAAGGTGTTCGACGCGGTCGTGGACTTCGACAAGGCGTTGCGCGACCCGTACGACCCGCGCAAGCTGCGCGCCGACTACGACTCGGGCGACCACCTCCACCCCAACGACCGGGGCTACCGCGAGATGGCCGACGTCATCGACCTGAGCACCCTCGACGGCGGGGCATCCGCGAAGCTGTGACGGGCGGGGCCGACCGGGCCGGACCGAAAAGACCCGGCCCCGGTCAGCCCCGGTCCCGCCTGCGGTCCCGTTCGGCGCGCCGGGCGTCGCGGCGCTCGCGCTCCGACTCACGGCGCTGCTGCTGGCGTTCGCGCATCGCCTCGCGGTGCTCCTGCACCGTCTCGGAGATCTCCCGGTGCGCGTCGAGCAGGTCGCCCAGCGCACCGCGCGGCGGGAGTTCACCGCGCGCCTTGCGCTCCAGCTTCTCTTGGCGGCGCTGCTCCCTCTGCAACTGCCGCTGCTGCCTGGTCAGTTTGCGCTCCACGCCGACCCCGCCCCAGAAGGCGAAGCCGGTCACGACCACCCTGGGCGCGCCCGGCTCGCCCGGGGTGCCCTCCTCGCCGTGGTCGAAGCCGCCCATGATGCCGACGCCGCGCACGACGACCTCGACGCCGGGCGGCACCACGACGTTCATCCCGCCCATGATGGCCACGCAGTTGATCTCGACCTCGCGGTCGGCGAAGTTCGCCTCGCGCAGGTCGATCTCGCCGCCGCCCCAGAACGCGAAGCAGTTGAACCGCTTCGGCGCCGTCCAGCGGCCCTTGCGCTGGAAGCCGGACATGACGGCGACGGCCCACGACGAGGGCGCCGAGCCGTCCGACCCGACGATCCGGCCGGCCCAGCCGCCGTCCGGCAGCGGCTCCTTGGTGAGCGAGATGACGGGCGGCTGCACGCCCGGCGAGGGCAGGTCCCGGGTGATGGGCACCAGTTCGCCGTAGGTCCGCGCCCGGTACACGGCCTCCAGCCGCTCCTCGAACTCGGCCATGTCCAGGCGGCCTTCGGCGACCGCGTCGCGCAGCACCTCGGCGACCCGGTCACGGTCCGCGTCGGAGGCGCGCAGCCCCTCGGCGGTCGTCGGGGCCGGCGGTGCCCCCCGCTGATCGTCGCTTCCCCCGGACATCACGGCGTCGGTCATGAAGGCCAGCCTACGAGTTCCGCGCACGGGCGGCTACGAGAGGGACGGCGGGGCCTCCGCGTCCTGCGCCCGGCCCGCGTACATGCGGGCGATGACGGCCTCGATGTCCGGTTCCCGCACCGACAGGTCGGCCAGCGGGAAGTCCGCCGCGATCCGCGCGACGAGCCCGGCGGCCGACATGCCGGCCGGGAACGCCAGCCACTGGCGGGGCCCGTCCACCCGGTCGACGCGGGCGAACGGCACGTCGATGGGCGGCAGTTCGCGCTCCAGGTCGACGACGAGGACG
This sequence comes from Streptomyces sp. NPDC008150, assembly GCF_042956945.1. Taxonomy (NCBI): domain Bacteria; kingdom Bacillati; phylum Actinomycetota; class Actinomycetes; order Kitasatosporales; family Streptomycetaceae; genus Streptomyces; species Streptomyces sp. NPDC008150. The sequence continues at coordinate 154,374 of NZ_JBIBHJ010000001.1, read as the reverse complement.
CGCTCGCTGCCACCCGCCTCGTGCAGGCCGGTGAGCGTGCCGTCGTAGACCAGGCGGCCGTGGTCGATGACCATCACCCGCGAGCACAACTGCTCGATGTCCTGGAGGTCGTGGGTGGTCAGCAGGACGGTGGTGCCGCGCTCGGCGTTGACGTCCCGCAGGAACTCCCGCACCTTCGCCTTGGACACGACGTCGAGACCGATGGTCGGCTCGTCGAGGTAGAGCACCTCGGGATCGTGCAGCAGCGCCGCGGCGATGTCGCCGCGCATCCGCTGGCCGAGCGAGAGCTGGCGCACGGGAACGTCCAACAGGGCGCCCAGGTCGAGGAGTTCGACGAGACGGTCGAGGTTGTGCGCGTAACGGGTCTCCTCGATGCGGTACATGCGGCGCATCAGCCGGTAGGAGTCGATCAGCGGCAGGTCCCACCACAGGGTGGTGCGCTGCCCGAAGACGACACCGATCCGCCGTGCGAGCCGGGTGCGTTCCCGAGCGGGGTCGATGCCCGCGACGCGCAGCCGGCCGGCGCTCGGGGTGAGGATGCCCGTCAGCATCTTGATCGTGGTGGACTTCCCGGCGCCGTTGGGCCCGATGTAGCCGACCATCTCGCCGCGCGCCACGGAGAACGACAGCACGTCGACCGCCCGCACCTCGCGCCGCTCACGGCGCATGAACCCGGTCCGCCTGCGCACGTCGAAGACCTTCTCGACACCGTCGAGTTCGATGAACCCTCCGCCCCCGGGCCGCCGGGCGGCGGCGCCCGCCTCCCGCGGCGCGGTCTCCCCCTCCGACGCCCCGGTCTCGCCCGTCGCGGTCATCCCTGCCTCCAACTCCTGGTCAGCTTCCGGTACTTCGGTACGACCGCAGGCCCACCCGCCAGGCCAGGCCGGCCGCCGCGCAGCAGACCACCGCGACCGCCGGCGAGCAGAACGCCGCCCAGACCGGCACGGGCAGCGGGTACGGGCGCCCGAGCACGTACAGCGCGGGCAGCCAGTTGACGAAGGCGAGGGGCAGTACGTACGTGACGCCCCGCACCACCTCCGCCGCGAACACCGTCGGCGGGTACTGGAGCAGCGTCGTGCCGCCGTACGTGAACGCGTTCTGCACCTCCGCCGCGTCCTGGGCGACGAACTGGAAGGCCGCGCCCGCCAGGAACACGGCGCAGAAGATCCCGGCGCCGCTCACCACCGCCACCGGCAGCAGCAGGACCTTCAGCGGCGTCCAGTGCACGTCCAGCGCGGCCAGCGACCAGCCGAGCACCAGGCCGCTCTGCACGACACGGCCCAGGCGCCGCAGCGCGAACCGGTCGGCGGCGATCTGCGCGAGCACCGGCACCGGACGCACCAGCAGGGTGTCCAGGGTGCCGTCCCGCACCCGCCGCCCCAGCCGCTCGGCGGACCCGACGAGCAGGTCGGCGAAGCCGAAGGCGACGCCGGACAGCCCGTACAGCAGGGCGATCTCCGCGAGCGTGTACCCGCCGAGCACGCCGACGCGGGAGAACATCAGCAGGATCGCGACGAAGTCCAGTGTCGTGGAGGCGAAGTTGACGAGCACGGTCAGCGCGAAGGACGCGGGGTACGCCATCGTGGAGCGGACCCACATGCCCGCGATCAGCAGGTACGCGCGCAGCGCCTCGCCGGCCCGGCCGCGCCCGGCGTCGTCCGGCGGCTCGTGGCGGAAGCCCGCGGTGCCGTCGAACGGGTCGCGCCCGGCCGGGAGTTCACCGGCGGGCAGCCCCGTGCCGAAGGTGTCAGCCACCCTGGACCACCACCCGGCGCGTCGCCGCGGACTGGACCGCGCGGCCCAGCGCCAGCAGCACGGCGGCCCACGCCGCCTGGAAGGCGACCGTCCCGGCGACCGGGACATGCCCCACCAGCACGTCCGCCGGCGCCTGGAGCAGGGCCGCCCAGGGCAGCACCCGCGCCACCTCGCCGAGGGGGCCCGGGAAGACGTTGAGCGGCAGGAGCATGCCGGACCAGAACATCCCCGTGAACCGGGCGACCTGGAGGGCACCGGTGCCGTCGAGCATCCAGAACGCGGCCAGCGCGACGAGGTAGCGGATCGCGAAACCGACCAGTATCGCGAGCAGTACGGTGAGCAGGAAACCCGCCCACGTCAACACGTCGGTGGGCAGCGCCAATCGGAAGAACAGCGCCCCGAAGGCGAACGGGACCACGCCCCGCCCCAGCAGTTGGAAGAGGGCACGCCCCAAGTCGGTCGCGAGCCACCACAGTTGGAGATCGGCCGGGCGGTACAGGTCGACGGCGACGTCGCCGTTGCGGATGCGCTCCATGAACTCGTCCTCGAAGCCGCCGCCCCCGGTGGCCAGCGGCGTCAGCAGCGCCTGGCCCAGCCACACGTACGTGACGGCCTGCGCCGGTCCGTAGCCGCCGAGATGGGGCTTGACGTCCCACAGCGCGAGATAGACGGACACCAGAATCACCCCGAAGACGGTGTTGGTGAACACCCCTGCCGCCGTCGCCACCCGATAGGTGGCGTAGCGTCGGAAACCGCCCACCGCGACGGCCGCGTACAAGCGCACCGAGCCCACAGCCACAGTCCTCCCGCCGCCCGGCACCGAAGCGCAGGAGCCTAGTTGGCGGGACCCGCGGCGTGCCACGCGTTTTCCGGGCGAGATCCGCGGGAGATGCGTGCCGCTGAGCGGGAACGGAACGCGGGGTGCGAGAGTCTTCAAGAGGGACGCAGAAGGCGTACGAGGGCGTACCCAACGTACGACGCGAAACAGGAGTCCGTGCACGACATGAGCGACGAGCCGCAGCCGAAGAAACCGAACGAGGGCTCGGCACCCGGTGAACCGGAGGCGGCCGCGGAGGCCGCCCCGCCGCAGACGCCGGAGAAGGACGACACCGCCCGCGCGGAGGCGGGGGACGGCGCCGCCGGAACCGACTCCGTTACCCCGAAGGGGGGTTCGGGCGGCGACGGCCCGCGCGAGGCGCCCGCGAAGCCGGGCGCCGCAGCGGCACCGGCCGCCGAGTCAGAGGAGAAGACCGAGGACACGGGCAGGGGCGGGGCGGCAGCCGGGGACCGGGGCGAGGACGGGGGCGACGAGGCCACGGACGACGGCGAGGCCCGTCCCGGGTCCGCCCCCGCGGCCGGCGCCTCCCCGGCCAGGACGCCCCCGGCGAAGGGCGCCCCGGCGAAGGGCGCTCCGGCGAAGGCCCCCGCCGCGGACTCGGACACCCGGCAGCTCAAGGCCGTCTCCGGTCCGGCGGCCGGGCGTTCCGACTCGGACACGCGCCAGTTGAAGGCGGTCACCCCGGCCGCCGCGGGTGCCGCCGGTGCCGGGGCCGCCGCCGGTGCCGGTGCCGGGGCCGCCGGGGCCGCCCCGGCGGGGCCGGGCGCCGCGGCCCCGGCCGCCGGCTCGGCGGGCCTCGCCTCCGGCGGCACCGGCGGCGGACCGGGCGGCACCGGCGGTGACGGCCCCGACGGCCCCGGCGGCCCGGGCGGCCCCAACGGCCCCAACGGTGACGGCGAGGACGTGCCCCCCGGCGGCTGGAAGAAGCGCAAGCGGCGCCCCAAGCGCACCGGCTGGCGTCGCTTCGTGCCGTCCTGGCGCTGGGTGCTCGGCGGTTTCGTGCTCCTCGTGGCCGCGATCGTCGGCGGCTTCCTCCTCGGCTACTCGATGGTCAACATCCCGCCGGCGAACGCCCTCGCGACGAAGCAGTCCAACGTGTACCTGTACGCGGACGGCACGCAGCTCGCCCGCGACGGCGAGATCGACCGCGAGAACGTCACGCTGTCGCAGGTCTCCAAGGCCGGTCAGCACGCCGTGCTCGCCGCCGAGGACCGGGACTTCTACTCCGAGTCGGCGATCGACCCGAAGGCCATGATCCGCGCCGCGTGGAACACGGCCACCGGCAAGGGCAAGCAGTCCGGTTCGACGATCACGCAGCAGTACGTGAAGAACTACTACCTGGGCCAGGAGCAGACCGTCACCCGCAAGGTGAAGGAGTTCTTCATCTCGATCAAGCTGGACCGCGAGGAGAGCAAGGACCAGATCCTGGAGGGCTACCTCAACACCAGCTACTTCGGGCGCAACGCGTACGGCATCCAGGCCGCCGCGCAGGCGTACTACCGGGTGGACGCCGACCAGCTCGACCCGGCCCGCGCCGCGTACCTGGCGGCGCTGCTGAACGCGCCCAGCGAGTACGACGTCGTCGCGCACCCGGAGAACAAGAAGGCCGCCGAGGCGCGTTGGAACTACGTGCTCGACGGCATGGTGACCAAGGGCTGGATCACCGAGTCCGCGCGCGCCGGCATGAAGTTCCCGATGCCGAAGGAGGCCAACGCGTCGACGGGCATGTCCGGGCAGCGCGGTTACATCGTGACCGCGATCAAGGACTACCTGACCCAGAACAAGATCATCGACGCGGACGCGCTCGACGCGGGCGGGTACCGCATCACCACCACCCTGGAGAAGTCGAAGCAGGACGCCTTCGTGAAGGCCGTCGACGACCAGGTGATGTCCAAGCTCGACAAGAAGAGCCGCAAGGTCGACAACTACGTGCGCGCGGGCGGGGCCTCGGTCGATCCGAGGACCGGGAAGATCGTCGCGATGTACGGCGGCATCGACTACGTGAAGCAGTACACGAACGGTGCGACCCGGCGCGACTTCCAGGTCGGCTCCACGTTCAAGCCGTTCGTGTTCGCGTCGGCCGTGCAGAACGGCTCGAAGACGCAGAGCGGTCAGACGATCACCCCGAACACCATGTACAGCGGCACCAACAAGCGCCCGGTGCAGGGCTGGAGCGGGGGCGCCTACGCGCCCGAGAACGAGGACGGCGTCTCCTACGGCGACATCACCGTGCGGACCGCCACCGACAAGTCGGTCAACTCGGTGTACGCGCAGATGGCCGTGGACGTCGGCCCGGCCCAGGTGAAGCAGACCGCGATCGACCTGGGTCTGCCGGCGAACACCCCGGACCTTCAGCCGTACCCGTCGATCGCGCTGGGCACGGCGACCGCGAGCCCGCTGGACATGGCGGAGGCGTACGCGACCCTCGCCAACCACGGCAAGCGCACCACCTACACCATGGTCGAGAAGATCACGCGGGGCGGCACCAAGGAGATCAGGCTGCCCGCGTCGAAGACCGAGCAGGCGGTGAGCCGTCAGGCCGCCGACACCACGACGAACATCCTCCAGAGCGTCGTGAACAGCGGCACCGCCACCGCGGTCAAGGCCGCGGGCAGGCCGGCGGCCGGCAAGACCGGCACGGCCGAGGAGGACACGGCCGCGTGGATCGCGGGCTACACCCCCGACCTCGCCACCGTCGTCTCGGTGATGGGGCAGGACCCGGTCACCGCGGCGCACAAGTCGCTGTACGGGGCGATGGGACTGGCCCGCATCAACGGCGGCGGGGCGCCCGCGCAGATCTGGGCGCAGTACACGAAGGACGCCCTGGAGGGCACCCCGGCGAGCAGCTTCAGCCTGAAGCTCCAGCCGGGTGCCAACGAGACGCAGGCGCCGAGCACCGAGCCGTCGGCCACCTCCGGCACGACGGGCGGGACGACCACCGACGGCGGCACCACCACCGGCGGCGGCGACACCACGGGCGGTGACACCACCGGGACCACCGGCGGCGCCACCACCACCGACGGCGGGACCACCACCGGTGGCGACACGACGGGCGGGACCACCGGCGACACCACGGGCGGCGCCACCACGACCGACGGCGGGACCACCACCGGTGGCGACACGACCGGCGGGACCACCGGCGACACCACCGGCGGCGACACCGGCGACGGCGGGACCACCACGGGCGGCGACAACGGCGGGGGCGGCGACAACGGCGGCCTCACCGGTGGCGGGGGCCCGTTGGGCGTGGCCTACCGGCGGGAGTGATCCCGGCGGCGGGCGGGCGGACCTCCGGTCAGTGACCGGAGGTCTGCTCCAGGCCCACCACGGCGACCAGCAGCAGGCACACGAAGAAGATCCGCGCGGCGCTCGCCGGCTCGCCCTGGACGACCATGCCGTAGACGGCGGCGCCGACCGCGCCGATCCCGACCCACACGCCGTACGCGGTGCCCACGGGCACGGACTTCACGACGTACGACAGGAGCACCGTGCTGGCGACGACGCCGGCACCGGTGAGGACACTGGGAAGGGGACGGGTGAAACCGTCCGTGTAGGTCATGCCGACGGACCAGCCGATTTCGAGCAGACCGGCGACGACGAGCAGGATCCAGGCCATGACGGGCACCTCCGGAAGACGGACTCACAGGGGGTGCGTCGTCTTTGCCTGGTCCCGGTACGGCGCGTCTCGTCGGGCGTGCCGTCCACGCTAGCAAAGGACGCGGAAGGGGCCGGTGACGTGCGTCACCGGCCCCTTCGTCGTCCTCGCGCGCGGCCGTCCCGGCGTCAGAGGTACAGACCCGTGGAGTCCTCGGAGCCCTCGAAGCGGTCGGCGGCCACGGCGTGCAGGTCGCGCTCGCGCATGAGGACGTACGCGATGCCGCGCACCTCGACCTCGGCCAGGTCCTCCGGGTCGTACAGGACGCGGTCGCCGGGTCCCACCGTGCGGACGTTCTGGCCGACGGCCACGACCTCGGCCCAGGCCAGCCGCCGTCCGACCGCCGCCGTCGCGGGGATCAGGATGCCGCCGCCGGAGCGGCGCTCGCCCTCGCCGGCGTCCTGCCGTACGAGCACCCGGTCGTGCAGCATCCGGATGGGCAGCTTGTCGTGGGAGGTGCTGGGCTCATTGCTGTTGGCGCTCACGCCCCGAACCTACCTGCCCCCGGCGCGCACGGCGGCGGCCGGGTGGCACCGCGCGGAAAAGGGCGCCACGGGGGCGCCCTCTCCGTACCGCGACCGGGTGCCGGGCCCGGCTCCGCTCAGCGCCGGCGGCGCCGCGAGCCGACGACCAGCAGTCCGACCAGCCCGACGGTGACCAGGGCCACCGGCACGATGCGTTCGAGACGCGGTGCCCCCTGTTCGTCGGTGAACTTGCCCTTGACGTCGCCCACGACCCGGTTGACCCCGACGTAGGCACGTCCGAGGGTGTGGTCGATGCTGGAGACGACCTTGGCCTTCGCGTCGCCGACGACGGTCTTGGGGTGCACGCGCACCCCGATCTCGTCGAGCGTCTCGGCCAGCACGTCGCGGCGGCTCTTGATGTCCGCCTCGATCTGCGCCGGGGTTCTCGTGTCCGACGTTTCCGCCACCGTACGGCCTCCGAAGTCTGGTGATGCCTGTTGCGGACAGTCTGTCAGTTCTGCCGGGGACCGCATTGTCAGGACCCCCGATATGGTCCCCTACCCCCGTTACGCTCGGACGCGGCAACCCATCCGTGCCGTCATGCCGTAACGAGGAGAACCGAGCGATGACCGAGCGACTTCAGCCCGGGGACGTGGCCCCCGCCTTCACCCTGCCCGACGCCGACGGCAAGGAGGTGTCGCTCGCCGACCACAAGGGCCGCAAGGTCGTCGTGTACTTCTACCCGGCCGCTCTGACCGCCGGATGCACCAAGCAGGCCTGCGACTTCACCGACAACCTGGACCTGCTGGCGGGCGCCGGCTACGACGTCCTCGGCATCTCGCCGGACAAGCCGGAGAAGCTGGCGAAGTTCCGCGACCAGGAGTCCCTGAAGGTCACCCTGTTGGCCGACCCGGAGAAGAAGGTGCTGGAGGCGTACGCGGCCTTCGGCGAGAAGAAGAACTACGGGAAGACCGTGATGGGCACCATCCGCTCGACGTTCGTGGTCGACGAGGACGGGAAGATCGAGCACGCCTTCTACAACGTCCGCGCGACGGGCCACGTGGCGAAGCTCATCCGGGACCTGGGGATCTGATCCGACCTGCCGGGGTCCCGGGACCTCGGCACCCCGGAACCCCGGGCGCCCGGAAACGCGGAGGAGGACGCGGGGGCCCTGCCGGTACGATGTTGCCGCCGGCGGCGGTGGCGCAACGGCGACGCAGCAGACTTAGGATCTGTGGCCCCTGATCGGGCTTGAGGGTTCGAATCCCTTCCGCCGCACACGGACGGCCTGCGAAGTCCCCGACGGGACGCGCAGGCCGTTTTCCGTTCCGGGCGGCGCCACCGGCCCGCCCGCTCTCAGCCCAGCAGTTCGCGGACCACCGGGACCAGCGCGCGGAACGCCTTGCCGCGGTGGCTGATCGCGTTCTTCTCGGCCGGGCTCAGCTCGGCACAGGTGCGCGTCTCGCCCTCGGGCTGGAGCACCGGGTCGTAGCCGAAGCCGTTCGTGCCGGCCGGCGTGTACCGCAGGGTGCCGCGCAGTTGGCCCTCGACCACGCGCTCGGTGCCGTCGGGCAGGGCGAGCGCGGCCGCACAGGCGAAGTGGGCGGCGCGGTGCTCCTCGCCGATGTCGCCGATCTGGGCGAGCAGCAGGTCCAGGTTGGCGGCGTCGTCGCCGTGCCGTCCCGCCCAGCGGGCGGAGAAGATGCCGGGGGCGCCGTTGAGGACGTCGACGCAGAGGCCGGAGTCGTCCGCGACCGCGGGCAGACCGGTGGCCCGTGCGAGGGCGTGGGCCTTGAGGAGCGCGTTCTCGGCGAAGGTGACGCCGGTCTCCTTGACGTCGGGGATCTCGGGGTAGGCGTCGGCGCCGACCAGTTCGTGGGGCAGACCGGCGTCGGCGAGGATGGCCCGGAGTTCGGTGATCTTCCCGGCGTTGCGGGTGGCGAGGATGAGACGGCTCATGCCGTCCAGTATCCAGGGGCGGCCGGGCGGCCGGCCGCGTGGGCCGCCGGCCCCGGCGCCCGTCAGGCCACGAGGTGGCGGACCCGTTCCCACAGCTCCGGGTCCACCTCGCCGACGCGGCGGCGGAAGTCGGACAGCAGGACGCTGCGCAGCTCGTCGGTCTCCAGGTAGCTGGGGCGGCCCTGGGCGTCGCCGACGCTGCCGGCCGGGAGCGCGATGACGCCCGGACGTTCGTCGTGGTACTTGCTGGTGATCTTCGCGACGGTGGCCCGGCGGCCCTTCACCGACAGCACCAGACAGGGCCGGTCCTTGGCACCGGGGCCGTCCTCGAAGGGGACGTTGGCCCACCAGATCTCGGCGGCCCGGGGACGCCGGGTGCGGGCGCCGCGCGGCTCGGGGTGGCCCGGCGGCCGGGTGCGCGGGCGGGCCGGACGGCGGCCCCGCCCCCAGCCGTCGACGAGCGTGGCGATCAGGGCGAGGAGCATCACGGCCGCGAGCGCCAGCCACCAGGACGTGTCCATGGCGACGACCCTACCGGCGCGCGAGAAGGGTCGCGCGCCCCCTCTCGCGACTGTCCGCCCCCGGTCCAGCCGAACCGGTGACACCACAGGTGAGTTCGCCCACAACGGCCCCTGGCCGGGGAGCGACCCGCCGTTTCGCGCCTTACGCTCGACGGACCGCACGACCCCCGTCTCCTTCTCCGCCAGCGGAGGTTTCTGCTCCATGAAGCTCACCGTCGTCGGCTGCTCGGGGTCGTTCCCGTCCGCGGAATCGGCCTGCTCGAGCTACCTCGTAGAGGCCGACGGCTTCCGGCTGCTCCTCGACATGGGCAACGGCGCCCTCGGCGAGTTGCAGCGCCACTGCGGTCTCTACGACCTCGACGCCATCTTCCTCAGCCACCTGCACGCCGACCACTGCATCGACATGTGCGCCTACTTCGTCGCGCGTTACTACCGCTTCGACGGCGGCCGGTGCGACCCGATCCCGGTCTACGGCCCGGAGGGCACCGAGCAGCGGCTGACCACGGCCTACGCCGACACCCCCACCGCCTCCTCCATGAGCGAGGTCTTCGACTTCCACACGGTCAAGCCGTCCACGTTCGACATCGGCCCGTTCACCGTGCACACCGACCGTGTCGCGCACCCGGTCGAGACGTACGGCATCCGCGTCGAGCACGGCGGGCGTTCGCTCACGTACTCCGGGGACACGGGCGTCACCGACTCGCTGGTCGAACTCGCCATGGACACCGACCTGTTCCTCTGCGAGGCCGCGTTCACGCACGGCAAGGAGGACATCCCGGACCTGCACCTCAACGGCCGCGAGGCGGGCACGATCGCCACCCGCGCGCGGGCCCGGCGCATGGTGCTGACGCACATCCCGCCGTGGACCGACCCGGAGGTCAACGCCCGTGACGCGCGGGCGGTGTTCGGGGGTCCGGTGGAGCTGGCGGTGCCGGCGAAGTCGTACCGGGTCTGAGCGGTACGGGAGTTGCGCCGACGCGCGCGGAGGCCCCCGGAGCGATTCGCTCCGGGGGCCTCCGTCTGTGCCAAGTGCCGTGCCGGGGTTATGCCTTGGTGAGGTCCTCGACCTCTTCCTCCGGTTCACGGCCCGGAGTCTTGAGGTCGAACTTGATGATCGCGAACCGGAAGGTCACGTAATAGATGGCGCCGAAGACCAGGCCGATCGGGATGATCAGCCATGGCTTGGTGGCCAGATGCCAGTTGAGCGCGTAGTCGATGGCTCCGGCGGAGAAGTTGAACCCGTCGTGTACGCCCAGACCCCACGTCACGGCCATCGACACAGCGGTGAGCACCGCGTGCAGCACGTACAGCAGGGGCGCGATGAACAGGAACGAGAACTCGATGGGCTCGGTCACACCGGTGACGAACGAGGTCAGCGCAAGGGACATCATCATGCCGAGGACAGCCTTGCGGCGCTCGGGGCGAGCCGTGTGCGCCATGGCAAGCGCGGCGGCGGGGAGGCCGAACATCATGATCGGGTAGAAGCCCGACTGGAAGAGACCGGCGGAGGGGTCGCCGTGCAGGAACCGGTTGATGTCGCCCTGCCACACCACGCCGGCGGCGTCCTTGTAGTCGCCGATCTGGAACCAGGCCACGGTGTTGACGAACTGGTGCATGCCGATGGGGAGCAGCGCCCGGTTCACCGCTCCGAAGAGGGCGCCACCCAGCCAGCCGAGACCGGTCAGCCACTCGCCGAAGTTGGCGATGCCGTTGCCGATGGGCTCCCAGATCAGGCCGAAGAAGACACCCATGACCACGCCGACGAACGCCATGATGATCGGCACCAGGCGGCGGCCGTTGAAGAAGCCGAGCCAGTCCACCAGGCGCGTGCGGTGGAAACGCTGCCACAGCACGGCGGTGAGCAGACCCATGATGATGCCCCCGAGGACACCGGGGTCGTTGTAGGTCGCGGCGGTGTCCGCACCCTTGTTGATCACCGCCTCGGTGACCGGAAAGGCCTGGAGGACCTTGCTGTAGACGAGGAAGCCGACCACGGCCGCGAGGGCGGTCGAGCCGTCGGACTTCTTGGCGAAGCCGATCGCCACGCCTATGCAGAACAGGATCGGCAGGGAGCCGGTCAGCGCGCCACCCGCGTTGCCGAAGACGGCGGCAACCTTGTCCCAGCCCAGGCCGTCCGAGCCGAATATGTCCGGCTGTCCCAGGCGGACCATGATGCCCGCCGCGGGCAGGACCGCGATCGGAAGCTGGAGGCTGCGGCCGATTTTCTGCAGGCCCTGGAACAGGCCCGATCCCCTCTTCTTCTGCGCCTGTTGCGGCTCTGGCTGCGGCGCGGGGACCGCCGTGTCGGTGGCGGTGGTCATTGTTCCTCCATCGGGGGGTGGTCTACACCACTCAGTGGTGTAGACCATGTTTTAGCACGGTGAAGGCCGGATAAGGAACCCCCGATTCCCCCCATGATTCGCCCAGGGCGAAGCCGGTCGCACGACCCCCGCGGAGATCTCGCGGACGCACGGAAAGGGCCCCCGGACCAGTGGTCCGGGGGCCCTTCGGGATCAGGCCGCGCTCACGCCTTGGTGGTGTCCTCCACCTCGTCCTCCGGCTCGCGGCCGGGCGTCTTCAGGTCGAACTTCGTGATGGCGAACCGGAAGACGGCGTAGTAGACGACGGCGAAGCACAGCCCGATCGGGATGATCGCCCAGGGTCTCGTCGCCAGGCCCCAGTTGATGACGTAATCGATCAGGCCCGCGGAGAAGCTGAACCCGTCGTGCACCCCGAGGCCCCAGGTGACCGCCATGGAGACGCCGGTGAGCACCGCGTGGATCGCGTACAGCACCGGGGCGACGAACAGGAAGGAGTACTCCAGGGGTTCCGTGATGCCGGTGACGAACGACGTCAGCGCCACCGAGAGCATCAGGCCGCCGACCTCCTTGCGGCGGCCCGGCCGCGCGCAGTGGGTGATGGCCAGGGCCGCGGCCGGCAGCGCGAACATCATGATCGGGAAGAAGCCCGAGGTGAACTGGCCCGCGTTCGGGTCGCCCGCGAGGAACATGTTGATGTCGCCGTGCACCTCGGTGCCGTCGGGCTTGGTGAACGTGCCGAACTGGAACCAGACCGGCACGTTGAGGAACTGGTGCAGGCCGATCACCAGCAGCGCGCGGTTGGCGAGGCCGAAGATGCCGGCGCCCCACGAGCCGAGGTCGACCAGCCAGTCGCTGAAGGTCTCCAGACCGCTGCCGATCGGCGGCCAGATCCACAGGCACAGCGCGGCGAACAGGATGCCGACGAACGACATCACGATCGGCACCAGGCGGCGGCCGTTGAAGAAGCCGAGCCAGTCGACCAGCCGGGTGCGGTGGTAGCGGCGCCAGAAGTACGCGGCGAGCAGGCCCATCACGATGCCGCCGAAGACGCCGGGGTTCTGGTAGGTGAACGCCGTGACCGTGCCGTCGGTGACCTGGCAGCCGACCCCCGTCACCGCCTTGGAGCCCCCGGGGCAGTCCTCCGGGAACTGGCGCAGCACGTTGTAGTACACGAGGAAGCCGGCGAGGGCCGCCAGCGCGGTGGAGCCGTCGGACTTCTTCGCCATGCCGATGGCGACACCGACGCAGAACAGCAGCGGCAGGCCGAGCGTCCCGTCGAGCAGCGCGCCGCCCGCGCCCGCCATGACCTTGGAGACGTTCGTCCAGCCCAGCCCGTCGTCGCCGAAGATGTCCGGCTGGCCCAGCCGGTTCAGGATGCCCGCGGCGGGCAGCACGGCGATGGGGAGCTGGAGGCTGCGGCCCATCTTCTGCAGACCCTGGAACAGGCCGTTCCAGCGGATCCGCGCGGGACCGCCCGTGCCGGCGGTGCTGTCGGAGCTCATGCGCGTCCTTCCGGGACCCGGCGGGCAGGACCGGGGTTGGCGACCGTCCGTCAGGTGGTGTAGACCAGTCGACGGATGGCTCCGCCGTCGTGACCGCCTGCCGTGAACGCCATCATTCGGTACGCACGGCGTGAACGCTCGCGAAGCTGGGCCAACTGTGGGTTACTGCGACAAAGCTGTTCTGATCAGGGAGAAACGACATGGCCAGCAAGGCTGAGAAGATCGTCGCCGGGCTCGGCGGCATCGACAACATCGAAGAGGTCGAGGGCTGCATCACGCGCCTGCGCACCGAGGTGAAGGACCCCTCGCTGGTCGACGACGCCGCCCTGAAGGCCGCCGGTGCGCACGGTGTGGTGAAGATGGGCACGGCCATCCAGGTCGTCATCGGCACGGACGCGGACCCGATCGCGGCGGACATCGAAGACCTGATGTGACGTCGGGAACCTGATGCGGCCGACGGGGCCCCTCCCACCGCGGGACGGGCCCCGTCGCCGTCTGCGGATAGGCTCGGGCGCATGTCTCGAATCGACGGCCGCACGCCCGAACAGCTCCGCCCGGTCACCATCGAACGCGGCTGGAGCAAGCACGCCGAGGGCTCCGTCCTCGTCTCCTTCGGTGACACGAAGGTCTTCTGCACCGCCTCCTTCACGGAGGGCGTCCCGCGCTGGCGCAAGGGCACCGGGGAGGGCTGGGTCACCGCCGAGTACTCGATGCTCCCCCGCGCCACGAACACCCGCGGCGACCGTGAGTCCGTCAAGGGCCGCATCGGCGGCCGCACCCACGAGATCAGCCGGCTGATCGGCCGCTCGCTGCGCGCGGTGATCGACTACAAGGCGCTCGGCGAGAACACGATCGTCCTGGACTGCGACGTCCTCCAGGCCGACGGCGGCACCCGGACCGCCGCGATCACGGGCGCCTACGTGGCACTCGCCGACGCGATCACGTGGGGCCAGCACAAGAAGGCGGTCAAGGCGGGGCGCCGCCCGCTGACCGGCACGGTGAGCGCGGTGTCGGTGGGCATCGTCGGCGGGGTGCCGCTGCTCGACCTCTGCTACGAGGAGGACGTGCGCGCGGACACCGACATGAACGTGGTCTGCACCGGCGACGGCCGCTTCGTCGAGGTCCAGGGCACCGCGGAGGCCGAGCCGTTCGCCCGCGACGAGCTCAACTCCCTGCTGGACCTTGCCGTTTCGGGCTGCACCGACCTGGCCGCCATCCAGCGCGCGGCACTTGAGGGCGTCATCGAGAAGTAGCCGGACGGAAGCGGCCGGGCCGAGCACCCGGGCGCACGGCGGCGGCGGGGCGGTCCCGGAAGTCCGGAACCGCCCCGCCGCCGTCGCCGATTGCCGGACCCCTGGGTCCGACTCCCCTGCTCACGCCCAGAGTTGGCCGTGCAGGGTCTCGATCGCCTCTTCCGTGGTGGCCGCCGTGTAGACGCCCGTGGAGAGGTACTTCCAGCCGCCGTCGGCGACGACGAACGCGATGTCCGCGCTCTCGCCCGCCTTGACCGCCTTCTGGCCGACACCGATCGCCGCGTGCAGCGCCGCGCCGGTCGAGACGCCCGCGAAGATGCCCTCCTGCGCGAGGAGTTCACGGGTGCGGGTGACCGCGTCCGCGGAACCGACCGAGAAGCGCGAGGTCAGCACGGAGGCGTCGTACAGCTCGGGCACGAAGCCCTCGTCGAGGTTGCGCAGCCCGTAGACCAGGTCGTCGTAGCGCGGCTCGGCGGCCACGATGCTGACGTCAGGCTTGTGCTCGCGCAGGTACCGGCCGACGCCCATCAGGGTGCCCGTGGTGCCGAGGCCGGCCACGAAGTGCGTGATGGACGGCAGGTCGGCGAGGATCTCGGGTCCGGTCGTGGCGTAGTGGGCGCCCGCGTTGTCCGGGTTGCCGTACTGGTAGAGCATCACCCAGTCCGGGTGCTCGGCGGCGAGGTCCTTGGCGACGCGGACCGCCGTGTTGGAGCCCCCGGCCGCGGGCGAGGGGACGATCTCGGCGCCCCACATGCCGAGCAGGTCCCGGCGTTCCTGCGAGGTGTTCTCGGGCATCACGCAGACCATGCGGTAGCCCTTGAGCTTGGCCGCCATGGCCAGGGAGATGCCCGTGTTGCCGGAGGTCGGTTCGAGGATCGTGCAGCCCGGGGTGAGCCGGCCGTCCTTCTCCGCCTGCTCGATCATGTGCAGGGCGGGACGGTCCTTGACCGAGCCGGTGGGGTTGCGGTCCTCCAGCTTGGCCCAGATGCGGACGTCGGTGGACGGCGACAGCCGCGGCAGGCGCACCAGAGGGGTGTTGCCCACCGCGGCCAGCGGGGAGTCGTAGCGCATGGGTGCGGCGGGCCGGTCAGCGCATCCCGCCGGCGACGGCCGGCAGGATGGTGACGTTGTCGCCGTCGGCGACCTTGGTGTTGATGCCGTCGAGGAAGCGGACGTCCTCGTCGTTCAGGTACACGTTGACGAAGCGGCGCAGCTGCCCGCCGTCCACGATGCGGGCCTCGATGCCGGTGTGCCGGGTCTCCAGGTCGGCGAACAGCTCGGACAGCGTCTGCCCGGAGCCGTTCACCGCCTTCTCGCCGTCGGTGTACGTGCGGAGGATGGTCGGGATGCGGACCTCGATGGCCATGGCGCGGGGCTCCTGTCGGAAGAAGTCAGGTTCGGTGGGCGCGCGGCGGCGCCGGTGCGTCCTGCCGGACGCGGGTGGGGGCCGCGGCTCACGGCCGGGCGGCAGGGCGCAGCGTCAACAGATGGCGCTGGCGAGCCTGCACAGGTCGACGTGCAGCCGCGCCACGAGCAGGGCGCCCGGCGTCTTCTCGCTCACGTCGTGGAAAACCATGGGTTCATCGTATCGATTCCCGGTCCGGGTCCCGGAGTGTGATCTCGCATGGTGGATGAATCCCGACCGAACTGCGGGACGACTCCTCGGAGGGTGCCTCTCCCGCGCGGCGCGGGAGGGCGGTCGGCGGCGGTCAGTACGCCTCGACGAGGGTCACCTGCTCCTCGGTGACCTCGCCGTCCACGATGCGGAACGAACGGAACTGGAACTCGCCCGCGTCGTCGGCGTCGGCGGTCGAGACCAGGACGTAGTGCGCGCCGGGCTCGTTCGCGTAGGAGATGTCGGTGCGCGAGGGGTACGCCTCGGTGGCGGTGTGCGAGTGGTAGACGATCACCGGTTCCTCGTCCCGGTCGTCCATCTCGCGGTACAGCTTGAGCAGGTCACCGGAGTCGAACTCGTAGAAGGTGGGCGAGCGGGCCGCGTTCAGCATCGGGACGAACCGCTCGGGCCGGTCCGAGCCCGCCGGGCCCGCGACGACGCCGCACGCCTCGTCGGGGTGGTCCTCTCGCGCGTGGGCGACGATCCGGTCGTACAGGGCCTGCGTCAGGGTCAGCATGTCGGTCAGGATAGACAGGCACCCCGCGGCGGCGGCGAGGGGTGCGGGCCGCCCCGTACCGGTGGGTGGTACGGAACGGCCCGCATGCCGGACGCCCTGAGCGGCGGGCCGCCGGCACGACGAGGTCGCGCGCGGGCGGGCCGGGCGTCCGGGTCCGTGGCCCGGAGGGCGGGGTCAGCCGGTCTTCTCCAGGGCGGGTTCGCGGCGCGCGGTGACCTCCGGGCTGCGTACCCGCAGCACCAGCCAGCCGATCGTCAGCACGACGGTCCAGCCGAGCATCACGTAGAGGCAGACGCGGGCCTCGGAGTCGTACGCGATCAGGCACGTGACCAGGGCCAGGAAGCCGATCGCGAGCCGGCTGCACACCGCGCCTCCGGGTGCCGGGAACGACGACGCGGGCAGCCGCCCGGCGTCGACGGCACGGCGGTAGCGGACGTGGCTGATCAGGATCATCAGCCACGTCCAGATGCCGGCGGCGGTGGCGACCGAGGTGACGTAGCCGAACGCCTTCTCCGGGACGAGGTAGTTGAGGACCACGCCGATCGCCATGAAGGCGGCCGAGACGGTGATGCCGAGCGCGGGCGTGCGGGAGGCGGACAGCCGGCCGAAGGCGCGGGGCGCCTCGCCGTTGTCGGCGAGGGTGCGCAGCATGCGGCCCGTGGAGTACATGCCGGAGTTGCAGGACGACAGCGCGGCGGTGAGCACCACGAAGTTGACGATGCCCGCGCCCGCCGGGATGCCGATGACGGCGAACGCCTTCACGAAGGGGCTGACACCCGCGTCGAACTCCGTCCACCGCACGACGCAGAGGATCACGGTGAGGGCGCCGACGTAGAAGAGCGCGATGCGCCACGGCAGGGTGTTGATGGCCTTCGGGAGCGTCTTCTCCGGGTTCCGCGACTCGCCCGCGGTGACACCGACCAGTTCGACGGCGAGGTAGGCGAACATCACGCCCTGAAGGGTCATCAGGGACGAGCCGACGCCGTTGGGGAAGATGCCGCCGTACTCCCAGAGGTTGGAGACGGAGGCGGTGTCGCCCGCGGCGCTGAAGCCGAGGGTGAGCACGCCGAGCCCGGTCACGATCATGCCGATCAGCGCGGTGACCTTGACCATCGAGAACCAGAACTCGATCTCGCCGAACAGCTTCACCGAGATCAGGTTGGCCACGAACAGCACCACGAGGAAGACCAGCGCGGTCGTCCACTGCGGCACGGACGGGAACCAGTACTCGATGTAGATGGCGGCGGCGGTCAGTTCAGCCATGCCCGTCACCACCCACATCAGCCAGTACGTCCAGCCGGTGAAGTAGCCGAAGAACGGGCCGAGGAACTCCCGCGAGTACTCCGCGAAGGAGCCCGACACCGGCCGGTAGAGCAGGAGTTCGCCGAGCGCCCGCATGATGAAGAAGATGACGAGACCCGCGAGGGCGTACATCAGGACGAGGCTGGGTCCGGCCTTGGCGATGTTCGCGCCGGCTCCCAGGAAGAGGCCGACGCCGACGGCGCCGCCGATGGCGATCATCTGGACCTGGCGGCTGCCGAGCCCGCGCTCGTACCCCTCTTCGGGGGCGTCGCCCGCGGCCTCCGTGCCTTCGCTCTTGAAGGGGTGCGACGAGGTCATGTGGGGGTGCGCCTTTCTCCATGTCCGGCCCCGGCCGTTCGTCGGCCGCGGACCGGTCCCGATCCCCCCGGATGGTGATGGAGCTTCCGCTGCGGTGGAGCTGTCGCCCGCCGGCGGTCGGCCGGCACGGTGGCGCGCCGGGCGGGACAGGGGTGGCGTCCGCCGGGCGGTCGTGAAGATGTATCACGGCCCCGGCGGCGATCTCCCGTGCGACATGTGGCGGGCACCACAGGGAGAAGCGGACGAAAAGGGCCGGGAACCGCAGAGGCCGCGACGGCGGTGACGTGATCGTTATCCGGATTTGAGCGTCCTCTGAGCGGACACGGCCGGACACGGTCGCACGGATCGGACACGACGATGCCCGTGTCGCGCGGGACACGGGCATCGGGACGGAACGGGACGCGACGGGCGGAGCGGGCCGGGCGGCCGGTTACGGCATCAGCGTCTCGACCAGGGTCTCCTGGAGCCCGCCCAGCCACAGGTACGCCATCACCATGGGCTTGCGCGGGTCCTCGTCCGGGAGCCGGTAGAGGAGCGCGGCGTCGTCCTCGTCGGCGACCTCCAGGCGGGTGCCGATCGCCAGACGCAGGTCGTTCAGGGCGCGCAGCCACTGCTGGGACTGCTCCGCGGTGAGCCGCAGCAGCGCCTCGCCGTCGTCGGCGGTGAGCGCGTCCAGCGTGCCGATCACGGCGAGGACGTTCTCGCGCTTGGCGGCCCGCAGGTCGTTCTCGGTGAAGCGGCGGAACTCGGCGGAGTGCGCGCGCCGTTCCTCGGCCGCCTCCGCGGACGGCGGCGCGCCCCCGGGGTCGGTGTAGGCGTCGGGGAACAGCCGCAGCAGCACCGGGTCGGAGGGCGGCTTGCTGGGCCCCTCGGCGAACAGTTCGGCGAGCGGGTCGCCGGAGGCGTCCTCGGCGGGGCCGGGACCGATCAGCTCCAGGAGCTGGACGGCGAGCGACCGGATGATGGAGATCTCGACGTCGTCGAGAGCGACGGCCGCGCCGCCGCCGGGGAGCGGTTCGAAATGTCCGGGCATGGGATCTTCTGGGATCTTTCGCTGCTGGGCGGTCGCCGGGAGGCGATGGGGTGCGGGGCGGTGCGGTGCGTGGCACGCGGTGCGGGCCGGGTGGGGCACGCGGGCCGCGGCGCGGCCTAGTTGCGGTCCTGCTGGAGGGTCGCCCACAGGCCGTAGCCGTGCATGGCCTGCACGTCGCGCTCCATCTCCTCGCGGCTGCCGCTGGAGACGACCGCCCGGCCCTTCTGGTGGACGTCGAGCATGAGCTTGGTGGCCTTGTCCTTGGAGTAGCCGAAGTACGTCTGGAAGACGTAGGTCACGTAGCTCATGAGGTTCACCGGGTCGTTGTGGACGAGGGTGATCCAGGGGACGTCCGGCTCGGGGACGGCGAAGGTCTCCTCCGCCGGCTCGGTGCGTTCGATCTCTGCGGGAGCGGGTGACGTCACACCGCCCATGCTGCCACTCGAAGGGGTTCCGCGCACAAACGAGGGCCCGCCCGGCCGGTATTCGTCAGAATGACGAAATGGGGGTAGCATCCGCCGCATGAACACAGCGGACCTTGGGCTGCCGGTGGATGTCCCCTCGACGGCTCTCTTCACGGATCACTACGAGCTGACGATGCTGCAGGCGGCGCTCAACGGCGGTACCGCCGAGCGCCGTTCGGTCTTCGAGGTCTTCACCCGGCGGCTGCCCGAGGGCCGCCGCTACGGGGTGCTGGCCGGCACCGGCCGCGTCCTGGACGCGGTCGAGAACTTCCGCTTCGACGCGGACGTCATCGGCTTCCTGCGCGAGCGGAACGTCGTCGACGAGCGGACCCTGGAGTGGCTCTCCGCCTACCGCTTCGGCGGCGACATCTGGGGCTACCCGGAGGGCGAGGTCTACTTCCCCGGCTCCCCGGTGCTGCGCGTCGAGGGCTCGTTCGCGGAGTGCGTGCTCCTGGAGACGGTGATCCTGTCGATCCTCAACCACGACTCCGCGATCGCCGCCGCCGCGTCCCGCATGGCGTCCGCCGCCGGTGACCGGCCGCTGATCGAGATGGGCGCCCGGCGCACCCACGAGCTGGCCGCCGTGGCCGCCGCCCGCGCCGCGTACGTCGGCGGCTTCGCGACCACCTCGGACCTCGCCGCCGGCTTCCGGTACGGCATCCCGACGGTCGGCACCAGCGCCCACGCCTTCACCCTCGTGCACGACAGCGAGCGCGACGCGTTCCGCGCCCAGGTCGACTCGCTGGGCCGGGGCACGACCCTGCTCGTGGACACGTACGACGTCGCCGAGGCGGTCCGCACCGCCGTCGAGGTCGCCGGGCCCGAGCTGGGCGCGGTGCGCATCGACTCCGGGGACCTGCTGCTCGTGGCCCACCGGGTGCGCCAGCAGCTCGACGCGATGGGCGCGGTGAACACCCGCATCACGGTCACCTCGGACCTCGACGAGTACGCGATCGCCTCGCTGGCGGCGGCGCCCGTCGACGGGTACGGGGTGGGCACCCAGCTCGTGACCGGGTCCGGGCACCCGACGTGCTCGATGGTCTACAAGCTGGTCGCGCGCGCCGAGTCCGCCGACCCGGCCGCCCCGCTGGTGCCGGTGGCGAAGCGGTCGAGCGGCGGCAAGACGTCCATCGGCGGCCGCAAGTGGGCCGCGCGGCGGCTCGACGCGGACGGGACCGCGGTCGCCGAGGTGATCGGCACCGGGCCGGTGCCCGCCGACCTGGCGGACCGGCAGCTCCTCGTCGAGCTGGTCAAGGGCGGCGAGGTGGTCGCCCGCGAGTCGCTGGACGTGGCGCGCGACCGGCACGCGGCGGCCCGCGCGAACCTGCCGCTGTCGGCGACGCAGCTCTCGCGCGGCGAGCCCGTCCTCCCGACGGAGTACGTGAACCTGCGCTCGGGTAGCTAGGACCTGTCAGCCGCCGCCCCCGTCGACCGCCGGCCGCCCCGCAGGGGCGGCACCGATCCCCAGCCGAAGGACACCGACCATGCGCCGCGCCTTGATCGTCGTTGACGTGCAGAACGACTTCTGTGAGGGAGGCAGCCTCGCGGTGACCGGGGGCGCCGACGTGGCCGCCGCCGTCACCGAGCTGGTCGGCCAGGCGCCCGCCGGGTACCGGCACGTGGTGGCCACCCGCGACCACCACATCGCCCCCGGCGGACACTTCGCGGACAACCCCGACTACGTGCACTCGTGGCCCGCGCACTGCGTCGCCGGCACCGAGGGCGTCGGCTTCCACCCGAACTTCGCGCCCGCGGTCGCCTCGGGCGCCGTGGACGCGGTCTTCGACAAGGGCGCCTACGCGGCGGCCTACAGCGGCTTCGAGGGCACCGACGAGAACGGCACCTCGCTGGGCGACTGGCTGCGGGCCCGGGACATCGACGAGGTCGACGTGGTCGGCATCGCCACCGACCACTGCGTACGGGCGACCGCGCTCGACGCCGTGCGCGAGGGGTTCCGTACGCAGGTGCTGCTGGACCTGACGGCCGGAGTGGCCGCGGGCACCACCGAGCGGGCCCTGGAGGAGATGCGGGCGGCGGGCGTGGAGCTGTCGGGCAAGGCGGTCGTCTGAGCGGGCTGCCGTCCCGCCGCGGAGGCCCTGGCGGGTGGGCGGCGCGGCCTTCACGGACCGCGAGCACCCCGTGCCCTTCCGTCACCTCCGCACCGGGCGCCCCCGCCGGCCCCGCGCGTCCGTCACGCGGCGGACGTGTCCGTCACGCCGGGGCCGCCGGCCGTCGGAGCAGGGCGCGGATCGGGTGCCACAGCTCCAGCGCCAGGGCCGGCTCCGGGCCGCGTGCGGCGACGGCGGCGGCCGGGCTCCCGGGGACCGTCGCCGGGCAGGGGCCCGGATCGGGGTCGGTGCGCCAGATCAGGCCGTCGGGGTGGTGCAGGACCGCCGTGATCTCGTCCGGCGTCGGCGGCGCCGCGTTGCCCCGCAGGTAGACCGCGCGCAACCCGAGGTTGCGCAGCCGGGTCAGCGCGCGGGCCCGGTTCCCGGCGTGCACGAGCACGCGCACCCGCCCCGCGGCGGGCCCCGCGGGCCCCGGGCTGGGCAGGTTCAGGGCCACCACGACGCTGCCTGTCGGCAGTCTGCAGAAACCTCCTGCGGCCATTCGGTCACACCCCCGTGCGCATCGATGTCGGAACGGTGTCAATAACGGAACCACTGGACGCACCTAAACACGATCGGCGGCAACCCGCTAGAGGGGTTGCCGCCGATCATGGCTTGACCTGCGAAAACGCTGGTTACTTCTTCGCCGGGCCGATCTCCAGGCTCACGGTCGAGTGGTCCCACGACTCGTTCGTGATCTTGATCTGGGTGTTGGTGTCAGTGATCTTGACACCACCGGCCGGGTTCGTCGGGTCGTAGTAGGTGTTCTTGCGGTCGTTGAAGACCGAGACACCGGGCTGCGACTTGATCTTGACCGCCACGTCCGCCTTGTGGAGCGTGAGGGCGTCCGTGCGCTCCAGGGTGAACGGCGAGTCGTAGGCCTGGAAGCGGTTGCGCATCAGCGTGCCGTCGGTCCACTTCAGGGCCGTCGGGTGGGAGTCGATCGGGAGGATCAGACCGGTTCCCGGGTGCACGCTGGTGTTGTTGTCCGGCTGCGAGGTGTCCCACTTCCAGATCAACAGGCCGTTCTGGTACGGGAAGTGCTCGACCCAGTCCGGACGCGTCGTCGAGAAGCCGAAGTTGTACGGGCCGACCTTCAACGTCTTGTCGTAGGAGACGTACTGGCGGTTCTCCGCGACGTAGTACTGCGCGTAGTCCTTGGTGAACGAGGCGCCGACGCGGCTGAATCCGTCCGCCGTCCACGCGGCGTCCGCGGCCTCCGCGTCGTCCGAGAACACGGTGGCGCCGTCGGCGGTCACGGTGATCTCGTCGGCGGTGAAGCCCTTCTGCGCCACGCCGCCGTCGGTCTGGTAGCGGAAGCGGAGCTGGATGTTCTTGCCGGCGTAGGCGTCGAGCGGGTACGACAGCTTCGCGTACGCGTCGATGGTGCCGGTCAGGGCGGGCTTGTCGCTGGCGTCGCGCGGGATGGGCTGGCCGTCCACGGTGCCGTCGACGGCCGTCCAGGTCGAACCGCCGTCGGTGGACACCTCGGTGTAGAGGTAGTCGTAGCCCGACTCGATGTCGTACCAGCCGTCGAGGTCGAGGCTGGCGGACGTCTTGCCGGTCAGGTCGACGGACCGGGTCAGGGTGTTGGAGAGGTCGTCACCCTGGCCGCTCCACCACTGGGTCGAGCCCTGCGCCGGGGTGACCACCTCGGTGGTCACCGCCTTGTCCGGCAGCGAGACCACCAGCGCCTGCGGGTTCTTGGTGTTGTACTCCGCGACGCCCAGCTTGGTCTTCGACTTCTTGCCGGCCACGGCCGTGTCGTAGTTGAGCCAGCCGAGCTGGAGCTTGTCCCAGGCGTTCATGTCGCCGGGCAGGTTGCCGATGGCTTCCTTGCCGGTGCCGAGCCAGGAACCGGAGGACATCAGGGTCCAGAAACCGGTGGAGTTCTCGCCGCCGTTGGTGTCGTACTCGTCCGGCAGACCGAGGTCGTGGCCGTACTCGTGCGCGAAGACACCGAGTCCGCCGTTCTCCGGCTGGATGGTGTAGTCGCCGACCCAGATGCCGGTGTCGCCGATCTGCGTGCCGCCGAGCTTGTTCTGCTCGGGGCCGGTGGCACCCGCGTCGGTGCCGAACGCGTACCAGCGGTGGGCCCAGATCGCGTCCTCGCCCTGCGCGCCGCCGCCCGCGGACTCGTCCTCGCCGGCGTGCACGAGCTGGAAGTGGTCGATGTAGCCGTCGGGCTCGTTGAAGTTGCCGTCACCGTCGTAGTCGTAACGGTCCCACTGGTCGTACTGGGCCAGGTCCGCGGATATCTCCGCGGAGGTGGCGCCTGCCGCCTCCTGGTCGGCGACCCAGGCGTTGACGCCGTCCTGGACCGCGTTCCAGGCGCAGGTGTCACAGCTGTTGGAGCCGTAACGCGCCTCGTTGTAGGGGATCTTGACCCAGTCGGTGACCTCGCCGTCGACCGAGTAGCGGCCCGAGGACTGCTTCTCGTAGTACTTCTTCAGCGACTCGGTGTTCTTGCCGGTGCCGAAGTAGAGGTCCTGGTAGTGGGCCTGGTTGTAGTCGGCCAGCCAGTCCGTGCTGTTGTCCTTGCTGCGGTCCGGCTGGGCGATCTGGTTGTGCAGCGGGCCCGGGGTGCCGCCGTAGCGGCTGTCGATCTGGTCGCCGAACTCGACGAGGATCGTGAAGATCTTGTCGGTCTTCTCCCGGCCCAGTTCGACGTACTTGGTCTTTCCGTTCTTGCCCTTCAGGCCGACGACCTTGGAGCCGTTCTTCTCCTTGGCCGTGGCCCGGCCGGATATGACCTGGTTCAAGGCCTCCTGGCGCTGGGCGTCCTGCGTCTTGCTCAACGGGCCGTCGAGGTCGTGCTCGCGCTGCGTGTCCGACTGCGGGTCGTGTCGGTCGACAGTGGCGGCCTTGGCCGTGGTTCCGGCCTCCGCAACGGCGAACGTGGAGAACGTTGCCGTAGCCGCCGCGAGCGCCACACCGATCGTGGCGACTCTGAATGTCCAGGGTCTGCTGGTCACTTGAGTTCCTCCCCCGCGTCCGCGCGCGCGGCAGGGCGGTCCCGGCAGGTGGGAAGTCCGCGCGCACCCGATCAACGCGTGTAGTCAAGTGACGACATTTGACTAGAGGTTTGCGAGAAAAGACAGACCTTGACTTGCACAGGTCAACTGCACTATGCGGAGCGGGAGTTCGCTTTACCCGAGGCGGCCGCTCGCTCAACAGGCGCGCCCAGCAGGGCACTTGTCCAGGGGCATGACCCTGTGCGCCCCCCGTGCACCCGTACCGTGGGTTAGGTCACGCTTACCAGCTGTTCCCCTCGGGCATTCAGCTCAATAGAGTCGATCGGCGCGACGACCGGTTCACGGCGGAATGCCGGGCCGGCCCCCCGTCCCACCCCCAATATCTCGTCCGCACCCTCCCCCCACGCGAGAGACCGGGGAGAGGGCAACTTCCGAGGACACGATTGCCATGCCTCGTCCGACTGCCGCACAGCTCGCCTACGGGTCCTGCACCGTGATCATCTCGACGCTCGCCATGCTGCTGCTGTCACAGACGAGTTCCGGCGTCGGGATCGCGGTCATCGCCCTTGCCGCGCTCGCCCTGGGACTACTGGTCTCCGTGACGGTGCCCATGCCGAAACAGTCCCGGGCGACCGCGCAGAGCGCCCTCCCCCGGGAGACCGCGCCCCGCAAGCAGACCGTCACCGTCCCGGCCGCGCCCCGGCGCGCCGAGACCGTACGGGAGATGCGCGAGACCACCGCGTCCTGACGCACCGTGCCGTCCGGCACCGCCGTGCCGCCCGGTACCGCTCCACTGTTTCGCAGCGCCCCCCACGGTGAAGGGCGGACCCGCAGCTGTCGGGTCCGCCCTTCACCGTTCCCCGTCGCCGCCCGCGCCATTGCGGCCGGCGACGGTCATCCGTCGCCCGGGATCACCCGGTGCTGACGACCACCGTCCTGGCCGCCTTGTCGTGCAGGCCCTGCTTGTACGGCCGGTCGAAGTAGCTCCAGCCGCCGCAGATCACGGTCCACACGCAGGCGCAGCAGAACGCGAACGGCAGCCACAGCACGGCGGCCCGCACCAGCGAGGTCCGCACCGAGGGGGTCGAGCCGTTGTCCAGGTTGGCGGTGCGCATCCTCAGCCACCGCTTGCCGAGCGTCTGCCCGGTACGGCTCGTCAGGTACGTGTCGTACGCGATGTAGAGGACGGCGGCGACGATCGACTGCGCCACCGACCTGCCGTAGTTCACGTGGTCGGAGTTCACGTCGTACTCGTGCACCCCGAAGGCCCAGGTGAGCAGCCACACCACGATCCCGACGACGATCATGTCGATGATCCGGGCGAGGGTGCGCCGGCCGCTGGGCGCGAGCGGGGGCATCCCGGCGAGCGGGTCGTTGCCGTAGGGGTCGCCGCCCTGGGGGCCGCCGCCGTACGGGCCGCCGCCGTAGGGGTTGCCGCCCTGCGGGCCGCCCCCGTACGGATTCCCGCCGCCCGGACCGTACGGGTCGCCGCCGGGGGGCTGGTCGCCGCCGTAGGACGGGGGCCCGCCGGGCGGGGGCGGCTGCCGGTCGCCCCAGGCGGGCGGTCGGTCGCCGTACGGCGGCGGCTCCTGGCCGCCCCCGGGGGGCTGCTGGCCGCCGCCGTCCGGCGCGTCGTAAGGGGAGCCCGCCCGCTGCCCGGGAGGGGGCTGCTTCCTGAACGGGTCGTCTTCCGGCGGCTGCTGGCCGGAACCGGGGGGCGGTTCGGTGGTCATGGCCCGAGTCGACCGCGAACCCGCCCGCTCCGCATCCGGCGCGCCGCCGTCCGGAGTAGCCCGGCCGGGCCGGGCACTCCCCCGCGCCGGGCGGCCGGCCCGTCAGGCCGCGACGAACGTGTGCGCCGCCTTGTCGTGCCAGCACTGCTGCCACGGCTTGTCGAACAGGCACCACAGCACGCCCACGACGCCGAATCCCAGCACGCCGGGCACGGCGTACACGAGCCAGCGGCGCAGGGCCGCCGCGAACGACGGCGGTTCGTGCCCCTCGATGTCGCGCACCTGGAGGCCGAACAGCTTCTTGCCCGCGGTGCGCCCCCACTTGGCGGTGGGCAGCACCTCGTAGACCACGCCGAACAGGACCAGCACCGCGAGGACGGCGCCGAGGCAGCCCGCGGTGGTCCCGTCGAGCAGCCACACGGTGACGGTCCGGCCGGAGGCCTTCGCCGCGTCGATCTTCTCGTCGACGTGGTCGGCCGCCCGCATGCCGAGCGGCACGGCGGCGGCCGCGGTGACCGCGCCGAGCACGAGCGAGTCGACGAGCCGCGCGGCCAGCCTCCTGCCCAGTCCCGCGGGGCGGGCCGCCGCCTGGCGGCGCGCGGCGGCCTGGAAGAAGTCGTCGACCGGCGGACGCCACGGAGTGACGGTCCCGTCCTCGCCCGCGCCGCCCGCGAGTTGGTGCACCTGCTGCGCCCAGGACGGCTGCCCGCCGCCGGGGCCGTTGGTGAGCGGGGCCGGGACGGCGGCCGCCGGGCGCTGCTGGAAGCCGGGCTGGTGGGGCACCGGCGGGGTGCCGCGCTGCGGGACCGCCGGTGCCGCCGGGGCCTGCGGCGCCGGTTGCGGTGCCTGCGCCTGCGCCGCGGGTCGCTGCGGGCCGGACGGAGGTGCGGGGGCCGTGGCGGGCGCCGGACGGCTGCCGAAGGTCAGCGTGCCCTCGTCGGGGACGGGGCCGTCCGGCGCGGCCGAACCGCCCTGCCGCGCGGGGCCGGTGGGGAGCCGGGGGTCGAACGACCGTCCCCCGTCAGCAGGTTGAGCCGGCTGGGCGGAACGCTCGTCGGGGCGCGGGGCGGTGCCGAACTGCCCTGCCGCGGCACGGTCGTCGGAGGGCTCGGCGGCTCGCGGCACCCGCGGGTCGGGGCCCGCGGCCGGTGCTCCCCAGGAGACCCGGCGGTCCTGGTCGCCGCCGAAGCCGGACTGGCGCGACGGGTCGGCGCCCCACGCCGCCGCCGGTTCGGGACGGCTGCCGTGCTGCGCCCGCGCCGCCGGCACCGGGCCGGAGGCGGGCGCGGGGTCCTCGTCGAAGAAGTGTGGTCCGGTCTCCTCGGCGGGGAACGGCGAGGGGGTCACGGGCGCGGCGCCCGCGGCGGAGGGCCGGCCGGAACCGGGCGGCGGGGACAGCGGTTCGCCGTCCACCGGGGCCGGCCTGCTGGTGCCCGGCACCCAGGCGGCCCCGTTCCAGTACCGGACGTATCCGGGAATGGACGGGTCCGGGTAATACCCCTCGCGGGGCCTGTCGTCGCCGGGGGCCGGGGTTGGGGCGCTCATGTCCGTCGTCCCGTATCTGCTCGGGGGTCGTATGGGGCGCTCCACATCTACCAGACGAGCGCCACCGTCACCCCCCGTCCCGCCGGACCGAATCCTTTCGGGCAGGGCCGGGCGCTTCGCGAAGCGGCCGGGACGGGCTCGCGAAGGCTCCGGAAAAACTTTCACGCAACCCGCGTAATGCACGGGCCTCTTCCCCCTCTCTCTTCGCAGAGGGGCCGTCCCCGAACGTCCGAGAAGAGGAGAGACGCCATGAGGACCGTGGTGGAACGGGAGCTGGAGCTCAACCTGGTGCTGTCGCCCGAGCGGAGCGTGCCGGTCCCGGCGCGGCTGACCTACCACTCCGACGACCCGTACGCCGTGCACGTCTCCTTCCACATCGGCTCGGAGCACCCGGTGGACTGGACGTTCGCGCGGGAGCTGCTGGTGGAGGGGGTGTTCCGGCCGTGCGGCCACGGGGACGTGCGGGTCTGGCCGACGAAGGTCGACGGGCGCGGGGTCGTGCTGATGGCGCTGAGCTCACCCGACGGCGACGCCCTTCTGGAGGCGCCGGCCGCCCAGGTGTCGGCCTGGCTGGAGCGGACGCTGCGGATCGTGCCCCCGGGCACGGAGTCCGGCCGGCTCGACATCGACGACGGGCTGGCCGAACTGCTGTCCCCGGGGCCCCGGTTCCCGGCGGAGGAGAGGTCCCCGGCGGAGGGGAACGGCGGCGGGAACGGATCGTGACGCACGACTTCCGCCCTCCGCACGGGTGTTGTGCCGCGCTCCGGACCCGCCCGACGGCGCCCCGCGCTCCCCCGGCGGGCGGCCGGGGGCCGAGGGGGGCCGGAGGTCCGCCACGCACAGGGGACGTGGCGGACCTCCGCACGGCCGGGCGCCGGCCGGCGCCCGGCCGGAAGCTAGAACAACTTGCCGGGGTTCAGGATGCCCAGCGGGTCGAAGACCGTCTTGACGGCCCGCTGCATCTCCAGCCCGACGGGGCCGATCTCGCGCGCGAGCCACTCCTTCTTCAGGACGCCCACGCCGTGCTCGCCGCTGATGGTGCCGCCGAGCTCGAGGCCGAGGGCCATGATCTCGTCGAAGGACTCGCGGGCGCGCCGCGACTCGTCCGCGTCGCGGGCGTCGAAGCAGACGGTGGGGTGGGTGTTCCCGTCGCCCGCGTGGGCGCACACCCCGATGGTGAGGCCGTACTTGTCGCCGATCGCCGCGACGCCGTCGAGCATCCGGCCGAGCGCGGAGCGGGGCACGCACACGTCGTCGATCATCGTGGTGCCCTTCACCGCCTCCAGCGCGGTGAGCGACAACCGCCGCGCCTGGAGCAGCAGTTCGGACTCGGCGGCGTCGTCGGCCGGGACCACGGACGTGGCGCCCGCCGCCTCGCACAGCGCACCGACCGCGGCGAGGTCGGGCCCCGGGTCGGGGGTGTCGAAGGCGGCGAGCAGCAGCGCCTCCGTCTCCTCCGGGAGCCCCATGTGCGCCATGTCGTTGACGGCGCGGACGGTGGTGCGGTCCATGAGTTCGAGCAGCGACGGCACGTGCCCGCCGGCCATGATCCGGCACACCGCGTCGCACGCGGCGGCCGACGACGCGAACTCCGCTGCCAGCACGAGCTGTTGGGGCGGTTTCGGCCGCAGTGCGAGGACCGCGCGCACGACGACGCCGAGCGAGCCCTCGGAGCCGACGAACAGCCGGGTCAGGTCGTACCCGGCGACGCCCTTGGCGGTGCGGCGGCCGGTCGACATCAGGCGGCCGTCGGCGAGCACGACGTCGAGGCCGAGCACGTACTCGGCGGTGACCCCGTACTTGACGCAGCACAGGCCGCCGGAGGCGGTGCCGATGTTGCCGCCGATGGTGCACGTCTCCCAACTGGACGGGTCCGGCGGGTAGTAGAGCCCGTGTTCGCCGACGGCACGGGACAGGTCCGCGTTGACGACGCCGGGTTCGACGACGGCGATGCGGTCGACCGGGCTGATCTCCAGGACACGGTTCATCCGCGTCAGGGACAGCACGACGCAGCCGTCGACGGCGTTGGCGCCGCCGGACAGACCGGTGCGGGCGCCCTGCGGGACAACAGGAACGCGCAGGGCGGACGCGGTGCGCAGCACGTGCTGCACCTGTTCGACGGTGCGGGGCAGGACGACGACGGCGGGCGCGCCGGCCGCGCAGAAGCTCGCCATGTCGTTGGCGTAGGCGGCGGTGACGTCGGGGTCGGTGAGGACGGCTTCGGCGGGCAGACCGTCGAGGAGACGGCCGAGGAGCTGGTCGGCGAGGTCGCCGGCCGCTTCGTCGCGGGGCGCTTCGGTACGGCTCATGATCACAGCGTGGCACCGGGGGCCATCGGTGTGAACCCCGTCCGCGGCACCCTTCGCCTGCCCGGGGGGCCAAGTAGTACGGACGCACAGTAGGACGATGGAGACGTCACTGCTGACCCCGGACGGGCCCGCGGCTCCCCGGCCCGCCGCCCGCCGCCGTCGCCGCCGTCGGGTCCTGCTGTGGGCGGTGGCCGTCTCGGTCGCGGGCGCGGCCGCCGCCGGCGGGACGCTGGCGCTGCTGCCGGAGCACCGGCCCCCGGCGAGGCCGCCCGCGCCGGGCCCCGAGGCGGTGGCGCGCACAGCGGTGACGGCGGGGGTGCCGGCCTCGCTGCCCGCGCTCGCGGCGCTGATCGGGGAGCGGGAGCGGCTGGTGCGGGCCCGGCCGCGCGACGGGGTGTCGTGGGCCCTGCTGGGCACGGCGTACGCGGAGCAGGGGCGGCAGACCGCGGACGTCACCCTGTACCCGAAGGCCGAGCGGGCGCTGCGCAGGTCGCTGGAGGTGCGGCCGGTCGCCAACCCCCAGGCCATGGAGGGCCTTTCGGCGCTGGCCACCGCGCGGCGGGACTTCCCGGAGGCGAAGAAGTGGGCCGAGGAGGCGCGGAGTCTGGCGCCCCGGCGGTGGACGGTGTACCCGCCGCTGATCGACGCGTACACCGGGCTCGGCGACTACAAGGCGGGCCGGGCCGCGCTGGACAAGCTGATGGAACTGCGCAAGGGCCCTGCCGTGATGGCGCGGGCTGCGGCCGTCTACCGCGACCGGGGCTGGCGCGAGGACGCGCAGGCCCAGTTGTACGACGCGACGGCGAAGGCCCGGCAGCCCGCCGAGCGTGCCGCGTACCTGGAGCGGGCCGGGCAGCTGGCCTGGGAGCGCGGTGAACGGGAGGACGCGCTGCGGCACTTCCAGGCCGCGGTGCGCCTGGAACCGTACCAGCGGGCCGCGTTGGCGGGCGAGGGCCGGGCGCTGGCCGCGCTGGGCCGCACCTCGGAGGCGCTGACCGCGTACCAGGTGGCGCTCGCCAAGCAGCCGGACCCTCAATACGCGCTGGAACTGGGTGAGTTGTACGAGTCGCTGGGGCTCGCACAGGCCGCGCGGGTGCAGTACGAGACGCTGCGCGCGCGGGTGCGGCAGGACGAGGCGGGCGGGGTGGACGGCGACCTGGTGCTCGGCCGGTTCGAGGCCGACCACGGCTCGGCCCGCACGGCGGTGGACCTGCTGCGCGCGGAGTGGCGGCGCCAGCCCGGCATCGCGGTGGCGGACGCGCTGGGCTGGGCGCTGCACCGGGCCGGACAGGACACCGAGGCGCTGCGGTTCGCGGCGGTCGCCACGGACAAGGCGCACGGCGGCGGCGTGCTCAGCGCCTCGTACGCGTACCACCGGGGCATGATCGAGCGGGAGTTGGAGAAGTACGCGCCCGCCCGGCGGCATCTGCGCGACGCGCTCAGGATCAACCCGTACTTCTCGCCGCTCGCCGTACCGGTGGCGCAGTCGGCGCTGGCCACGCTCGGCGAGGTACCCGGCCGGGCCGCGCCGGGAGCCTGACGGGGCGGGCGCTCCCGCGTGCCCGCCCCGCCCCGGTCTCCGCGCGGTCAGAGGTTGCCGCGGCGGTCCTGCTCGCGTTCGATCGCCTCGAAGAGCGCCTTGAAGTTGCCCTTGCCGAAGCCCATCGAGCCGTGCCGCTCGATGAGTTCGAAGAAGACGGTCGGCCGGTCCTGGACCGGCTTGGTGAAGATCTGGAGCAGGTAGCCGTCCTCGTCGCGGTCGGCCAGGATCTTGTTCTCGCGCAGGATGTCGAGCGGCACCCGGGTGTCGCCCACCCACTCGCCGAGGGTGTCGTAGTAGGTGTCGGGGGTGTTGAGGAACTCGACGCCCGCGGCGCGCATCGTGCGGACGGTCTCCACGATGTCGTTGGTGTTCAGCGCGATGTGCTGGACGCCGGCGCCGCCGTAGAACTCCAGGTACTCGTCGATCTGGGACTTCTTCTTGCCGGCGGCGGGCTCGTTGATCGGGAACTTGACCTTGAGGGTGCCGTCCGCGACGACCTTCGACATCAGCGCGCTGTACTCGGTGGCGATGTCGTCGCCCACGAACTCCTTCATGTTCGTGAAGCCCATGACCTTGTTGTAGAACCCGACCCACTCGTTCATCCGGCCGAGCTCGACGTTGCCGACGCAGTGGTCGACGGCCTGGAAGGTGCGCCGGGCGGGCGGCTCGACGATCGGGTCGGCGGCCTGGTAGCCGGGCAGGTACGGGCCGCTGTAGCCGGTGCGCTCGACGAGGGTGTGGTGGGTCTCGCCGTAGGTGGCGATCGCGGCGAGGACGACGGTGCCGTGCTCGTCCTTGTGCTCGACGGGCTCCGCGAGCGAGCGCGCGCCGTGCGCGACCGCGTAGGCGTGGGCGGCGCGCGCGTCGGGGACCTCGATCGCGAGGTCGACGACGCCGTCGCCGTGTTCGGCCACATGGCGGGCGAGGAAGCGGCCCTCGTCGGTCTCGGGCCGGATGACGGACGTGAAGACGAAGCGGGCGCTGCCGCTGACGAGGACGTAGCTCGCGGTCTCGCGGCTGCCGGTCTCGGGGCCCGCGTAGGCCACGAGCCGCATGCCGAACGCGGTGGAGTAGTAGTGCGCGGCCTGCTTGGCGTTGCCCACGGCGAAGACGACCGCGTCCGTTCCCCTGACCGGGAAGGGGTCGGCCTGCCGTGCGGTCTCGGGGGTGCGCTGTGTGGTCTGCGTCATGGCCGCAGGCTCCCGCTGTTCCGCAAGGTGCGCAATAGTTCGCGGGTCGGCTGGGCAATGTGTCCGGCGGGGGCCCGGGATCGCCGGGCGATGTGTACAGGATGACCATCCCGGCCCCGGGCCGGGCGCACATCCGTACGAAGGGGTGGCGGGTATGGGGATCGATCGGCTGGACGGCCGGATCATCGTGCTGCTGGCGCGCGAGCCGCGCGTCGGGGTGCTGGAGATGTCGCGGCGGCTCGGTGTCGCGCGGGGCACGGTGCAGGCCCGTCTGGACCGCCTTCAGTCGAATGGCGTCATCCGCGGATTCGGCCCGGAGGTCGACCCGGCGGCGCTCGGCTACCCGGTCACCGCGTTCGCCACGCTCCAGATCCGGCAGGGCCAAGGGCCGGACGTACGGGCGCACTTGGCCGGTGTGCCGGAGGTGCTGGAGCTGCACACCACCACCGGCGGCGGCGACATGCTGTGCCGCCTCGTGGCCCGCTCCAACGCGGATCTCCAGCGGGTGATCGACCTGGTTGTCGGTTTTGATGGCATTGTCCGGGCCTCCACGGCGATCGTGATGGAGAACCCCGTTCCGCTGCGGATCATCCCGCTGGTGGAACAGGCCGCGGAGGACCGCGGCGGGCGGTAGCGACCGATCCTCTGGGGTGATGACGCGGGTGAACTTCTGGGAGTACCTGAGCAATCGCCACCAGCAGCTGCTCACGGACGCCGGCCAGCACGCGAGCGCGGTGTTCCAGTGCATGGTCGTGGCGACCCTCATCGGCGTGTTCATCGGCGTTGTCACCTACCGCAGCGACTGGGCGGGCAACCTCGCCACGCTGTCCACCTCCACCATCCTGACCATCCCGTCGCTGGCCATGATCGGTCTGCTGATCCCGATCGTGGGCCTGGGCGTGCCGCCGACCGTGATCGCGCTGACCCTGTACGGGCTGCTGCCGATCGTGCGCAACGCGATCGTGGGCCTGCGCGGGGTCGACCCGTCGCTCGTGGACGCGGCGAAGGGCATCGGGATGTCCCGGGCGGCCCGGCTGGCGAAGGTCGAACTGCCGCTGGCGTGGCCGCCGATCCTGACCGGCATCCGGGTCTCCACGCAGATGCTGATGGGCATCGCAGCCATCGCCGCGTACGCGTCCGGGCCCGGCCTCGGCAACGAGATCTTCCGCGGCATCGGCTCCCTGGGCAGCAAGAACGCGCTGAACCAGGTGCTCGCCGGAACGCTCGGGATCGTCGTGCTCGCCCTGCTGTTCGACGCCGCGTACGTCCTCATCGGACGGCTGACCATCCCGAGGGGGATCCGTGCCTGAGTCCAGCACCACCGGGGCAACGATCGAGCTGGAGAACCTGACCAAGACCTACCCCGGGAACCCCGCCCCCGCCGTCGACAACGTCAACATGGAGATCAAGGCCGGCGAGATCGTGATCTTCGTCGGCCCGTCGGGGTGCGGGAAGTCCACCACCCTGAAGATGATCAACCGGCTGATCGAGCCGACCGGCGGGCGCATCCGCATCGACGGCGAGGACGTCACCGACATCGACCCGGTGAAGCTGCGCCGCAAGGTCGGCTACGCCATCCAGTCCTCCGGCCTCTTCCCGCACATGACGGTCGCGCAGAACATCGCGCTGGTGCCGAAGATGATCGGCTGGTCGAAGTCCCGCATCAGGAGCCGCGTCGAGGAGATGCTCGACCTGGTGGGCCTCGACGCGGGCGAGTTCCAGGGCCGCTATCCGCGCCAGCTCTCCGGCGGCCAGCAGCAGCGCGTGGGCGTGGCGCGGGCGCTGGCCGCGGACCCGCCGGTGCTGCTGATGGACGAGCCCTTTGGCGCGGTCGACCCGATCACCCGGGACCACCTCCAGGACGAACTGATCCGTCTCCAGCACGAGTTGCACAAGACCATCGTCTTCGTCACGCACGACTTCGACGAGGCGATCAAGCTGGGCGACCGGATCGCGGTGCTGCGCGAGCAGTCGCACATCGCGCAGTTCGACACCCCCGAGGCGATCCTGACGAACCCCGCCGACGACTTCGTCTCCGGGTTCGTCGGGGCGGGCGCCGCGCTGAAGCGGCTGAACCTGACGCGGGTGCGGGACGTCGAGATCACCGACTACCCGACGGTCACGGTGGACGACCCGTTGCAGGACATCTTCAACCGGCTGCGCTCGGCGGGCACCAACGAGATCCTGCTGCTCGACAAGCGCGGACGGCCCTACAAGTGGCTCAGACGCGGCGACCTGATGCGCGCCAAGGGCTCGCTCGCCCGCGCCGGGACCCTGGTCCACGACACGGTGACCAGGGACGCGACCCTGCGCGACGCCCTGGAGGCGGTGCTCACCGACAACGCGGGGCGGGTGGCGGTCACCGGACGGCGCGGGGAGTACACGGGCGTCGTCGACATGGAGACGCTGATGAACTCCGTGCAGGAGATGCTGGAGGCGGACCGCCTGGAGGCCATGGAGCACCAGCACGAGCTGGAGGAGGCGCGGTCCCAGCAGACCCACGCGCTCCAGGAGGGCGAGACCCGGGGCGGTGGCCTGTGACGACCCCGCCGGAGCCCGCACGCCCCAAGGGCGAGCACGAGGTCAAGGGGCTCGCCTTCCGCGACGAGGACGAGTCCGCGGTGGAGACCCCTCCGCCGCCGGGCGGTCCGCCGCCCCGCCGGATCACCTGGCAGAAGTTCGTGTTCCTGCCCGGGGTCCTGATCCTGCTGCTGCTGGGGACCTGGCTGTGGTTCGACCAGGCGGACCTGGACTCGATCTCCGAGAACGCCCTGACCGGCGGCCAGGTCACCAAGGCGCTGTGGCAGCACATCCAACTGACCGTGATCTCCACGTTCTTCGTGCTGATCATCGCGATCCCGCTGGGCATCCTGCTGACGCGCAAGGCGTTCCGCAAGGCCACCCCGGTGGCCTTCGCACTGGCCAACATCGGTCAGGCGACCCCGGCGATCGGCCTGCTGGCGCTGCTCGTGATCTGGCTGGGCACCGGCCAGAAGGCGGCCCTGATCGGCATCATCATCTACGCCGTGCTGCCGGTGCTCTCCAACACGATCGCCGGTCTGAAGGCGAACGACCCGACCCTGATCGAGGCGGCCCGAGGCATCGGGATGTCGTCGACGGGCGTCCTGACCCGGGTCGAACTCCCGCTGGCGGTACCGCTGATCCTCGCGGGCGTGCGGACCGCCCTGGTGCTGAACGTCGGCACGGCGACCCTGGCGACCTTCGGCGGGGGCGGCGGCCTCGGCGTCCTGATCACCACGGGCATCACCAACCAGCGGATGCCGGTGCTGATCCTCGGCTCGATCCTCACCGTCGCGCTCGCCCTGCTCGTGGACTGGCTGGCCTCACTTGCGGAACTGCTGCTGCGGCCGCGGGGGCTGGAGGTGAGGACATGAGCCGGCGCACTCGATACCTGGCCCTGACCGGGGTGCTGGTGCTGTCCGCGGGCTGCGGACTGACCAGCGGCTCCCCCATGGTCGACAGCGTGACACCCGGCACCGTCGGCCGGGGACTGCCGCTCAAGGGCGCCCATCTGACCGTCACCTCCAAGGAGTTCACCGAGCAGCTCATCCTCGGCGCCATCATGGGCATCGCCTTCCAGGCGGCCGGCGCGGACGTGCTGGACCGCACCGGCATCCAGGGGTCCATCGGCGCGCGCGAGGCGGTCAAGAGCGGCGACGCGGACGCCATGTACGAGTACACCGGCACCGCGTGGATCACCTACCTGGGCAACAGCACCCCGATCGCCAACCCCGAGAAGCAGTGGGAGGCGGTGCGGAAGGCCGACGCGAAGAACGGCCTGACCTGGCTGCCTGCGGCACCCCTCAACAACACGTACGCGCTGGCCATGAACCAGGCCAACTATCAGAAGTACAAGACGAAGACGCTCTCCGACGTGGCCGCCCTCTCGAAGAAGAACCCGGGCGCGGTGACGCTCTGCGTGGAGAGCGAGTTCGCGAACCGGGCGGACGGGCTGCCCGGCATGGAGAAGAAGTACGGCATGAAGATCCCGGCGGGGAACGTCACGCAGATGGACACCGGCATCATCTACACCCAGGCCGCGAAGGGCAGTTGCACCTACGGCGAGGTGTTCACCACGGACGGGCGCATCAAGTCCCTGAACCTGGTGGTGATGGCGGACGACAAGAAGTTCTTCCCGAACTACAACGCCGCCCCCGAGATCAACACCAAGTCGCTGAAGGAGCACCCGCAGATGGCGGAGGTGCTCGACCCGATCACGAAGAAGCTCACGAACTCGGTCGCCCAGACCCTGAACGCGAGGGTCGACGTCGACGGCGAGGACCCGCACCAGGTGGCCCTGGACTGGATGCTCCAGGAAGGGTTCGTGCTGGAGGACTGAGCCCGCCGTCCCCAACTCATGTGTGGGGACGCCGAGTTGCAAAGAAGTGCTTGCAAAAAACCTTTGCAAGCACTTCTTTGCATGGCTACCCTGGCCTCATGCCCGGACAGCCCCCCCAGCGCGAATCCCGTTCCCTCGACGCCCGTTCACTGCGCGGGCTCGCCCATCCGCTGCGCATGCGACTGCTGGACGAGCTGCGCCGCAGCGGGTCGGCCACCGCCTCCCAACTCGGCGCGAGGCTGGGCGAGTCGAGCGGTTCGACCAGCTACCACCTGCGGCAGCTCGCGGCACACGGCTTCGTCGAGGACGACACCGGGCGGGGCAAGGGCCGCGAGCGGTGGTGGCGGCCGACGCCCCAGGGGGTGACCGTCGAGGAGGACCTCCTCAACGACCCGGACCCGGCCGTGCGCGGCGCCGTGGAGGTGTTCCTGCGCGAGCTGGCGTCGGCGCACCACCGCGAGGTGTCGGCGTACCTGGACTCGCGCGACCGCGAGGGACCCGCCTGGCGGCACGCCTCGGACCTGAGCGACTTCACGCTCCGGCTGGCACCGCGGACGGCACAGGAACTGATCGAGAAGATGCACGAACTCGTCGACGGCTACACCGCGTCGGCGGCGCGGGACGACGACCCCTCGGCACGCCGGGTCCGGGTCCACACGCACGTCCTGCCGTTCACACCCGACCGGCCGGAACCCGAAACCGCACGAGAGGCATCGACGTGACCGACCCCCTGACCCTGCTCGCCTTACAGCGACTGCACTCCGCC
The DNA here is from genome assembly GCF_042956945.1 of Streptomyces sp. NPDC008150. Lineage (NCBI taxonomy): Bacteria > Bacillati > Actinomycetota > Actinomycetes > Kitasatosporales > Streptomycetaceae > Streptomyces > Streptomyces sp. NPDC008150. The sequence goes on along the minus strand of NZ_JBIBHJ010000001.1, from coordinate 116,328 downwards.
GACCTGCGCCGGCGGGCCGACACCCACCGGACCGCCCGCGAGCACAGGCGCCCCCGTGAACTGCGCACCCGGCTCGGCTGGCGGCTCGTGGAGGTGGGCCTGCGGCTCGCCGCGACCCCCCGTTCCGGCGTCGCCGTGGCCCGGTAGCCGCCGTGCATCCCCGTCCCCGTCCCTGTCGTCGTCCCTGTCGTCGTCGAACCCGCCCCGTCGCCCGGCGGGGCGGAGGCCGGTTCGAGGACAGGGGCTAGCAGCTCGGAACCGTGCCGCTGCCCGACTCCAGGGCGCGCAGCGAGGTGATCGTGCCCTTGAGGGTCGTCACCGGGACCAGGCGCAGGCCCTTGGGCAGTTCGGACTTCGCGTCGGCGCACTCCGCCTTCGGCACCAGGAACACCGTGGCCCCGTCGCGTCGCGCCGCCTGCGTCTTCAGGGCCACTCCCCCGACGGCGCCGACCGTGCCGTTCGCGGTGATCGTCCCCGTACCGGCGATGGTGCGGCCGCCCGTGAGGTCGCCGCCGCTGCCGTCGCCGTCCAGCTTGTCGACGATGCCGAGCGTGAACAGCAGCCCGGCGCTCGGCCCTCCCACGTCCGCCAGCTTCAGCGTGACGTCGACGTCCTTCGGGCTCAGGTCCAGGTAGTTCAGCGCGGCGGAGGTCGCGTCGTCCTGGGACTCCTTCATCTGCGCCTGGTTGTGCGCCTCGATCTCCTTCACCGTGTCGCCGCCGGTGTAGACCGCGTCGCGCGGCATGACCGCCTTCTCGGTGCTGAACCAGCCGTCGATCACGTCGCCCAGCGAGACGTGCGCATCGGGCCCGGTCGCCTCGATCGTCGTCATGCGCAGCTCCCCGGACGTCTTGCGGGTGGTCGCGCCGCTGACGGTGATCACCGGTTCGCCCCGGTTGTCGCCGAGGACGTTCGCCGTCAGTCCGGGCTGCGCCACCGAGAACGGCAGCGGCGCGAGGACGGCCACGGCGACCAGCGCCACGAAGGGCAGGAGGCAGACGGCGATGGCCTGGAGACGTGTGAGGCGTGAGAGCACGGAATCAATCTAACGTGACGGCCGGGGGCGACCGGATGCCGGGCGGGGCGGGGCCCGGTGTCCGACGGGCGGCCGGGCGGGGTCCCGGGTCAGCCGGCCTCCCGGGCCGGGGTCAGCGTGTACCAGCCGTCGCGGTCCATGCCGGTCGCGGCGTAGCCCCGTGCGAACGCGTCCGTGAAGACCTCCCGTACCGCCCGCCGCCAGCGCCGCGCGAGCGCCGGGTCGGCCGCGCGCAGGGCCACCGCGTCGTCCGGGACCCTGCACCAGACCCGGCCGCCGCCGGCCGCGCGGCGGGCCAGCGCCCCGCCGTCCGGCGCGACGTGCGTGACGGGGGCCGCCTCCCGCTCCGCGGCGCCCTCCCCCTCCGGCCGGTCGCGGCCGCGCGGTGCCGCGAGGTCCCAGGTCACCGCCAGCCGGTCGCTCTCGTCGCCACCGTTGACGCCGTCGGCCATGGGCCCGTAGAAGTCGACGAGGTAGTCGGTCGCCACGGCCCCCAGCTTGGCCAGGTTGAAGCGGGCGTTGCGCCCGACCAGCGGGTCGAACGTCCAGCGCATCGTGCGGGCACCGCGCCCCAACGCCCAGGCGCGCTGGGCCTGTTTGACCGCCGTGCCGGTGCCGCGCGCCGCGGCCGTCACCAGGGAGTACGCCTCGCGCCTGCCCGGCTCCCCGAACACCGCGACGGCGGCACCCAGCAGCCGCGGCCCCGCGCCGTCGCCGCCGTCACCGTCGCCGCCGTCGCCGCCGTCGTCGTACGCGGCGTGCACGGCGCCGCCCGCGTGCACGAGGCTGTGCAGCACCTCGGCCGGGTAGGGCGGGGCGGCGCGCGGCGTGCGCCAGACCTCGCCGAGGTAGTCCGCGACGGCGGCGATCGCCCGTACGTCGGCGACGGCGCGCACGGTCACGGCGACGGGCGGGGCGGTACGGCCGGGCGCGGGCGCGAGAGGCGGCGTGTCTGCGGCTTCTGTCATGGCACGAGCATGCGAGCGGCGCGGCGAAACGAGTAGACCGCCGTCGCGGATCGTCCCGAACGGGGCGCCACGGAAGGGGCGTCACGGACGGGGCGCGCGGCGGCGTCACGGACGGGGCGCGCGGCCGACCGGGGAACCCCGCGGGCCCGACATTCGCTCACGAACCGGGCACTCTTTACCACGTGGTGACCGGATTCTGGACGGACACTTCCGGTCAGCGAACCGCCTTCGCTAATGTCCCGCTACGCACACGCCCCGTGGCAGCGCCGCCGCGGAGCGCAGCCGTGAAGCGACCGGGGGTGTCGTTCGGATCAGGTCGGCCTCGGCCAGCGGTTCTTCCTGGCCGACCCGCGACGACGGCAGGATCCGAACGACACCCCCCCGGGCCCGGGACGACCCGGACCCTCAGCCGACCGGCGGCCTCTGACGCGCTGCACTGACGGGACTCGGTGCCGCACCCGTCGCCGGGGGACCGCCGGACCTCACCACCTAAGGAGTGGGCGTCGTGACCGCGGAGACCTCCCAGACGCTCGACCGGGGACTGAAGGTCCTCAAGCTGCTGTCGGACACCGACCACGGGCTGACCGTGACCGAGCTCTCCGTCAGGCTCGGCGTGAACCGGACCGTGGTGTACCGGCTGCTCGCCACGCTCGAACTGCACGCCCTCGTCCGCCGTGACCTGGGCGGCCGCGCCCGGGTGGGGCTCGGGGTGCTCGGGCTCGGCCGGCAGGTGCACCCGCTGGTCCGCGAGGCAGCGCTGCCCGCCCTGCGGTCACTGGCCGACGACATCGGCGCGACGGCCCACCTCACCCTCGTGGACGGCACGGAGGCGCTGGCCGTCGCCGTGGTCGAGCCGACCTGGACCGACTACCACGTGGCCTACCGCGCCGGGTTCCGGCACTCCCTGAGCCAGGGCGCCGCCGGCCGCGCGATCCTCGCGGCACGTCAACCGCGGCCGGACGCACCGGGGTTCACGCTCACCCACGGCGAACTGGAGGCAGGGGCCAGCGGCGCCGCCGCCCCGCTGCTCGGGGTGACCGGCGTCGAGGGGAGCGTCGGCGTGGTGATGCTGGCCGACTCGGTACCCGAACGCGTCGGCCCGCGCGTCCTGGAGGCCGCCCGAGAGGTCGCCGACGCGCTCAAGTGAGGCCGACCGCACCGGCGTTGACTCCCGGTACGGTCGACTCCCGTGCCCCGCACGCCACTTGAGGGCGGAGCGCCGGGCATCTCACTTCATGCGGGTGGCCCACTCCTGCACCTTGGCGATCCGCTGGCGCAACTGCCCGGCCGTGGCCTCCGCGCTCGGCGGACCTCCGCACACACGGCGCAGTTCGGTGTGGATGACGCCGTGCGGCTTGCCGCTCTGGTGGGTGTAGGCACCGACCATGGTGTTCAACTGGCGGCGCAGTTCCAGGAGTTCCTTGTGACTGACCACCGGGCGCCGCTCGGCGGGCAGTTCGAGCAGGTCGGCCTCGCCGTCCGGCTTCTTGCGGCTGTGCGCGATCTGCCGGGCCTGCCGCTTCTGGAGCAGCATCTGCACCTGGTCCGGCTCCAGCAGGCCCGGGATGCCGAGGTAGTCCTGCTCCTCCTCGCTGCCCGGGTGCGCCTGCATGCCGAACTCGGCGCCCTCGTACAGGACCCGGTCGAAGACCGCCTCGGACTCCAGCGCCTCGAAGGCGAACTGCTCCTGCTCGCCGGTGTCCTCGTCCTGCTCCCGGTTGGCCTCGTCCATCTCCTTCTCGGACTCGGCGTACGGGTCCTCCTCGCCCTGCTTCTTCGGCTTGTCGAGGGCGTGGTCGCGCTCGACCTCCATCTCGCCGGCGAAGGTGAGCAGGTCGGGCACGGTCGGCAGGAACACGGACGCGGTCTCGCCGCGCCGCCTGGAGCGCACGAAACGGCCGACGGCCTGCGCGAAGAACAGCGGGGTCGAGATCGTCGTCGCGTACACGCCGACGGCGAGCCGGGGCACGTCGACGCCCTCGGACACCATGCGGACGGCGACCATCCAGCGGTCCTCGCTCGCCGCGAACTGGTCGATCCGCTCGGAGGCGCCCGAGTCGTCGGACAGCACGAGCGTCGCCTTGGTGCCGGTGATGTCGCGGATCAGCTTCGCGTAGGCGCGCGCGGACTCCTGGTCGGAGGCGATGACGAGGGCACCGGCGTCCGGGATGCCCTTGCGGACCTCGGTCAGCCGCTGGTCCGCGGCGCGCAGCACGCTCGGCATCCACTCGCCGCGCGGGTCGAGCGCGGTGCGCCAGGCCTGGCTGATGGCGTCCTTGGTCATCGGCTCGCCGAGCCGGGCCGCGATCTCGTCGCCCGCCTTGGTGCGCCAGCGCATGTTGCCGCTGTAGGACATGAAGATGACCGGCCGCACGACGCCGTCGGAGAGCGCGGAGCCGTATCCGTACGTGTAGTCGGCGGCGGACCGGCGGATGCCGTCGTTGCCCTCCTCGTACGCGACGAACGGGATCGGGTTGGTGTCCGAGCGGAAGGGCGTGCCGGTCAGCGCGAGCCGCCGGGTGGCCGGTTCGAACGCCTCCAGACAGGCCTCGCCCCACGACTTGGAGTCGCCCGCGTGGTGGATCTCGTCGAGGATCACGAGCGTCTTGCGCTGCTCGACCCGGTTGCGGTGCAGCATCGGCCGCACGCCGACACCCGCGTACGTGACCGCGATGCCCTGGTAGTCCTTGCTGAGCGGACCCGCGCTGTACTCGGGGTCCAGCCTGATCCCTATCCGGGCGGCCGCCTCGGCCCACTGCTTCTTCAGGTGTTCGGTCGGCGCGACCACGGTGATCTGCTGCACGACATGGTGGTGCAGCAGCCAGGACGCGAGCGTCAGGGCGAAGGTCGTCTTCCCGGCGCCGGGCGTGGCGACGGCCAGGAAGTCGCGCGGCTGCTCCTGCACGTACCGCTCCATCGCCCCCTGCTGCCAGGCACGCAGCTTGCCGGCGGTGCCCCAGGGAGCGCGGCCGGGGAAGGCGGGAGAGAGGTGGTGCGAGGAGTTGGCGACGGCGGTACTGGCGGCGGTGGTAGTCACGGTCTCCGGTTCAAGGCTCGGTCGGCTACGTATGACAACCGGGCCACCCTACCGGCGCCGCGCCGCCGCCCCGGCGCGCACGACGCGGTGGGCGGGGGACATGGGACCGAGGTCACAGTGGCGGGTCCGGAAGATCCCGGCCCGTTCCGCGGCGGCCCGGCCGCGCCGTTCAGGCCCCGGCGGCCGAACCGCCGAGGGCGGTCACGCGGGAGGTCCACGCCGGGGCGGCGCCCACCAGCGAGTCGAGGCGCTCCAGCCGCTGGAGGGTGGCGGTGTCGGCGGGCGTCATCACGACGATCCGGTCGCCCCGCGCCCGGTCCAGCCACAGGCTCTGGAACTGGACGTCGAGCGCGCCGACGCGCGGGGAACGGTACCGGCGGAACTGGGTGCGGTCGCCCACGACCTCGTACGACTCCCAGTACCGCACGAAGTCCGGCGACCGACGGCGCAGCCGGGCGAGCAGGGCGTTCCAGCGGGGGTCGTCGCGGTGTTCCGGCTCGCGGGCACGCAGCCTCGCGGTGATCTCCCGGAGGACGGCGTCCTCGTCGACCAGGCTGTCGCGCCAGCTCGGTTCGGTGAACATCAGCCACGCGCAGTTGCGTTCCTCGACCGGGTACGCGTCCAGGTCGGCGAACAGGTACCGGTAGGCGCGGTTGGCCGCGACCAGGTCGTAGCAGTCGGTCTGCACGGCGGCCGGGTACGGCAGCAGCTTGGCCAGCACGGCGGTGTGCTCGGGGCGCAGGTCCACGGGCGGTCCCGGTTCGGTGGCGGTGCCCCGGCCCGCGAGCACCATCAGGTGCCGGTGCTCGGCGGCGTCCAGGCGCAGGACGCGCGCCACCGCGTCCAGTACCTGGTCGGACACGTTCTTGGCCCGCCCCTGTTCGAGCCACGTGTACCAGGTGACCCCGACCCCGGCGAGCTGCGCGACCTCCTCGCGCCGCAGACCGGGAGTGCGGCGGCGCCCGCCCGCGGGCAGGCCCACGTCGCCGGGGGTGACGCGGGCCCGGCGGTCGCGCAGGAAGGCGCCGAGCGCGCCGCGGTCGGGTGTCGAGGACGTCATCGCCCCAGTGTCCTGTCCCGGGGCCGGTGGATCCAGGTGGTGCCGGTACCCCTATGAACGGGCTCCTGGTACCGGAATGACGGCGGGCCCAGGGTCGTGTCCATGACCGTTCAGACCGTTCCCGCCGCGCGCGCCGCGGCACCGTGTCCCGCACGTGCCCTCACCGGCGCCGGCCTCGCCGTCCTCCTCGTCGCCTACCTGCCCGTGAACATGACGTTCGGGTCGGTCAACCTGCTCGAACCCGCGATCACCGCGGACCTCGGTGTGAGCGTTGCGGGCGGCCAGCTCGTGCTGTCCGCGTACACCACGGCGTTCGCGGCGACCCTCGTCGTCGCGGGGCGTCTGGGCGACCGGTTCGGACGGCGCCGGCTGCTCACGGCCGGTGTCGCCGCGTTCGGCGTGGCGTCCGTGCTCGCCGCCCTCGCACCGAACCTGGTCGTACTCGTCGTGCTGCGGGCCGTACTGGGCGCCGCCGCCGGGCTGTTCACCCCGCAGGTCCTGTCCACCATCCAGTCCACGGCACCCGAGAGGCTGCGGACGCCGGGCGTCACCCTGTTCGCCGCCGTGGGCGGCATCGCGACCGTCGCGGGACAGCTTCTCGCGGGTGCCGTGGCCCAGGCCGCCGGCGAGCACTGGGGCTGGCGGCTCGTGCAGGTGGTCGCCGGGGCGACCGGGGCGGTCGCCCTGCTCGCCCTGCGCACCGTGCCCGAGTCGCGCTCGACGGCACCGCTCGCGCTCGACCTGCGCGGGGCCGCGCTCCTCGGCACGGGCCTGCTCCTGGTCGTGGTCCCCCTGACGCTGGGCACCTCCGCGGGCGGTCCGGCCCCGGTGCTCGCGATGCTGGCGGCGGGCGGCGCCGTGCTCACCGTCTTCGCCCGCTCGCAGCGCGCCGCCGAGCGCCGCGGCGAACTGCCCGTCGTACCGCCGAGCGTGCTGCGCACCCCGGCCGTCGGGCAGGGCCTGATCATGACGCTCCTGTTCTTCACCTGCTACGGCGCCTTCCTGTACGAGTTCTCGGCCCTCGCCCAGGGCGCGTTCGGCGTGGACGCCTGGGGCGCCGTCGTCCTGCTGCTCGGGTTCGGCGCGGCGTTCGTCACCACCTCCCTCGCCCTGCCGGTCGTGGAACGCCGCACCGGACGCTGGACGATGACGGGGGCGGCCGTCGGGCAGGCGGCGGTGCTCGTGTGCCTCGCGGTCACCGTGAGCGGTGCGCACGGCGGGAACCCGGCGGCCCTCCAGCCGCTCCTGATCGTGCTCGGCGTCACCCAGGCCCTGATGTACGGCCCGGTCCTGCGCACGGTCCTGTCCCGCACGCCGACCTGGGCGGCGGGGGTCGCCGGCGGACTGTTCACCACGTTGCAGCAGCTCGGTCTCGGCCTGGGCGTGGCACTCCTGGGCGGCCTCTTCCACGCGGTGTCCACCGCGGCGGCGGGCACCCCCGGGGACGGTCTGCCCCGCGGTTTCACCGTCGCGGTGACCGTGCAGGCCGCCCTGACCCTGCTGTTCGCCTTCCTGGCCGCCCGCGTGGCCCGGGGCGGGGCCGCGGGGCGGGGCCGCGGGGCGGCGGGGCGGCGGGGTGAGGGACGCTGAGGGGGCATCGCCGGGGGCGGTGGCCTGAGCGGCGCTTCGGCAGCGGGGGCGCCACGGCCGTCGCGACCGTGCCTCACCGCTGCGGGCGGTGGGGCACGGCGCGGTGCGGGGTGACCCGTTTCTGGGGCCGTAGTGACGGCGGGGCCGTGACCGGGTGGGAGCCGGTGCGCGGCACGGCGGCAGCGGCAGGCGGGGAGGGATGCGCGGCACGCGCGGACCGCGACGCGGGGCGGAGGGGTCGGGGGCCTCGGCCCGGTCGCACGGCGCCGAAGCCTCGGCGGCGTCCGCGCGGCAACGCCGAGCGGGGCGGGCGAACAGCGGACCGGCCGAGCGGGGCCGGTCCGCACCGGTCGGTCGGCACCGGACCCGCCACAGCGAACCGCCCGCACCGGACGGCCCGCACCGGACGGCCCGCGCCGAACCGCCCACGCCGAACCGCCCGCGCCGGACCGCTCTCACCGGTCACCCGGCGGCAGCCGCCCGCACCCGACCACCCGTACCGGTCACCCGGCGGCAGCCGCCCGCAGCCGCGTCGTCACCCACGCCCCCACCAGCGCCACGGCCGCCATCGGCACGAACACCGCCGCGAACGCCGCAGGGCGGCCACCGGACGCCTCCGCAGCCGTCGCCGTGACCGTGCCGCCGCCGAGCGCGGCGAAGGCGGCGCCCCCGGCGGCCAGCAGCAGGGCGTTGGACAGGCCGTCGGAGATCTGGAGCGCGGCGGAATTCGCGCCCGCCTCGTGCGGGGCGGACAGGTGCAGCAGGAGCACGCTGGTGGACGACATCACCAGACCCATGCCGAAGCAGCCGAACCCCCACGCGACGGCGACCAGCCACACCGGGACCGCCGGCACCAGCACGGCCGGAACGGCGAGGATCGCGGCGGCCACCAGCACCATGCCGAACGTCATCAGCCGCTCCCGGTGCGCCTCGACGGCCGGCCGCGCCTGCACGTACGAGCCGAGCGCCCAGGTGCCGCCGCCCGCCGCGAGGGACAGCCCGGCCATCGTCGGCGACAGGTCCCGCTGGGTGACGAGCATCAGCGGCACGAACGACTCGGCGGCCGTGAACGACCCGGCCGACAGCCCGCGCAGCAGTACGACCGACGGCAGCCCGCGCACGGCCCGGACGGTGCCGCGCGGCAGCAGCCCGCGCACGGCCGGGACGAGCAGGGCGACGCCCGCGGCGGCGGGCAGCGCCGACAGCGGCCGCAGGTCCTGGGCGGCGTACTGGAGCAGCCCGGCGCCGACGGACACGGCGAGCGCGAGCCGGATGCGCCGGGGGCCGGGGGCGGCCTCGTCGGCCCCGCTCTCCCGTTCCACCGGTCCCGCCGCGCGGCGGCGTATCTGCGGCAGGGCGAGCGCCAGCGGGAACACGACGAGGACGGGGATGCCGAGGAACACCCAGCGCCAGCCGAGCTGTTCGGTGACGGCGCCCGCGGCGAGCGGTCCGACGACGGACGGGACGACCCAGGCCGCCGCGAACGACGCCATGATCGACGGCCGCAGCCGCGGCGGGTAGGCCCGCCCGACGACCACGTACAGAGCGACGATCACGAGCCCGCCGCCGAACCCCTGCACGGCCCGCCCGGCCACGAACTGCCACATAGCGGTGGCCGTCCCCGACAGCAGCAGCCCCGCCGCGAACCCGGCGATGCCGCAGCCGAGGGCGCCGAGCGGTCCGCGCCGGTCGGACCACTGGCCGGCGAGGACCATGCCGAAGAGGCTGGTGGTGAAGTAGGCGGAGAACCCGAACGCGTACAGCGACACCCCGTGCAGCTCGCGCGCGGCGACCGGCATCGCGGTCCCCACGGCGGTCGCCTCGAAGGCGATGACGAGCACGACGGAGACGATCCCGATGCTGAGCGCCCGGTAGGCCCGCCCGAGCACCGACCCGACGGCGACCGGTTCGCCCTCCCCGGCGCGCTCCAGCTCCAACTCCACGGCGACGGCCGCCTCACCACCCGTTCCGGGCAGGTGGGACGTATCGGGTGCGCCGGGGGGACCGGCAGGGTTCGCGACACCCTTGTCGCGGGGTTCGAGGACGCTCATGGTCGCCACTGTAAGGCCCACGAACCGGTTTGACCCCTGTCGGGAGGTCGGCCCCGAGGCGGGACTTTCGACCTAGGACCCCAGGTAGGAGGCACCGGGCCGGTACCGCGCGGACGGACCGCTTCATGAACGGCGTGTGGCAGTCGCGTTGCACCACCCCGGATCACCTTGAGCGACGCTCCCCCGTGCCCGTACGGTCAAGTCACCGAGTTCGACCCGGCGATCACGACGACCGCCACGGACCCGGCCGTGTGCCCGAGTGGTTTAGGGACTCGCCTGCAAAGCGAGTTACGTGGGTTCGATTCCCGCCACGGCCTCTGCCTGCCTGACAGGGCAATACGGAAGGGCGGCACCCCGCGGGGTGCCGCCCTTCCTGTTGCCCGGCCCGCACCGGCCTCCCCGGCGCCGACACCTGGCCCCGTTGAGCGATGTCTTCGGAGTGGTCGCGTCGATCGGCGTGGTCGTGTCCCTGCCCGTATCCGGCGCGGCTCTCCGGCCGTGGTCCAACCGGTGGCGGAACGGCCGGCGCGGTGGGCGGCGCCGACCCGGTACTGGGCCGAACACCCGGACCCGGCCGCGTAGTTCGCCGGCAGCCGCCGACCTCGATCACTGCACGGTGACGTCGCCCGTCCTGGGCAACCACTCCTGTCCAAGGAGCAGTGAGGTCAGCGCGCGATGAGCCGGCTCGTGAAACCGGCTGCGACCAGGGACTCGTAGGCCTCGTGCACGTCCTCCGGGACGGGCTGCACGACGGCGTATCCGAGCTTCGGGTACTCGATCACGCGCTGAAGATCGCCCACGAGCATGTCGAGGACCAGCTTCTCGTCGCCGATGCTCTTGACGTAGTCGTCCAGCGTCAGGTCCTCGGAGGCGCAGCGGACTTCGGCCTCCGGCCAGAGTTTGCGGGCGGTGGCGTACGAGCGGCGTTCCATGTAGGGCTTGCAGACCAGGAGCACGGTGGCCGGAGTGATCCCGGCGTCGGCGAGAACCTCGCGGGAGAGCGTGATGTTCTGGCCGGTGTTGCCGGCGTGGGGCTCCACGAGGATCGCGGAGTCGGGGACACCGAGGGACAGTGCGTGCTCGCGGTAGTGCACGGCCTCGCCGCGTGGGAAGCGTGCCGCGGTCGTGGGGCTGTTGCCGCCGGTGAAGACCACGGTGGGGAAGAGACCTGCCCGGTAGAGGTCCGCCGTGGCGGTCGCCACCCCGAGATCGTGGCTGCCCAGGCCGATGGCGACGTCGGCGGGGCGCGGCTCGTGGTGCATCTGGTGGTGGTCCCAGATGAGCCGCGCCCGCTGCCACTGGGCGTCGGTGACCTTCAGCCCGTCGTCCGTGCTCCGTGTCATGTGCGTCTCTCCCGGTCTGCAACCGCGTCTGCGGGTCGGCCCGCATCGGCACCCTGCACGGCCTTGATCTTCTCGATGCTGCGGAGCTGGTGGCTCAGCCCGTACGTGGCCGCCGTACTCCCGGCCGAGTCGAGTGCCCGCAAGCCATCATCCAGGGTGGCAGGGTCGGAGAGCAGGATGTGACCGTGGGCGGTGTCCAGCCGCACACGTTGCAGGGGCGAGTCGGTGACACCCGAGGTGCGGGCGACGTCGATGCAGTGAAGCGCGGACGTCAGGTCGCCCGTGCCCCGGTGGGCCAACGCCAGCTTCTGCTGGGCGACGGACCAGTCCTCGGGCTCGGCCAGGTCCTCGAACTCACGGACGGCGGAGCCCATGACCCGGACCGCGCGGCCGGGATCTCCGTTCTTGCTGAGGACCGTGCCCACCCAGAGGCGAGCACGGGCGCGATCACGGCGGGAGAGCCGTTCATCGACCATCAGCGACGCGTACTGGCGGGCGGCGGAATCCAGTTGGTCCGACATTTCCGCAACGACCGCCTGGCAGAGGTCGAGTTGAGCGACACGACGCGGGATGTGGAGCTGAGCGAAGACCGAGCGGGCGTCGGCGTACGACCGCCTGGCCGAGAGCGGACCGAGCACCGTTCCCCGGTCACGCCGCAGGTCGCCGAGCAAGGTCGTGGAACGGGCGAGGAGATAGAGCCCTTTGTCGTCCAGCTCCACCGGCCGGAAGCGGGACAACCAGCGGCGCAGCAGATCGTCGGCGAAGACGAAGTCCTGGCGGGACAGCGCGACGGCAGCGCGGTCGAGGTCGTCGGTCCAGGACTCGTACTCCCACGCCCTTGGGCCGCCCACCGCCGCCGCCATGGGAGCTTCCCCAGCGCGGGCGTCGTGGCCTCCGGCCTCGGCCAGGTTGACTTCGAAGCGGAGTTGAGCGGCGGCGTCCGCCCGCAGGAGAGCGGTGTCCAGGATGGCCTGGGTGTCCGGCCGGGGTGCGGTGGCGGCGAGGGACTTCTCCCACTTCGAGACCGTACGGACCGCGACGCCGAGGTGCTCGGCGAAGGTCCGGACGCTCATGCGCAGGGCGAGACGCAGGGCCCTGGCCTCCAGCCCGGTCCAGTGGTGCACGGTCGCCACGCATTGCTCCCTTCCGTCCGCCATCGAAGCACGCGGCTGCGGGACAGGGGGACGGAAGTGCCACAGAAGTGCAACAGCCGGTCATTTCGGCGCCGTTGAAATCCCAGCAGGCTCGGCCCCGTACTGACCACCGAACTTCCGGATGGCCCTCGCATGGAACCTCTTGCCGCACGTCGCACGATCAACTCTCCCGTGGCTCACGGCCGCCCTCGGCCGGCCGACATCCCTCGGGTGACGAACAACATGCCGGTCCCGCCCTCCACGCCCAGGAGTGCGGCTCCGGGCAACGGAGGGTGAGGCCGTCATGCCCTGGTCCTCGCGGCGGTACTTCGATGCCGAGCCCGAATCGGTCGGCCACGCACGCGACTTCGTCGCCGTCACGCTCACCGCGTGGGGTCTGCGGTCGGTGGTGGAGGACGTCCGTCTGTGCGTCTCCGAGCTGGCCTCGAACGCGGTCGTCCACGGCACACGCGACGACCACGGATTCCTCGTCCGACTCGACACTCACGACGAGGACTTCGTACGTCTTGAGGTGCACGACAGCCGGGACGTCCAGGACTCGTTGCGTCGTGTCCGAGTGCGCCACTCGGCTGAAACGGACACAGCCGGCCGGGGCCTTCGCATCGTCGACCTGGTCGCCGACAGTTGGGGCGTCGAGGCCCGGCGTCCTCTCGGCAAGATTCTCTGGGCGCGCTTCAGGGCATTCCCCGACAGCCCTGAGCAACTGGTGGGACATGTCGCGGAGTTACCGCCCGACGCGTCGATCGGTACCGAGGTCGCCGTCGCCCCCCGGCTCCTCGACGGACGCGAGCAACCATCGCGCGCTCGCCGGGCATTGCAGTAGGCAGGCCGCGAGCGGCTCGCGCTCGGGCCCCCGACCGGTACGCCTACGTGAAGTAGATCCCGCCCAGCACCACCACGACCGCCGCCACGATGAACAGCAGGACCACCAGCAGCAACTTGCCCACGCTCGGCGGGGGTTCGAAGCGGGGTTCCTCGGGGGCGGGGGGCGTGGGGGGCTGCTGCGGGGCGTTGTCGTTCACGGGGATCACCGGGGGTCGGGGGAGGGGGAGTTGGGGTTACTGGGGGTTTGCCACCGCTGCCTGGGGGCGGATCGGGAGGCGGTTGACCGGGCGGCCCGTGGCCGCGCGGACCGCTGCCGCGATCGCCGCCGGGGAGGTGACCACGGGGACCGCGCTCACCGCCTTCGCGCCGAACGGGGCCACCACGTCACGCTCCTCGACGAGCTTGACGATGCGGATGTCGGGCGCGTCCAGGGCCGTCGGCAGGGCGTAGCCCGTGAGGTCGGGGTGACGGACCAGGCCGCGGGCCGTGCGCAGGTTCTCGGTGAGGGCGACGCCCACGCCCTGCGTGACACCGGCCTCGATGCGGGCGGCGAGCTGGGGCGGGTTCAGGACGCGGCCGACGTCCTGGGCGACCGCCAGCTCCACCACGCGGACGGCGCCGAGTTCGACGTCGACGTCGACCACCGCGCGCACCGCGCAGAACGCCAGGCCCACGAACGCGTCGCCCTGGCCCGCCTCGTCGAGCGGTTCCGTCGGGTGCGGACGGCACTGGGCGGTGGCCCACAGTTCCTTGCCGTCGAGCGCCTCGGTGACCGTCGTCGACAGCACGCCGTCGTACGAGGTGATCTTGCCGTCGGTGATCTGGAGCAGTTCGGTGGACATGCCGAACTTGTGGGCCAGCGGCTGGAGAAGCTGGGTGCGGACCATCTTCGCGGCGCGTTCCACCGCCCCCGCCGACACCCACGTGTGACGGCCCCGGCAGCCCGGACCGGCCGGCGGCTGGTCGGTGTCGACGGGCGCGACGTGCACCTCGTCGATGCCGAGCGTCTCCTGCACGACCTGGCGGGCCAGCGTCGTGAAGCCCTGTCCGGTCTCGACCGCCGCGCACAGCACGGTCGCCACGCCGTCGTGGACCTTCACCGTCGCGGTGGAGACCTCGTCCGCACCCTCGGCGCCGAGCATGTGGACCATGCCGAGGCCGTAGCCGACGCCGCGCCGCACCGCGCCCGGTTCGCCCGCGCCCTCCAGGCCGCCCGGGAGCAGCCAGTCCTCCTCCGGGGTGTCCTTGGGCAGCGGCGGCAGCGGGAAGTCCCGTACCGCCTGGAGGAGTTCGGCCACGGGGGCGGGGCAGGTCACCGTCTGGCCGGTGGGCAGGACGTCGCCCGTGGCCATGACGTTGCGCAGGCGCAGTTCCGCCGGGTCGACGCCGATCTTCTTGGCCAGCTTGTCCATCTGCGCCTCGTACGCGGCGCACACCTGGAGCGCGCCCTCGCCGCGCACGTGGCCGGACGGCGGGTTGTTGGTGCGCACCGCCCAGCCCTCGACGAAGGCGTTCGGCACGACGTACGGGCCGCACGCGAACGACACGGCCGCGGCCAGCGACTCCGCGGAGGTGTCGGCGTAGGCGCCCGCGTCGAGCAGGATCTGCGCCTCGACCTTGACCAGGCGGCCCTCGGCGTCCGCGTGGTGGCGGTAGCGCAGCAGGGTCGGGTGGCGGTGGGCGTGGCCGAGGAAGGACTCCTCGCGGGTCGCCGTCAGCTTGACCGGGCAGCCGGTGGTCAACGCGAGTAGACCCAGGGGGAGTTGGAACCCCTGGTCCTCGCGGTCGGCGGTCGCGCCGGGCACCCCGGTGACGACGACCTTGACCCGGTCCGGCTCGATCCCGTAGCAGGCGGCGGCGGTGTCGCGGTCGGCGTGCGGGTCGGTCGAGGCGAGGTAGAACTCCACTCCCCCGTCGGGCCGCGGCACCGCGAGACCGGCCTCGGCGCCGATGGGCGCGGGGTCCTGGCGGCCGATGCGGTACTGGCCCTCGACGACGACCTCGCCGGCCGCCTCCGGGTCGCCGTGCCGCAGCGGGATGTGCCGGATCAGGTTGCCGTCGGGGTGCAACGGCTCGGCCTCGAAGGAGCGTTCGGGGTCGGTGACCGGTTCGAGCACCTCGTACTCGACGATCACGGCCGCCGCCGCCATGCGCGCGGTGTCGGGGTGGTCGGCGGCCACGGCCGCGATGGGCTCGCCGTGGTGGCGCACCACCTCGGCGGCGAACACCGGACGGTCGGCGACGCCGCGGCCGTGCATCGGCGTGCCGGGCACGTCCTCGTGGGTGATGACCGCGCGGACGCCGGGCATGGCGCGCGCGTGCGTGGTGTCGATGGAGACGATGCGCGCGTGCGCGTGCGGCGAGCGCAGCACCGCCGCCCACAGCAGGCCCTCGGCCCACAGGTCGGCCGCGTACGGGAAGGTGCCCTCCGTCTTGGCGCGGGCGTCGGCGGCGGGCAGCGCGGAACCGAGGCCGTGCGGCAGCGGTTCGGGCGCGGAGACCGTCTCCGTGGCGGCTGCGGTGGCGGCATCGTTGCTCACGCCTGGCCTCCGTCCTGACCGTAGGGCTGTTCGTGCGGTTCCGCGCCGTCGAACGCGGAGGGGCTGACGCCGCCGTCGCCCGGTCCCGCCTGGTGCGGGATGCGGGGTTCGTCGGAGTCGGTCGCGTGGGCCGCCGCGTTGTGCGCCTCGCGTTCGGCGACGACCTCGTTGACCGCGTCCAGGATGCCCCGGTAGCCGGAGCACCGGCAGAGGTTTCCGCAGAGCGCCTGGCGGGTCTCCCGTTCGCTGGGCGCCGGGTTGCCCTCCAGGAGGTCGTGCACGGTCATCGCCATGCCGGGCACGCAGAACCCGCACTGCACCGCGCCGCACCGGGCCAACGCCCGCTGCACGTCGGAGGGTTGGCCGTCGACCGCCAGGCCCTCCACGGTGCGCACCTCGCTGCCGGCCGCGGTGACGGCCGGTACCAGGCAGGACGCGACGAGGCGGCCGTCGACCTGGACGTTGCAGGCGCCGCACTCGCCCTGCGAGCAGCCGTCCTTGGCGCCCGCGAGGCCGAGCCGCTCGCGCAGCACGTAGAGCAGGGACTCGCCGACCCAGGCGTCGGTGACCGGGCGGTCCACGCCGTTGACGCTCAACACGTAGGAGGCGACGGGGTGTTCGTCGTGGGGCAGCGGGGGCGGCGACACCGGTTCGGACTCCGCGTCGGCGTCCGCGGCGGCGAAGACACCCGCGGTCGCGCGGTCCGCGTCGGCCCCGGGGCCGTCCTCCGCGTCGGCGGGCCCGCCGGGACCGGCCGCCGGTCCGGGTTCCGCGTCCGGCGCCGGTTCCGCCAACGGCTCGGTCTCGTCGGCGGGTTCGTCCTCCGCGCGCGGCGCACCGGCGTCTTCGGCGGCCCCGGAGGGGCCCTCCGCGGCCTCCTGGGGTTCCGGAGCGCCCGCGGTGCCACCGGGACGCCCGTCGGCCGCCGAGGGGCCGTGCACGCCCGGCACGGGGCCTTCCGCGTACGGTCGTTCGGCACCAGGCGCGGGCGGTTCGCCGTACAGGCCGGGGGTGCCCGCGGACGGCGCGTAGGGGTCCGTGTTCCCGGTGGGCGCCTCCGCGTATGCCCCGGCGAGCCGCTCGTCCCGGTGCTGTCCGCCGCGCGGGTCGTACCCGGCGTCGTGGCCCGCGTCCTCGCGTCCGTCGTACCCGGCGTCGTGCCGCGGGTCGGGAGCGGCCGGGCGGGCCGTGTCGTAGTCGTGCGTCCCGTCCTGCACGCGCAGGCCCTCGCCCCCGTACGAGGCGTGCGGGCCCGGGGTGTGCGGCTCGTGGGCCTGCGGGTCGTGGTCCTGCGGGTCCGGTACGTGCGTGTCGCGGCCGAAGGCGTCGCGCCCGTACGACGGCTGCGCGCCGCCCGCACCGAACGCGCCCTGCTCGTGCGGGTGCTCGGCCGGCGGGTAGCCGGCGGGCCGGTACTGGTCGGGCATCGTCGGCGCGGGCCCCTGCTGCGCGGCCCCCGGCTGCTGCTGTGCGGCCCACTGCTGCCCCGCGCCGTCGGTCGCCCAGGGGGCCGCCGCGCCGCCCGGGAGCGTGGACGGCGGGTTGCCGCCCCACTGCTCGACCAGGGAGGACGTGGTGAACTCGCCCGACTCGTCCGGCAGTTCGCCGCCGGCCACCGGGATCGACCACTGACCGGTGGCCCCTCCGGCGGGCGCGGGCGGCTGCTGGTCGTGGTGCCTCCGGTCCGGCCGGCCCGCGCCGCCGGTCGCGCCGTGCACGTCCCACTGGCCGCCGCCGGTGTCCTCCGGGCGGTAGGTGAACCGGTCGTCGTGTCCGGGGTGGCCGGAGGCCGCCGCCGGGTCCGGCCAGGGGCCCGCGTCCGGGCCGGCCGGAATGCCCCAACTCCCGTCCACGGCGGGGTCGGCGGCCTGCTCGGCGGCCGGCATCGCCGTGATCCGCGGCGGCACGTAACCGTGTCCCGGCGCGGCCAGCGGGCTGTCGGCCGCGGCGAGCAGCGCGTCGATGCCGCCCTCGGGGAGCTGGACGAACGCCGTGGCGCCGTCGTCGTAGTCGCCCTGGGGCAGCGGGTCCCAGCGGCCCGGACCGCGGGAGGCGTCCTCTCCGTGCTGGTCGTCGGTCACGACAGCGCCCTCCCCAGTGCTCGTCGGGCCAGCGCGGCGACGGTGCGCCGCAGGTGCAGTACGGCGGGCGGCAGTTGCGGCACGGAGCCGTCGTCGGCCGGTACGGGGTCCGGGATGCAGGCGGCCGCGACGTACTCGCCGAAGGCGTTCAGCGCCTCGGGCACGATCGCGCGGCCGTTGTCCCAGTCGATGAGCTGCGCGACCCACTGCTCGGCCTCCAGGGGCCGCAGCGGCATCGGAGCTATGGCTCCGACCGCGCAGCGCACGTCGCGCCGGGCCGGGTCGAGAACCAGGGCGACGGAGGCGACGGCGCGGCCTGGGCCGGTGCGGCCGGTCGCCTTGAGGAAGACCTGGGGGGCGTGCAGCAGCGGTACCCGCACGTAGCCGATGAGTTCGCCGGCGCCGAGCATCTCCACACCCGCGAGCAGGTGCGAGACCGGTACCTCGCGGCGGGCGCCGCCGGGCCCGGCGACGACCAGGGTCGCCTCCAGCGCGGCCAGCACCGGAAGGGCGTCCCCGGTGGGCGCGGCGGTGGCGATGTTGCCGCCGAGGGTGCCCGCGTTGCGGATCTGCGGCGGCCCCGAGGCGCGGGCGGCGGCGGCGAGGCCGGGGATCAGCGCGGCGAAGTCGGGGCGGCCCATGCGCGCGTGGGTGAGTCCGGCGCCGAGCAGCGCGTGGCCGTCGAGGTACTGCCAGCCGCGGATCTCGCTGATCCGGCCGAGGCCGACCAGCGCGGCGGGCCTGAGCTGGCCCGAGTTGACGGCCGCCATGAGGTCCGTGCCGCCCGCCACGGGGACCGCCGCGGGCACGGCGGTGAGTGCCGCCACGGCCTCGTCCAGTGTCGTGGGCAGGGTGACGGACTGCCCCGCCTGCGGTGCGTGCGTGGTCAAACCGGCTGCCCCTTCCCGCTGCCCCACCCGGTCCTGGCTGGTCTCGCCTGTTGCTGCCGTACGGTACGTGCTGACAGGGCGGACGTGGCAACTCTGGCACATCTTCGCGGGAGCCGGACGCAGGGGTCCGCTAGGAGGCATTCGCCCACCTCAGAAGCGCATTCGCCCGTTTTGCGACCGGTCGGCCGGTGCGCGTGAATTGCCACTCTTCGGTGATCCCTGCACGCTTTTCCGGACCCGTCGCGCCGTCACCGGGCCCGCCCGCGGGGCCCGTCGGCCCCGTTCGCCGCCGTGCGCGGCGCCGCGCGCCGTCGCGGGACGCCGGGCGCACCCGCGGTCCGCCCGGCGTCCGCGTGCCCGCTACCTGTTCGGCGGCGATCCTTCGATCGGGCGGCCGGTGATCCCGGGGCGGCGCTGCCAGGGGTGCGGCCCGGCGGGCGGACGGTAGCCGACGCCGAGGGCGTCGAGCCGCCGGTAGTGGGCCGCCATCCGGGCCCCGAACCCCGCGAAGTCCCGTTCGCCGGGGGCGGGAAGCGCGCTCCACGCCACCTCCGCGAGGGCCGCGAGCCGGGGGTAGGTCTGGTAGTCGACGCGCCCCGCGTCCTCCAGCACCTCGGTCCAGACGTTGGCCTGCGTGCCCAGGACGTGCCCGGCCTGTTCCGCGGTGAGGCCGGCCGGCACGGGTTCGAAGCGGTAGACGTCCTCCAGGGTGCGCACGAACCCGATCGGCACCGGCTCGTCGCCGCCCGCCGCCTGCCGGTGGTCCAGGTACACGTACTGCTCGGGGCACATCACGACGTCGTGCCCGGCCCGCGCGGCCGCCACCCCGCCCGCGTACCCGCGCCAGGACGCGACGGCCGCGCCGGGCGGCAGGCCGCGGCCGCCGGACGCGCCCTGGAGGATCTCGTCCCAGCCGACGAGACGCCGGCCGCGCGCGGCGAGCCAGTCGGCGAAGTGGCCGACGAACCAGGCCTGGAGGCCGTCCTCGTCGCCGACGCCCAGCTCGCGGATCCGGGCCTGCGCCGCCGGGGAGCGGCGCCATTCGTCCTTGAGGCACTCGTCGCCGCCGATGTGCACGAACTCCGACGGGAACAGCTCCAGGACCTCCTCGAAGACCCCCTCGTAGAAGCGCACGACGCCCTCGGTCGGGGCGAGGACGTGCGGCGAGATGCCCCAGTCGTCCCACACGGCCAGCGACTCGGTGTCGACGACGTCGGTGTTGCCCAGCTCCGGGTACGCGGCGATCGCGGCCTGCGAGTGGCCCGGCACGTCGATCTCGGGGACGACGGTGATGTGCCGCTCGGCGGCGTACGCGACGATCTCGCGCAGGTCGTCCTTGGTGTAGAAGCCGCCGTGGGGCTTGTCCTCCCACAGGGGCGAGGCGCGGTGCCCGAACCGCGAGCGCGAACGCCAGGAGCCGACCTCGGTGAGGCGCGGGTACCGGGCGATCTCGACGCGCCAGCCCTGGTCGTCCGTCAGGTGCAGGTGCAGGACGTTGAGTTTGTGCGCGGCCATCAGGTCGAGGTGGCGCAGCACCCCGTCCTTGGGCGTGAAGTGCCGTGCCACGTCGAGCATGAGCCCGCGCCAGCGGAAGCGGGGCGCGTCCCGCACGGACACCAGCGGCAGCCGTCGGTCGCTGCCGGGCAGCGGGGCGCGGCGGAAGGCGTCGGGGCCCAGGAGCTGGCGCAGCGTCTGGGCGCCCCAGAACAGGCCGGCCGGGTCGCCGCCGGTGAGCCGCACCCCGTCGGGCGTGACGTCGAGGTGGTAGCCCTCGGGGCCGGGCCCGCCGTCGCCGGCGTCCAGGGCGAGGCGGACGGTGTCGCCGGGGGCGGTCCCGGGCGCGAGGGGCAGGCCGGTCGCCGCGCCGAGCACGGAACGCAGCCAGCGTTCGGTGCCGTGCGTGCCGTCCCGCGCGTCGAGGGTGGTGCCGGGGCCGAGCGGGAAGTACCCGGCGCCCTCGGGCACCACGTGTCCGGGCTGGGGGATGAGATCCACTGTCCGTCCTTTGCCGCGCGTACGGGGAACACGGCGAAGCTCAGCACAGATCCACGATTGGTCTCAACCACTTGGCGCCGCCGGACCGTTCGCAGCGCGAAGGACCCCCGCGGCACGGCGGCGCGTGCCCGCGGAGGCCCTCGGAGCGTGGTGGACGGGAAACCGGGGGGCTACTTCTTCTTGCCGTCGCCGCCCTCGTCGCCGCCGCCGTTCATCGACTCGTAGATCTCCTTGCACAGCGGACAGACCGGGTACTTCTTCGGGTCGCGGCCCGGCACCCAGACCTTGCCGCACAGCGCCACGACGGGAGTCCCGTCGAGGGCGCTCGCCATGATCTTGTCCTTCTGGACGTAGTGGGCGAAGCGCTCGTGGTCGCCGTCACCGTGGGACACCTGCGGCGTCGGCTCGACGAGGGTTCCCGTACCAGTCCCGCGCTCGGGCTCGAGAGTGCTCATAAGGGCCAAGGGTACTGAAGGGCGCGGGCATCAGTTGAGCGAAGGGTCGTCCGGGTACGTGGCGACCATCGCCAGCTCGCTGCGCTGGCGGCGCAGCACCTCGCGCCACAGTCTCTCCGGCGCCGGGGAGGACACGTCGCCGGGCTCCGACTCGACGACGTACCAGGCGCCCTCGACGAGTTCGTCCTCCAGCTGGCCCGGCCCCCAGCCCGCGTACCCGGCGAAGATCCGCAGGGAGCCGAGCGCGGAGGCGAGCAGTTCCGGCGGGGCCTCCAGGTCGACGAGGCCGATCGCGCCGTGCACCTGGCGCCAGCCCAGCGGGGTGCGCCCGTCGCCGAGCGCGCCGCCCGGGACGACGGCGACGCCGAGTGCGGAGTCCAGGGAGACGGGACCGCCCTGGAAGACGACCCCGGGCTCGCCGGCGAGGCCGGCCCAGTTCTCCAGGATGTCCTCGACGCCCACGGGTGTCGGGCGGTTGAGGACCACACCGAGCGAGCCCTTCTCGTCGTGGTCGAGGAGGAGCACCACCGCACGGTCGAAGTTCGGGTCCGCCAGGGCGGGGGTTGCCACGAGCAGCCGCCCTGTGAGCGAGGACACCTCGGTCATGCCAGACATGATCCCGCATCTTTCCGCCCCGTGGGGAGGCAATCCCGGTACGCGCGCGAAGAGGGGCGCGGGGGGCGGGAGCGGCCTGGTGAGGGCCGTCGCACAGGGGGTGACGGAGGCGCCGCGGCGGACGCCGCGCGCGGCCGCGCGAGCGGACCCGGCACTCACCGACCGTGGCCGCGCGGGGACCGTTCGTGTTGTGTCGCCGAGGTGTGAATCCCGGGCCGCACTTGGGCTTACGGAACGGGGGCAAGCGGCGATTACCCTGTCTCATCGGCCCCTGCCCCACTCACCGGAACGAGATTCATGACCGTCAACGGCAATGACGACGTACTGCTTGTCCACGGCGGAACTCCGCTGGAGGGCGAGATCCGTGTCCGCGGCGCGAAGAACCTCGTGCCGAAGGCCATGGTCGCCGCCCTGCTGGGCAGTGGGCCGAGTCGGCTGCGCAACGTTCCCGACATCCGTGACGTGCGCGTCGTACGCGGTCTGCTGCAACTGCACGGGGTGACGGTCCGTCCGGGCGACGAGCCCGGCGAGCTGGTGCTGGACCCGACGCACGTGGAGAGCGCGAACGTCGCCGACATCGACGCCCACGCGGGCTCCTCGCGCATCCCGATCCTGTTCTGCGGCCCGCTGCTGCACCGGCTGGGCCACGCGTTCATCCCGGGCCTGGGCGGCTGCGACATCGGCGGCCGGCCGATCGACTTCCACTTCGACGTGCTGCGGCAGTTCGGCGCGCGCATCGAGAAGCGGGCGGACGGCCAGTACCTGGAGGCCCCGCAGCGGCTGCGCGGCACCAAGATCGCGCTGCCGTACCCGTCGGTGGGCGCGACCGAGCAGGTGCTGCTGACGGCGGTGCTGGCGGAGGGCGTCACCGAGCTGTCGAACGCGGCGGTCGAGCCCGAGATCGAGGACCTGATCTGCGTCCTGCAGAAAATGGGCGCGATCATCGCGATGGACACCGACCGCACGATCCGCATCACCGGTGTG
Organism: Streptomyces sp. NPDC008150; assembly: GCF_042956945.1. NCBI lineage: Bacteria > Bacillati > Actinomycetota > Actinomycetes > Kitasatosporales > Streptomycetaceae > Streptomyces > Streptomyces sp. NPDC008150. The sequence goes on along the minus strand of NZ_JBIBHJ010000001.1, from coordinate 93,704 downwards.
GACGAGCTCGGCGGTTACGCCCACCGGGCGCTGCCGGACCGTCTGGAGGCCGCGTCGTGGGCGTCGGCGGCGCTGGCGACCGAGGGCAACATCTACGTCCACGGCGCGCAGCAGCGCTCGATGATGACGTTCCTGAACACCTACCGGAAGGTGGGCGGTGCCTTCGAGATCGACGACGAGGGCATCCGCTTCTGGCACCCGGGGCACCAGCTCAAGTCGATCGCCCTGGAGACCGACGTGCACCCCGGTTTCCAGACCGACTGGCAGCAGCCGCTGGTGGTGGCGCTCACGCAGGCCACGGGCCTGTCGATCATCCACGAGACGGTCTACGAGTCGCGGCTCGGCTTCACCTCGGCGCTGAACCAGATGGGCGCCCACATCCAGCTCTACCGCGAGTGCCTGGGCGGTTCGAACTGCCGCTTCGGGCAGCGCAACTTCCTGCACTCCGCGGTCGTCTCCGGGCCCACCCGGCTCCAGGGCGCCGACCTGGTCATCCCGGACCTGCGCGGCGGCTTCTCATACCTCATCGCCGCGCTGGCGGCGCAGGGCACGTCCCGCGTGCACGGCATCGAGCTGATCAACCGCGGCTACGAGAACTTCATGGACAAGCTGATGGAACTGGGCGCGAAGGTCGAACTGCCGGCCAAGGCGCTCGGCTGACCCCGCCCGTCACACACCCCCTGCCGGCCGGTACGCGCACGCGTACCGGCCGGCGGTGCGTCCACCGCCGGGTACGCGCGCGGCGGGCACGCAGAGGGCGTGCGGGCCCCGGAGACGACGAATGGGCGGTCCCCCGGTGGGGGACCGCCCATTCGGGCGTCACTGCGCGCCGCGCGCCGTCAACGGGCGCGCGGACAGCGAGGTCACTTGCCCTTGGCGGCTTCCTTGAGCTTGGAGCCCGCGGACACCTTCACGCTGTAACCGGCCGGGATCTGGATCGGGTCACCGGTCTGCGGGTTGCGCGCCGTACGAGCGGCACGGTGGGTGCGCTCGAAGGTCAGGAAGCCGGGGATCGTGACCTTCTCGTCCCCCTTGGAGACGATGTCGCCGACGACCTCGGCGAACGCCGCCAGCACGGCGTCGGCGTCCTTGCGGGTCACCTCGGCGCGGTCGGCCAGCGCGGCCACCAGCTCACTGCGGTTCATGTTGTTACTCCCGTGTTCTTCTTGCCGTTGAGGCATGAGGTCGAAGCCGATGCTGCCAGGGTCTTCGGTGAGTCCCCGGACCCGGGTCCGGCGTCGGGCCCTCGCGCCCCTGGGGGTGCCCCCTGGACGTAGTCCTCGGGAAAGCATCCTGCCCCTACCTGCGGCGGGAAAGCCAATCCGGCACCCGTAGGAGTCGTGAGAACACCCTTGGGAGTCACACGAGGAGCGCCACTGCCTCGGTGTGGTGGCGCTCCGCTCCGTACCCGCCGGCGGACCACGGTGCCGCCCGGGGCCCGGAGCCCGGCGGCCCACCCTAAAGGGCCCGCGGCGGCCCGGCGACGCGCGACGCGCCGTGCGGCGCGTCGCGGTCGGTGATCGTGGTACGTGTCACAGCGTCGCCCGGGGGCGCCGCCGGCGGGCGTGCGGCGGGATCAGACGCCGGTGGTCGAGGCGGACGCCTCGGCGACCCCGGCGGCCTTGGCGGCCTCGCGGACGGCGCCGGCGACGGCCCCGGCGACCTTGTCGTTGAAGACCGAGGGGATGATGTAGTTCTGGTTGATCTCGTCCTCGGTCACCACGTTCGCGAGCGCGGTGGCGGCGGCGAGCATCATCTCGGTGTTGACGGTGCGCGACTGCGCGTCCAGCAGGCCGCGGAAGACGCCCGGGAAGACCAGCACGTTGTTGATCTGGTTGGGGAAGTCCGAGCGGCCGGTGGCCACGACCGCGGCGGTCTGGCGGGCGATCGCCGGGTCCACCTCGGGGTCGGGGTTCGCGAGGGCGAACACGATGGCGTCGTCGGCCATGGCCGCCACGTCGTCGCCGTCGAGGACGTTGGGGGCCGAGACGCCGATGAAGACGTCGGCGCCGCGCACGGCCTCCTTCAGGGTGCCCGTGAGGTTCTCCGGGTTGGTGTTGTCGGCGATCCAGCACAGCGGCGACTCGGGGTCCGCGTCGCGCAGGTCCTCGCGGCCGGAGTGCACCACGCCGTGGATGTCGGCGACGACGGCGTTCTTGACGCCGGCCGCGATCAGCAGCTTGAGGATCGCGGTACCGGCCGCGCCCGCCCCGGACATCACGACCCGGACGTTCTCGATGGCCTTGCCGACCACGCGCAGCGCGTTGGTGAGGGAGGCGAGGACGACGATGGCGGTGCCGTGCTGGTCGTCGTGGAAGACGGGGATGTCGAGGGCCTCGCGCAACCGGGCCTCGATCTCGAAGCAGCGGGGCGCCGAGATGTCCTCCAGGTTGATGCCCGCGAAGCCGGGGGCGATCGCCTTGACGATCTCGACGATCGCGTCCGTGTCCTGGGTGTCCAGGCACAGCGGCCAGGCGTCGATGCCGGCGAACCGCTTGAACAGGGCCGCCTTGCCCTCCATGACCGGCAGCGCGGCCTTGGGGCCGATGTTGCCGAGGCCGAGCACGGCGGAGCCGTCGGTGACCACGGCGACGGAGTTGCGCTTGATGGTCAGGCGGCGGGCGTCCTCGGGGTTCTCCGCGATGGCCATGCAGACGCGGGCGACACCCGGGGTGTAGATCATCGAGAGGTCGTCGCGGTTGCGGATGGGGTGCTTCGACTGCATCTCGATCTTGCCGCCGAGGTGCATGAGGAACGTACGGTCGGAGACCTTGCCGAGGGTCACGCCCTCGATGCCCCGGAGCTGCTGGACGATCTCGTCGGCGTGCGTGGTAGAGCTGGCCGCGATGGTGACGTCGATCCGGAGCTTGTCGTGCCCGGACGCCGTGACGTCGAGGCCGGTCACCGAGCCTCCGGAGGACTCCACGGCCGAGGTGAGGTGCGATACGGCGGTTCCGCTCGCGGGCACCTCCAGCCGGATGGTCATCGAGTAGGAGACGCTGGGCGCCGTTGCCATGTCCGACTTCCTCTGCTTTCACCAAATCACTGAAGCTGTGCCGTCCGATCGTCGCACCTACCCCTGAGTACGTGGTAGCCGCCCCGGGAGCCGGTCCCCGCACCCCGGCGGGACGACGACTTTCGGAAAGTGTTTTTCACCATACGAGAAGGTGTGCGGCCGGGGGAAGGGAAGCGGAACCCGGACCCGGGGACCGGGAACGCGAAGAGGCCCGCGTCACCAGGGGTGACGCGGGCCTCCGCGTTGGTCAAGTGGCACCGACCCGCCATGCTCGCCTCGCGGCAAGTGGTCGCTCGTAGCGACGAAGGTTGGGCCCGGGGGCTTGGATCGAGCCGGTGCCACGTCCAGGCTAACAAACAGATCCCGTACAGCCATTCCCGCAGCGGGAGTTCCTTTTCACGCGACCCTCCCGGCGCTCGTCTCCCGGCCGCCGCTACGCGGCGGCCGGGTCCGGCGCGGCTCAGTCGCGCAGCAGGTCCGGCACCCCCCGCGCGTCGGGCTCGTCGCGCTCGCCCGAGACGACCGTGAGCTGCTGCGTGGCGCGGGTCAGCGCGACGTAGAGCACGCGCAGGCCCGCCGGGGACTCGTCGGCGATCTCCGCCGGGGAGACGACCACCGTGGCGTCGTACTCCAGCCCCTTGGCCTCCAGGCTGCCCAGCGCCACGACGCGGTCGCCGAGGCCGGCCAGCCAGCGCGCGGCCTGGGCGCGCCGCTCCATCGCGACGACCACGCCGATCGTGCCGTCGACCAGGTCGAGCAGCCGGGCGGCCTCCGCGCGCACGGTGTCGGCGAGCGCGTCCCGGGCGACCGCGAAGCGCGGCTCGACACCGGTGGAGCGCACCGCGGACGGCGACTCGGAGCCCGGCATGGCGAGCGCGAGCACCTTGGCCGCGAGGTCCGCGATCTCGGCGGGGTTGCGGTAGTTCACGGTGAGGGTGAAGCGGCGGCGCGGGCGGGTGCCGAGCGCCTCGTCGCGCGCCTCGGCGGCCTCGTCCGGCTCGGACCACGACGACTGGGCCGGGTCGCCGACCACGGTCCAGGTGGCGTGCCGGCCGCGCCGGCCGACCATGCGCCACTGCAACGGCGTGAGGTCCTGCGCCTCGTCGACGATCACGTGCGCGTACTCGACGCGTTCGCGGGCCAGCCGTTCGGCCCGCTCGCGCTGCGACTCCTCGCGCTGCGGCATGAGTTCCTCCAGACCGGTGAGGTGGTCCAGGGGGTCCAGCTCGCGTCTGGGTCTGGGCCGCGCCACGGTGCCGAGCAGCGCCTGGAGTTCGTCGAGGAGCGCCACGTCGTGCACCGAGCGGCCCTCGCGCCGCAGCGAGCGGGCGACCTTGCGGACCTCGCCGGGGTTGAGGACGCGGCGGGCCCAGCGGCCGAGCCGGCGTTCGTCGGACATGGCGGCGAGCACGCCCGCGGGGGTCAGTTCCGGCCACCAGGCGTCGAGGAACGCGGTGAACTCGTCCTCGGACGCCACGTCGTCGTCGAACGACGAGCGCAGTTCGGCGGCGAGTTCGGGATCGCTGTGCCGGGTGCCGGCGCCGGAGCGCTCCCACAGGGCGTCCAGCAGGAGCCTGCGGGCGCGCGGGCGCAGCAGGTTGACGGGGGCGGTGCCGCCGAGGGTGCTCTGGCGGATCCGGTCGAGCTGGTCGGCCTCCAGCTCCAGGCGGCGGCCGAAGGCCACCACGCGCAGGCGCGCGGGCGCCTCCCCGGCGTCCAGGGCGCCCCGGGCCGCCTTGCGCAGCACCCGCAGCATGCGCACGGAGCCCTTGGCGCGGGCGACCGCCGGCGAGTCGTACAGGGTCGCCTCGACGCCGTCGACGAGGGAGCCCAGCGCGCGGATCGCGACCTGGCCCTCCTCGCCGAGCGAGGGGAGCACGCCCTCGGTGTACGAGACGAGCAGCGGGGTCGGCGACACGATGAGGATGCCGCCCGCGTACCGGCGCCGGTCCTGGTAGAGCAGGTAGGCCGCGCGGTGCAGGGCGACGGCGGTCTTGCCGGTGCCGGGGCCGCCCTCGACGTACGTCACCGAGGCGGCGGGGGCGCGGATGACCATGTCCTGCTCGGCCTGGATGGACGCCACGATGTCCCGCATGGTGTGGCTGCGGGCCCGTCCGAGGGCGGCCATCAGGGCGCCGTCGCCGACGACGGCGAGTTCCCGGCCGTCCAGCGACGCCTTCAGCTCGGGACGCATCAGGTCGTCCTCGACGCCGAGCACGCGCCGCCCCTTGGAGCGGATCACGCGGCGCCTGACGACCCGCCCCGGGTCCACCGGCGTCGACCGGTAGAACGGCGCGGCGGCGGGCGCCCGCCAGTCGATGACGAGCGGCGAGTAGTCCGAGTCGAGGACGCCGATCCGGCCGATGTGCAGGGTCTCGGCGATGTCGGCGGTGTTGTCCTCGCGGACGGTCCCGTCGGCGGGCTCCACGGCCGTGTACGCGCCGTCCGGGCCCTTCTTGCCGTCCTTGCCGAGCAGCAGGTCGATCCGTCCGAAGAGGAAGTCCTCGAACTCGTTGTTGAGCCGGTTGAGATGGACGCCGGCCCGGAAGACCTGCGCGTCGCGTTCGGCGAGCGCGCCGGGCGTGCCGACCTGGCCGCGCTGGGCGGCGTCGTTCATGAGGAACTCGGCTTCGTGGATCTTCTCTTCGAGGCGCCGGTACACCTGGTCGAGGTGTTCCTGTTCGATGCTGATCTCTCGGTCGCGCACAGAATCGCGATCCGATCCGACCGCGGATTCCTGCTGAGCCTGAGCGGCCACCGGGCCCCCTTCTGACGTGCTGGGCAGCCGTCAACCCTAAGCGAAGGGAGGCCCGGGAGGCTACGCGCGCGCGGCGGGTCCCGGCGCGGGTCGCCCGCCCGCCCGCGCGGAGCGCGCCGCCGGACCGCCCGGGGGCCCGCCCCGGGCGGTCCGGGGAGACCGGGGAACCGTCAGACGTCGACCTCCACCACGCGCTCGCCGCCGAACGTCATGACCTCGAAGTGGTCGATCTCGTTCGGTGAGAACGCGGCGCCGCCGCGCACGTAGAGCGGCTGCTTGGCCTCCTCGGTCCTGGCGCCCGGCAGGCCGTAGCCCCACTTCGGCACGGACCAGGAGGTGATCGTCTCGCGCTCGCCGTTCTTGCCGACGGCGATCAGGGAGCACTCCTCGGGCCCGGTGACGTTCTTGAGCCGGAGGACGGCGTTGGTGCCCCAGTCCTTCTTCTCCATCGCCACCGTCGCGGTCGCGTGCGTGTTCGGGTCGGTCGCCGTGCTCTTGTCGCTCATCGCCTGGAACGCGGCCTTCGCCGGGGCCGGGGCCGCCTCGCCGCCGCCCGAGCCGCCGCCGCCCACCGCCAGCACGGTCAGCGGGCCGCCGATGATCAGCGCGGCGGCGGCCGCGACCAGGTAGAACGCGCGCCGGCGCTTGTGGGCGCGGCGCGCGGAGACCTCGTCGAGCAGTCCCTCCACCACGCGCGGTCCGGGCCGGGCCGACAGCGACTCGCCGATCGCGGGCGTGCCGGAGCCCGGCAGGTTGGCGAGGGCGGCCAGCATCGGTTCCATGCCGGAGAGTTCGTCGAGCTGCTGCGCGCACCACTCGCAGGACGCGAGGTGCGCCTCGAACGCGGTCGCCTCGGCGTCGTCGAGAATGCCGAGCGCGTAGGCGCCGACCGTCTCGTGCTCGTTCGGGCCAGAGGTTCCCTGCATGGGGCCAGGCATACCCGAGCCACCCGTTCCGTATCCCCCGTAAAGGCCCATCACGCCGTCACCCCCCGCTCCTCGAGCGCAAGCTTCATCGAACGAAGCGCGTAGAAAACCCGTGAGCGGACCGTGCCACTGGGGATGCCGAGCGTCTCGGCCGCCTCGTTGACGGTACGCCCCTTGAAGTACGTCTCGACGAGGACCTCCCGGTGGGCCGGGGTCAGGTCGTCGAGCGCGTCAGACAGCGTCATGAGCCACAGCGCCTTGTCGATCTCGTCCTCCGCGGGGATGACCTCCAGCGGCGACGGATCGACCTCCTGCGGCCGGGCCTGCCGGCTGCGGTGGCCGTCGATGACGATGCGTCGGGCGACCGTCACCAGCCAGGGGCGTACCGAACCGGTCGCACTGTTCAGCTGACCGGCGTTCTTCCAGGCACGGATGAGCGTCTCCTGCACGACGTCCTCGGCACGCTGCCGGTCCCCCGCCACCAGACGCAGCACGTACGCCAGCAGCGGTCCGGCGTGCTCCCGGTACAGGCCCCGCATCAGCTCCTCGTCGGGTCCCGTACCACGGGACATGCGATGTCGGGCCTTGGACGAGCGGTCATCGGCCACTGCTGAATCCTTGCGCACGCCCACCTCCGGTGTCCGGGGGTTCCCCCGACTCGGTTGTTCGCCGACGGGTACGGACGACGGCGTGGGCGTGTTCAAAGGCCGGTGACAGTTTTCCGCGGGGCACCGTCACGAGAGGGGCATGTGGTCGCAATTCCCCCTGATTTTCTTTACGTTTCCGCCGCATCGACAGGCGGAGGGCCCAACTCCGTTGGCTCAAAACGGAGTACGCGAACTCCCGTCAGCGAGGCCGGTGTTGCGCACATCACGCCGAAGGGCCGTCCGGGGAGGCGTGGTTGACCGCGCTGCGCCGCGCACCGCCGCACGCACGGTGACCGTGGACGGCCCGCGGTCCCGGCCGGCACACCGCTCCCGCAGGGGGAGCCGCGTGCTGCCGGGACCGCGGGCCGGGGTGCGCGGCGGCCGCCGCGGCCGGCGGTTGGTCGCCGCGGGTCAGCTCTTCGGCTGTGCCTCGGCGGCGAGTTCCGCCTTCTCGGCGGCGGCCTGGGCGAGACCGCCGGTGGTCCGCAGCGGGACCTCCTTGATGAAGACGGTGAGCACCAGCGCGACGAGGGCGACGGGTGCCACGTACAGGAACACGTCGGCTATGCCGTGCCCGTAGGCGCCCTCCAGCCAGGTCCGGACGTGCTCGGGCAGCGCGTCCATGTCGGGCAGTTCGCCGCTGCCGACGGCCTTGGCGGCGGCCGCCCGCTCGTCGGGGCCGAGCGTGCCGATGCTGTCGGTGGCGTAGTGCGTGATGCGGGTGGACATGACCGACCCGAGCGCGGAGACGCCGACCGCACCGCCGAGGGAGCGGAAGAACGCGACCGTGGAGGACGCCGAGCCGAGGTCGCCCGGCGCCACCTGGTTCTGCGTCGAGAGCACCAGGTTCTGCATCATCATGCCGACGCCGAGGCCCATCAGGCCCATGTAGACGGCGATCTCCCAGTACGGGGTGTCGTAGCGCATGGTGCCGAGCAGGCCGAGGCCCGCGGTGAGCAGCACCCCGCCGGAGACCAGGATGTTCTTCCACTTGCCGGTGCGGGTGATGATCTGGCCGGAGACCGTCGAGGACACGAACAGGCCGGCGATCATCGGGATCGTCATGACGCCCGACATGGTCGGCGTCCGGTCCCGGGCGAGCTGGAAGTACTGGCTGAAGAAGACCGTGCCCGCGAACATCGCGACACCGACGAACAGCGAGGCGGTCGACGCGAGGGTGATCGTGCGGTTGCGGAACAGCCGCAGCGGGATGATCGGCTCGGTCGCCCTCGTCTCCACGAACACGAAGGCGAGCCCGAGCAGCAGCGCGCCGCCGACCATCGTGTACGTCTGCCACGAGAGCCAGGCGAACTTGTTGTCGGCGAAGGTCACCCAGATCAGCAGCAGGCACACGGAGGAGCTGATGAAGAACGCGCCCGCCCAGTCGACCTTGACCTCGCGCCGGGTGAGCGGCAGGTGCAGCGTCTTCTGGAGCACCACCAGGGCGATCAGCGCGAACGGGATGCCGACGTACAGGCACCAGCGCCAGCCGAGCCACGACGTGTCGGTGATGACGCCGCCGACCAGCGGACCGGCGACGGTGGCGACGGCGAACGTGGCCCCGAGGTAACCGGAGTAACGGCCGCGCTCACGCGGGGAGATCATCGCGGCCATGATGATCTGGGCCAGCGCGGTCAGACCGCCGGCACCCAGCCCCTGGACCGCGCGCGCGGTGATCAGCATCGCCGGGTTCTGCGCGAGACCGGCGACGACCGAGCCGAGGACGTAGATGGACAGGCCGGTCTGGACCAGGGCCTTCTTGCTCATCAGGTCCGCGAGCTTGCCCCAGATGGGGGTCGAGGCCGTCATCGCGAGCAGCGACGCCGTGACGACCCAGGTGTAGGCGCTCTGGCCGCCGCCGAGGTCCTGGATGATCTCGGGCAGGGCGTTGGTGACGATCGTCGAGGAGAGGATCGCGGCGAACATGCCGAGCAGCAGCCCGGAGAGCGCCTCCATGATCTGGCGGTGCGTCATGGGCGCGTCGCCGCCGGAGCCTCCCCCGTGCTCGGCCTGAGCCCGCACACCGTCCGGTGTGGTCGTAGCCATGGGCTTCCTTTTCCTTGGTTCGTGTGGTTCCGGGGACGCCGGTGTCGGGACCCCGGAGCACCGGGACCCTGCGTGCGGGCCGTGCGGTGCGGCGGATCGGTGGTGCTGCGGACTCCCGTCCCCGGTACGCATGTTCAGGTACGCGCGGGGTACGGAGGCGCGGGGCCGCGCCGGTCGTTCAGACGGGGGCGCGGGTGGTCTCGTGGCCGGGGGTGGCGGCCGGCCGGGACGCCGGGGACCGGCAGTCGCCGAAGCTGTCGCGCAGCCGGCCCATCAGGCGGATCAGCAGACCGACCTCGTCGTCGGTCCAGTCGTGCAGCCGGTCGGCGAACAGTTCGGCGGTGCGGAGCGACAACTCCGCGAGCTGCTCGCGGCCCGCGTCGGCGAGGTGGAGGGTGCGGGAGCGCTTGTCCGCCGGGTCGGACCGCCGTTCGATCCAGCCGCGCGACGCCGCGTGGGCGACGTGCCGGCTCGTGACGGACATGTCCACCGCGAGAAGCTCCGCCATTCTGCTCATGCGCATGTCACCGTGGCGCCCCAGCAGCATCAGCACGGCGGCCGAGCCCGTGGGACAGTCGGCGGCCACGATGCGGCCCAGGTCACGCTTCACCGCCCCGATGGCACTGAGCTGACGCGCCAACTCCTCGTACTGCGCCTGCTCAGCCATGCCGCCCCCCTCTTTTCGTTGCCCGAGGCAACGATAGGAGCACTTGGTTGCCGCAGGCAAATAAAAAGCCCCGGTTCAGAGCAAAGGGAAAGTAAAATTTACGATGCCTTTACGGGAGTGCAGGTCAGTGCCACCGGCCGGGCCGGCTCCAGGGCGCCCCTCGCCCGGACCGCCCGCGGGCGCCGGTCCCGCCCCGGCCGCCGGGACCGGCGCCGGGCGCCCTTCAGGTCAGCGCGGCGGCGCGGCGCCTGTGCCGGGCCACGCGCTCCCGGTTGCCGCAGACCTCGCTGGAGCACCAGCGGCGGCGGCGCCCGCGCGAGGTGTCGAGGTAGACGATGGGGCAGTTGTCGCCCTCGCACTGGCGCAGGCCCGCGCGGGCGACGGGATCGGTGAGCAGGTCGACGGCGTCCCGCGCGACCACGGCGAGCAGCGCGGCACAGGAGGCCGGCCCGTCGAGTTCCCGTACGAACGCGCCGTCCCCGGCGAGCACGGCGCGCGCGGCCGGCGGCGCGGCGCGGGCGGCCTCGTTGACGCGGGCGAGCGCCGCGGCGTTGACCCTGGGACGGGCGCGGCGGACCCGCGCACCGTCGTGGACGCGGGCGAGACCGGCGTCCCGGCCCCGTGCGCCCGCCGGGAGTTGGAGTCCGGCGCGCACCAACTGGTCGACGTAGTAGCGGAGTTCGCGGAACTCCGCGGGCCAGGTCAGGTCGGCGTGCGCCAGCGGCGTGCCCGGCGGCACGAGACCCGCACCGGTGATCCAGGCCCGCAACGGCCCTACCGAGCCGATCCGTTCGCCGGGATGCGTGGTCGCGAGGAGATCCAGGCAGACCCGCCCGGCGTCGAACCGCAACTCGTACGGGGCCGGGGCCGCGCCCAGTGCCATGTGCCCTTCACCGCCTAAGAGATTGCCCCTGACCGGCGGGGGTCGGGAGGATGTCAGGGAGGAGAGCAACGGGAGAACCGTCCCCCCTACAGTGCCCGTCCGAACCCGCGGCCGGAACCCCTCGTGCGGGGGCGGCACTGTGAGGGTCCTGCGGCGACACCCGCACGCAGGCACCGGCCCCGCGCGAGGTCCGCCCGGCGCGGGGCGGCGCCACCGGACGGGAGCCGGGAACCGGGGAACGCCCGAGCGGCGGGGCGGGGCGGCCCGGCACGCGGCGGGTCCGCAACGCCCCTACGCGTCGCCGTACTTGGTGTCCGCCGCCGGGTCCAGTGCCAGCCGGTAGCCGCGCTTGACCACCGTCTGGATCAGTTTCGGGGCGCCCAGGGCCGTGCGCAGGCGGGCCATGGCCGTCTCCACCGCGTGTTCGTCGCGGCCCGCGCCCGGGAGGGTGCGCAGCAGGTCGGCCCGGGAGACCACCCAGCCGGGGCGGCGCGCCAGGGAGCGCAGGAGCGCCATGCCCGCCGGGGGCACCGGGCGCAGGGCGCCGTCCACCAGGGCCGCGTGGCCGCGGATCTCCACCTGGTGGCCCGCCACCGGCAACGACCGCGCGCGGGAGGGGAGTTCCGCGCACAGCAGCTGAACGAGCGGGCCCAGGCGGAAGCGTTCGGGCTGGACCGTGTCGACACCGCGGGCCTGGAGCGGCAGCGCGGTGACCGGACCGACGCAGGCGGCCAGCACGTCGTGCCGCAGCGCGGTCAGCAACTCCGTCTCCAGACCGCGCTTCTCGGCGCGGGACAGCAGCGAGGCGGCGGCCGGGGCGCTGGTGAACGTGACCGCGTCCACACCGCGCGAGATCGTGGCGTCCAGCAGGCGGTCCAGTGGCGCTATGTCGGCCGGCGGCATCCACCGGTAGACGGGCACCCCGACGACCTCGGCGCCCGCCTCGCGCAGCGCCTCGACGAAGCCCGGCAGCGGCTCCCCGTGGAGCTGCACGGCGATCCGGCCGCCCTCGACGCCCTCCTCCAGGAGCCGGTCCAGTACCTCCGCCATGGACTCCGACGCCGGCGACCACTCCTCCGTCAGCCCGGCGGCCCGGATCGCGCCCTTGACCTTGGGGCCGCGGGCGAGGAGCCGGGTGCCGCGCAGCGTGCCGAGCAGGGACTCCCCCAGGCCCCAGCCGTCGGCCGCCTCGACCCAGCCGCGGAAGCCGATGGCGGTGGTGGCGACCACGACGTCCGGGGCCGCGTCGAGCAACCCCTGTGTCGCCGACAGGAGTTCGCTGTCGTCGGCGAGGGGGACGATGCGCAGGGCGGGGGCGTGCACGACGGCCGCCCCGCGCCGCTGGATCAGCGCGCCCAGTTCGTCGGCCCGGCGCGCGGCCGTGACGCCCACGGTGAAGCCCGCGAGCGGGCCGGGCTCCGGTTGCTGCTGTTCGTCGTACATGGCTCTCGTCCCGCGCTCGTCGAGTCGTCGTACCTGACCGCCGTACCGGACTCCCGTACCGGACCGCCGTACCCGCCTGGTCTCCTGGCCGCGCGGCCACGGGGTCGCGCGGCCACGGGGAGACCCAGCCTGTCAACAGCGCGTGACGGGACCGGTTCGGCGGCGTGTCACCGACGTTACGTCACACCTCGGCACGGGCCGGCCGCGGCTCTCTCCCGGGCGGGACCTCGACGCCGGCCCGGACCGGGGGCCGCCGAAGGTATACGGCCCAGGTCACGGTGATGCAGGCCGCGTAGAAGCCGAGGAAGGCGACGAACGCCCCGGTGCCCGAACCGTAGGAGAGGAAGGACTGCCGGAACGCGAGGTTGATGCCGACGCCGCCGAGCGCGCCCAGCGCGCCGATGAGTCCCATGGAGGCGCCGGACAGCCGGCGTCCGTACCGCGCGGCCTCCTCCCCCGTCAGCCCGAGCGACGCGGCCTTCGCCTGGAAGATGCCCGGGATCATCTTGTACGTGGAGCCGTTGCCCAGGCCGCTGAGCGCGAACAGCACCACGAACACCGCCACGAACAGCGCCGACGACCTCTCCGTGCTGGCCACCACCAGGACCCCGGTGGTCACGGCCATCGCGGCGAAGTTCCACAGGGTGATCCGCGCGCCGCCGTGCCGGTCGGCGAGCCGGCCGCCGACGGGCCGGACCAGCGAGCCGAGCAGCGGGCCGATGAAGGTGAGGTACGCGGCGTCGAGGGGCGTGCGGCCGAACTGGGTCTGGAGCACCTGGCCGAACGCGAAGGCGTAGCCGATGAACGAGCCGAAGGTGCCGACGTAGAGGAACGCCATGATCCAGGTGTGCCCGTCGCGCGCCGCGTCCTCGGCCGCCCCGGTGTCGTTCCGCACGGGCGCCAGGTTGTCCATGAACAGCGCGGCCAGGACCGCCGCCGCCACGACGAGCGGGAGGTAGACCGCGAGCAGGACGCGCGGGCCGCCGCCCGCGCCGATGACGGCGAGCGCGGCGAGCTGGATCACGGGCACGCCGATGTTGCCGCCGCCAGCGTTCAGCCCGAGCGCCCAGCCCTTCTCGCGCAGCGGGAAGAAGGCGTTGATGTTGGTCATGGAGGAGGCGAAGTTGCCGCCGCCGACGCCCGCGAGCATGCCGACCAGGAGGAACGTGCCGAACGACGTGCCCGGCCTCATCACCGCGAACGCGGCGGTCGTGGGGATCAGCAGCAGACCGGCCGAGATCACCGTCCAGTTCCGCCCGCCGAAGACGGCGACCGCGAACGTGTAGGGCACCCGCGCGGCCGCCCCGACCAGGGTGACCACCGAGGTCAGCAGGAACTTGTCCGCGGGGGTGAGGCCGTACTCGGGACCCATGAAGAGCACCAGGACCGACCACAGGGTCCACACGGAGAAGCCGATGTGCTCCGACAGGACGGACAGCAGCAGGTTGCGGCGGGCGGTCCGCCGTCCCGTGCGTTCCCAGAAGACCGGGTCCTCCGGGTCCCACGTCTCGATCCAGCGGCCCCCTCGCCGGAGCGGGGCGGCCCCCTCGGGCGGCGGGCCGGGCGGGCCGGCTGCGGTGGCTGTGCTCGGGGCTGTCATGACGCCTCCACGGGGCTCCGGTGCTCGGGTGCTCGGGTGCGGTTCCGGATGGGTTCCGGACGGTCGGCGAGCGGTGCCGAGAACCGAAGGTAGGGAGACCGGGTTTCCGCGCTGTGGCTGCGCGTCACCGCGAGGGAACGTTGCACTCACCCCGGGGCGGGACCCGGTGAGAGGTCGAACACGGCGCCGGGAGGCGGTGGTTCAGCCCTGCGGGGCCTGCCCGTACGGGGCCTGCCGGGGGTCGTACGGGGGCTGCTGACCGTACGGGCCCGGGGGCTGCGCGTACGGTGCCGGTCCGGCCGGGTACGGCGCAGGCGCGTACGGGGCCGCGGGCGCGCCGGGCCGTGCCTGCGGCGGTACCGGGGGCGCTCCCTGCGGACCGGCCGCGGGCGCGCCGTACGGGCCGTAGGGCCCCGTCTGCACCTGCTGTCCGGGAACCGCCGTGCCCGGCGGCAGGTACCGCACCCGGCCGTCCTTCTCCGTGACCGGCCGGAAGCCGGCCGCGTGCAGCCGGGCCCCGAACTTCGCGCCGCGCCGCCGGTTCAGCGGGAGCGAGGCGACCAGCACGATCACGAGCGCCGCCCAGATGCACCCCATGACGGTGAACGAGACCGCGTCGGCGCCCATGCGCACGGCGAGGAGCGCGGAGCCCACCGTGAGGCCGAGGAGCGCTCCGGCCGTCCGCTGCGGCGTCACGCGGGACAGGTCGAACTTGATGCGGACCTTGAGGAGTTCGACCGCGTCGGGAACCAGCGGCGGCAGCCGGACGCCGTCGCGAGCGTCGGGGTACTGCGCCCTGTTCTGCGCCGCGCGGGCCATCGCCTGCGGGCTCGGGTCGGGCACGATCGTCATCTTCAGCGCGTTGCTGCGTCCCCCGCCCGCCCGCGCGTCGGCGTACTCGTAGCCGAACTGCTGGGCGACAAAGCCGAGTTCGGCCAGTTTCCGCACGGAGGCCATCGAACTGGTGACGGTGACGGGCCCGCCGCCCTCCATCAGCCGAAGCATCGTGCGCACCTGCCGCCTGTTCATCGTGCCCCCGTTCCCGCGCGTGCGTCACATCGCGCGACGCTCGAAGTCTGGCACGCGGCCCGTGGCGCGAGAACGGCGCCGGAACGGCCTTGACCGGACCTTTGTCGCCCGGCGGCGCCCCCGGACGCCCCCTGCGCGCACAGCACGCGAGGGGCGGCGCACCTCTCGGTGCGCCGCCCCTCGTACGAGCCGACAGAAGGTCCCGTCAACCCCGGTGCCGGGAACCGGAGTTGCCGGCGGCGGGCGACTTGTGGCCGCCGCCCGCCGCCTTCCGCGAGCCGCCGCGCCGCACCCCGTCGGGCCACAGCCTCGGCCGCCGCTTGGCCGCGATGTCCTCCATCCACCCGAACGCGAGGATCGCCAGCCCGATCAGCGGCCACACCAGGACCACCATCCACAGCGTGTACGTGGCGTCGATGGCGGAGGCGGCCCGGTCGCTGCCGAGGAACGGCAGGCCGTACGCCTGGTCGATGATCGGGACCGTCGCCATGATCAGGGTGTTGTGCCACAAGTAGATCGTGACGGCACGGTTGTTGGAGAGCGTGACGAGCTTGTCCCAGCGGGCGAGCCGGCCGGGCAGCTCCTGCCAGGACGGTGAGTACTGGAGCAGGATCACGACGAAGCCGAGCGACCAGGCGGCCTGCGCGAGCGGGATGTCGTTGAGGTCCCAGCCGTCCGGCCCCAGGTGGCCCGAGGCCCACCACAGGCCGAACGCCATCACCAGCGCGGCGAGCGAGACCGCCGCGTAGCGCGGGATCTTCGCGAGCCAGCCCTCGTTGTGGGCCATGCCGAGGATCCAGCAACTGCCGTACGTGGCGAAGTCGCCGACCGCGTTGCCGGTCTCGCCGGGGATCGTGACGACGCCCGTGGTGACCACCGCGCACAGGGCGAGCGGCGCGAGGAGCGTCGCCCACGGCACCCGGCGGAAGGCCCACAGCATCAGCGGCGACAGCGCGACGAACCACAGATAGGCGCGCAGGTACCAGAGGACGCCCGCGGCCTCCTCCGGCCAGGACAGGTCCAGCAGTCCGGAGTCCGAGCCGAGGTGCGACGGATAGGGCGGGGCGCCCACCGGAAGGATGTAGTTGAACATGTCGACCACGCCCCAGGTGGGGCCGAAGTCGGGGTCCTTGGTGGGGTTCCAGTGCTGGAGGAACATCATCGTCACGACGACCGCCGCGAACAGCCACAGCGGGGGCAGCAGCCGTCGCACGCGGCCCCGTATGACACCGAGCGCCGGACGCTTGAGCGACCGCGCCATCAGCGAACCCGCCAGGGCGAACATGACGCCCATCGACGGGAACAGCACGGTGATCCAGCCCCAGCCCAGCAGGTGGTAGAGGACCACGCGGACCAGGGCCAGCGAGCGCAGCAGGTCGAGGTAGCGGTCGCGGCCGGGCTTCTTCGGCGCGGCGGGCGCGGGCGGCTCCGCCGCGGCCGGGGCCCCGCTCCACGGGGCGTCGGCCTGCGGGAACCCGTCCCGCGGAACACCGTCCTGCCCGGCCGCCGGGTACGGCGCGGTGCGCTGGCGCGGCATGCCGTACGCGGGGGTGGGCGGCTCCGGGCCGGTGCCCGGTCCCGCCGGGTATCCGTGCGTCATGCCACGGGCCTCCGATCGTTGCTGCTGCGGTCGCGCTGGGAGGGCACGGGGCCGCCGGGCGCCTCGACGACGCCGGTGCGGCGCAGCTTCTGCCAGCGCAGCCGGCCGCCGGTGAGCGCCGTGATCCAGGACTGGAGCAGCACGACGTACATGAGCTGGCGGTAGAGGATCTGCTGGAGCGGCAGCGAGATCAGGTGCGTCATCTTCTCGCGGTCCAGGCGGAAGGCGTACGCCGCGCAGAACGCCTGGATCGCCATGACGCCGAGCCACGCGACGATCGTCTTCTGCGTCGGGCCGAAGACGACGCCGTACAGCAGGAAGATGTCGATCAGCGGTGCCAGCAGCGGTGCCACGACCATGAACAGCGACACGAACGGCAGGCCGACGCGGCCGAAGCGGCCCGAGGGGCCGGACTCGATCAGCGAGCGGCGGTGCTTCCAGATCGCCTGCATGGTGCCGTACGACCAGCGGTAGCGCTGCGACCAGAGCTGCTGCACCGTCTCCGGCGCCTCGGTCCACGCGCGGGCCTTCTCCGCGTAGACCACGCGCCATCCGTCGCGGTGCAGCGCCATGGTGACGTCGGTGTCCTCGGCGAGGGTGTCGTCGCTCATGCCGCCGACCCGCTCCAGCGCCGTGCGGCGGAACGCGCCGACCGCACCGGGGATGGTCGGCATGCAGCGCAGGATGTCGTACATGCGGCGGTCGAGGTTGAAGCCCATCACGTACTCGATGTGCTGCCACGCGCCGATGAGTGAATCCCGGTTGCCCACCTTGGCGTTGCCCGCGACGGCGCCGACCCGGGCGTCGCCGAAGGGCTGCACCAGCTCGCGCACGGTGGCCGGTTCGAAGACGGTGTCGCCGTCCATCATCACGATGATGTCGTAACGGGCGTTCGCCACACCCCTGTTGAGGGCGGCGGGCTTGCCCGCGTTGAGCTGGCGGACCACCCGGACGTTGGGCAGGCCCATCGCCTCGACGATGCGGGCCGTGCCGTCGGTGGAGCCGTCGTCGATGACGACGACCTCGATCGGGTGCTCGCTCAGCATGAGCGAACGCACCGTGTTCTCGATGCACTTGGCCTCGTTGTAGGCCGGCACGAGCACGGAGACCGGTTCGGTGACGGGCGCCCCCCAGCGGAACCCGCGCTTGCGCACCCGGCGCGCGTGGGCCCCGGACAGCAGCAGCATCAGGCCGAAACGGCCGATGACGAGGGCGCCGGTGAGCGCGAGGCAGGCCACGAGGAAGTCGGTGAGGCGGTCGGACGCCTGGACCAGGAAGATCCAGGCCTTGCCCTTCCACAGGTCGACGCCGGTGACCGGGACGAGCGCGCTGGGCGCGCCGATGGCCTCGGTGATGTTCTCGAACTTGTAGCCCTTGGCGCGGAGTTCGGGGATGTACTTGTCGAGGGCCTCGACGGTCTGGTGCCGGTCGCCGCCGGAGTCGTGCATCAGGACGACGGCACCCTTGCCGTGCTTGGGCGTCGCCCCCTTGATGATCTCCTCGACACCGGGCTTCTTCCAGTCCTCACTGTCGACGGAGGTGACGACGGTGAGGTAGCCGCGGGTGCCGATGTACTCGGTGACCGGCCAGGACGCGTCGTCCATGGCGTCGGCGAACGACGAGTACGGCGGGCGGAACAGCGAGGTGCGCACCCCGGCGGCGCCGGTGATCGCGAGCTGGTTCTGGGTCAGCTCCCAGTCGATGCGGCTCTTGGACTGGTAGGAGAGGTCGGGGTGGTTGAAGGTGTGCAGGCCGACCTCGTGGCCCTCGTCGACCATGCGTTTGACGAGGTCCGGGTAGCGGGAGGCCATGGTGCCCGTGACGAAGAAGACCGCGTGGACGTGGTACTTCTTCAGCACGTCCAGGACCTTGGGCGTCCAGGTCGGGTCCGGACCGTCGTCGAACGTGAGGACCAGGCGGTGGTCGGGCACGTCCATGCTGGTGGTGCGGCCGCTGCGGGTGTCGATGACCGGGCCGCCGTCGAGGATCTTCTCGGGGACCTTGTCGGTCGGCGCCTCGGAGCGCACCCGGTGGTCGGCGAGGATCTCGCTGTGCACGTAGCCGCGCAGCATGAGCATCGCCATGACGGCGACCAGCACGGTGAGAGGAAGCAGCAGGCGCATGCGCAGGCGGCTGCGCCTGGGACCGGCACCGGAGCCTGGCGTGGCCCCGTGACGGCGTTTGCGGGAAGCCATCGGAAGAATTGCTCCGGTTAGATGTGGGTCGGGGCGGCGGAAGTGCCGGACTCACCGACAGGGCTCTGGGTGGCGGGGGTCGCGGCGACCCGCGTACGGGTGTCCTGGCCCGCGGCCCGGTTCTGGGTCGACCCGCCGCTGTCGCCGGACCGTGTGGAGACCTGGGAGCCGGAGCCGGTGGTGCCGGCGGTGTCGCCGCCGGTCGTCGTACCGCCGTCGGTGGTGGTCCCGCCGTCGGCCGTCGTGCCACCGTCGGTGGTGGTCCCGCCGTCGGAGGTGGTGCCCCCGTTGGTGGTGGACGTGCCGGTACCGCCGTCGGCCGTCGTACCGCCGCCGTCGGTCGTCGTCCCGCCGCCCGTGGTCGTCGTCCCGGTGCCGCCCGTGGTGGTGGAGCCGGTGCCGCCCGTGGTCGACGTGCCGCCCGTCGTGGTGGACGAGCCGCCCGCGGAGGACGTACTGCCCTTGGTGGTCGTGCTGGTCGACGGCTTCGGGTCCGCCGACGTGCCGGACGCGCCGGAGGCGGCGGCGCCGGGCGCGGTGGCGCCGGCCGTCGCGTCCGGGGTCGTGCCGTCGCTGACGCCCGGGGTCGCGCCGAGTTCACCGGCGGCGGTGCCCGAGGGCAGGACGGACGGGGACGGCTGCGGGGTGTCGTCGACCTTGCCCGCGGGTGTGTCGTCCTTCTGGCCGGGCACCGGCAGCCACGGGGCGTCCGAACTGCCCGACAGCAGGGTGGCGACGATGACGACGGCGTAGACCGCGCAGGCGATGCCGAGCGCGATGCCGATGCGGCGGAAGCGCCGGCTGCGGCGGCCCGACTCGTCGACGAACACGGGGCCGTCGGAGCCGTCCTGGCCCGCCGGTCCGGCCGGGCCGCCCGCCTCGGCGGACCTGCTGTCCAACTGCGCGCTCACGCCGTCGAGTTGGACGGTCACCTCGTGCGGGTCGAAGGCGTGGTCCGACTCGCCCGTGCCTCCCCACGGATCGCGCGGGGCGCGGGTCTCCTCGGCCGGCGGCCGGGCCGGCGTGGGGATCTTTCCGGTGTTGCCGCGCGGGCGGCGGCGGGCCCCGTGGGCCGCTTGGAGGACGTCGGTCTCATCGGCGTCCGTGACCGCGGAACCGGTGTTCCCCAGTGCCCTGCCGGTACCCGTGCCGGTCTCCGGGAAGACCTGGGTCTCCCGCGCGACGGCCGGTACCTGCTGCGTCGGCGATGCGACCTTGGGCCACTCCGGTTGGGCGTCTCCTGGCCATTTCTTCACGTGCACGCACTTCCCCCCGGTTCTGTTCTTGGGTGCGCACGGTTGCTCGGGCGTTCGTCGTCGGAAAGGGCCCCCACCCTGTCCGAGCGCCTCTCGTACCACAGCGCGCCCAGGCCAAGAATGTAGCGCATTGGGGGTGTGTGGGGACGCGCTGTGTCAATCAGACATCCCCAAGATTTCGCGATCAATGGCTGAAATCCATCCGTCTGGCAGATGTCTCAGCCACTTTTCATCCTTGGCGATCTCGGTCGCAGCCCGTCGAAGAGCATCGAATCCCGCATGCACCAGCCCCTTTCGCCACACGAGCGACACCGGGGACACGGGCACGGGTTCGACGAGCGGGCGTACGACAGTGCCCGTCATGGCCGGAAAGTCCACCACGGCGAGGACCGGGTGCCCGTGCCGCGCCATGACCCGCTGGAACTCCTCCTCGCCGACGGCCAGCGGAACGGGGGACGCCATCCGGATGCCGCGTCCCTCGAAGAGCTGACGCGCGAGCGCGGTCCATTCCGGAGTGCGCTGGTTGCCGGCCCCGGCGTAGACGGTCTCCCCCGCGAGCGCCGCCAGCGGCACCTCCTCCAGGGGCGCCAGCGGGTGGGCGAGCGGCAGCACGATCGCCATCGGTTCGAACCGCACGAGCTGCTGCCCCAGTCCGGCGCGCAGCGCGGGGTCGAGGCCGGCGTACCGGCCGAACGAGGCGTCGAGACGGCCCGCGTGCAACTCGGCCGCCGCGTACGTCAGTCCGCTCTCGTAGCGGGCCATCAGCTCGTGCCCGGGGGCGAGTTCACGCGCGCGGTGCAGCACGCGCCTGCCGGTGCGCAGGCCCGGGGAGTTGAGGTCGACCAGCAGCGGGCGGGCCCGGCCGAAGTCGGCCGCGAGGTCGTCGTACGCCTGGAGGATCCGCCGCGCGTGCGGCACCAGCCGCTCCCCGTCGGCGGTCAGGGTCACCCGGCGGGTGGAGCGGACGAAGAGATCGGTCCCCAACTCCCGTTCCAGGCGCCGGATGTCACGGCTGAGCGCCTGCTGGGCGACGTACCGGCGGGCGGCGGCGCGGGTGAAGTGCAGCTCCTCGGCGACGGCGAGGAAGGCGCGCAGCAGTCGGGGGTCGGCGTCTCCGGGCACCGGGCGAACCTACAGCGCGGCGGGTGCGGAGCGGGCACGGGCCGGGGGCATTGACAACAGGAGTGCGTGAGTCGGGCCGCGGCAGGTGTTGGACCGCCGCGCGGACCCGGGGCGACGGTGAGGCCATGCCTCCTTCCCCCCGCGGACCCTCCTCCCCGTCGCGTCCCCCGCTCGTCACGGTCACCGCCGACACCGCGGTCGTCGCCGATTTCGGGCCCCGTTTCCCGTACCGGCCGCCCGGCCCCTACCGGCGGCTGTTCGCGGTGCCCGGCGCCCGCGCGTTCACCTTCGGGAACGTGCTGGCCCGGCTGCCGATGGGCATGTTCAGCGTGAGCGCGGTCGTGATGATCGCCGGTGCCCGCGGTTCGTACGCGCTGGCCGGTGCCGTCACCGCGACCGGGCTCGCCGCGACGGCGGTCCTCGCGCCGTGGGTCGCGCGGCTGGTGGACCGGTACGGGCAGGCCCGGGTCGCGGTGCCGGCCACGTTCGTGGCGGCGCTCGGCTCGCTGGCGCTGGTGCTGTGCGTGCGCGGCTCGCTGCCGGACTGGACGCTGTTCGCCGCGTACGCCGCGACCGCGACGACGCCGAACACCGGCGGCATGTCGCGGGCCCGCTGGGCCCATCTGCTGCGGGACGACGCGGCGGCCCGGCACACCGCGAACTCCTTCGAGCAGGCGGCCGACGAGCTGTGCTACATGGTGGGGCCGGTCCTCGCGGCCTTCCTGTGCGGGACGTTCTTCCCCGAGGCGGGGACCCTGACCGGCGTCGTGCTGCTGCTCTCCGGGGTGCTGCTGTTCGCGGCGCAGCGCTCGACCGAGCCGCCCGCCCGGCCGCGCGGCACCGCGCCCTCGCCGCTGCGGGCGCCCGGGATGCCGCCGCTGGTCGCCGCGTGCCTGGCCACCGGCGCGGTGTTCGGGGCGACGGAGGTCGTCACGATCGCGTTCGCCGACGCACACGGTCACCGATGGGTGGCGGGTGTGGCGCTGGGACTCCAGGCAGCGGGGTCGTGCGCGGCGGGCCTGGTGTACGGGACGCTGCGCCCGGCCGGTTCGGCGGAGCGGCGGCACCCCTGGTGCCTGGCCGCGATGGCGGTGCTGCTGACGCTGCCGCTGCTGGCCGCCGCGGGCACGGGCTCGCTCGCGCTGGTGGCCCTGGCGCTGCTGGTCGCCGGGACCGCGACGGCGCCGACGATGGTCACCTGCATGACGCTGGTGCAGCGGCGCACCCCGGAGAGCCGGCTGAACGAGGGCATGACGCTGGCGGTGACCGGTCTGCTCGGCGGGATCGCGTGCGGCAGCGCGGCCGGCGGCTGGACGGTGGAGCACCTGTCCCCGGCCGCGGGCTACGCGGTCCCGGTGGCCGCCGCGACGACGGCCCTGCTGACGGCACTCACCACCCACCGCCCGCACGGGAGTTGAGACCCGCCCCGGGCACGGACCCGGGGCCGGCGACCGCGGCCCGAATTTCCGCGCACCCCATTGACGCGCCCACGGCCCGCCCCTACCTTCCCCCGTCGAAGCGCTTCGACGTCGCGCGTCGAACCGGTTCGACGGTTCGGCGCGCGGCACCTCCGGTATCCATCCGGCTCCGACTCCCCTGGAGGCACGGGATGTTGACGGCACGAAGGCGTGTGGTGGCGACGGCGGCGGCGGTCCTCACGGGATCACTGCTGCTGGCCTCCTGCGGCGGCTCGGACGGCGGCTCCTCCGACGGCAGGACACTGACACTCTGGCACTACGAGGGCCCCGACAGCGCGATGGGGGTGGCCTGGAACGAGGCCATCAAGGAGTTCGAGGCACAACACCCGGGCGTCAAGGTCAAGTTCGAGGAGAAAGGCTTCGAGCAGATCCAGAAGACGGCTCCCATGGTCCTCAACTCCTCGGACGCGCCGGACATCATGGAGTACAACAAGGGCAACGCGACGGCCGGGCTGCTCTCCAAGCAGGGTCTGCTCACCGACCTGACGGCCGAGGCGACGGCGCGCGGCTGGGACAAGAAGCTCGACGCCGGGGTGCGCACCACCAGCCAGTACGACGCCAACGGCGTGATGGGCTCGGGCAAGTGGTACGGCGTGCCCGACTACGCCGAGTACACGATGGTCTTCTACAACAAGGACCTCTTCGCGAAGTACGGGCTGCCCGCGCCGACCACCTTCGACCGGCTCACCTCGGCCATGGCCGCGTTCGCCGCCAAGGGCGTCACCCCGCTGGCCAACGCGGGCGCGGAGTACGTGGCGCAGCAGTACCTCTACCAGCTCGCCCTGTCGCGGGCGGACCGCTCGTGGGTCGACTCCTACGAGCTGTACAAGGGCAGGACGGACTTCCACGACGCGGCGTGGACCTACGCGGCCACCACCTTCGCCGACTGGGTGAAGAAGGGCTACATCAGCGAGAAGTCCAGCAGTCTGAAGGCGGAGGACGCGGGCGTCTCGTTCATCCGGGGCAAGTCGCCGATCCTGTTCTCCGGAAGCTGGTGGTACGGCCGCTTCAAGGCGGAGAACAAGTTCGACTGGGGCACCGCGCTGTGGCCCGGCTCGAACCTCACGCCCGGCTCCGGCGGCAACCTGTGGGTCGTGCCCAAGGGCGCCAGGAACAAGGAACTCGCCTACGACTTCATCGACATCACCCTGTCGAAGAAGATCCAGAACCTGCTGGGCAACAAGGGCGGCGTCCCGGTCGCGGCCGACCCGTCGGCCATCACCGACCCGCAGGCAAAGTCGCTCATCGCGAACTTCAACACGCTCTCGCGGCGGGACGGGCTCGCCTTCTACCCGGACTGGCCGGTCGCCGGGTTCTACGACGTCCTGGTCTCCGAGACGCAGAAGCTGATCACCGGCAGCGAGAGCACGGACGACTTCCTCGACGCGCTCCAGAAGGCGTACGACCAGGGCGTGCCGAAGACATGACGGTCACCGTCGAACGGGGGGCGCCGGTCACGCACCGGCGCCCCGGCGGCCGGCGTGCGCGCCGCCGCCCCCGTACCTCGTACGCCCTGTTCCTGCTGCCAGGTGTGGTCGCGTTCGCCGTCGTCATCGTGGTGCCGTTCCTGATGAACACGGCGGTGGGCTTCACCGACTGGCAGGGCGTGGGCACGCCCGGCTGGTCGGGGCTTGCCAACTACCGCGCGCTGCTGCGCGATTCCGAGTTCTGGGCGTCGTTCCGGCACAGCCTGTTCATGGTCGTCGCGATGGCGGCCGTGCCGACGGCCGTCGGACTGGTGCTGGCCGCCGCCCTGTTCGACCACGTCGGCAAGCACTTCGGGACCCGTACCGCGTCGGTGCTGCGCGCCTGCTTCTACCTGCCGCAGGTGCTGCCGATCGCGGTCGCCGGCATCGTGTGGAGCTGGATCCTGGCACCCGAGGACGGCTCGCTCAACGCCCTGCTGAGGGCGGTCGGGCTGGCGTCGTGGCAGCGGGACTGGCTGGGCGACCCGGACATCGCGCTCTACAGCGTCATGGGCGTCATGGTCTGGGTCCAGCTCGGCTTCCCGCTCGTGGTGTTCATGGCCGGGCTGCAACGCGCCGACCCGCAGCTCCAGGAGGCGGCCGAACTGGACGGGGCCGGCTGGTGGCGCCGCTTCTGGCACGTGACGCTGCCGCAGATCCGTCCGGAGATCTACGTGGTGCTCACCTGGTGCTGCATCGCCGCGCTGAAGGTGTTCGGCGCGGTGTACGTGCTGACCAAGGGCGGGCCGGGCGGCGCCACCGACGTCCCCTCGTACTTCTCGTTCACCACGTTCTTCGAGAAGACCCAGGTCGGCTACGGCGCGGCGATCTCCACCGTGCTGACCGTCATCATCCTCGTCCTCTCCGCCGTCGGGCTGAAGCTCCAGACCCGGGCCGAGGACGCCGAGCTGGGAGCGTCCGCATGAGCGCACGTACGGCGGTCGCGGCGCTGCGCCGCTGGCCGGTCCTGCTCGCCCTGTGCCTGGCGGCGCTGTTCATGGTGGTCCCGTTCGCCGTCGTCGCGCTGAACGCCGTGAAGTCCCCCGCGGAGTACTCGCGGAACGGGCCGCTGAGCCTGCCGCACGGCCTGTACCTGGACGGTCTCAGGGACTTCTGGCAGCGCGTCGACTACGGGCGGAAGCTCGCCAACTCCCTGCTGATCAGCGGGTCGGTGGCCGTCCTCGCGGCCGTCCTGTCGGTGCTGAACGCCTACGCGATCGGCATCGGCCGCGTCCGGGGCCGCACCTGGGTGCTGGCGTTCTTCGTCCTCGCGAACATGCTGCCGCAGGAGGCGCTGGTCTATCCGCTGTACTACCTGAGCAAGCAGGCCGGCCTGTACGACACCCGGCTCAGCGTCGTCATCGTGTTCACGGTGATCCAGGCCGCGTTCGGCACGTACCTGCTCGCGTCGGTGCTCGGCCGCTTCCCCCGCGAGATCGTCGAGGCGGCCCGCATCGACGGGGCGAACGCCTGGCAGGTGCTGTGGCGGATCGTGGTCCCCGTCAGCCGCCCGACCATCGGGGTGCTGCTGGTCTTCTTCTTCGTCTGGACGTGGAACGAGTTCCTGCTGCCCCTGGTGATGCTGATCTCGAACGACAACCAGACGGTGTCGGTGGCGCTCGGCGTGCTCCAGGGCCAGCGCCTGATGGACGCCACCATGACCAACGCCGCGGCGCTGCTCGGAGTGCTGCCCGCGGTCGTCTTCTTCCTCGTCTTCCAGCGGACGCTCACCCGCGGCATCGCCGCGGGCGCGGTCAAGTAAGGGGTGCGCGCGTGAAGTTCACCGACGGCTACTGGCTGCTGCGCGAGGGCGTCACCGCGGCCCATCCGGCGGAGGTCCTGGACGTCACCGTCGACGAGGGCGCCCCGGGCGGCGGCGGGCGCACGCTGGAGATCCACGCGCCGACCACCCCCGTGCGCCACCGGGGCGACCTGCTGAAGGGACCGGTCGTGACGATCACCGCCCACGCGCCCCTGCCCGGCGTCGTCGGCATCACCCTCACCCACTTCGCGGGCGAACGGCCGCCCGCTCCCCGATTCGAGCTGAACACGGCCGAGTTCGCACCGCGGATCGAGTACGACGACGAGAGCGCGACGCTCACCTCCGGCGACCTGTCGGTGCGGGTGGCCCGCACCGGGCCCTGGCAGGTGGAGTTCCTCGCCCACGGCCGCGTGCTGACCCGCAGCGGCCCCAAGGACATGGGCATCCTGCGCGACGCCGACGGCACCCACTACCTGCGCGAGCAACTCGGCCTGGGCGTCGGCACGTCGGTGTACGGGCTCGGCGAACGCTTCGGCCCGCTCGTCAAGAACGGCCAGGTCGTCGACATGTGGAACGCCGACGGCGGCACCGCCACCGAACAGGCCTACAAGAACGCCCCGTTCTACCTGACGGACGCCGGGTACGGCGTGTTCGTCGACCACCCCGGCCGGGTGTCCTTCGAGGTCGGCTCGGAGGCGGTGTCACGGGTCCAGTTCAGCGTGGAGGGCCAGCGGCTGACCTACTACGTCGTCCAGGGCGACTCCCCCAAGGACATCCTGCGCCGCTACACGGAGCTGACCGGCCGCCCGGCGCTGCCGCCCGCCTGGTCGTTCGGCCTGTGGCTCTCCACGTCGTTCACCACCTCCTACGACGAGGAGACCGTCACCTCGTTCATCGAGGGCATGCGCAGCCGTGAACTCCCGCTGTCCGTCTTCCACTTCGACTGCTTCTGGATGCGCGAGTTCAACTGGTGCGACTTCGCCTGGGACCCGCGGGTCTTCCCCGACCCCGAGGGCATGCTCGGCCGCCTCAAGGAACGCGGGCTGCGGGTCTGCGTGTGGATCAACCCGTACATCGCGCAGCGCTCCCCGCTGTTCGAGGAGGGCCGCGCGCTCGGCCATCTGCTGCGCCGCCCGGACGGCGGCGTGTGGCAGTGGGACCTGTGGCAGCCGGGCATGGCCCTGGTCGACTTCACCAGCCCCGCCGCCCGCGAGTGGTACGCCGCCAAGCTGGAGGCGCTGCTCGGCCAGGGCGTCGACTGCTTCAAGACCGACTTCGGCGAGCGCGTCCCGGTCGACGTGGCGTACGCGGACGGCTCGGACCCGGAGCGGATGCACAACTACTACACGTACCTGTACAACCGGACCGTCTTCGACGTGCTGCGCAAGCACCGCGGGGAGGGCGAGGCGGTGGTCTTCGCCCGGTCGGCGACGGCCGGCAGCCAGCAGTTCCCGGTGCACTGGGGCGGCGACTGCGAGGCGACGTACGAGTCGATGGCGGAGTCGCTGCGCGGCGGCCTCTCGCTGGGCCTGACCGGCTTCGGCTACTGGAGCCACGACATCGGCGGCTTCGAGGGCACCCCGAGCGCCGCGCTCTTCAAGCGCTGGATCGCCTTCGGCCTGCTCTCCTCGCACAGCCGGCTGCACGGCTCGTCGTCGTACCGGGTGCCGTGGCTGTTCGACGAGGAGGCGGTCGACGTCCTGCGCCTGTTCACCCGCCTCAAGCTGCGGCTGATGCCCTACCTCTACGAGGCCGCGCGCACCGCGCACCGCGAGGGGGTGCCGGTGATGCGGGCGATGGTCCTGGAGTTCCCGGACGACCCGGCGTGCGCGCACCTGGAACGGCAGTACATGCTCGGCTCCGACCTGCTGGTCGCGCCGGTCTTCGACGACGCGGGCGACGTCTCCTACTACGTCCCCGAGGGCACCTGGACGCGGTACCTCGACGGCCGTGCGGTCACCGGGCCGCGCTGGGTGCGCGAACGCCACGGCTTCGACAGCGTCCCGCTGCTGGTGCGGCCGGGCGCGGTGCTCCCGGTGGGCGCGGTCGACGACCGCCCCGACTACGACCACGCGGACCGGGTGACCCTGCGCGCGTACGGGCTGGAGCGGGGCGCGCGGGTGACGGTTCCGGTGGGCGACGTGACGTTCACCGTGGTGCGCGAGGGCGACACCCTGCGCGCCTCGTGCGACGACCCGGCGGCGCCGTGGGGGCTGTCCTCGGGCGGGCGGGAGGCGCGGGCGGCGGCGGGCACCGGGTTCCTGACGCTGGAGCTGGGGCCGTCGTGACGGTCAAGATCACGGACGTCGCGCGGCACGCCGGGGTGTCGCCGTCCACCGTCTCCTACGCGCTCAGCGGGAAGCGGCCGATCTCCGAGGAGACCCGGCTGCGCGTCGAGGAGTCCATCCGGCAGCTCGGCTACCGCCCGCACGCCGGCGCCCGCGCGCTGGCGAGCAGCCGCTCCAACGTGCTGGCGCTGGTCGTGCCGCTGCGGGCCGGGATCCACGTGCCGGTGGTGATGCGGTTCGCGGTCTCCGTGGTCACCGCGGCCCGCGGCCACGACCACGACGTGCTGCTGCTGACGCAGGAGGAGGGCGAGGAGGGGCTGCGGCGGGTGGCGGACACGGCGCTGGTGGACGCGCTGATCGTGATGGACGTCCAGCTCCACGACCCGCGCCTGCCGCTGCTGCGGAGCCTGGACCGCCCCTCCGTGCTGATCGGCTTCCCCGCCGATCCGGGCGAACTGACCTGCATCGACCTGGACTTCAGGGCGGCGGCCGAGGTGTGCGTGGAGCACCTGGCGGCGCTCGGCCACCGGGTGGTGGCCCTGGTCGGCTCACCGCCGGAGGTCTACGTGCGCGGTACGGCGTTCGCGCAACGGGTGGTCGAGGGCTTCACCGCGGCCGCGGACCGCCACGGCCTCCTCGCACCGGTCCACCCCTGCGAGGCGTCCCCGGCCGCCGCCCGCCGGGTCGCGGAACAACTCCTGCGCGAACAGCCCGCGTTGACGGGAGTGGTCGTCCACAACGAGGCGGTGCTCGAACCGTTGACGGAGGCGTTCACGGAACTGGGCCTGCGGGTACCGGCCGACCTCTCGCTCACCGCCATCTGCCCGGACGAGGTGGCGGAGTCGGCCCGGGTCCCGGTCACGTCCGTGTCCCTCCCGGTGGCGGAGATCGGT
This sequence comes from Streptomyces sp. NPDC008150, assembly GCF_042956945.1. Lineage (NCBI taxonomy): Bacteria > Bacillati > Actinomycetota > Actinomycetes > Kitasatosporales > Streptomycetaceae > Streptomyces > Streptomyces sp. NPDC008150. Next base: position 64,629 of record NZ_JBIBHJ010000001.1, on the reverse strand, counting down.
TCCCGGGCGGTGTCCCTCCTGATGAACAAACTGACGAACACGCCCCCGGTGCCCCGGGCCACCCTGCTGCCGCCCCGCCTGACGGACAGGGGGAGCACGGGGCGGCGCGCGGGGGCCTGACACCGGGCGCACCCGGAAAAGGGGCACGGATATTGCGGGTGAACGCAAAAACGGCGCCTCCGAAAGGAAGGCGCCGTCCTGCTCTACAAGGGGTGACCTGTGCCGCACCGCATTCGGCCGGAAAGGGCCGGAAACGGATCGCACTGGTGGAGATGGCGGGAATCGAACCCGCGTCCAACGGTGCTCAATCAGGGCTTCTCCGTGTGCAGTTCGCTGCGCTTTTCTCAGCCCCGGCGATCACGCGAACAAGTCGCCGACGGGCTCAGTCACTGTTTGATTTCCCACCGAACCCCGTGACCGGGATCGGTGGTTTAGTTCCCTAGATTATGCCAGGATCCGGGCCGGGAACACTCCCGGGCTGACACCCTTTTAGGGTCCTTCAGTCACTGCTTATTAGGCAGCGAGGGCGAAGGACTGGGAATCGCGCTTGGTGTTGGCGATTATTTTTTGCGACATATGGTTTACGAGATCATTGCCGCTTCCTCGACACGCTTCCCCTGCTTCAACAGCCGCTGTCGAAACCGATCATCCCCATGTTGATTTTTCAAAGGCACCTCGCGGTGCCTGCCCCTCCGGGGAGGGACGCGCACCCTTGAAGGGCGCGTTGCCATCGTACGTGACCAACGCGGCAAGGTGCCAGCCTATTCCCGCGGACCCGGCCGCCGGCACAGCGGCGGGCCCGTCCTAGGCCTCGCGCTGCTTCCGCTTCGCGGCGGCGATGGCCCGGTCGGACTCGCGGCGGTCCTGCTTCTCCCGCAGCGTCTGCCGCTTGTCGAACTCGCGCTTGCCGCGCGCGAGGGCGATCTCCGCCTTCGCCCGGCCGTCCCGGAAGTACAGGGCGAGGGGGATGATCGTGTGGCCGGTCTCCTGCGACTGCGCGGCCAGCTTGTCGATCTCCGCCCGGTGCAGGAGCAGCTTGCGCTTGCGGCGCACCGAGTGGTTGGTCCAGGTGCCCTGGTGGTACTCGGGGATGTGCGCGTTGTGCAGCCACGCCTCGTCGCCGTCGATCTGGACGAAGCCGTCGACCAGCGAGGCGCGCCCCTGGCGCAGCGACTTCACCTCGGTGCCGCTGAGGACCAGACCGGCCTCGAACACGTCGATGATGGCGTAGTCGTGCCGCGCCTTCTTGTTCTGCGCGACGATCTTGCGCTTGCCGCCCTTCTCGCCGTCGCGGGCCTTCGTGGCGGCGCCCTGCTTCGGCAGGGACTCCTTCGGTACGTACATTCCCTTGGCCATAGTGCTGGCCATTTTCGCACCTCGGCCCGGGTACGGGGAAAGGGTTTCGCCGTCGGCGGGACGCGGGCGCGCGGGGCGCGCGCCGGTCAGGACGCCGCGAGGCCCGAGAGGACCGTCTCCGCGCCGGCGACGACGTCGCTGCCCGCGTCGAGGTCGGGGGTGATGCCGCGGCCGTCGACGGGGCGCCCGGACGGCGTGCGGTAGTGGCCGACGGTCAGTTCCGCGACGGACCCGTCGGGCAGCGTGCTCGGCATCTGCACCGAGCCCTTGCCGAAGGTGCGCGAGCCCACGACCACCGCGCGCCCCCGGTCCTGGAGGGCCCCGGTGAGCAGCTCCGCCGCGCTCATCGTGCCGCCGTCGACGAGCGCGACGACGGGCCGTTCCGTGGCCTCGCCGGTGCGCGCGTGCAGGGCGTGCTGCTCGCCGTCGACGTCGTACGTGGCGACGAGGCCGCCGTCGAGGAAGACGGAGGCGGTGGTGACGGCCTCGGCGACCAGCCCCCCGGAGTTGCCGCGCAGGTCGAGGATGACGCCGCGGCCGGCCGGAGCGCGCCGCACGGCGTCGCGCACGGCGTCGCCCGAGCCCTTGGTGAACGCCGTGACGGCGACGACCGTGACGCCGTCGCCCAGCGTGCGGACGGTCACGGAGTCGGTGGACAGCCGGGCCCTGCGCAGGGTCACGCCCCAGCGCCGGTCGCCGCGCTCCAGGCCGAGCCGGACGGTGGTGCCCGCGGGCGCGTCCCGGTCGTCGCCGCGCAGCAGCGAGACGACCTCGGTGACGGGCAGCCCCCGGGCGTCGCGGCCGTCCACGCTGCGCAGCACGTCGCCGGCGCGCAGTCCGGCGTCGGCGGCCGGCGAGTCCGCGCCGACCCGGGTCACCCGGACCGAGCCGTCCCGCGCGCGTCGCGCCCACAGGCCGACGCCGGTGTACGTGCCGTCGAGCGCGTCCTCGAACTCCTCGTACTCGCCCGGCGAGTAGACAGCGCCCCAGCGGTCGCCGGAGCGGCTCACGGCACGCTCCGCGGCCTCCTCGGGCGACTTGCCGTCGGCCTGCGCGCGCCGCGCCTCGTCGACGACGTCCTGGCGGCGGGCGGCGGTCGCCGAACCGGCGGCGGAGGGTCCGGATCCCGCCGCGCCGCGCTGGGCGGCGGTCTCGGGGTCGGGGAACGAACCGGTGGCGGCGCCCGCGACGAACAGGCTGGTGAACACCAGTGCCAGGGCGGCCCCGCGGCGGACGCGGCGGGGCGGACGGAACAGGACGGGGCCCGACATGCCGGTGAGTCTAGGACAACGCCGAGGGGCCGCACGGGCGCTTGCCCGTACGGCCCCTCGGTCGTTGGTCACACCTTCAGGTACTTGCGCAGCGCGAAGAACGCGGCCAGCGCCGGCATCAGGAGGCTGGTGGCGAGGATCAGCGGAAGCTTCGTCAGCACCGCGTCCCAGCCGATGAAGTTGATGAGGTTCAGCTTCTCGGACAGTGCCAGGCCGTGGTCGATGATGAAGTACCGGCCGATCACCAGGAATCCGCACGCGACCGTGCCGCCGATGAGTCCGGCGACGGCGGCCTCCATGATGAACGGCGCCTGGATGTAGAAGCCGGACGCGCCCACCAGGCGCATGATGCCGGTCTCGCGGCGCCGGCTGAACGCCGAGACGCGCACGGTGTTGACGATCAGCATCAGCGCGACGACGAGCATCAGCGCCATCACCGCGCGGGCGGCCCAGTTCATGCCGTTCAGGAGTCCGAAGAGGTTGTCCAGGATGCCCTTCTGGTCCTGCACGGACTGCACACCGTCACGCCCGTTGAACGCGGTCGCGACGACCTGGTACTTCTCCGGGTCCTTCAGCTTGATGCGGTACGACTCCTGCATCTGGTCCGGGGTCAGCGAACTCGCCAGCGGGGAGTCGCCGAACTGCTCCTTGTAGTGCTTGTACGCCTCGTCCTGGGACTCGTAGGTGACCTTCTGGACGACGGTCATCTTGTCGAGGTCGGACTTGATGGCCTTCTTCTGGTCGTCGGTCACCGCGCCCTTGGCGCAGTTGGGGTCCGACTCGGCGTCGCTCTTGTTGCAGAGGAAGATCGAGACGTTGACCTTGTCGTACCAGTAGCCCTTCATGGTGGTCACCTGGTCGCTCATCAGCAGCGAACCGCCGAACAGGGCCAGGGACAGGGCGACGGAGACGATGACGGCGAAGGTCATCGTCAGATTGCGGCGGAGACCGACACCGATCTCCGACAGAACGAACTGGGCGCGCATGGCGTCTTCTTCAGGCCTTTCCGGGGACGGATGCGGGAGGCTGGGCGGTCAGTGCTGGTAGCCGTAGACGCCGCGTGCCTGGTCGCGGACGAGGCGGCCCTTCTCCAGCTCGATGACGCGCTTGCGCATCTGGTCCACGATGTTCTGGTCGTGCGTCGCCATCACGACGGTCGTGCCCGTCCGGTTGATGCGGTCGAGCAGCTTCATGATGCCGACGGACGTCTGCGGGTCGAGGTTGCCGGTGGGTTCGTCCGCGATCAGCAGCTTCGGCCGGTTGACGAACGCCCGCGCGATGGCGACGCGTTGCTGCTCACCACCGGACAGTTCGCCCGGTCTGCGCTCCTCCTTGCCGCCGAGCCCGACCAGGTCGAGCACCTGCGGCACGGACTTGCGGATCTCACCGCGGGACTTGCCGATGACCTCCTGTGCGAAGGCCACGTTCTCGGCGACCGTCTTGTTCGGCAGCAGCCGGAAGTCCTGGAACACGGTGCCCAACTGGCGCCGCATGTGCGGGACTTTCCAGTTGGACAGGCGCGCGAGGTCCTTGCCGAGGATGTGCACCTGGCCGTGGCTGGCGCGCTCCTCGCGGAGGATCAGCCGCAGGAAGGTGGACTTCCCGGAGCCGGAGGAGCCCACGAGGAAGACGAACTCGCCCTTCTCCACCTCCAGGGAGACATCCCTGAGAGCGGCGTGGGTCTGCTTGGGGTAGACCTTGGAGACGTTGTCGAATCGGATCACGGGTGCACCACGGGTCGCCGGGGGTAGGTGTGCGTGACCATACGCGAACCCGATGTGCGCGCGCAGTCGACGGCAGGGGTTGCGGGTGGATCGCGCGTTTTGTCGCCGTTCCGAAGGGCTGGATCGGGCCTCGGCGGGGCAGGATACGGCGGGCCGCGCCGAATTCCGCGGAACCTGGCACAGTGGAGTGGGAACGTTCGCGATGCTGTGGGCGTTGTGTTGGTGAACCGCTGCAAGGAGGGCGAGCGCATGACGTACGACCGGCTGGTGTGCGCGAACTGCGCGGCTCCCGTCAGTGAGGGCCGGTGCCCGGTGTGCCGGGCCAACCGCGAGCGGCTGGAACAGGAGAAGCCCCCTTTCGCGGGGCTCAACCCGATGGCGCTGATCGTTCTGCTCGCGGTACTGGTGGCGGCCTTCGCGCTGCTTGCCCACCAGGGCGCGTAGCGGATCCGTCGTGGGGCCCCCGGGCCCGGGGACGTGCGAAGGAGCCCGGAGCGTTGGACGCTCCGGGCTCCTTTCGTGACGCGTGACGCCCACGGTGCGTGGGCGGCCGGTCACCGTCAGGCGGCGGTGCCGCCGTTGCGCCCGTTCATGAGGCGCGGCAGGAAGCGGAAGCCGATGCCGCCGGCCAGCATCGTGGCGGCGCCGATCAGCAGGATCGTGGTCTGGCCCGCACCGGTGTCGGCGAGCTCGTCGTCGCCGCCCTGGGGCTTGGCGTCGGAGCCCGTGTCGGTGAGGGCGGAGGAGCCCTCCTCCTGCGCGGACGGGGCGCTGCCGCCGTCGGGGGTGGTGCCGGTGGACCCGGAACCGCCCGTGCCGGAACCGCCGGTGCTGCCGGAGCCACCGGTGCTCGAACCGCCGGTCGTGGAGCCACCGGTGGAGGAGCCGCCGGTCGAGGAGCCGCCCGTGGTGGAACCGCCGGTGGTGGTGCCGCCGTCGGTCGCCGTGCCGCCGTCCGTCGCGGTCCCGCCGTCGGTGGCGGTACCGCCGTCGGTGGCCGTGCCGCCGTCCGTCGCGGTTCCGCCGTCGGTCGCGGTGCCGCCGTCGGTGGCCGTGCCGCCGTCCGTCGCGGTTCCGCCGTCGGTCGCGGTGCCGCCGTCCGTGGCCGTACCGCCGTCCGTCGCGGTCCCGCCGTCGGTGGCCGTGCCACCGCTGGTGTCGCAGGCGCCGATCGGGTCGCAGTCGCCGCCGGTGCCGCCGTCGGTCGTCCCGCCGTCGGTGTCCTCGACGGAGATGGACGGGCCGTCGGAGGAGGTGTCCGCCGCCGCGACACCCACCGCCGCCATCGAGGCACCGCTCATGATCACGGCACCCGCCGCTATGCGCGCAACACGGATCCGTGTCTTCTTGGTCATGTAACCGCTACCCCCAGTAGCTGAAATTCATCGTCGGAGAGGCCGCGCGCGGGGCCGTGATCGACGGGGGGTGGCCCTTCTGGTACTTCCCCCCGGTTCACATGCGCCCCGGACAGTCGCATGCCACGCTTCACCCTCGCGATTTTTCTGAGCATCGTCAAGGCCGTTGCGGGCGCGATGCCCGTTGTGCTCGCCTTTGCGCGGGGGGCAGGTTGTGAGCGTGGTGTGTAACTCGGACATCCACTGACACAAAAGGCAACTGCCGCCCGAAGGACGGCAGTTGCCCAGGTGTGACGGACGCTTCCGTCGTCGGCGGAGAAGTTCGCCTTTACTTCTCCTGCTGCTTGCGCCAGCGAATCCCGGCCTCCAGGAAGCCGTCGATCTCGCCGTTGAAGACGGCCTCCGGGTTGCCGACCTCGAACTCGGTCCGCAGGTCCTTGACCATCTGGTAGGGGTGCACGACGTACGAACGCATCTGATTTCCCCAGGAGTTGCCGCCGTCGCCCTTGAGGGCGTCCATGCGGGCCTGGTCCTCCTGGCGGCGCCGCTCCAGGAGCTTGGCCTGAAGGACGTTCATCGCCGTGGCCTTGTTCTGGATCTGGGAGCGCTCGTTCTGGCAGGACACCACGATGCCGGTGGGGATGTGGGTCAACCGCACCGCGGAGTCGGTGGTGTTGACGCCCTGTCCGCCGGGCCCGGAGGACCGGTAGACGTCGACGCGCAGCTCCGACTCGTCGATCTCGACGTGGTCGGTCTGCTCGACCACCGGCAGCACCTCGACGCCGGCGAACGACGTCTGGCGGCGGCCCTGGTTGTCGAAGGGCGAGATGCGCACGAGGCGGTGGGTGCCCTGCTCGACGGAGAGCGTGCCGTAGGCGTACGGGACCTGGACGGCGAAGGTGGTCGACTTGATGCCGGCCTCCTCCGCGTACGAGGTCTCGTAGACCTCCGTCTTGTAGCCGTGCCGCTCGGCCCAGCGCAGGTACATGCGCTGGAGCTTCTCGGCGAAGTCCGCGGCGTCGACGCCACCGGCCTCCGCGCGGATGTTGACGAGGGCCTCGCGGGAGTCGTACTCGCCGGACAGGAGGGTGCGGACCTCCATCTCGTCCAGCGCCTTGCGGACGGCGGTCAGCTCCGTCTCGGCCTCGGCCCGGGTGTCCGGGTCGTCCTCCTCGTCGGCCATCTCGAAGAGCACCGAGAGGTCGTCGATCCTGCCACGCAGGGTCTCCGCCTTGCGCACCTCGGCCTGGAGGTGCGAGAGCTTGCTGGTGATCTTCTGCGCCTCGTCCGGGTCGTCCCACAGCGAGGGGACCGCCGCCTGCTCCTCGAGCACGGCGATGTCTGCCCTCAGCTTGTCGAGGTCCAGAACGGCCTCGATCGACTCCATGGTCGAGGAGAGGGACTTGAGCTCTTCGGATACGTCGACGACTGCCACGCCTCCAGCGTAACGGCTCCGCCGGGCGGCCAGCGCCGGGCCGCCGTGACCACTCTCACGCGGGGCCGGGCGCGGGCCGTCAGGGGGTGGCGGGCGCGGAGTTCCTGTTGTCGTGGGGCGAGTCGTCGCCGCCCGAGGTCGCCGCCCAGGTGCCGACACCGACCGCCGCCACCAGGACCAGGCCGGCCGCGCCGAACACGATGCGGCGGCGCCTGGCCGACGCCTTGTGCCGGGCCGAGCCGGGACGGGGGGCGCCGGCCGCCCGCGGGACCCGGGCCGTGCCGCGGGCGCCGCCGGCCAGTTCGTCGGGGCCGGGCACGCGCATCGAGGTGTGGGTGTCCCGGTTGGAGTCCGGCTTGGCGCCGGGCACCAGCGGCACCGCGCCGCGCCGCACCCGCTGCTCGTCGGCGGGCCGCGCCTCGGCGGGGTCGTCCGCGGCGGCGGGGCGCGGCTCCTCGTCGGACTCCGCGTCGGGCTCGTCCACGTCGAGCGGCGGGATGCCGGCCAGTCCGGGCAGCTGCTCGCGCAGCCGGCCCGCCAGCTCGGAGGCGCGCAGCCGGGACGCCGGGGCCTTGGCCAGGCACTGGACGAGTACCTGCCACAGGTCGTCCGGGATGCCGGGCAGCGGCGCCACCGTCTCGGTCACGTGGCGGCGCAGCACCGCGCCCGGGTGGCCGCCGCCGAACGGCGTGAAGCCGGCGAGCAGCTCGTACAGGACCGTGGCGAGGGCGTAGATGTCGACGGCCGCGCGCGGCGGCAGGCCCTCGACGATCTCCGGGGCCAGGTAGTCCGGGGTGCCGATGATCTTGGTGGCCCGGGTGCGGCGCGGGGAGTCGATGAGTTTGGCGACGCCGAAGTCCGTGAGCAGCGCCGGGTGGGCGCCCGCCGGGCCGAGCGGCCCCTGCATGTCCAGCAGGACGTTCTCCGGCTTCACGTCGCGGTGCACGACGCCGGCGGCGTGCGCGGCGGCGAGACCGTCCGCGACGTCCGCGACGATGGCGACCGCGGCCTCCGGGGCGAGCCTGCGCTCGCGGTCCAGCCGGGTGCGCAGGTCGGTGCCGCGGACCAGGTCCATGACGAGGGCGAGGTCGTCACCGTCGACCACGAGGTCGCGCACGGAGACGATGTTGGGGTGTTCGAGGCCGAGCAGCGCGGTGCGCTCCTGCACGAAGCGCCCGACGAGCTCCTGGTCCGAGGCGAGGTCCTCGCGCAGCAGCTTGATCGCGACAGGGCCGTCCGGCCCCTCGCCCAGCCACACCGTCCCGGCACTGCCCCGGCCAAGGACCTGGTGGGCGGCGTACCGACTGCCGATCTTCCGTGCCAAGACTGCTCCTACAGACGCGTGTTGCCGATAAAACTACGCGTCCGACGAGCCAACCTTCACCACGCGGGCGGAAATCACCCACCAGGTGTCGACAAATCCACGAACTCAAGGGGCAGTTCCGGTCGTCGGGGGCCACCGCCCGCCCCTCGGCGGGCCCGGACGGCCGGAACCGCCCCCGGCTCAGTTGCCGCCCGAGCCGCTGTTGCCGAGGTCGCCGATCCACCCCGTGACGTCGCTGATCCAGGTGCTCATCTGGTCCCAGTAGCCCTTGCCGGTGCCGATCCAGTCCTGGAGCGGGCTCAGCTCCCAGACCAGCCAGCTGGCGACGAACAGGATGACGATCGTGAACAGGCAGCCCTTGAGGCAGCCCAGGCCCGGGATCTTCATCGGGTTCGCGCCGCGCTGCCGCGGCTGGCGCGGTTCGGGCGCGGGGCGCTGCGGGGCGGCCGGCGGCGAGTAGCGCTGCTGCGGCCGGGGCTGCTGCCGCGGCGTGTACTGCTGGGGCTGCTGCGGCTGCTGTTGCTGCGGCGGGTACGCGTAGCCCTGCTGCGGACGCTGCTGCTGGCGCGGCTGCTGCTGGGGGCGGGCCACCTGGCGCTGCGGGCGACGGCGCAGCGGGTCCTCGCTCGGGTCGAGGTACTGCACCTGCGTCTGCTCGTTGCGGTCGCGGGCGGCGCGGAGCTGGTTCTGCCACGGGTGCGGCTGGTCGGGCGGCCCCTGCTGGTTGCCGGCCTGGTTGCCGCCCTGGCCCTGCGGCACGGGCGGCATCACGGTCGTCGGGTCGGCCGCGTTCGCGGGGCCTCCGGTGTGCGGCAGGACGCTGGTGGCGGCGTTGGGGTCGTAGGCGCCGGCCCCGTGCGGCAGCACCTGGGTCGGGTCGGCGGCGCCGGGCATCTGCGGCACCGTCGCGGGCGACGGGTCGGGGGCGAGCAGCACGGCGACGTTCTCGGCGGCGGCGATCTGCGCGGAGTTCGCGTGCACCCCGACACCCTCGGCGACGACACGCAGTCCGCGCGCGAGGTTCTCGGCGCTGGGCCGCTCGTCGGGGTTCTTGCGCAGGCAGCGCTCGACGACCGTCCACAGCGGACCGGGCACCGTCGAGGGTCTGCGGGGCTCCGCGCTCAGGTGCTGGTGCAGCACTTCGAGGGCCGAGTCGCCGGAGAACGGCGGGCGGCCGGTGAGCAGCTCGTACATCAGGATGCCGGCGCCGTAGACGTCCACGGCGGAGGTCTGCGGGCGACCCTCGGCGGACTCCGGCGCGACGTACGCGGGCGTGCCGACGAACTCCTGGGTGCGCGTGAGGCCCGGCGAGTCCGCGAGCCGGGCGATGCCGAAGTCGGTCAGCAGCGGGTGCATCTGGCCGTTGTCCTGGCGCAGCAGGACGTTCGCGGGCTTCAGGTCGCGGTGGACGACGCCGTCCGCGTGGCTGGCCGCGAGCGCGTCGGCGATCTGCGCGGTGAGCAGGGCCGCGGCGACCGGGCTGAAGGGGCCGTTCTCGCGCAGGTAGCGGTGCAGGTCGGGGCCCTCGACCAGGTCCATGACCAGGGCCAGCAGGTCGCCCTCCACGACCAGGTCGCGGACCCGGACGATGTTGGGGTGGGTCAGGCGCAGCAGCACCGAGCGTTCGCGCAGGAACCGCATCACGATGTCGGGGTCGCTCGCGAGCTCCTCCTTGAGGACCTTGATCGCGACGGTCTCGCCGGGCTGGCCCGCCACGGCGGCCTCGGCACCCGCGGTCTCCCTCTGGCGCGCGCGCCAGACGGTTCCCGTGGCGCCCCGCCCGAGCGGCTCTTCGAGGAAGTACTTGCTGCCTACCGGCCGCACGTCATGCGCTCCCTGCTGCTTGCTTGCCTGGTCCGTACACCGTTCCCGGCGTCCTGCGGCGGGCTTCGGCTGTTCCGAACCCACTGTAAGGCCGGGCACCGCGGCGACGGGCTGTCCTCGGACTGTGCGTCCGCGCACCGCCCGGTACGCGTCCGGACGCCCCGTACGCCCTCCGCGCGCCCGTACGTGCGCGTACCCGCAGGAGCGGGAACGACGGGTGGGGCGCGCACACCGGAAAGACGCCCCGCCCGGTCGGTTGGTTGCCGGTAACGGACGGAACCGGCCGCGAGGAGGGCGCTATCAGGTCACGAACGGTCGTCCGACGGGCACCGGCCAGGCACTTTTACGGGCAGAGCCGACCAATCAAGATCACTTGGAGCCGGGCGGCGGGCGTGTTGTCGGTGGCAAGTGCGAGGATGCCTCCAGCTACTGGCCGACGTGCTCGTGCGGCGGTGGGGGAAGTCCGCGGTGGGGGGTGCCGCGCGGCGGCTTCGTCCCTGTCGCCGGGCGCCCGCGCAGAAGGGACCGCTGACGCGATGCAGATCCGGCTGACCGTCGTAGACCCGCTGGGCCCGTCCGTCGAGGCGCGGGGCCGCGCGGCGAGCCGCGACGTCCTGCTCACGGCGCCCGCCGGCACGGCCCTGGCCGCGGTGGCCTCCGCGCTCGCCTCGGCCGTGGTGGGAGGTGACGGCCCCGCCGTCCTGTACGCGGGCGCCGAGCGCCTGGACGCCGCCCGCAGCACGCTCGGCGAGCCGCCGCTGACCGACGGCGCCGTCCTGTACCTGAACGCGCCGGGCGCCCCGGAGCCGCACCCCGAGCTGGACGACGCCCCGACCCGGCTGCACGTGGTCGCGGGCCCCGACGCCGGCGGCGTGCACCTGCTGCACGGCGGCCGGATCACCGTGGGCCGCTCCGCCGGCGCCGACGTCCCGCTCGACGACCCGGACGTCTCCCGGCTGCACTGCGCGGTGACGGTCGCGCCCGACGGCGCGGTCTCCGTCGCCGACCTGGGCTCCACCAACGGCACGTCGCTGAACGGCGGGCGGGTGGCCGACCGCCCGGTCGCCTTCCCGTCGGGCGCCCTGCTGCGGATCGGCGAGTCGGCCCTGCGGCTGACCGGCGCGGAGGGTCCGGGCGCGCGCCTGGCGACCACCCCCGACGGCGAGGGCCACCTGCGCGTGGACGGCCGCGCGGCGGACGGCGCGGACGCGGCCCGCGCGGCGGACGCCCCGCCGCGCGGCCGGTCCGGTCCGGACGGCCCGTACGACGGCACCCACCACGCGTACGGCACCGCGAGCTGGGGCGCCTCCGCGGGCGTGCCCCGGCCCCGCGGCCACGGCAGGGCCGGGTCCGACGGCGGCGCACCGGTGGTGCCCGGCCAGGGCGGGGCGCCGCGCGTCGAGGACGACCGGCCGCCCTTCCCCGGCGGCGCGGGCGACACGCACGGCGGGCCGGTGGGGGCCGGGCCGCTCGGGGCGTACCGGATCGCACCGCACGACGGCCTCCCGCCCGACGACGGCACGCGGGACGGCGAGTGGTCCGCGCCCGGCGCGGACGGCCCGCAGGGCACGCGCAGACGCGGGATCGGCGCCTGGGCACGCCGGTGGACGGCCGGCCGGGGCGGCCAGGACGCCGCCGAGGACGCCGCGTACGACGAGGGGCCGCCCGACCGCCCCGCGCGGTCCCGCCCCGGGGCGGCGCCCGGACCCGAGACCTGGCCCGACCCGGCGGCGCTGCTGCTGACGGCGCTGGGCCCCGGACCCCGGCTGTGGGAACGCGGCCCCGGTCACCCGGAGACCCTCTCGGTGCGGCTGGGCACCGCGGACCGCGCGGCGCCCGACGGCTCGGGCCCGCTGCCCGCGGTGCCGGTGACGGCCGGGCTGCGCGAGGCGGGCGCGCTCGGCCTGGCCGGACCGCGCCCCCGGCTCTCCGGGCTGGCGCGCGCGGTGGTGGCGCAGCTCGCCGCGCTGCACTCCCCCGACGTCCTGGAGATCGTCCTGATCTGCACGGACCGTTCGCGCTCCGTCGAGGAGCGCACCGCGGAGTGGTCCTGGCTCGGCTGGCTGCCGCACCTGCGCCCCGGACACGGCCAGGACTGCCGGCTGCTGACCGCGTTCGACCGCGACCAGGCCGCGGCCCGCACCGACGAACTGCTGCGCCGCCTCGCCGACCGCACCGGGGAGGGTCAGGGCGAACCCGCCCCCGGCACGGCGGCCCCCGGGGCACCCGGCGGCACCCGGCCCGGGGCGTTCGCGGGCCCGCTCGTCCCCGGCGCCCGCCGGGGCGGCGCCGACCACCTCGACGGCGGTCACGGCAACGGCGGTCCGGTGGCCGGTCCCGGGTTCGACCTCGGCCTCGACCGCGCGCCGCGGACCGCCCCGGGCCCCGGCGGGACCAACGGCGACGCCCGCCCGCACCCCGCCGCCCCGCACGGCGCGGGCGGCCCCGGCGCGTACACGGGTCCGTACTGCGTGGTCGTCGTGGACGGCGACCCCGGCGGGCCCGGTCCGCGCGAGGCCGTGGCACGGCTCGCGCAGGACGGGCCGCGGGCCGGCATCCACGTCGTGTGCCTGGCGGAGACGGCCGCGGCGCCCGCGTCGGCGCCGCTCGCCGAGACCTACGAGGCCGCCTGCGCGGTCTCGCCCGTGTTCGCCCGGTGCGGCGCGGTCGCCCTGCTGGGCGGGGACGTCGCGACCGCGCTGCGGCTGGTGCGCGTGGCCGACGCCGGCGGGCACGACGCGCGGCCGGACGGCACGGCGCGCCCGTACCGCGGGCCCGTGGGCCCCGGCACCACCGCGGCCGTGGACGCGGTGTCCGCGGCCTGGGCCGAGCGGTTCGCGCGGGCGCTCGCGCCGCTGCGCACCGACGGGGTCCCGGGCGGGCGGCCGGGCCGGGTGTCCGCGCCGCTGCCGCTGTCGGCCCGGCTGCTCGACGAGCTCGGGCTGGCACGTGCCACTCCCGCGTCCCTGATGGCCCGCTGGGCGGACGCCGCCGACGACACGGCGGCCCTCGGCGGCCGGGCCTGGGCCGTGCTCGGCGCGGGTCCGCGCGGACCGGTCCTCGCGGACCTGGTCGCCGCCGGCTCGCACCTGCTCGTCGAGGGGCCGCCCGGCAGCGGCCGGACCGAGCTGCTGCGCTCGGTGGTCGCCTCGCTCGCGGCGGCCGAGCGGCCCGACCGTCTCGGCATCGTCCTCGTCGACGGCCGCGACACGGTGACCGGCGGCGCCGCGCACGGCGACGGGCTGCGCGTGTGCACGGACGTCCCGCACGTCACGACCCATCTCGGCGCCAACGACCCCGTCCTGATGCGGGAGTTCGCGCAGTCCCTGAGCGCGGAGCTCAAGCGCCGGGCCGAACTGCTGGGCCGCGAGGGCTTCGCGGAGTGGCACGCCCGACGCGAGCTGGCGGGCCGGATCGGCCCGCAGCGCACGGCGTCCGGACGGCTGCCGGACGGCGGGGGCAACGGCGACATAGAGAGTGCCCCGAGCTCGACGATCCGGCTGCGCCCGGCGGCGGCCCGCCGGCAGACCGGGACGGGTCCGCCGCTGCCGCGGCTCGTCGTGGTCGTGGACGACCTCGACGCCCTGGTGTCCCCGCCGCTCGGCTCGCCGGGCCGGCCCGCCGCCGGTTCCGTGCTGCGCGCGCTGGAGGCGGTGGCCCGCGACGGCGAGCGGCTCGGCGTGCACCTGGTGACGGCCGCCGGGCCCGACGTCCGTACGGCCGAGACCGAACCGGCGCGCCGGGCGAGCCTGCGCGTCGAGCTCGACGCGCCGTCCCCGGGGCAGGACGAGCCCGCCCCGGGGCGCGGCCGGCTGACGGGCCAGGACGGCAGGACCACGGCGTTCCAGGGCGGCCGGGTGACCGGGCGGATCCCGCGCACCGCGACGTCGCGGCCCACCGTCGTCGCCCTGGAATGGCAGCGCATGGGCGATCCGCCCGCCCGGCGCCCGGTGCGCGAACTGGGCAACGGGCCCACCGACCTCGCGCTGCTCGCCAGCGCGCTGGAACGGGCCGCCCGCGAGGTGTCGGCCGCGGAGGTCCCGTCCCTGCTGTGAGCACGGCCGGCCGGCCCGTACGCCGCACGAGCGGCACGGGCCGGCCCCGCACCGGCGCGGCTCCGCTGCGCGTCAACCGCCGCCCCGCCAGGCCCCGTTGACCTTCCACCGGCCGCCTCACCCCGGCCGGGCGACCGTCCCGGCGGAGGCGGCGGGCGCCGTCCCTCCCGCGAACGCGCACCACGGTCCCGCGCCCGGGCCGCCCGCCGCGCCGGGCCCGCAGAGCGCGGTCACCCCCACAACTCCCGCCCCGTGCATCCCTGTTCGACGGCAGACCGCCGCCGACCCGTCGGGCATCCGCGCCCCGGCTCCCAACTCGTCCCCGCAGCACCCCCGTTCACCCCCGCAACTCCCCCACCTCCACCGCATGGACCGTCACGACGCGGTCACGATCGGCGGGTTGACACCGCAGGCGCTCTTGCCGCCCCCGTCCCGCCGGGCGTACACAGAGCGCACGGAACAGCGCCGGAACGTTCAACGAGGAACGACGAACGGGGCAGTGATGCGCAGCACGAGCAGCGGCACCATCCGTACGGACGGTTCGCGGGGCGGGCGACCAGCCCCCGCCGGGAACCGGCACACGAGGGCCTTCGCGGCGGCCGTGGCCGCGGGAGCACTGGCCCTCTCGCTCGCCGCGTGCGGGGGCGGCGACGACGACAGCGGCAAGGGTGACGGCGGGGGCGGCAAGGAATCGGCCGACACGCTCTCCCTGCCCAAGCTGAACGGCACGACCCTGGAGGTCGCCGCCGTGTGGACCGGGGCCGAGCAGGCCAACTTCAAGAAGGTACTGGCGGAGTTCTCCCGGCGTACGGGCGCGAAGGTCACCTTCGTGCCGGCCCAGGACCCGATCATCAACTTCCTCGGTTCGAAGATCGCGGGCGGCCAGCCCCCGGACGTGGCGATGCTGCCGCAGGTGGGCGCCATCAAGCAGGCCGTCGAGAAGAAGTGGGCCAAGCCGCTCGGCGCGGAGGCGAAGGCCCAGCTCGCGAAGAACTACTCGAAGGGCTGGCAGGACCTGGGCACCGTCGACGGGACGCCGTACGGGGTGTACTACAAGGCCGCCAACAAGTCGCTGGTCTGGTACAACGCCAAGGTCTTCGAGAACGCCGGGGCCAAGGAGCCCAAGACCTGGCAGGAGCTGCTGACCACCGCGCAGACGGTGTACGACTCGGGCGTCACCCCGTTCTCGGTCGGCGGCGCCGACGGCTGGACGCTCACCGACTGGTTCGAGAACGTCTACCTCTCGCAGGCGGGCCCGGAGAAGTACGACCAGCTCGCCCAGCACAAGATCAAGTGGACGGATCCCTCCGTGAAGGAGGCCCTGACCACGCTCGCCCAGGTCTGGGGCAAGAAGGACTACGTCGCGGGCGGCGCCGACGGCGCGCTCCAGACGGAGTTCCCCGCGTCCGTGACGCAGACGTTCACCGGCGGGGACCAGCCGAAGGCGGGCATGGTCTTCGAGGGCGACTTCGTGCAGGTCAACATCGCGGAGACCAAGGAGAAGGTCGGCGAGGGCGCGAAGGTGTTCCCGTTCCCGGCGGTCGGGACCGACGCGCCGGTGGTCAGCGGCGGCGACGCGGCGGTGATCCTGAAGGACTCGAAGGGGGCGCAGGCCCTCGCGACGTTCCTGGCCTCCCCGGAGGCGGCGACGGTCCAGGCGAAGCTGGGCGGCTACCTCTCCCCCAACAAGAGCGTGCCGGACTCCGCGTACCCGAACGCGGTGCAGCAGAAGATGGCGAAGGCGCTGATCGCGGCGGGCGACGACTTCCGGTTCGACATGTCCGACCAGGCCCCCCAGGCCTTCGGCGGGACGCCCGGCAAGGGCGAGTGGAAGGACCTCCAGGACTTCCTGAAGAACCCGACGGACGTCGCGGGCACGCAGTCCAAACTGGAGGCCGACGCGGCGAAGGCGTACGGGCAGTGAGGCCCGGCGGCTCCCGCCGTACGGCGGTCCGGAGCTGAGCGGGCGATGACCGAGGCTCCCGCGGGGGGCGTCGCCGGTACTCCGGCGCCGCCCTCCGGCTCCCGTACGCGGCCGGGCACGGCCGGCGGACGCAGGAAGAGCGTCACCGGCACCCGCGGCACCGTGGCGGCACTGTTCCTGCTGCCCGCCCTGGTGCTGCTCGGCGCGCTCGTGGTCTACCCGATCGGGTACTCGCTGGTGCGCAGTTTCGCCAGCGACTCCGGCGGCGGTTTCGCCGGTTTCGACAACTACAAGGCCCTGTTCACCGACGACGGCATCCGCACCGCGCTGAAGAACAACATCATCTGGGTGGTGCTGGCCCCGACGGTCGCGACCGCGCTCGGGCTGGTCTTCGCGGTACTGACCGAACGGGTGCGCTGGGGAACGGCGTTCAAGCTGGTCGTCTTCATGCCGATGGCGATCTCGATGCTCGCGGCCGGCATCATCTTCCGGCTGGTCTACGACCAGGACCCCGACAAGGGCATCGCGAACGCGGTCGTCGTCGGCGTGCACGACACGTTCGCCGAGTCGTCCGCGTTCCCGAAGGCGCACCCGGGCCGCGAGTCGCCGCTGGTCGCGCAGCGGGGCGGGTTCGTCACCAGGGACGCGGTGCGCGCCGGTACGCCGGTGTCGCTGCCGCTGGTGGGCGTGGCTCCGGACGTGATGCCGTCCGACGCGGCCCGCGCGGTGCGGGCGGAGCCCGAGTCCGGCCGGATCACCGGCACGACGTGGCAGGACTTCACGCGGGGCAAGGGCGTCGGGAAGCTCGGCGAGGTCGACGCGACCGAACTGGGCTATCCCGGGATGCGGATCGAGGCGGTCAAGGACGGCAAGGTCGTCGACTCCGCGAAGGCCGCCGCGGACGGCACGTTCAGCCTCTCCTCGAAGGCCGACGGGGCGCGGCTGCGGCTGCCCGCGTCGAACTTCGCCGAGCCGTACAACGGGGTCGACTGGCTCGGCCCGTCCCTGGTGACGCCCGCGATCATCGGGTCGTACGTGTGGATGTGGGCCGGGTTCGCGATGGTGCTGATCGCGGCGGGGCTCGCGGGCATCCCGCGCGAACTGCTGGAGGCGGCGCGCGTCGACGGGGCCAACGAGTGGCAGGTCTTCCGCCGGGTCACGGTGCCGCTGCTCGCGCCGGTGCTGGCGGTCGTCGCGGTCACGCTGATGATCAACGTCCTGAAGGTGTTCGACCTGGTGTTCATCATCGCTCCGGGCTCCTCGCAGGACGACGCGAACGTCCTGGCCCTGGAGCTGTACCGGAAGGGCTTCTCGGAGGACCGGCCGGGCGTCGCGAGCGCGATCGCGGTGTTCCTGCTGCTGCTGGTGATCCCGGTGATGCTCTTCAACATGCGCAGGCTGCGGCAGGAGGCCCGGAGATGACGGCGCAGGCGGAGGGGCTCGCGACGGTTGAGCCCGCGAAGGCACGGCCGCCGAGGCCGTCGCTCGTCTCCCGGCTCGCGCAGGCGGCGACGGGCGGCGCGCTGCGCGTCGTGCTGATCCTGGTGGGCCTGTTCTGGCTGGTGCCGACGATCGGTCTGCTGCTGTCGTCGCTGCGCACGCCGGAGGACATGAACGCGAGCGGCTGGTGGAAGGTGTTCGCCAAGCCGTCCCAACTCACCTTCGGCAGCTACCGGAAGCTGCTGGAGAACGGCGACATCACGCACTCGCTGCTCAACACCGTGCTGATCACGGTGCCGGCGACGCTGCTCGTCGTCGTGATCGGCTCGCTCGCGGGCTACGCGTTCGCGTGGATGGAGTTCCCGGGCCGCGACTGGTGGTTCCTGGCCGTGGTCGGCCTGCTGGTGGTGCCGGTGCAGGTGGCGCTGATCCCGATCGCCGAACTGTTCGGGAAAATAGGGCTGTTCGGCTCGGTGCTCGGTGTCGTGCTGTTCCACACCGGCTTCGGCCTGCCGTTCGCGGTGTTCCTGCTGCGGAACTTCTTCGCGGAGATCCCCCGCGAACTCCTGGAGGCCGCACGGCTCGACGGGGCGGGCGAGCTCAGGCTGTTCGCGCGGGTGGTGCTGCCGCTGGGCGGCCCGGCCATCGCGAGCCTGGCCATCTTCCAGTTCCTGTGGGTGTGGAACGACATGCTGGTCGCGCTGGTGTTCACCAAGTCGGGCACCCAGCCGATCACCGTGGCCCTCCAGACGCAGGTACGCCAGTTCGGCAACAACATCGACGTGCTGGCGCCGGGCGCGTTCATCTCGATGGTGATCCCGCTGGCCGTGTTCTTCGCGTTCCAGCGGCAGTTCGTCTCGGGGGTGATGGCGGGCGCGGTGAAGTAGGCGCGGAGGGGACCGCGTTGGGAGGGGCGGACCGCAACCGGTCCGCCCCTTCTCGTTCACCCGGCGTCCCCCGGATGCCGCAGGGAACGTAACCAAGGCGGTACGGCGGGCGTTCCCGGGCCGAACGCCCGCGCCGACCCATGGATGTGCCTTGCCCAGGTTCAGTGTCATCGTCCCCGCGTACGAGGTCCAGGCGTACCTGACCGAATGCCTGGAGTCGGTGCTCTCCCAGTCCCACCCCGACTTCGAACTGATCGTGGTCGACGACTGCTCGCCGGACGCCTGCGGCGCGCTCGCGGACGAGTTCGCCGCCCGCGACCCCCGGGTGCGCGTGCTGCACCTGCCGGAGAACCAGGGGCTCGGTCCCGCACGCAACGCGGGGACCGAACTGGCGCGCGGCGACTACCTGTTGTTCCTCGACGGCGACGACACCCTGGCCCCGGGCGCGCTGGGCGCGATCGCCGCCCGGCTGCGCGCGACGCGCGACCCGGACGTGCTGCTCTTCGACCATGAGCGCACGTACTGGTCGGGCGCGGCCGAGCGGGACGGCGCCGGCCCGCTCACCGAGGAGGGGGCGGCCCCGTTCGCGCTCGCGGACCGGCCCGAGCTGCTGCGGGTATTGATGGTCGCCTGGAACAAGGCCTACCGCCGGGAGTTCGTGACCCGCGCCGGTCTCGTCTTCCCGCCCGGCTACTACGAGGACACGCCGTGGACCTACCCGGCGCTGCTGGCCGCCGGGCCGATCGCGACGCTGGACCGGGTGTGCGTGCGCTACCGGCAGCGGCGGCGGGGCAACATCCTCGGCACCACGAGCCGGCGCCACTTCGACATCTTCGACCAGTACGACCGGGTCTTCGCGTTCCTCGACGCACATCCTCAACTGGAGCGCTGGCGGCCGGTGTTGTACCGGCGGATGGTCGACCACCTGTCGACGGTGTTCCTCAAGCGCGACCGCCTGCCGCGCGGCACCCGGGCCGAGTTCCTGCGCCGCGCCCGCGCGCACTGCCGCCGCCACCGCGCCCCCGGCGGCACGCTCCGCACCCGCACCAGGGCCCGGCACGCGCTGGTGCGCCTGGGCCTGCACCGCACCTACCGGGGCCTCCAGCTGGCGATGACGCTGCGCCGCCGCACCGCCCGGCTGGCCGTCCGCGTCCGCCGGGTGCTGCGGGCGGGCCTGCTGCGCGCGCACTACCGGCTCCAGCTCCGGCTGCCGCTGCGCGCGGACCGCGCGGTGTTCGCGGCGTCCTGGGGGCTCGGCCGGAGCTGCAACCCGGGGGCGCTGGAGGCCGCGTTCCGCGCGCTGGCGCCGCACATCCGCACCGCGTGGATCGCGCGGCCCGAGCACCACCACACGATCCCGGCGCAGACCCGGCGGCTGAGCCCGGGGACCGCCGCGTACTGGACGGCGCTGGCCCGCTCCAAGTACCTGGTGAACAACGTCAACTTCGACCGGCGCCTGGTCAAGCGGCGCGGGCAGGTCTTCGTGCAGACCCAGCACGGCACCCCGCTCAAGCACATGGGCCTGGACCTCCAGGAGCGCCCGGCCGCCGCCCGCTCCATGGACTTCGCCCAGCTCCTGCGCGGGGTCGACTCCTGGGACTACCTGGTGACCGCGAACCGGCACACCACGCTGACCTGGGAGCGCGTCTACCCCGGCCGCTACCGGACGCTGGAGTACGGGTATCCGCGCAACGACGTGTTCCAGCGCGCCACTTCGGCCGACGTCAAGCGGCTGCGCGAGTCGCTGGGCGTGCCGCGCGACAAGATCGCGGTGCTGTACGCGCCGACCCACCGCGACTACCGCACGACGCAGCGCCCGGTCCTCGACCTGGAGCGCGTGGTGCGGCGCCTGGGGCCGGACTTCGTGGTGCTCGCCCGCGCCCACCACTGGCACGGCGGCCCGCTCGCCCCGGCCGGCACGACGGGCGGCGAGGCGGGCGGCGGCCGGATCGTCGACGTCAGCGCGCACCCGAGCGTCGAGGACCTGTGCCTGGCCGCCGACGTCCTGCTCACCGACTACTCGTCGATCATGTTCGACTACGCCGGCCTGAACCGGCCGATCGTGATCCACGCGGAGGACTGGCAGGCCTACGAGGCGTCCCGCGGCACCTACTTCGACCTGCGGGCGTTCCCGCCCGGCGCGGTCGCGCGCAGCGAGGACGAGCTGGTCGACATCTTCACCACCGGCCACTGGCGCGGCTCCCGTTCCGCCCAGCTGCGTGCCGCGTTCCGCGAGCGGTTCTGCGCCCTGGACGACGGGCGGGCCGCCGAGCGGGTCGTCCGGCACGTGGTGCTCGGGCAGCGGGACGTGGAGTCGGGGCTGCCGCCGGTGGTGCCGCTCGCCGAGCGCCACCCGGTGCCGTCGGCCTGCCCCGGCACGGCGGTGGTGCCGGAGCCCGCGGCGGGCGGCGCGCGCAACCCGTACGCCTCCCGGCCGCAACCTGTCGGCCGGCTACCCGTCACCGACAGCCTCTGAGCACCGTTTCCTCATCCGGGAGGACACATGCCCCCCAGTACGACGCGGCCCACCCCGACGCGGCCGTCCACCTGGCGGCCGTCCGGGCGGCCGGGCCGGCGCGGACCCGGTGGGGTGCCGGGGCGGGCGCGGTCCCGCCGCGCGCGGCGCCGGACGGGCGCCGCGCCCGCCCCCGGGCCCGGCCGGAGCCGCGCCGGACCAGGTCATCAAAAGGAAGAGCAGAATGCCCCGCTTCAGCATCATCGTCCCGTCCCATGGGGTCGCGGGCCGGCTGTCCCAGGCGCTGGACTCCGTTCTCGCGCAGTCGTTCGGCGACTTCGAGGTGCTCCCCGTCTGTGACGGTCCCGGGTCGCCGGGCGCCGAGGTGGCCGCCGGGTACGCCGCGCGCGACGGGCGGGTGACCCCCGTGCACTCGCCGCCGGACGACGGGCTCGGCGCGGCCCGCAACACCGGCGTCCGCGCGGCCTCGGGCACCTACCTGCTGTTCCTCGACGGGGACGACCTGCTGCTGCCCGGCGCGCTGACCGCCCTGGACGCGAGGCTCGCGGCGACCGGTGACGTCGACGTGGTGTACGCCCCGTACGAGCGCGCCCACTGGTGGGAGGGCGAGAGCGGCGACCCGGCCGCGACACTGCCGCCCAAGACCCCCAAGGACGCCTTCTCCCCCGCGCGGGCACCCCAGTTGACCGGCGCCCAGCTCCCCGCGTGGAGCGCCGCCTACCGCGCGGACTTCGTCGCGGACAACGAACTCGCCTTCCCCGCCGGTCACTTCACCGACGTGGGCTGGGGCGGTCTGGTCACCGTGGCCGCCGAGCAGGTGGCGGTCGCGCCCACGGCCCTGGTCCGGCACCGCGCGCGCCGCCAGGGCAGCCGGCTGAACCTGCCGGGCGAGCACCATCTCGAACTCCTCGACCAGACCGAGCTGGTGCTCGTCGCCGCCGCCGAACGGGGCCTGTCCGGAAGCCGGTTCGGGGCGCTGTTCGGCCAGCTCTTCGCCGCGGTCCTGCGCACCGCGGCCCACCCGGGGCGGCTGCCCGCGAACCGGCGGCGCGCCTTCTTCCGCCGGGCCGGCCGCCTCTACCGCCGTCACCGTCCGGCCGGTTACCGGGCGCCGGGCGGCAGTGTCGGCGTGCAGCACCGGCTGCTCGCGGCCGGGGCGTACACGGCGTTCCGCGCCCTGCGCACCGCGAACCGCACGGCGGCCCGGCTCGCCGCGGCCGGGACCGGTCCGGCCCGGTCCGGTCCCGCGCGCCCGCTGCCCGCCCGGCTGCGCGGCCTGCGCACCCGGCGCCGCTACGCGCGGCAGCTCCGCCGCCCGGTCGACCCCAACCTCGCGGTGTTCTGCGCCTATTGGGGCCGCGGCTACGCGTGCAGTCCGGCCGCCATCCACGCCAAGGCACGCGAACTCGCCCCGCACATCCGCTCGGTGTTCCTCGTGGAGGCCGACGCGGCGGGCTCGGTGCCGCCGGACGTCGAGCACGCGGTCATCGGCAGCCGGCGCGCCTGGGACCTGCTGGCCCGCGCCCGCTACCTCGTCAACAACGCCAACTTCGCGGAGGGCGTGGTCAAACGCCCCGGCACGGTCCACGTGCAGACCCAGCACGGCACCCCGCTGAAGAAGATGGGCGTCGACCAGTCGACGTACCCGGTGGTCGCGGCGGCCACCGGCAGCTTCACGAAGCTGCTGGGCCGGGTCGACCGCTGGGACTACAACCTCTCCTCCAACCGGCACTCCACGCAGATGTGGGAGCGGGCCTTCCCCGGCTCCTACGAGGCGCTGGAGTACGGCTATCCGCGCAACGACGTCTACTACACCTCGCGCGCCGACGACGTGGCGCGGGTGCGCCGCGAACTGGGCGTCCCCGAGGGCAGTCTGGCCGTGCTGTACGCGCCGACCCACCGCGACCACCACACGGGCTTCGAGACCGGGCTCGACCTGGAGGAGTTCTGCGCGGCGGCCGGGGAGAACGTCGTGGTGCTGCTGCGCGCCCACTACTTCTACGACCGGGGCGGCAGGTCCGGCAGCGGCCGGATCATCGACGTCACCTCGCACCGCTCCTCCGAGGACGTGTGCCTGGCCGCCGACGTCCTGGTCACCGACTACTCGTCGATCATGTTCGACTACGCCAACCTCGACCGGCCCGTCGTCGTGTACGCGGACGACTGGGACGTCTACCGGGAGACGCGCGGCGTCTACTTCGACCTGACGCTCGCCCCGCCGGGGCCGGTGACACGCACCCCCGGCGAACTGGCCGCCGTCTTCCGCGACGGCTCGTACCGCGGCCCCTCCTCGACGGCCGCGCGGGCCCGGTTCCGCGAGCGCTTCTGCCAGTTCGACGACGGACAGGCCGCGGAACGCGTCGTGCGCCGGGTGCTGCTCGGTGAGCCGCCCGAGGCGGTCCCGCCCGTGATCCCGCTCGCGGAGCGCGTGCCCGCCCCCGCCGCCTCCCCTCTCGTAAGGAGCTGACCCGACGTGCCCCGCATCAGCATCGTCCTGCCCGTCTTCAAGGTGCAGGGCTTCCTGCGCGAGTGCCTCGACTCCGTACTGACGCAGTCGTTCCGGGACTTCGAGATCGTCGCCGTCGACGACTGCTCCCCCGACGGCTGCGGCGCGATCCTCGACGAGTACGCCGCCGCCGACTCCCGGGTGCGGGTGCTGCACCTGCCGGAGAACGCCGGCCTCGGCCGCGCCCGCAACGCGGGCATGCCCCTCGCCACGGGCGACTACCTCTTCTTCCTCGACAGCGACGACACGCTCACCCCCGGCGCGCTCGGCGCGATCGCGGACCGGCTCGCGGAGTGCGCCGACCCGGACGTCCTGGTCTTCGACTACGCACGCACGTACTGGTGGGGCGGCACCCGCCGCAACGTCCTCGCGCACGTCCTCGCCGACGCGGCGGACGGCTTCCCCGGTTCGCCCGACGGCACCTTCACCGCGTCCCAACGCCCCGAGATCCTCGACCTGTTGATGGTCGTCTGGAACAAGGTGTACCGGCGCGACTTCGTCGAGCGCGAGGGCTTCACCTTCCCGCCGGGCTACTACGAGGACACGCCCTGGACGTTCCCGGTGATGCTCAGCGCGGAGCGCGTCGCCACCATGGACCGCGTCTGCCTGGACTACCGCCAGCGCCGCCAGGGCAACATCCTGTCCACCACCAGCCGCAAGCACTTCGACATCCACGACCAGTACGCGCGCGTCTTCGCGTTCGTCGAGGCGCGCCCGAGGCTGCACGAGTGGCGGCCCTACCTGCACCGCAAGATGGGCGAGCACTGCCTCGACATCCTCGCCAAGCCCGACCGGCTGCCCCCGGGCGACAAGGCGGAGTTCTTCGCGGTCACGGCCGCGATGTTCCGCGAACACCGCCCGGCCGGCGCCGAGGACACCCCCGAGACCCGTGTGCTGAACGGGAGTTACGCCGCGTACCGGCTCAAGCGGCAGGCGGGCCGCGCCGCCCGCGAGCTGGAGCGGCGCGCCCGCCGGGCCCGCCGGGCGGCCGCGGCGCGCACGGCCCGGCGCCGCTCCGCGCGCCACGCGCGGCGCCCCGTCGACCCGAACCTCGCGGTGTACTCGGCGTTCTCGCACCGCGGCGTGCTCGGCGACCCGGCCGCCGTGTACTACGCGGCACGGGAGTTCGCGCCGCACGTGCGCGGTGTGTGGGTGGTGCGCGACGAGGAGCAGGCCGCGCTGCTGCCGCCCGGTGTGGAGCACGTCCTGCTCGACTCGCCCCGCTACCACGAGGTGACGGCACGGGCCGCGTACCTCGTCAACAACGTCAACTGGCCCGGGGCGCTGGTGAAGCGGCCCGGCAGCGTGCACGTCCACACCCACCAGGGCACCCCGCTGAAGTACATGGCGGCGGACCTGCGGGACAAGCCAGGCGCCCGGCTCGGCACGGACGTGCCCGGGATGCTGCGGCGCGCCGACCGCTGGGACTACAGCCTGGTCGCCAACCGCCACTCCGAGCTGGTCTGGGAGCGCGCCTACCCCTGCCACTTCACCTCCCTGCGCACCGGCAGCCCGCGCAACGACGTGCTGGTCGGCGCCGCCCCCGGCGAGCGGGCCGCCGCCGTCCGGGAGCGGCTCGGCATCCCGTCCGGCGACACCGTCGTGCTGTACGCGCCCACCCGGCGCGAGTACCGGCGCGGCGGTCACGTGGAGCGCTTCGACCCGGCCCGTCTCGCCGCCGACCTGGGCCCCGGGCACACCCTGGTGGTACGGCTGCACCCGTCGCTGGTGGACGGCCCGGCGCGCGGCCTCGGCCTGTCCGAACTGCACCGGCGCGGCGTCCTCGTGGACGCGACCGACGAGCCCCGCGTCGAGGACGTCCTGCTCGCCTCCGACGTCCTGGTCACCGACTACTCGGCCCTGATGTTCGACTACGCCAACCTGGACCGCCCGGTCGTCCTGCACGCCGACGACCGGGACGCGTACGCCGCCAGCCGCGGCACGTACTTCGACGTCACCGCCGAGCCACCGGGTCATGTCACCTCCTCCTACGAGGAGTTGGCCGACCTGTTCGCGTCCGGGGCCTGGTGCGACGACGCGTCGGCCGCGCTGCGGTCCGCGTTCCGCGCCCGCTTCTGCGAGTTCGAGGACGGGCGGGCCGCGGAGCGGGTGGTGCGCACGGTGATGCTCGGCGAGCCGCTGCCGGAACCGGCGCCCCCGCGGGCGACGGCGAAGGTCCCCGCGCCCTCGGCCCCCGCCGGCCGCGAGGACAGGGCGCCGTCCGCCGCTCCCGCCGCCCCGGGCGGCGCCCCGGGCGGTGCACCGCGGGGCGCCGGCGCGGAGCACGACCTGTACGCGTCGTCGTGAGGCCCCGCACCTGGGTCCTGCTGCTGGCCGCCGTCTTCGCCGTGCTCCAACTCGCCAACGTCACCGGCCGGGACACCCCGGACACGAAGAACTACCTGTCGTACGCGCTGAGTCTGCGCGGCGAGGACAAGCTGTCCGCGGCGTCCGGTGCCATCGACTACGCGTGCGCGAGCCGGGCCTCGATCGCGTGGCGCGACCAGAGCGTCGACGTGCTGCGCTTCCACGCCCCGGATCCCACCGGCCGGGTGTACGCGGACTGCCGCGCCGAGCAGTGGCGGCAGGTCGACCCGCGGCTGCGGGCGGGGCAGACGGGCGGGCACACCGCCCCGTTCATGTCGGCGCGCTTCATGCGCATCTTCGAGGTGCGGCCGGGCTACCCGGCCCTCCTCGTCCCCTTCGTCACCGTGTTCGGCGTGACGTGGGGGCTGTGGGCGGCCGGCGTCGCCGTCACCGTCGCGGGCGGCGTGCTGGCCCACCTGGTGCTGCGGCGGCTGGGCGCGCCCGTCCCGGTGGCCCTGCTCGGCCAGGCGCTGTTCTACGTCCTGCCGTGCGGGGCGACCTCGATGCGCCCGATGTCGGAGGGGCTCCAGCTCACGCTGACCCTGGCCGCCCTGTGGGGCTGCGCGCTCGCGCTGACCGGGCGGGGCCGGGCCGGGGCGGGCGTGACGGCCGCCGCGCTGCTCGCCCTGTTCACGGTCAAGCACTCCCAGTCGCTGTTCCTCGGGCTGTGCCTGGCGGGCGCGTGCGCGCTGCTCGCGGTGCGGCGCCGACGGCGGGGGCGGGCGCCGGGGCGCGGCCTGCTCGCCCTCGCGGCGGTGGGGTGCTGCGCCGCGCTCGGCACGGTGCTCGCGGCGCGGGCACTGCGCTACCCGTCCGAGACGGACAGCCTCCAGGACCTGCTGACGGCCCACTTCACCCGGCCCGACCGCGCCCGCCCCTGGCCCGAACTGCTGCACCTGGAGGCCGACTTCTGGCTGGAGTGGGCGCGGCGGCAGCTGTGGGAGCCGTTGTTCGCGACCCTGCTGGCGGCCGGCGCGTGGGGCGCGCTGCGCCGGCGGCCCGCGTTCGGCGTGCTGCTCGTCGCCGCCGCGGCCACCGGGATCCTGACGCAGGCGGGCCACCCGGACATGGCCATCTGGGGCGACCGGCTGATCGTGCTGGCGTGGCTGCTGCCGGTCCTCGGGGTGCCGCTGCTCCTCGAACCGGCGGTCGTCGCCCTCCGCGCGTCGGGGGCGGGAGCGGCACTGCCGGGGCCCCGGCCGACGGAAGCGGGCGCGGGCCAGGAGAGGGGGCCGGGCGCGGCCGTCGGTGCGGCCGGTTCGTGATCACTCGATGAGGTGAAGCAGGGCGGCCCCGTTGACCGGAACGGGAATACAGACCAAATGCCTCGAACCTCCCGCCCCGCCCTCCGCCGGTGAGCGCCGACGTGGGCGCCGGCGTCCTCACCCGGCAGTCCGTGCGCGGCGCGACGGCGCTGCGCGGCGGACGCTCGTGGCGCCCGACGCCGTACCAGGTCCTCGGCTTCGCGTTCTGGCTGCTGATGTCGCTCGCCTGGTTCCGCGTACCGCTGTGCTGCGACGCCGGCCAGCACGCGGCGGTCGTCGAGCGCCTGCGGGCGAGCCTGCTGCACCCCCGGCACCCGATGGCGGACCTGCCGGGCGCGGGCAGCCCCTACTACTCGCCGTACGCGGTGGCCGAGGGCGCGTTCGCGCGGTGGACCGGGCTCAGCGGCTGGGACGTGGTGCGGCTCGCGGGCCCGGTGAACCTGGTCGTGCTGCTGACCGGTGTCGGCCGCTTCACGCGGGCGCTCACCACGCGCGCGTGGGCGCCGGTCCTGGCGCTCGCCGCGATGACGCTGCTGTGGGGCACCGAGCGCGCGTGGTGGAGCGGCTACCTCGGGCTGATGTCGATGACCGGGAACCTCGGCTACCCGTCGACGTTCGCGATCGGGCTGTCGTTCTGGGCCTGGGCGTGGACCCTCGCGCTGGCGCGCGACGGGGCGCCGGTGCGCTTCGTGGGCCCGCGCGGCATGCGCGGCCTCACCTCGTACGCGGCGCTCGGCCTGCTGTACGCGCTCGTCCTGCTCGTCCACCCGATCACGGCGGTGGCGTCGGCCCTCGGCGCGGTCGCCTGCGTCGCCGGCGAGCAGCGCTGGGGCTCCCGCATCCGCCCGCCGCGCGAACGCGCCCGCCGCCGCCGGGGGCTGCTGCTGCGGTGGTCGCTCACCGCCGCGGTGGCGGGCTGCGCGGCCGCCGCCTGGCCGTACTTCGACGTCCTCGCGCTGGCCGGCGACGACAGCGTGGACGCGCTGCACCGGCGGCTCTACCTGGACCTCGGCGGCCACTTCTGGCTCGCGCTGATCGGGCTGCCGGCCCTGTGGCTGCGGGCGCGGCGGGCGGGGGCGCGGCCGGGGGCCGACGCGCGCGGGGGCGTCCGGGCCGCCGCACGATCGGCGCGGGACCCGCTGGTGCTGATGTTCGCCCTGGACTGCCTCGCGGTGGCGTACGGCTGGTTCAGCGGCCACTACACGTACGGCAGGATCCTCGGACTCACGCTGGTGGCACCGCAGTTCGCGCTGGCGGTGGAGCTGGCCCGGCCCAGCCCGTGGCGCCGCGGCCTGCGGCTGCTGGGCACGGCGGCGGCGGCCGGGGCCTGCCTGGGCCTGCTGACCGTGCAGGCGGGGGCGGTGGTGCCGCGCTCGCTCGACCCGGTGGGCCTGGACCAGCCCCCGCGCTGGCCCTCCTACGCGTGGGCGGCACAGCATCTGCGGCGCGGGGACGTCGTGATCACCGACGGGTACTACGCGGTGCACACCGTCGCCGGCTACGGCGCGAACCTCGCCGCGCCCGCGTGGCCGGACGCCTCGCTGGACGAAACGGTTCGCCGCGAGCGGCTGGCGGACGTGCGCACCTACCTGGCGCCCACCACCGACCGGGCCCGGCGCACCGCGATCGCCCACCGCTACCACGTGCGCTGGCTGCTGCTGACGCGCTGGCACCCGGTGCCGGCGGAGGCGGTGGTGGTCGCGTGGAGCGCGCGCACCGGAGAGGTGCTGGCGCGGGTCGCGGGGTGAGGGGCGGGGCGGCGCCCCGGCGGCCGTGCGACCGCCCGGCGGCTCCGCCGCCCCCAACCGCCGGCCGCTACTCGACGACGAGCTCGACGGGGATGTTGCCGCGGGTGGCGTTGGAGTACGGGCAGACCTGGTGGGCCTGCTCGACCAGCTTGCGGCCGGTCTCCGCGTCCACCGTGTCGGGCAGCTCGATGCGCAGGGTGACGGCCAGGGCGAAGCCCTCGCCCTCCTTGCCGATGCCGACCTCGCCGGTCACCGCGGCGTCGCTCACGTCCACCTTCGCGGCACGGCCGACCGCGCCCAGGGCGCTGGCGAAACAGGCCGCGTACCCGGCGGCGAAGAGCTGCTCGGGGTTGGTGCCCTCGCCGCTGCCGCCCATCTCCACCGGGACCGCGAGCTGGAGGTCGAGCTTGCCGTCCGTGGAGACGGCGCGGCCGTCGCGGCCGTGCGTGGCGGTGGCGACAGCGGTGTACAGCGCGTCCATGGGAATACCGACCCTCTCGGAGTTCGTGGCCGGCGGCCCGGTGCGGGCCGCCCTCACGGTCACGAGTACAGCACACAATTAAATTGTGCACAACTGAATCGACCGCAAGAGCTATCCTTGCCCCATGACCGCGACGCAGCCCCCGCCCGCCGAACACCCCGGTGCCGAGGAGTTCCTCCGCCTCGACCGGCAGATCTGCTTCTCCCTGCACGCCGCGTCGCGCGCCTTCAACGGCGTCTACCGCGCGGTCCTCAAGGACCTCGGGATCACGTATCCGCAGTACCTGGTGATGCTGGCCCTCTGGGAGCACGGGGAACTGCCCGTGAAGGACCTCGGCACACGCCTGCGCCTCGACTCCGGCACGCTCTCGCCCCTGCTCAAGCGGCTGGAGACGGCCGGCCTGGTCACCCGCGAACGCAGCGCGAGCGACGAACGGTCGGTGCGGGTGCGGCCCACCGACCGGGGCGCCGCACTGCGCGAACGGGCCGCGCGCGTGCCCCTGCGCATCGGCGCCGCGACCGGCCTCGGCCTGGACGAGATCAACGACCTGCGCACCCGCCTGGAGCGCCTCACCGCCGCCCTCGACGGGGCGGTCGCGGACGGGGCGGCCCTGTGACGGCCGGGGCGGCGCCGCCGCGCAGGTAGAACAGCACGGCGCCGCCGGGCCGCGAGCACGACGGCCGGCGCCCCGGCACCCGCCGCCGGTACCCGGGGAGCGGGCCGTCCGCGGCGCCGCACCCGCTCGCCGGTCCGGCCGTCCGGGCGGGCCTCGGCCGGGGTCGCCGCCGAACGCGTGCGCGGCAGCCGCTCCCCCAGAAAGGCGCGGCCGGACAGGGAGTACCTCGACCCGGCGTCACCATTTGCCCCGTTTCGCGGCATTGCGCGACTAGCATCCGCCGTGATGAAACGTCACCTCGTCGCCCTCGCCACCGCCTGGCTCGCCACCCGCGCCGCGATGCTGTGGCTCCTCACGCACAGCGCCTCGCCCCTGCTGGGCGGCGGCGGGGTGGGCCGCGAGGTGTGGCACCTGTACGCGCACTGGTACGGCGTGCTGGCCCGCGGCGCGTTCCCCACGGGCGACACGCTCTGGCAGTACCCGCCGGGCGCCGGACCCGTCCTGCTGCTGCCCGCGCTGCTGCCCGGCCTGAGCTACTTCCGGGCGTTCGTGGCGCTGACCCTGCTGGCCGACGCGGTGACCGCCGTCGCCCTGGCACGCGCCGGACTGCGCCCCGCCCGGAGCCTGGGCGGCGCCGCGGTGTGGACCTGCGGCCTGCCGCTGCTGCTCCAGCTCCCCCTCGCCCGCTACGACGTCCAGGTCACCGCCCTCGCCGTACTGGCCCTGCTCGCGCTGTCCTCCTGGTCGCCGCTGCTCTCCAGGGCCCTGCGGTCGACCCGCTTCTCGCGGTTCTCCCTGCGCGGCTCCGCCCGCGCGTGCGGCACGCTCGCGGCCCTCGGAGCACTGGTGAAGGTGTGGCCGCTGCTGGTGCTCGTGGGCACACCGCGCGGCCGTACGACACGCACCGCCTGG
Source organism: Streptomyces sp. NPDC008150 (assembly GCF_042956945.1). NCBI lineage: Bacteria > Bacillati > Actinomycetota > Actinomycetes > Kitasatosporales > Streptomycetaceae > Streptomyces > Streptomyces sp. NPDC008150. Next base: position 33,663 of record NZ_JBIBHJ010000001.1, on the reverse strand, counting down.
ACCTGGGCGGGCGCCACCGCGGCCGCCGTGCTCGTCCTGCTCGCCGCCCTGTTCCGCCACCCGCTGTCCTTCCTCGCGCAGCAGGGCGGCCGGGGCGTGCAGATCGAGTCGCTGGGCGGCACCGCGCTGGGGCTCGCCAGGCACGCCGGGTGGCCCGGGGGCGTGCGGTACCAGTACGGCGCCATGGAGTTCACCGGCCCGCACGTCGCGGCCGTCGCGCACGTCTCCCTCGCCCTCAGCGCCGTCGCCGGTGCCCTCCTGCTGCTCTGGAGGGTGCGCGCCCGGCACTGGACGGAGGCCACACCGCCCGACGCCGCGCTCACGGCGGTCCTGCTGTTCACCGTCACCAGCCGGGTGATCAGCCCGCAGTACATGGTCTGGCTGGTGGGACTGGCCGCCGTGTGCCTGACCTCGCGGCAGACCACGCAGCGCCCGGTCGTCGCCCTGGTCCTCACGGCCACCGCGGTCAGCTCCGTGGTGTACCCGGCGCTCTACCGCGAGGTCGAGGCGAGCACCGCGACCGGCTGCGGTCTGATGGTCCTCCGCAACGGGCTGCTCGCGGTCGCCGCGGTGCTGTCCCTGGTCCGCCTGTGGCGAGCGTCCAGGACGGCCGCCCCGTACGGCGGCGGGCTCCCCCGCGACTCCGCCACCCTGCGCGCCCTCACGGCCCTGCGCCCGGCGGCCAGGGAGACGCTCGACGCGCACTGAGGAGGCGGGCGGCGCGGCCGGGCGCCGCCCCGGCCGCGCCGCCCCCGGCCGCGCCCGCTTCGCCCCACCCGGCCCCGGCTCCTCCCGCGTTTCCCCGCCCGTACCGGCGCCTGCTTGACTGAGGCCCACCGGAGTCCGTGCACCGCCACGGGCCAACTGACGAGGAGACGCCACAGATGACCTGGCTGATCACGGGCGGCGCCGGCTACATCGGGGCGCACGTCGTGCGGGCGATGACCGAGGCGGGCGAGCGCACGGTGGTGTACGACGACCTGTCCTCCGGCTTCGCCGAACGGCTGCCGGAGCACGTCCCGCTGATCACGGGCTCGACCCTGGACGCCGACCGCGTCGCCGCCGTCCTCACGGAGCACGGGGTCACCGGTGTCGTCCACCTCGCGGCCCGCAAGCAGGTGGGCGAGTCGGTCGAACGGCCCCTGTACTACTACCGCGAGAACCTGGAGGGCCTGCGCGTCGTGCTGGACGCGGTGACGCGGGCGCGCGTGCCGTCGTTCGTGTTCTCGTCCTCGGCCGCCGTGTACGGCATGCCGGACGTGGACCTGGTGACGGAGGAGACGCCCTGCTCGCCGATGAGCCCGTACGGCGAGACGAAGCTGGCCGGCGAGTGGCTGGTACGCGCGACGGGGCGGGCGACCGGCCTGTCGACGGCGTCGCTGCGCTACTTCAACGTCGCGGGCGCCGCCCGGCCCGAACTGGCGGACGTCGGCGTCTACAACCTGATCCCGATGGTCTTCGAGAAGCTGACCGAGGGCGCCGCACCGCGCGTCTTCGGCGACGACTACGCCACCCCGGACGGCACGTGCGTCCGCGACTACATCCACGTGGTGGACCTGGCCGAGGCCCACGTCGCGGCCGCCCGCGCCCTCGACGCCGCCCCGGGCCGCGAGCTGACGCTGAACGTCGGCAGCGGAGAGGGCGTCTCGGTGCGGGAGATGATCGACCGCATCAACACCGTCACGGGCCACGGCATCCCCCCGGTGGTCACCGCCCGCAGGCCCGGCGACCCGGCACGCGTGGTCGCCTCCGCGGAGCGCATCGGCACGGAACTGGGCTGGCAGGCCAAGCACGACGTCCAGGACATGATCACCTCGGCCTGGTCCGGCTGGACCCGCCTGCACCCGGAAGCGGCCCGCACGGCCTGAGACGCGGACGACGGCGGCGGACAGGGGGACCGCCCCGCCCCGGACGCACGCGACGCGGGCACCGGGCGCGTCCCGCACGGCACCGACGACACCGACGGCACCGACGGCACGGCCGACGCCCCCGGGGGCACCCTTCGGGTTCGGCGGCCGGGGCCTGCCCGACCGGGTGTCCCCGTCCGCCCCGCAGTCGTCGCCGGGGCCGCCGGCTCCGCGTCACAGCGCCTTGAGCGCCGCCGTCGTCGTGCGGGCCAGGGACGCGAGGTAGCCCTTGGGGAGCTTCTGGGTGCGGATGACCACCGAGCGCCAGTAGAGCGGGCCGGAGATCAGGTCGAGGGCCAGTTCGTCGTCGATGCCCGCGCGGACCTCGCCGCGCTGTTCGGCCGCCGCGACGATGCCGCTCGCGACGCCCTCCTGCCCCTCCCGCAGGGCCTTCTGCATGGCCTCGGCAATCTCGGGGTTGCGGGCCGCCTCCGCCTGGAGGTCGGGGATGATCTGCGAGGCGACCGGGTGGCGCAGCGCGCGGGACGTCACCTCGTACAGCAGCCGCAGGTCGCCCTCCAGGGAACCGGTGTCCGGCGCGGGCAGACCCTGCACGGCGACCGCGGAGACCAGGTCGAGAACGAGGTGGAGCTTGGAGCGCCAGCGGCGGTAGACCGCCGTCTTGCCCACCCCGGCCCGGCGGGCGATCCCCTCGATGGACATACGCGCGTAGCCGACGGAGGCCAGTTCCTCGAAGACGGCCGCGCGGATCGCCTCGGTCACGTCCTCCCGGAGTACGGCCGCCCCTGCGGGTGCCCGGCGCCGCGGACGCGTCTGGGGCTCGTCGGCGTTCGTCGTCATGCTTTCCAGCATAGGGCGTTACGACGAAACGGTTGCGTCCCGACGCAAATCGGCACCGGAAAAGGCCCCGGGTGAAGGACAGCCGTCACGACGAAACGGTTGCGTTGCGACGCGGGATGGGCCTACTCTCACGATGCGACGATACGGTCCCGTCCCGACGTAAGAGAACGTAAAGAGAACCGTGAAGAAACACCGGGTGCCCGACACGACCTCCGGAGCACGCACCCTCTCCCCCGAGCGAAAGCAGCGGATGTGAGCCAGGCCCTCCACACACCGCCCGCGCCGACGGCCATGGCCGAACCCGTCGACGATCTCGCGGCGCTCGCCGCACGCCACGGCCTGTCGGTCAGCGGCGCCCGCCCGACCCTGCCCGCGTACATCCGGCAGCTCTGGGCACGGCGCCACTTCATCGCCGCGTTCTCCACCGCCAAGCTCACCGCCCAGTACAGCCAGGCGAAGCTCGGTCAGCTGTGGCAGGTCATGAACCCGCTGCTCAACGCGGCGGTCTACTTCTTCATCTTCGGCATCCTGCTCGGCACCAAGAGAGGCGTCCCGGACTACATCCCGTTCCTGGTGACCGGCGTCTTCGTCTGGACGTTCACCCAGAGCTCGATCATGTCCGGCACCCGGGCGATCTCCGGCAACCTCGGCCTGGTGCGCGCCCTGCACTTCCCGCGGGCGGCGCTGCCGGTCTCGTTCTGCCTCCAGCAGCTCCAGCAGCTCCTGTTCTCGATGGCCGCGCTGGTGGTGATCCTGCTCTGCTTCGGCGTGCCGGTCTCGTTCTCCTGGCTGCTGGTGATCCCCACCCTGATCCTTCAGTTCACGTTCAACGCGGGCGTCTCCATGATCCTGGCCCGCATCGGCGCCAAGACCCCGGACATCGCGCAGCTCATGCCCTTCGTGCTGCGCACGTGGATGTACGTCTCCGGCGTCATGTGGAGCATCACCAAGCTCACGAGCCGGGACGGCATCCCGCACTTCGCCAAGGTGCTGCTCCAGTCGAACCCCGCGGCCGTTTACATCGACCTGATGAGGTACTCGCTCATCGACAGCTTCCACTCCAGCCAGCTCCCCGCCCACGTGTGGGCGTTCGCGGCCGGCTGGGCGCTGCTCGCGGGCGTCGGCGGCTTCATCTACTTCTGGAAGGCTGAGGAGACCTACGGCCGTGGCTGAGTACGTCGAGGCACCCACCGACACGCCCCCCGCCTCCCCGGCGGAGCGGATCCCCACCGTCGTCGTCGACCACGTGGACATCGTCTACCGGGTCAACGGCACCGGCGCCGGACGCGGCAGCGCGACCGCCGCCCTCAACCGCATCGTGCGCCGCAAGAAGACCGAGCGTGCCTCGGGCGTGCGCAAGGTGCACGCCGTCAAGAACGTCTCGTTCGTCGCCTACCGGGGCGAGGCCATCGGCCTGATCGGCACCAACGGCTCGGGCAAGTCGACCCTGCTGAAGTCGGTCGCCGGCCTGCTCCCCGTGGAGAACGGCCGCATCTACACCGACGGCCAGCCCTCGCTGCTCGGCGTGAACGCCGCCCTGATGAGCGACCTCACGGGCGAGCGCAACGTCTACCTCGGCGGTCTCGCGATGGGCATGTCCCGCGAGCAGATCAAGGCGCGCTACCAGGAGATCGTCGACTTCTCGGGCATCAACGAGAAGGGCGACTTCATCACCCTGCCGATGCGGACCTACTCCTCCGGCATGGCGGCCCGCCTGCGGTTCTCCATCGCCGCCTCCAAGGACCACGACGTCCTGCTGGTCGACGAGGCGCTGGCCACCGGTGACCGTTCGTTCCAGAAGCGCTCGGAGCAGCGGATCCGCGAGCTGCGCCAGCACGCGGGCACCGTCTTCCTGGTCAGCCACAGCGCCAAGTCCATCCGCGACACCTGCGACCGGGTGCTGTGGCTGGAGCGCGGCGAGCTGGTCCTGGACGGTCCCACCGAAGAGGTCATGCGGGAGTACGAGGCCTTCACCGGCGACCGCGCCCCCAAGGCGAAGGCAAAGCCCAAGCCGAAGCCGAAGCCCGCGCAGACGCCGGCCGCGCAGGACGGACCGGCCGCTCCCGAGAAGCCGGCGGACCAGGCGTCCGCCCCGCTGCCCTCCTGAACCACCGGGCGCGGACACGCGCCCGGTGACCACGACGCACGCCGCGCCGCGCGGGACGCACCCGGACTCCTCCGGGGACGCCCTACGCGGCGCGGCGTGCGTCGTGCCGGAACACCCACGTGCGGTACACGAGGAACCGGAAGCCCGACGCCACCACGAGCGAGGCGGCCTTGACGGCGTTCGACCCGACCGGGCCGCGCAGGCCCAGCCCGTGGTACCCCGCGAGGAACAGCGCGCTCTCCAGGACGACCCCGAGACCGCTGAGGACGAAGAACAGCGCGATCTGCCGCCGGGTGCGCGCGTCCCGGTCCCGGTAGGCGAAGTGGCGCAGGCCCAGGTAGTTGGTGGCCACGGCCGCACAGCCGGCCACGACGGTCGCCGCCGTCGCGGGCGAACCCACGCCGCGCAGCAGCAGGTTGAAGACCAGGAAGTTGACGAGCACCCCGCTGCCGCCGACCACCGCGAACCGCGCCGCCTCCACGACGACCCGCCGCACGGGCCGCCCATGCCGCCCATGCCGCACGGACGACGGCACCCGGGGTGCGGCGGGGAGGGGCACGGCGGCAGCGGCTGCCGTACGGCCAGGGCTCTCGGCGAGGTTCACAGACACGCGGTCACTTTAACCGGAACATCCGATTTGCCGTAAAACCCGCCCGGGAACCGGAAAGGGCGTCCCGGGCCGTGGGTCACGGCCCGGGACGCCCTCACGCACATGCCCTACGAGTGCGTCCGCAGCAGGGTGCGCATCGTCCGCATCGCCACCGACAGGTTGGCCAGATCGAACGCGTCCGAGCTCTGGATTTCCTCAAGCGTCGCGCGCGCCCGGCCGAGGATCGCCGCGTTCTTCTCCTCCCACGCGGCGAAGCGCTGCTCGGGCGTCGAGGTGCCGTTGCCGGCGGTGAGCACGTCCGAGGTGAGCGCCGCGTGCGCCGCGTACAGGTCCTCGCGGATGGACGCGCGGGCCATGGACTGCCAGCGGTCCGCGCGCGGCAGCTCGATGATGCGGTCCATGAGCTGGGTGATGCGCAGCCGGTCGGCGAGGTCGTAGTAGACGTCGGCGACCGCCATCGGGTCCTTGCCGGTGCGGTCGGCCACGGACACGATGTCCAGGGCCGGGAAGGCCGACGAGAACCCGGCCACGCGGGTGGCCAGTCCGTCCGGCACACCCGCGCCGGTCAGCTCGTCGTAGATCTTCCCGTACCACTCCAGGTCGGCGCCGCGCAGCAGCGTGGGAAGCTGCGCCCACACCTGCTCGACCCGCTCGCCGAAGAACTCCACGGCCTCCGCGATCTGCAACGGCTGCGGCCGGTTGTTCAGCAGCCACCGCGTGCCGCGCTCGACCAGCCGGCGCGAGTGCAGGCGGATACGGGTCTGCACGTCGGCCTCGACGGTGTTGTCGAGGTCCTCCACCGCGTCCCACACCGCCGACGAGTGGAAGATCTGCCGGGCAGCGGTCTGCGCCCGGACGATCTCCTCCAGGGAGGCCCCGGTCTCCTCGCGCAGCCGGTGCAGGAAGCTCGTACCGCCGGTGTTGACCGTGTCGTTGACCAGCACCGTCGTGACGATCTCGCGGCGCAGCGGGTGGTTGTCGATCTGCTCGGCGAACCGCTCGCGCAGGGCGCTCGGGAAGTACGCGTGCAGCAGACCCTTGAGGTACGGGTCGTCCGGCAGCGAGGTCGCCAGCATCTCCTCGGCGACCGTGATCTTCGTGTACGCCAGCAGGACGGCCGTCTCCGGACCGGTCAGCCCGTTGCCGGAGCTGAGCCGCTCGCGGATCTGGCGGTCGGTCGGCAGGAACTCCAGCGCCCGGTCGAGATGGCCCTCGCGCACCAGGTGGCGCATGAAGCGCTGCTGCGCGTGCAGCATGTCCTTGGACTGCGCGAGCGCGTTGGCGATGGCGGTGTTCTGCGCGTAGTTGTTGCGCAGCACCAGGTGGCCGACCTCGTCGGTCATCTCGGCGAGCAGCTTGTTGCGCTGCTTGACCGTCATGTCCCCCTCGGTGACCGAGCCGTTGAGGAGGATCTTGATGTTCACCTCGCAGTCGGAGGTGTTGACGCCCGCGCTGTTGTCGATGGCGTCGGTGTTGACCTTGCCGCCGGTCTGCGCGAACTCGATGCGGCCGAGCTGGGTCAGCCCCAGGTTGCCGCCCTCGCCGACGACCCGCACGCGCAGCTCGCCGCCGTCGACGCGGATCGCGTCGTTGGCCTTGTCGCCGACGTCCGCGTTCGACTCGGTGGACGCCTTCACGTACGTGCCGATGCCGCCGTTCCACAGCAGGTCCACCGGTGCGCCCAGGACGGCCCGCATCAGGTCGGCCGGGGTCATCTTGGTGACCCCGGACTCGATGCCGAGGGCCTTGCGGACGTGCGCGTTGACCGGGACCGACTTGGCGTTGCGCGGGAAGATCCCGCCGCCCGCCGACAGCAGGGAGGTGTCGTAGTCGGCCCAGGAGGAGCGGGGCAGTTCGAAGATCCGCCGGCGTTCCGCGTACGAGGTCGCCGCGTCGGGCTCCGGGTCGATGAAGATGTGCCGGTGGTCGAAGGCCGCGACCAGCCGGATGTGCTCGCTGAGCAGCATGCCGTTGCCGAACACGTCGCCGGACATGTCACCCACGCCGACCACCGTGAAGTCCTCGGTCTGCGTGTCCACCCCCAGCTCGCGGAAGTGCCGCTTCACGGACTCCCAGGCGCCGCGCGCGGTGATGCCCATCTTCTTGTGGTCGTAGCCCGCGGAACCGCCCGAGGCGAAGGCGTCACCGAGCCAGAAGTCGTACGACTCGGCGACCTCGTTGGCGATGTCCGAGAACGTCGCCGTGCCCTTGTCGGCCGCGACCACCAGGTAGGTGTCGTCACCGTCGTGGCGCACGACGCCGGCCGGCGGCACGACCTCGCCCGCGACCATGTTGTCGGTGATGTCGAGCAGCGCCGAGATGAACGTCCGGTAGCTGGCGATGCCCTCGGCGAGCCACGCGTCGCGGTCCGCCGCCGGGTCGGGGAGCTGCTTGGCGACGAAGCCGCCCTTCGCGCCGACCGGCACGATGACGGTGTTCTTCACCATCTGCGCCTTGACCAGGCCGAGGATCTCCGTACGGAAGTCCTCCCGGCGGTCCGACCAGCGCAGTCCGCCGCGCGCGACCTTGCCGAACCGCAGGTGCACGCCCTCGACGCGCGGCGAGTACACCCAGATCTCGTACGCGGGCCGCGGCGCCGGCAGGTCCGGGATCGCCTGCGGGTCGAACTTCATCGACACGTACGTGTGCGGGGCGCCCTGCGCCGTCTCCTGGAAGAAGTTGGTGCGCAGCGTCGCCTTGATGACCGTGAGGAACGACCGCAGGATGCGGTCCTCGTCCAGCGAGGCGACCTGGTCGAGGGCGCCGTCGAGCTCCTCCAGGAGGCCGTCGACGATCTCGTGTCCGGCCCGCTGGTGCTCGGGCGACATGCGCGCCTCGAACAGCGAGACGAGCAGCCGGGTGGTGTGGACGTTGTTGCGGAGGGTGTCCTCCATGTAGTCCTGGCTGAAGGGGGATCCGGCCTGGCGCTGGTACTTGGCGTACGCGCGCAGCACCATCGCCTGCCGCCAGGTCAGCCCGGCGCCGAGCACCAGGGTGTTGAACCCGTCGTTCTCCGCCTTGCCGGTCCAGGACGCGGCGAACGCCTCCTGGAAGCGCTCGCGGCCGCTGTCGCCGAGGTGCTCGGCGGCCGGGCCCAGCGACTTGGGCATGCGCAGGCCGAAGTCGTAGATCCAGGCGGTGGTGCGGTCGGCGCAGCGCAGCTCGTAGGGGCGCTCGTCGGTGACCTCGACGCCGAGGCGGTTGAGGACCGGCAGCACCGCCGACAGGGACACCGGCGCGCCCCGGCGGTAGATCTTGAAGCGGCGTTCGTCGGGGGCGGCGCCCACCGGCTCGTACAGGCTGAGCGCGAAGTCCTGCTGGGCGTCGTCCTTGGTCAGCTCTTCGAGGTGGACCAGGTCGGCGACCGCCGAACGCGGGCTGTGGTCGGCCTTGTAGCCCTCGGGGAAGGCACCGCCGTAGCGGCGCAGCAGCTCGGAGGCGCGCTCCTCGCCGCACTCGGCGTGCAGTGCCTCGGCGAAGCTGTCGGCCCAGGAGCGGACGGCCTCCACCAGCCGGGCCTCGATGCGCTCCTTGTCGGCGTCGGACAGCTCGGGCAGCTCGGTGCCCTGCGGCACGCGCACCACGAAGTGCAGCCGGGAGAGCACCGATTCGGTGTTCCAGGCGGTGAAGTCGACGTTGGTGCCGCCGAGTTCCTCCTTGAGGATGTCGATGATCCGCAGGCGCACACCGGTCGTGTAGCGGTCGCGCGGCAGGTAGACGAGGGCCGAGTAGTAGCGGCCGTACTCGTCCTGGCGCAGGTAGAGCCGCAGCCGGCGGCGCTCCTGGAGGTAGAGGACCGAGGTGACGATGGAGCGCAGTTCGTCGACGGGCGTCTGGAAGAGCTCGTCGCGCGGGTACGTCTCCAGGATCTGGAGCAGGTCGCGGCCGTCGTGGCTGTCGGGCGAGAACCCGGCGCCCTCCAGCACCTCGTCGACCTTGCGCCGCACGACCGGCACCCGCACCACGGACTCGGTGTACGCGGCGGAGGAGAACAGACCGAGGAAGCGGCGCTCGCCGACGACCGCGCCCTTCTCGTCGAACTTCTTCACGCCGACGTAGTCGAGGTAGGACGGCCGGTGCACGGTGGAGCGGCTGTTGGCCTTGGTGAGGACGAGCAGCTTGTGCTCGCGGGCCTTCGCCCGCGCGTCCGCGGGCAGCCGCTCGAACGACTCGCTGTACGGGTGGCTGTCGTCACCGCCGTGCGGCGGGTCGGAGCGCAGCACGCCCAGGCCGGTGCCGGGGACGGCGGCGAGGGAGTCGTCCTCGCGCAGCTCGTACTCGCGGTAGCCGAGGAAGGTGAAGTGGTTGCCGGCCAGCCAGCGCAGCAGCTCGCGGGCCTCCTCGACGTCGTCGGCCCGCAGGTCGGACGGGAGCGGCTCGCCGGGCAGTTCCTCGGCGAGACGGGCGGCGCCGCCGCGCATCTTCTCCCAGTCCTCGACGGCCTCGCGCACGTCGGACAGGACCCGCAGGAGGTCGGAGGTGATCTGCTTCAGGTCGGCCCGGTCGGTCTCGCGGTCGATCTCGACGTGGATCCAGGACTCGACGTGGACGTCGTGCGGCAGACCGTCGGCGGGACGCTCGGTGAGCACCTCGACGAGCTTGCCGGTGATGTCGCGCCGCACCCGCATCTGCGGGTGGATGACGACGTGGATGCCGCGGCCCTGCCGGGTCAGTTCGTTGGTGACGGAGTCGACCAGGAACGGCATGTCGTCGGTGACGACCTCGACGACCGAGTGGCTGCACGTCCAGCCGTTCTCCTCGACCGTCGGGGTGTGGACCCGCACGTTCGCCGTGCCCTGCGGCCGGTTCTCGGCGAGCCGGTAGTGGGACAGGGCGGCGCCGAAGACGTCGACCGGGTCGCGGTCTCCGAGGTCCTCCGGGGCCGTGTGCAGGTAGTAGCGCTGGAGGTACGCGAGCACGGTGTCCCGGTCCGGGGTGCCCTCACCTGCGGGTCCGGTCGGTAGGTGCCCCCCGACCTGACCGTTCTCAGCTACCCGGGCCGCCCTTTCGAGCAGATCGGCTTTTGCTTCGTCCAGCTTGGTCTGCATTGTCCTCTGGCTCCTGTCGCGCGCCGTTGCGTGACGTTGAAGGAAGTTCCATGGCTTCCCCTCCGACGCGACGCCTTGACGCGGGGTGTCCGGTCTGCGTCGACGCTATGCCGCAAGGGGAGTTGAGTGGTGGGTTATCGGCCAGTTTTGCGACGCCGTACGGGTGTGACGCTGCTCTCGGCGACATGGTCGCGACGAGGGTGCCCGGCGTCCTGGGAGCCGTGGAGGCTCCGTCCCGCCCACGAGGATCGGCGATCGCCGCCCGGTCACGGATGTGGTCCGTGTTCTCCGGGCGCGGAGCAGGGGCGACAGTGCCCCCGCGAGATATCGCGCTGATCACGGCCCCAAGGCTATCCCCCCGCGAGGGGTGCCCGTCATGAGCCGTATGTGTACAAAACCCGGGGTGCAACTTTGACGTTCTGCACAGGAGCGGCGGTGGCCGGGATGTGCCGCCCCCGCGCCGGGACCTCCCGGGCGCGTGCCGGCACCCGTCCCGCCCGCCGCCGGCCCCCGGACCGCGGCGTCGGGATCACGCCACCGGGCACCGGACGGAGGGGGTGCGGTGCCGCGGCCCGCGCACGGTCACGCGGCCAGGCGGTGGGCCTCCGCGACGGCCTCGGCGAGGGTGTCCACCACCGGGACGCCGACCCGCTCCAGGCTGGCGCGGCTGTGCGAGCCGCCGGTGTAGAGCACCGCCCGCGCCCCCACGTGCCGCGCGGCCACCGCGTCGTCGGCGGCGTCACCGATCACGACCGTGCGGGCGGCCTCGACACCGGTGAGCGCACCGAGGTGCCCGAGGTGGCGCACCATGTGCTCGGCCTTGCTGCCGCCGGAGGGACCGGTCCGGCCGTCGACGCGTATGAAGTGCGGCTCGATGCCGAACCCCCTTACCAGCGGCAGGAGTTCGTCGTGCCCGTACATGCTGAGTATCGACTGGCTGTGCCCGGCCGCGCGCCAGTCGGCGAGCAGCGCGGTCGCCCCCTCGGTCAGTTCGCAGCCGATCTGGTGCTCGGTGTAGAAGCGCTGGAACGTGGCGTCCATGACCGCCCACTCGGCGTCGGTGGGCAGGCGCCCCATGAGGCGCTCGTAGAACTTCGGCACCGGCACGCAGTACAGCGCGCGGTACCGCTCCAGCGTGATCGGTTCCAGGCCCAGCTCCGCGAAGGCCGCGTTCGTCGCGCCGATGATCGCCGCGTTGTCGTGGAACAGGGTTCCGTTCCAGTCCCAGACGATGTGTGCTGTCCGTTGCTTCCCCATGCCGGAAAAATACCCGCCCCCGTCGACAGCCGTGCGGGCCTGTGGACAACCCCGCGGACCGCCCGGGAACGCCCGGGACACCGCCCGGACCTGCGGCCGGGGGCGGCCGGAGGGGCGGTGCGCGGTCTCAGTCCTCGCGGTTCACCAGGTTGGGGATCTCCTGCGTCGCGAACCAGAGCAGTTCGTGGTCCTCCGCGCCGTCCACGACGAACTGCGCGTCGCCGTCACCGCCGTCGGCCGCCGCCAGCGCCCGCGCGGCCGCCCGCACGTCGCCCTCGGCGTCGTCCGCGTCCACGTGCACGGCGGCCGCGTCGGCCAGCGTCACCGTCCCGTCGATCCGCACCTCGCCGATCGCCTCCCGGTCGAGCCCGCGGTCGGGGTCGGACGCGGCGGCCCGGTCGGGCACGTCCACGGCGACGACGACCCGGAGCCCGCGTGCAGCCGGGTCTGCCGCGAGCAGGCGCAGCGACGCGAGCGCGGCCCGGTTCAGCGCCGCGTACTCCAGTTCCTCGATGTCGTCCGAGACGTACCACTCGCGCAGCGCGGGCGTGACGGCGTAGGCGACGAGCGGCGCGGGCCCCAGGTCGCCCTTCGGGTACGCCTCGGCGAGACCGGAGAGAGTCAGGGGGACGTAGACGCGCATGGCTGGCCGCTTTCGTCGTGGGTGGTGGCCCGGGGGCCGGGGCTCGACGCCGAGGGGGCCGGCCGGGGCCCGGAGAGGGGCGCCCACCAGGTCCGGACGGGGCTCTCAGGATACGTGCGGAGTCCCCTTTCGGATTGCGGTCCCCGGCCCCGCGGGCGTCAACCCGGCACCCACCCGTTCACCCGGTGCTCCCCCGCGGGCAAAGGGCGCCGGCCCGCCGCGTCATCCTGATAAGTGAATTTCCCCGGCGGTCCGGCGCTGGGCCGCCGCAGCTTGCCGTCGCCGTCCGCGCCCCCGTACAAGATCCCCGACACGGAGTTACTGCCCGGTACAGCCGGGCCGGCCGAGCGGGGACACCATGAGCACCACCACCACGACCTCCACGAGCACCACCGACGCGGCCTCCACGAACGGCACGGGTGCTCCCGGCGGCACCGCCCCACCGGAGGCGGCCGTCCCCTCCCTGACCGCCCCGGCCAAGGTCATGAGCCGGGCCCAGCGCCGGCCGGGGGTGCGCCCGCCCGGCCGCCGCGACCCCCGCCGCCCCGGTGGCGCCCCGCCGCGCACCCGTCCCGCCGACGGGCGCCCCGTACGGGTGGCGGGGCCCTCCCGGGGCCCTGCCGGTTCTCCCGACCCCGTGCGGGCGGCGGCGAACACGCTGCGGCAGCCGCGCCCGACCGACGTCTTCGCCGAGCGCCTGCTCGCCGTGCTCAGCGGGCAGCGGCCCGTCCACTGGATGCTGCGGCACACCGTCGGCCACGCCTACGACGACCTGGCCCGGCTCGCCGAACGCGGGACGCTGCGCACCCGCGGCGCCCGCCCCGTCGTCCGGGACGTCGGGTACTGCGAACCGCGGCCCGGCGCCGTCGAGGCGTTCGCCCGGATCGCCGCCGGTGAGCAGGTACGGGCGATGGCCTTCCGGCTGGAGCAGGGCGCCGACCTGCGCTGGCGCTGCACCGCCGTGGAACTCGGCGGCCCCCGCCCGCACGGCACCGGCCGCCGGGGCGACGGCTGACGGCGCCCGCAGACGCCCGCCTGCGGACCTCCCGCGACGAGGCGGCGGAACGGCAACCGGCACGGCCCGCGCCGCCCACCACGCCCCGTACGCGGACGGCACGGGCCCCCACGCCGCTCACCGTTCCACGGCCCCGGCCCCGGGAACGCGGACGGCGGGGCCCGGCTCCCGAAAGAGCCCGGCCCCGCCGCACGTCCCGCCCCTGTGCGCAGGGGCTCACGTCACCACTCACCGCCGACTGCTCACTTCTTGCGGCGGCGCCCCGTCTTCGCCTGCTTGCGGCGCTCGGCGCGGGTGAGGCCGTCGGCCTCGGAGCGCACCGGCTCGTCGTCGCTGGCGAAGTCGCCCTCGACGACACCGCCCTCGCCGTCCACCGTGGGGGCGGAGAAGTGCAGCTCGCGCCGCTGGGGGGCGTCCAGGCCCTTGGCACGGATCTCCGGCCGCGAGCCCGCCTGGGCCGGCACCGCGTCCTGCGGAATCCGCTCGGCGTCCTTCTCGAGGCTCGGCTTCGCGTCCTCGACCGGGACCTCCTCGACCTGCTGCTCGACCTGGACCTCCAGGTTGAACAGGTAGCCGACGGACTCCTCCTTGATGCCGTCCATCATGGCCGTGAACATGTCGAAGCCCTCGCGCTGGTACTCGACCAGGGGGTCCTTCTGCGCCATCGCGCGCAGACCGATGCCCTCCTGGAGGTAGTCCATCTCGTAGAGGTGCTCGCGCCACTTGCGGTCCAGGACCGACAGCACGACCCGGCGCTCCAGCTCACGCATGATCTCGGAGCCGAGCTGCTCCTCGCGCGCCGCGTACTGGTCGTGGATGTCGTCCTTGATGGACTCGCCGATGAACTCGGCGGTCAGACCGGCCCGGTCGCCCGCCGCCTCCTCCAGCTCCTCGACGGTGACCTTCACCGGGTAGAGCTGCTTGAACGCGCCCCACAGCCGGTCGAGGTCCCAGTCCTCCGGGAAGCCCTCGGCGGTCTCCGCGCCGACGTACGCGTCGATCGTGTCGTCCATGAAGTGCTGGACCTGCTCCTGGAGGTCCTCGCCCTCCAGGACGCGCCGCCGCTCGCCGTAGATGACCTCGCGCTGGCGGTTGAGGACCTCGTCGTACTTGAGGACGTTCTTGCGGGTCTCGAAGTTCTGCTGCTCGACCTGCGACTGGGCGGACGCGATCGCGCGGGTGACCATCTTGTTCTCGATCGGCACGTCGTCCGGGACGTTCGCCATCGACATCACGCGCTCGACCATCTGCGCCTTGAACAGCCGCATCAGGTCGTCGCCCAGCGACAGGTAGAAGCGGGACTCGCCCGGGTCGCCCTGACGGCCGGAACGGCCGCGGAGCTGGTTGTCGATGCGGCGCGACTCGTGCCGCTCGGTGCCCAGCACGTAGAGGCCGCCGGCGTCCTCGACCTCGTCCTTCTCCGCCTTGACGGCCTCCGCCGCCTTCTCCAGCGCGGCCGGCAGCGCGGTCGCCCACTCCTCGATGTGCTCCTCGGGGTCGAGGCCGCGCTGGCGCAGCTCCGCCTCCGCGAGGTCCTCGGGGTTGCCGCCGAGCTTGATGTCGGTACCGCGGCCGGCCATGTTCGTCGCCACGGTCACGGCGCCCTTGCGGCCGGCCTGGGCGACGATCGTCGCCTCACGGTCGTGCTGCTTGGCGTTGAGCACCTCGTGCTGGATGCCGCGCTTGCTGAGCTGCTGCGAGAGGTACTCGGACTTCTCGACCGAGGTGGTGCCGACGAGGATCGGCTGGCCCTTCTCGTGCTTCTCGGCGATGTCGTCGACGACCGCCTCGAACTTCGCGACCTCGGTGCGGTAGATCAGGTCCGACTGGTCCAGGCGCACCATGGGCCGGTTCGTCGGGATCGGGACGACGCCGAGCTTGTAGATCTGGTGGAACTCCGCGGCCTCGGTCATCGCCGTACCGGTCATGCCGGAGAGCTTGTCGTAGAGGCGGAAGAAGTTCTGGAGGGTGATCGTGGCGAGGGTCTGGTTCTCGTCCTTGATGTCCACCCCCTCCTTCGCCTCGATCGCCTGGTGCATGCCCTCGTTGTAGCGGCGGCCGGCGAGGATACGGCCGGTGTGCTCGTCGACGATCATGACCTCGCCGTCGATGACGACGTAGTCCTTGTCCTTCTTGAAGAGCTCCTTCGCCTTGATGGCGTTGTTCAGGTAGCCCACCAGAGGCGTGTTGACCGACTCGTAGAGGTTGTCGATGCCCAGCCAGTCCTCGACCTTGCTGACACCGTTCTCGTGGATGGCGACCGTGCGCTTCTTCTCGTCGACGTCGTAGTCGCCGGTCTCCTCGAGACCCTTGAGGGGGTTGCCCACCTCGCCCTTCTTCAGGCGGGTGACCAGCTTCGCGAAGTCGCCATACCACTTGGTGGCCTGGTCGGCCGGACCGGAGATGATCAGCGGCGTACGGGCCTCGTCGATGAGGATCGAGTCGACCTCGTCGACGATGGCGAAGTTGTGGCCGCGCTGGACGAGCTCGTCCTGGGCCCACGCCATGTTGTCGCGCAGGTAGTCGAAGCCGAACTCGTTGTTCGTGCCGTACGTGATGTCGCACGCGTACTGCTCGCGGCGCTGGGCCGGCGTCATGTTGGCGATGATGCAGCCGACCGACAGGCCCAGGAACTTGTGGACGCGGCCCATCATCTCGGAGTCGCGCTCGGCCAGGTAGTCGTTGACCGTGATGAGGTGCACGCCGTCTCCGGAGAGGGCGTTGAGGTACGCGGGGAGCGTGCCGACCAGGGTCTTGCCCTCACCGGTCTTCATCTCGGCGACGTAACCGAGGTGCAGGGCGGCGCCGCCCATGATCTGGACGTCGTAGTGGCGCTGGCCGAGGGCGCGCTTGGCGGCCTCGCGGACGGTGGCGAACGCCTCGGGGAGCAGGTCGTCCAGGGTCTCACCGTCGGTGTACCGCTGCTTGTACTCGTCGGTGAGGGCCCGCAGCTCGGCGTCGGAGAGGTCGACGAAGTCCTCTTCGATGGAGTTGACCTGGTCCGCGATGCGGTGCAGCTTGCGCAGGATCTTGCCTTCGCCTGCACGCATGATCTTCGAGAGGACGGACACGGGGGTTGGTCTCCTTGCCGGTCGGGCCTGGGACGGTCGGTTTCCATTGACATGACTGAGCAACGGCCATCGTATGCGAGGACCCCGCCGCGCCGGGAGCCCGCTGTGACGGCGACTGTTCGCCTCTTCGGCGAACGCCTTCGGCGGCGCCTCACAGGGAACAACGGCCGGAGCCCGTCGATGGTGCCGACCCGAGCCGGTGAATTGCGGGAATTGTGACCGTGCGCGCACGCGCGGTCGCGTCCTGCGGGCGGCGCACCCCCGAGGATGGCGTCCCGCCCGCCCCGCGCGCAGAATCGGCCGATGGAACCCGTCACCCTGACCACCGGCCGGCTCGTCCTGCGCACCGTGGGGGCCGACGACACCGGCGCCGTCCACGCCGCGGCCCAGGACGCCGACATCCAGCGCTGGACCACCGTGCCCTCCCCGTACCTGCCCGAGCACGCGCTCGCCTTCACCTCGCGGCTCGTCCCGGACGGCTGGGCGGACAACTCGATGTTCACCTTCGGTCTGTTCCTGGAGGACGGGACCGCGGCCGGCGGCGACCTGGCGGGCATGCTCGCCGTGACGATGCGCTCCCCGGGCGTGGGCGAGATCGGCTACTGGGGGACCAAGGAGCACCGGGGCCGGGGGCACGTCACGGAAGCAGCCGTCACCGTGTCCCACTGGGCCTTCACCCGGCTCGCGCTCGACCGGATCGAGTGGCGCGCGGAACTGGGCAACGAGCCGTCGCGGGCGGTCGCCGAACGCGCCGGGTTCACCGTCGAGGGCACGCTGCGCTCCGCGATCAACAACAAGGGGACCTGGCGGGACTGCTGGATCGGCTCCCTTCTCCCCTCCGACCTGGGGCTGTCACCGACTCTGCCGTACCTGCCCGGACCGGAGTGGCGCACCGGCCCCGGCACGGGCAGGTGACGACGACGGAGCGCACGGGCGGGCACGGGAAGCGGCGGGCACGGGGCGGGGCGGCGACGCGGGGCGGACGCGCCGCCCGAAGCGGCCCGGACGGCACCGCGATGTCAGTGCCTGCGCCTATCGTGCGGGCATGACCACCCTTCCGCGCCCCGCCACCGAACTGTCTGCGGACGACGCCCGCCGGATCGCTCTGAGGGCCCAGGGTCTCCTCGGCGCCCCCGACCGCAGGGGCGGCGTCCGCGGGGTCCTGCGCCGTCTCGGCGCGGTGCAGCTCGACACGATCTCGGTCCTGGCCCGCTCGCACGAGCTCGTCCCGTACGCCCGCCTGGGCGCGGTCGGCCGCAGGACCGTGGAGGACGCGTACTGGAAGGACACCCACGCCTTCGAGTACTGGTCGCACGCCGCGTGCATCCTCCCCGTCGAGGAGTGGCCGCACTTCGCCTTCCGCCGCCGCGCCTACCGCGCCCGCCCGCACTGGAACCACGACCTGCCCGACGGGGTGTACGAGCAGGTCGTCAAGCAGCTGAGCACCGAGGGCCCGCTCACGGCAACGGAGCTGGGCGGCGCGAAGCGCACCAGCGAGTGGTGGGACTGGTCGGGCGCGAAGGTCGCCGTGGAGCGGGCCCTGATGTACGGCGAGGTGGTGTGCGTCGAGCGGCGCGGCTGGAAGCGGGTGTACGACCTGGCCGAGCGCGCGATCCCGGCGGAGCTGCTGCACGACGACCTGGACGACACCGAGTGCCTGCGCCGCCTGGTGACGCTCGCCGGCCGGGCGCTGGGCGTCGGTACCCGCGCGGACATCGCGGACTACCACCGGCTGAAGGGCGAGCAGGTCGACGCGGTGATCGCCGACTCGGGTCTGGTCCCGGTGACCGTGGCGGGCTGGGCGAAGCCCGCGTGGGCCGACCCCGAGGCCCTGGCCACGGTCCCGCGCGGCCGGCACCGCACCACGCTGCTGTCCCCGTTCGACTCCCTGGTGTGGGAACGGGCGCGCACGGAACGGATCTTCGGCTTCAGCCACCGCCTGGAGGCATACGTCCCCAAGCCCAAGCGCGTCCACGGCTACTTCGCGATGCCGGTGCTCGCCGGCGGCAGGCTGGTCGGGCGGGTGGACCCGGCCCGCGAGGGCCGCACCCTCGTCGCCCGCCAGGTGACGCTGGACGGCCCGAGGGCCGTACCCGCGCTCGCGCAGGCACTGGTGGAGGCGGCGGGCTGGGTCGACTGCACGAACGTCCGGGTGGAGCGGGTGGACTCCCCCGCCCTGCGCGGCCCGCTCACCGCGGAACTCGCCGCTCTCCTCGGCTGAGGGAAACCCGGACCGACCGCGCGGCTCAACGGATTTCGAGGATCTTCTCCCGCATCGCGTACACCACGGCCTCCATCCTGGAATGCAGTTGCAGCTTCTCCAGGATGTTGCGGACGTGGTTCTTCACGGTGTTCTCGGAGATGTACAACTCCTTGGCGATGTCCCGGTTGTTCATGCCGGTGGCGACGAGTTTGAGCACTTCCAGCTCACGGTCCGTCAGCCGGGGCGCCGGCACGAGGCGCCTTTCGTCCGTACGCTGGATCATCGACTTGAACTCGGTGAGGAGTTTCGAGGCCATGGACGGGCTGATCTGCGACTGGCCGTCGGCCACCGCGCGAATGGCCGTCGCCACCTCGTCGGTCGAGATCTCCTTGAGCAGATATCCGGTCGCGCCCGCCTTGATCGCGTCGTAGAGGTCGGCCTCCTCGTCGCTGATCGTCAGCATGATGATCTTCGCGCTGGGGGCCACCTCCTTGATGGAGGTGCAGGCCTCGATGCCGCCCCGCTTGGGCATCCGCACGTCCATCAGCACGATGTCGGGCAGCAGGTCGGCGGCCTTGTCGACGGCCTCCGCGCCGTCACCGGCCTCTCCGACGACCTGGATGTCCTCCTCCGCGGCGAGCACGATCTCCAGCCCGCGCCGGAAGAGCGCGTGATCGTCCACCACCAGTACCCGGATCGGTTCACGGCCGGGAGGATCCGCGCCCGGGTCCGTGTCCGTCCGCGCGTCCATGCCGACGACGCCCACACCGGCGTTCCCGGCGTGCATCGGCCCGAAGCTGTCCGCCATCGTTCCTCCCCCTGAAGGCTGCGGCCTGGTCCTGAGCCATCGCCAACCCAAGGCAACAGCCCATCGGTTGGGCCGTTGCGGCCATGATTCCATGCCCGGACGGCACTGGGGTGACAGAGCGGTGCACGAGGTGGTCGCACAGGGGTGCCCCTGGGGGCGCACTCGCGCTCCAGGGGCACCGTCCGCGGTAGGGCCGGGGGTCAGCCGCCCAACGTGTCACCGGCCGCCGGGGGCGCGCTCTGCGTGACCATCGGGTCGGTGCTGAGGTGGATGACGCCGTAGTCGTAGGCGTGCCGCCGGTAGACGACGCTCGGCTCCTTGGTGTCCGCGTCGACGAACAGGTAGAAGTCGTGTCCGACCAGCTCCATCTCCTCCATCGCCTGGTCGAGCGACATCGGGGAGGCGACGTGGGTCTTCTCGCGGACGACGAGGGGGCCGTCCCCCTGCACCTCCAGCGAGCCGACCATCTTCGTCGGCACCTCGTCCGGCTCGTCGTGCTGCACCTCGCCGTTGCTGTCGAGGGTCGCCACGCCCGGCACGTGGTCCGGCACCTCGGCGGCCGTGAGCCGACGCGCGCCGCGGCGCGTGTTGCGCTTGTCGTGCTGCTTGCGCAGCCGGGCGCCCAGCTTCTCCGCCGCCAGGTCGAGGGCCGCGTACGGGTCGTTGGCCGCCGCCTCGGCCCGGATCACCGGGCCGCGCGAGCGGAGGGTGATCTCGACGCGGTCGCAGTGGTCGGCCTGACGGGGGTTGGGCTCCTTGGACACCTCGACGTCCAGGCTGATCACCTTGCCATCGAGCTTCTGGATCTTCTCCAGCTTCAGCTTGTCGGCCACGTGCTTGCGGAACCGCTCGGGTACCTCGGTCTTGCGGCCCTTGACGACGATGTCCACGCAGAACTCCGTTCCCGGATCGCTCCGCTTCTGGGCGGAGCGTCTCCCTTTCGCACCAGGCTCCGGTGGCGCCGGAGCCTCGGACTCGGTGACTTCCACCTCCACATCCCCCGTGTGCGAGATCCACACCCCACTGACACGGGTGATTGCGGAAAACCGCCGCACGGCATTCGGATATGAGGGGCTTGGCCTGCGCCTTCCCGTACAACCGAACATATCTCGCCGGGAGGTAAGTCGTCACCCTCTACTGCCGCGTACCTCCGTTCAGGTGAATTCGGAAGTCCATTACCTGCAACGATGAAGTTTTTCAGTCAGTTCCGGTTTATTTCGAAGGAGGCGTGTGAGGCGGCGACCACCGCCGCGCACACGACCCGTCCGAGCCCCGCGGGACCGTCCGCCCCGGGCGTTCCGTCTGCGGTACGCGCCGTACCGCACCTGCGTTCAACCATCGACCGGGCCGTCCCTTCACCTTCGTTCTCTCTGACTTCCCGACTTGCCGCCGCGTACACAGGCGGAGCCGGATCACCGTGCACGGCCGTGCTCTCCCGTCCGTCCCGCACCTGCCGTCCGACGGCACGGGCCGCCTCCGCGAGCGAGGCACCGGTGGTGACCAGGTCGTCCACGAGGACGATCCGGCCCCCGCCCGCGAGCAGGACGCCGCCCGCGCGGGTCACCGCCAGCGCCCCCGCGAGGTTGTCCGCCCGCCGGCGCGCGTCCAGCCCCGACTGGTCGGCAACGGGCCGCCGCTGCCGCAGCACGGCCGCCACCCCCGCCGGTGTGCCGGTTGCGCGCAGCCGCGCCGCCGCGGCGAGGGCGATCCTGCGCGCGGGGTCGTGTCCCCGCGCCCGCACCGCGCCCCGGGACGAGGGGACCGGCACGAGCAGCACCTCCCGGCCGCTCCCGGCGGCGCCGGCGCCCCGCAGCCCGGCCCGTACCGCGCCCGCGAGGGCCTCGCCGAGCGGCCGGGCCAGGGCCAGCGCGCCGCGCTCCTTGTGGGCCAGGAGCGCGGCGCGCACCTCGTCGCCGTACCGCGCTGCCGCGTACACCGCGGGCAGGCCGGGCGGCTCCGGCGCGGGGCGCGCCCGGCGCGGCGGCGTCCCGAGCAGAGCGGCGCGGCACCGTCCGCAGAGCACGGCGCGCTGTCTGCCGCAGCCCCCGCACTCGGTCGGAAGCACCAGGTCGTTGAGGTCCTGCCACCACCTGCGCATGCAACGACTGTGCCCACCCCGGAGCGGTCCGGCCACCCCTGTGGAAAACCCCCTGTGGACAACCCGGGGCCGGGTGCCCGGGGCAACAAAAAGAGGGGGCGGGCGGTCCTCGACCGACCGCCCGCCCTCGTCCCGCCCCCGTCCTGTCCCGCCCGCGTCCCGCGCCCGGGGCCCTCAGCCCGGGTAGACCGGCGCGGAGGCGTCCTTGACGACCTTCTGCCACTGCGCCCCGGTGGGCAGCCGCACGATGCCGTCCTCCGAGTAGGCCACCAGCGGCAGCCGCTCGTCCTCGGACGCGGCGATCTGCTTCACGCCGGTGAGGGCGGCGGGCGCCTGGCCCTCCGGGGTGGAGCCGTCGACCTGGACGTACTGCACCTGCTGGACGCCGCCCTTCTCGCGGCCGACGACCACGAGACGGCTGTCACCGGCCCACGACATCGCCGTGGTGTCCTCCAGGTCCGGTGCGGCGGACCGCAGTTCACGTACCTCGACGGCCTGGTCGTTCGTCTCGTCGCGGTCTATCCGGCCGATGAACAGGGAGCGCTTGCCGCCCTTCTCCACCACGAGCGCGATCCGCACGCCGTCGGCCGCCACGCGTACCGCGTCGATCCGTCCGTCCAGTCCCGCGACCTTGATCTCGACCGGGTCGCCCGCGCCCTGCTTGAGCATCAGCAGCCTCGGCCTCGCGGGATCCCGGTCGGCTACCCACAGGTCGCCCCGCGCGTCCCAACTGGGCGTCGTCAGGCGGTCGTCGGCGTCCTTGCCCGCGCTGGTGAGCACCGGGTCGCCGAGCGAGCCCCCCGAGACCAGCGAACCGACGTACAACTGCTTGCCGTCGAGGCTCACCCCCGCCGCGGTGTGCTCGTCGCGTGCCACCGCGACGGACTGCAACTCGACGTCCCCGGTGCCGAGTTCGCCGGGCACCGGGTCCGCGTGCGTACCGGAGACACCGCCGGCCATCCGGACGACCCGGTGCTTGGAGTCGAGGTAGTACACGTACTCGGGCCGCTTGACGGCGCCGTGCGAGGCGACGACCTCCGCGTCGTCCGCGCCGAGCACGCAGAGCTGGGTGCCGTTCGACCGCTGGAGCTCGACCTCGTCCACGGCCGGCGAGAGGTTCTGCAGGGTGAACAGGATCTGCGTCGCCATCTCGTCGCACTTCTTCGTGCTCACCCGGGACGCCTTCGCGTTCAGCGGGATCGTGAGCTTGTTCTGGTCGTCGGGCGCGAGCGACGTGACGCCCTTCTTCAGCGCCGTCCCGGTCGGGAAGCTGCTGCGCACCACCGGGTCGAGCCAGCTCGTGGGCCCTTCCAGCAGGGACCGCACCATCTGCGTCATCGGGTCGACCCGCCTGCGCACGTAGACCGGGTCGGCGACGGCCGTCGGCTGGCCGCCGGTGTCCCCGGAGGCGAAGAAGTACTTGTTGACGGACATGTAGTTGCGCTGGAAGTCGGACTTGCCGACCACGATCCCCTGCGGCAGCGTGTCGATGCGCCACTGGTGGGTCTTCTTGTCCTGGACGAGGTGGACGGGCGCCCGGTAGACCCCGTCGGCCGCCGTGTACGACTGGTGGTCGTCCACCGTGGCGACCCGGGTGCCGGACAGTTCGAAGCCGTAGGAACCGCTGCCCGACCGGCCGTCCTGCCGGTCCTGCCGCTCGCCCGCCGGGACCTTGACCTCCGGCCCGTCCGCGAGCACCGTCGTCGCCGACTCGGGCCGCCACAGCTTCGACCCGCTCTCCGTCAGGTACTGGCGCGCGGTCGCGTAGTTCGGGTCGTCGCTGGTCACCGCCTCCAGGAAGCCCTGGACTATCTCCGAGGGCGGGGCGTCCTCCCGGGGCGGCATCGCGAAGACCCGTACCTGGGTCTCCTGGCGCGGAGTGGACTCGACGTCGCGCAGGTCGCCGCTGTCCGGCATGGACGCGCAGCCCGCCAGCAGGACCACCCCGCAGGCGGCGTACGCCATCGCGCGTCCCGGCCGTCGCCGGGCGCCCCCCTCGCGCTCAGCGCCCACGGAATGCCTCCCCTTGCTCGTCCGGCCCGTCCTGCCCCCCGCGGTGCGCCGTGCCCCCGGGAGCCCCGTGCCGCGCCGGGTCGGCGCCCTGCGGCTCCTCGGGGCGCCGGGTGCCCGACGCGGGCCGCGGCACCACGCGCGCGCCGCTGCCGGGCAGCGCCGTCGGGTCGGCCGTGGGCGCCGCCGCGGCCGTGCGGGACGCTATGGGGTCCCGCGACGGCGGTGTCTCGCCGCTCTGCTGCATCGGCACCGTGGCCGTCTTGACCGGGCCGCCCCGGCCGCCGTTCCCGTCGTGTCCGCGGGCGCGCCTGGCGTCCTTGGGCTCCAGGGGTATCGGCGACCCGCGCAGCGGCTCGTCGGCGGTGCGCGGCAGCGTCAGCCGGAACTGCGAGCCGCCGCCCGGCTCCCCCCATGCCTGGAGCCAGCCGCCGTGCAGTCGCGCGTCCTCCAGGGCGATGGACAGGCCGAGGCCCGTACCGCCCGTCGTCCGCGCGCGTGCCGGGTCCGCGCGCCAGAAGCGGCTGAAGACGCGGGTGGCCTCGCCGGGCTTGAGCCCGACGCCGTAGTCGCGCACGGCCACCGCGACGGCGCCGCCCGCCGAGGCGAGCCTCACGACGACGTCCCGGCCCTCGCCGTGCTCGACGGCGTTGACGACCAGGTTGCGCAGCACGCGCTCCACCCGGCGGGCGTCCGCCTCGGCCACCACCGGCTGCTGGTCGCCGACGACGCGTACGCGCGTGCCTTTGCGTTCGGCGAGCGGTTCGGCGCCGGTGACGACGCGCCGCACCACGTCCCGCAGGTCTATCGGCTCGGCCTCCAGGGCGGCCGCGCCGGCGTCGAAGCGGCTGATCTCCAGCAGGTCGGCGAGGAGCGACTCGAAGCGGTCGAGCTGGTCGGCGAGCAGTTCGGCGGAGCGCGCGGTGACCGGGTCGAAGTCCGCGCGCGCCTCGTGGATGACGTCGGCGGCCATCCGCACGGTCGTCAGCGGTGTGCGCAGTTCGTGCGAGACGTCCGAGACGAACCGGCGCTGCATCCGGGAGAGGCCCTCCAGCTGCTGGATCTTCACCTGGAGGTTCTGCGCCATCTTGTTGAAGGCCTCGCCGAGCCGCGCGATGTCGTCCTCGCCGGTGACCTTCATGCGCTCCTGGAGGCGTCCCGCGGACAGCCGCTCGGCGATCCCGGCGGCCATTCGCACGGGCGTGACGACCTGGCGCACCACGAGCCACGCGATCGCGCCGAGCAGCACCACGACGAACAGCCCGGCCGTCGCGAGCGTCCCCTTGACCAGGCTCAGCGACTTCTCCTCCTGGGTGAGCGGGAAGAGGTAGTAGAGCTGGTAGGGGTCGCCGTTCGGGTCGTTGACCTGCTTGCCGATGACCAGGCCGGGCTGGGAGCCCTTGCCGGTGCTGTAGGTGACGCGGGTGTAGCTCTGCGCGGCCACGGTGTTGCGGTCGACGCGGGCGCGCAGGTCCTCGGGGATGCTCGCCGTGGGGTCCACGCCGCCGGAGGCGCGCGGACCGCGGCCGCCGGCGCTGTCGTCGCCCGCGGGGAGCGTCACCACGTCGAAGGCGCCCTGGCCGCCGCTGGAGAGGGACGACACGAGGTCGCTCATCCACTGGATGACGTTCTGCGTGGAGCGCCCGTCCACGCCGGAGCCGACGGAACCGTCGTCACCGGTCGCGGCCGTGCCCTCGTCGGCCTTCTGCTTGGCCACGGCGAAACCGCCGGTCGCCTGGCTCTGCGACGCTTTGACCTTGGCGTCGAGGAGCCCGTTGCGGACCTGGCCGATGACGACGAAGCCCAGCAGCAGGACCACGCCGAGCGACATCAGCAGGGTCGTGACGACGACCTTGAGCTGGATGTTGCGCCGCCACAACCGCATGACGGGCAGCAGCGGGCGGCGCACCCAGCGCACGAAGAGCCGCAGTACGGGGCTGCCCTGGACGCCGCCCCGGAGCAGACCGCCCTCCAGGAGGCGTTCCCAGCGGGAACCCGCCCGCTTCGGGCCGACAGGCCGCTCCGCGCGGGTCCCGGACGGTCCGGGGGCCGAAGCGGCACTGTCTTCCGACATGTCAGCTCGGTCCCGCCTTGTAACCGACACCACGGACGGTCACCACGATCTCCGGACGCTCCGGATCCTTCTCGACCTTGGACCGCAGCCGCTGCACGTGCACGTTCACCAGCCGGGTGTCCGCCGCGTGCCGGTAGCCCCACACCTGTTCGAGCAGGACCTCACGCGTGAACACCTGCCACGGCTTGCGCGCCAGCGCCACCAGCAGGTCGAACTCCAGCGGGGTCAGCGCGATCGACTGCCCGTCCCGCTTCACGGAGTGACCGGCGACGTCGATGACCAGGTCACCGATGGTGAGCTGCTCCGGCGCCGGCTCCTCGGACCTCCGCAGCCGCGCCCGGATACGGGCCACCAGCTCCTTCGGCTTGAACGGCTTCACGATGTAGTCGTCGGCACCCGATTCCAGGCCCACGACGACGTCGACGGTGTCGCTCTTGGCCGTGAGCATCACGATCGGCACACCCGACTCCGCCCGGATGAGGCGGCACACGTCGATGCCGTCCCGTCCGGGCAGCATCAGGTCGAGAAGCACCAGATCGGGCTTGGACTCACGGAAAGCGGCCAGCGCCTTGTCGCCGTCGGCTACAAAAGACGGCTCAAAACCTTCACCACGCAGCACGATGCCGAGCATCTCGGCCAGTGCGCTGTCGTCGTCGACGACAAGGACTCGTCCCTTCATAACGACATCATCCCATTAGCTAATCGTTACCTGTCGTGACCTGGCACACAGCTCGGTCAGAGCATCGGCCGTCACGGGCGAAACGACACCTTCCTCGGTGACGATCGCAGTGATCAGTTCCGGCGGGGTCACGTCGAACGCCGGGTTGTACGCCTGGGTTCCGAGGGGTGCGACCGGAATCCCGCCGCCTCCTCCGGTGGCCGAAACCTGTGGTGCTGTGACCTCGGTCACTTCGTGTCCGGGGCGCTGCTCCACCTCGATGGACGCGCCGTCCGGGGTCGCCGGATCCAGCGTCGTCAACGGGGCCACCACGATGAACGGCACATGGTGGTAGCGGGCCAGCACGGCCAGCGGATAGCTCCCCACCTTGTTCGCCACCGAGCCGTCCGCCGCGATCCGGTCCGCGCCGATCAGCACCGCGTCCACCTCCCCCGCCGCGAACAGCGAACCCGCCGCGTTGTCGGTGAGCAAGGTGTACGCCATCGCGTTGCGCGCCGCCTCGTACGCCGTCAGGCGAGCACCTTGCAGCATCGGGCGCGTTTCGTCCACCCACAGCCGTCTCAGCTGCCCCGCGCGGTGCGCCGCGAGGGCCACCGCGAACGCCGTGCCCTCGCCGCCGGAGACCAGCGCGCCGGTGTTGCAGTGCGTCAGCACGCGGAATCCGCCGCCCGGCACCAGCTCGTCCAGCAGCGCCAGCCCGTGCCCCGCCATGCGGGCGCTGGCCTCGGCGTCCTCCCGGTGCAGCAGCCGCGCCGCGTCCAGGGCGGCCGCGGCGGCCCGCGCGTCGCCCTGCCCGGCGGACAGCGCCCCCCGGTACGCCGCCAGCGCCCGGCGCACGCCCACGGAGAGGTTGACCGCCGTGGGCCGGGCGCCCGAGAGCGCCGCGGCGGCGTCGTCCACGTCGAAGCCGCGGGCCGCGGCCAGCGCGACGCCGTAGGCCCCGGCGATGCCGAGCAGCGGGGCCCCGCGCACGGCGAGCGAGCGGATCGCCTCCACGAGGGCGGACGCGTCCGTGCACACCCACTCGACCTCCTCGGTGGGCAGCCTGGTCTGGTCGAGGAGGACCACCACGGGTCCCTCGGGGGGTTCGTCCCAGCGGATGGCCGGGATCTCGGTCGGCCGGTTGTCCTCGCGGGGTTGCGCGTACTGGTCAGCCATGGCGTCAGTCTGCCCCGTACCCGCCGGACAATTGAAGGTGTGCCGGAAGCCGTGCGCGAACAGGCACGGCTCCCCCCTTGCCCGGTCACCCCGGACCCGCCCCGTGGCACGATGTCTGCCAACCCGCCGCCGCGAGCGCGGAAGGGCACCGTGAAGGAGCGACGATGAACGACACTCCGGGCTGGGCGTCGCCCGGATCCGCCCCGTCCGACGGACGGGAGCCCGCCCCCGGTGAGCCGGCCGCCCGCCCCGACGGCACGGCACCGCCCACGGACGCCGGCACGGCCGGACCCGACGCCGCGAGCGCGGGTCCCGGCTGGGCGGGCAAGCAGCCCCCGCCCGTCCCCGGCCAGTGGTCCGCGCCCACGGGCCCGCCCGTTCCGGGACAGGCGCCGCCGCCCCCGCAGGGCTGGGGGCACCGCCCTCCCGCCGGCCCGGGGGGCTACCCGCCGCCCGCCGGCTGGGGCAACGGATGGGGCAACGGCTGGGGCGGACCGCCCCCGGCCGCGAAGCCCGGTGTGATCCCGCTGCGCCCCCTCGGCGTCGGCGAGATCCTCGACGGCGCGGTGTCCACCATGCGCACGTACTGGCGCACCGTCCTCGGCATCTCCCTCACCGTCGCGGTCGTCACGGAGATCGTCGTCGTCCTGCTGCGCGGCCTCGTCCTCGACGAGAGCACCGGCACGGACGCGCTGAACGACCCGGACGCCTCCCTGTCCGAGCTCTACCGCGCCCTGGGCCGGACGCTGGTCAGCTCCGGCGTGGTGGGCATCGTCGCCATGATCGGCACGATCTTCGCGACGGCCCTGCTCACCACCGTCACCAGCCGCGCCGTACTCGGTCGCAGCGTCTCCACGGGCGAGGCGTGGCGCGACGCCCGGCCCCAACTGCCCAGGCTGTTCGGCCTGGTCGTCCTGCTGCTGCTCGTCGTGGTCGCGCTGCCCGCCGTCGGCTCGCTGCCCGGCATCCTCGTGGCCGTCCTCGGGGCCTCCGCGGGCGGCACCGCCCTGGCCGTGCTCGGCGGCCTCGCCGGTCTCGTCGTCGCCGGCTGGCTGGCGATCCGCTTCTCGCTCGCCTCGCCCGCGCTGATGCTGGAGAAGCAGGGCATCGCCAAGGCGCTGACCCGCTCGGTGAAGCTGGTGCGCGGCTCCTGGTGGCGGATCTTCGGCATCCAGCTCCTCGCCACCCTCATCGCGAACATCGTCGCGTCGATCGTCGTCATCCCGTTCACCGTGATCGCGATGCTCGTCGGCGGCGACGGCGGGGGCGACCTGTTCGGCACCGCCTCCGGCGGCGACTTCGGCTGGACCTTCCTGGTGATCAGCGGGGTCGGTTCGGTCATCGGCTCGATGATCACGTTCCCGGTCACGGCGGGAGTCTCCGTGCTCCTCTACGTCGACCAGCGCATCCGTCGCGAAGCTCTTGATCTCGAACTGGCGCGCGCCGCCGGTGTCCAGGACTACGGTACGAACAACACCGGGGCAGGCCCCGGCAACTGACGCGATGTACCGGGCGGGGGGAGTTCTCACAGCGGTGCCGACACAGCCGCACATATCCGACGCGGCCCTGCGGGCCCTGCTGCGCGCCCACGGCACCGCCGTGCGGACGGCGACCGTGCGGGCCTCGGCGCGCGCGGACGCCGGACCGCCGGTGACCGTCCCGCGCGACCCCGCCCGGGAGGCCGCCCGCCGGGAACTGTCCGAGCGGATGTACCACGAGAACGACCCCAGCCTCTTCCGCCGGGCCGTCGACGGCCTCTGGAACTGGATCGCCGGGCTGTTCGACAACGTCTCCGCGACCCCCGGCGGCACCCTCGGACTCGTCGTCGTGGCGCTGGTGGTCGTCGCCGCGGTGGCCGCCTTGTGGTGGCGCCTGGGCACCCCGCGCCGCCTGTCGCGCCCGGCCCCCGCCCTGTTCGACGACCGCCCCCGCAGCGCCGCCGAGCACCGGGCCGCCGCCGAGGAGCACGCCGCCCAGGGCCACTGGAGCCAGGCTGTCCAGGAACGCATGCGGGCCGTGGTGCGCTCGCTGGAGGAACGCGCGCTGCTCGACGTCCGCCCCGGCCGCACCGCCGACGAGGCGGCCGCCGACGCGGGCCGCTCCCTGCCGGCGCACACCGCCCGGCTCCTCGCGGCCGCCCGGCAGTTCGACGCCGTCACGTACGGCGGCCGCCGCGCCGACGAGCCCGCGTACCGCGAACTCGCCGCCCTCGACGACGACCTGGCGCGCACGCGGCCCGAGCCCGTCGCTCCCGGCGCGCCCCGCGCCGCGGGCCCGGGAGGCACCGGATGACCACCGAGGCCACGCTCCCGGCCGCCGCCCCCACCTCGACGTCGCCCACCACCCGCCAGGTGTGGACCCGTTCGCGCGGGGTGCTGCTCGGCGCCGTCCTGCTCCTGGTCGCCGCCGTCGCGATCGCCGCCGTCCGGTCCACCGCCCGGCACGGCAGCCTCGACCCGCGCTCCGCCGACCCCGCGGGCAGCCGCGCGGTCGCCGAACTCCTCGCCGACCGCGGCGTCTCCACCCGCGTCGTCGGCACCCTGGCCGGCGCCCGCGCCGCCGCCGGTCCGGACACCACGCTCCTGGTCGCCGTGCCCGACCTGCTGACACCCGCCCAGCAGCGACGGCTGCGCGCCGCGACCGCGGGCTCGGGCGGCCGGACCGTCCTCGTCGCGCCGGACGTCCCCTCCGTCGGACGGCTCGCCCCGGGGCTCACCGCGGACCCGCTGCCCGCCGCCGGGACGACGCTCGCGGCCGACTGCACCCTGCCCGCCGCGGTCCGCGCCGGCGACGCCGACACCGGCGGCATCCGCTACACCGTCGCCGACCCCACCGCCGACGTCTGCTACCCGAGCGACGGACTGCCCACCCTCGTGCGCCTGCCCACGGCGGCCGGACACGGCGACACGGTCGTCGTCGGATCGCCCGGCATCCTCCTCAACAGCCACCTCGACGAGCATGGCAACGCCTCGCTCGCCCTCCAACTGCTCGGCTCCCGGCCCCATGTGGTCTGGTACCTCCCCTCGCTCTCCGACGACACGGCCACCGACAGCGGCGGCGGCTTCTTCGACCTGATCCCCCCGGGCTGGCTGTGGGGCACGCTGCAACTCCTCGTCGCCGCGGCGGTCGCCGCCCTGTGGCGGGCCCGCAGGCTCGGGCCGCTCGTCGCCGAGGCCCTCCCCGTGGCCGTCCGCGCGTCCGAGACCGCGGAGGGCCGCGCCCGCCTCTACCGCAAGGTCAGGGCACGCGACCGCGGCGCCGACGCCCTGCGCTCCGCGACCCGCACCCGACTGGCCCGGCTCCTGGGCCTCCCCGCCTCCCGGGCAGACAGCCCCGAGGCACTGCTGCCCGCGCTCGCCGCCCGCGTCACCGGCGGCGAACAGCCCCTGCACGCCCTGCTCTTCGGACCGCCGCCCCGCGACGACGCGGCCCTCGTCTCCCTCGCCGACCGACTCGACGCCCTCGAAAGAGAGGTACGCCGTCCATGATGGACCCGACCACTGACAACGCCGGGGGCACCGCGGACCCGGCCCGCGCACGGGCCTCGCTGGAGTCCCTGCGCACCGAGATCGGCAAAGCCGTGGTCGGCCAGGACCCCGCCGTCACCGGCCTCGTCGTCGCCCTGCTGTGCCGCGGACACGTCCTGCTCGAAGGCGTCCCCGGCGTCGCCAAGACCCTCCTGGTCCGCGCGCTGGCGTCCGCCCTGGACCTGGACACCAAGCGCGTCCAGTTCACCCCCGACCTGATGCCGAGCGACGTCACCGGCTCCCTGGTCTACGACACCCGCAGCGCCGAGTTCTCCTTCCAGCCGGGCCCGGTCTTCACCAACCTGCTCCTCGCGGACGAGATCAACCGCACTCCGCCGAAGACCCAGTCGTCCCTCCTGGAGGCCATGGAGGAGCGCCAGGTCACCGTCGACGGCACCCCGCGCCCGCTCCCCGAGCCGTTCCTGGTCGCCGCGACACAGAACCCCGTCGAGTACGAGGGGACGTACCCCCTGCCCGAGGCCCAGCTCGACCGCTTCCTGCTCAAGCTGACGATCCCGCTGCCCTCCCGCGAGGAGGAGATCGGCGTCCTCACCCGCCACGCGCAGGGCTTCGACCCACGCGACCTGCGCGCCGCCGGCATCCGCCCGGTGGCCGGCGCCGCCGACCTGGAGGCCGCCCGCGACGCGGTCGCCGCCACGAAGGTCTCCCCCGAGATCACCGCGTACGTCGTCGACATCTGCCGCGCCACCCGCGAGTCGCCGTCCCTGTCGCTCGGCGTGTCGCCCCGCGGCGCGACCGCGCTCCTCGCGACGGCCCGCGCCTGGGCATGGCTGACCGGACGCGACTACGTCATCCCCGACGACGTGAAGGCCTTGGCCCTCCCCGCGCTCCGGCACCGCGTGCAGCTCCGTCCGGAGGCCGAGATGGAGGGGGTCACGGCCGACGCCGTCGTCCGGTCCGTCCTCAACCACGTGCCGGTCCCCCGCTGATGGCGTTCACCGGACGCGCCGCGCTCCTGGCCGCCGTGGGTTCCCTTCCCGTCGGCATCTGGGACCCCGGCTGGAGCGGCATCCTGGCCGTCAACGGCACCCTCGCGGCGGCCTGCGCCTGCGACTGGGCGCTCGCGGCCCCGGTCCGCCGGCTCGGCCTGACGCGCTCCGGCGACACCTCGGTACGCCTCGGCGAAAGCGCCGACGTCACCCTCACCGTCACGAACCCCTCCCGTCGCCCCCTTCGCGCGCGCGTGCGCGACGCCTGGCCGCCGAGCAGCTGGCAGCCCGGCACCGAGACCGCGGCGTCCCGGCACGACCTGACGGTGCCGCCCGGCGAACGCCGCCGTGTCACCACACGGCTGCGCCCCACCCGGCGCGGGGACCGCACCGCCGACCGCGTCACGATCCGCTCGTACGGGCCGCTGGGCCTGTTCACCCGGCAGGGCACCCACCGGGCGCCGTGGACGGTCCGCGTCCTGCCGCCGTTCACCAGTCGCAAGCACCTGCCCTCGAAGCTCGCCCGCCTGCGCGAACTCGACGGCCGCACCAGCGTGCTGACACGCGGCGACGGCACGGAGTTCGACAGCCTGCGCGAATACGTGCCCGGCGACGACACCCGCTCCATCGACTGGCGCGCCACGGCCCGCCACACCTCCGTGGCCGTCCGCACGTGGCGCCCCGAGCGCGACCGGCACGTCCTGGTGGTGCTCGACACCGGCCGCACGTCGGCAGGCCGGGTCGGCGACGTACCGCGCCTCGACGCCGCCCTGGACGCCGCTCTGCTGCTGGCCGCCCTGGCCGCACGCGCCGGCGACCGCGTCGACCTGCTCGCCTACGACCGCCGGGTGCGCGCCCTCGTCCAGGGCCGCTCCGCGCGCGACGTACTGCCCTCGCTCGTCGACGCCATGGCGGGGCTGGAACCCGAGCTCGTCGAGACCGACGCCCGCGGCCTGACGTCGACGGCCCTGCGCACCGCGGCACGCCGCTCCCTGATCGTGCTCCTGACGACCCTGGACGCGGCCCCGGTGGAAGTGGGCCTGCTCCCCGTCCTGCCGCAGCTCGTGCAGCGCCACACGGTCCTGGTGGCCGCAGTCGCCGATCCGTACGTCGACCGCATGGCGACGGCACGGGGCACAGTGGACGCGGTCTACGAGGCGGCAGCGGCGGCACGGGCCACCGCCGAGCGGGACCGCACCGCGGAACAACTCCGCCAGCACGGGGTCACCGTCGTCGACGAGACCCCGGAAAACCTCGCACCGGCCCTCGCGGACGCCTACCTCGCGCTCAAAGCCGCTGGACGCCTCTGACAACTCGACGTTTCCGGGCCTCTGCATTCTCCAAATTCAGCTGAGTGCAGAGGCCCGGAAATGCGAAAGAGCCCCACACCATACGGTGTGGGGCTCTCCCATAAAAATTGTTCGGCGGCGTCCTACTCTCCCACAGGGTCCCCCCTGCAGTACCATCGGCGCTGAAAGGCTTAGCTTCCGGGTTCGGAATGTAACCGGGCGTTTCCCTAACGCTAAAACCACCGAAACACTATGAAACTGTCAACCGGAGCCGTGGCACATGGCTACGACGGTTGTTCGTGGTTTCAGAACCAACACAGTGGACGCGAGCAACTGAGGACAAGCCCTCGGCCTATTAGTACCGGTCAACTCCACCAGTTACCTGGCTTCCATATCCGGCCTATCAAC